>BTVV01000103.1:0-22095 GCA_045863855.1 Planctomycetota bacterium | reverse complement strand
CGCGGACGGGCAGGTGTCGCTCTTCTGCCGCAACAACAAACAGTCCGAATCCGAGGCCGCCGAGATGCGGCGCTTTCCCGGTTACAGCAGTTCGTTCAGCGGCTCGGCATCCGGCTTCGGCGCGCTCGTGAAGGGCAACAAGGTCGATATCTACGCGCCTTCGGAGATGTGGACGATGGGCGGCGGGAGCAACTGGGAGCCGTACAAGGCGCACACCAGCCCGATGCCCGATGGTTATCCGAAGGACGCTATCGTGGTCTCGGTGATGAAGAACAACCTGGAGATCCAGGTGAACGGGAAGAAAGAGAAGAAGACCTCGTATCAGATCACCGAAAGCGGCCCGTTCGTCCTGATCGTGAAAGGCACCAAGACGATCGAACTACCGCAGGTGCGCGGGCAATAAGCGCGCCGTTAACCGCCAAGACGCCAAGATAAAGCACGCCAACTGGCGAATGGTAGTACGAGCTCGGTAGCCGTACCGGCGAGGCAAGGGTGCGAGCGACCGATCTTAGAACCGTTCCCCTGCTTGCGTGCTTGGCGATTGGGCTTTAGCCCTGCCGGTCCAGAAACGCCAGCATCTCGGCGATATCGGTGAACTTCTCGCGCAGCTTGCCCGCGGCCGCGCCGCGGCGGAGTTCTTCGGCATCCAGACGCAGCCAATCTTCGAACGTCACATAGCGGACGGCGCGTTCGCGCAACCGTCTCACGATGGCCTCGGGCTGTTTCTGTTCGGACGCACTTGGTCCGGCTGCGCCGACAGGGAAGTCGTCCAGCAAAGCCTTTACGGTCGCCGCCGAATCGAGCTTATTGGTCCCGATCAGCCCCGAAGGCCCGCGCTTGGCCCAGCCGACGACATAGGCGCCGGGGACGGCCTCCTGCTTGCCGGCTTCGACCAGGACGCGCCCTTCGCGATTGGGTACGGTGCCGCTGCGCGCGTCGAAGGGTACGCCCGGAATCGGGATTCCGCGGTAGCCCACGGCGCGGAAGGCCAGCCCGGCATCGAGGAGTTCGAAGGTACCGGTGCCGCGCGGGCGCAGCCCGCCCTTGCCGTCTTCCTGGAGCACGTTGCGCTCGATCCGGACCTGCGCCAGCCTCCCGTCGGGATCGCCCACAAATTCGGTGGGCGAGACCAGAAAGCGCATGTGGATCCGCCGCGGCTTGCCTTCGGCCGCGTCGTGGGCGTGTTCGCGCACGTACTCCATGTTCTTGAGCGCGTTGGGATCCTTGGACTGCTCGAGCCACGCGGCGCTGAGCGGATCGAGAGCGGCTTCGTTGGGCTCGAAGAGCAAGTCGGCGTGCTTCAGTTCGCCCAATTCCTTGATTTCCTTGGGCGTGAAGGCCGCCTGCGCGGGGCCGCGGCGCCCCAGGACGTAAATACGTTTGAGTTTCGTGGCTGCGCGAAGCGCATCGACGGCGTAGCGCGGCATATCGGTCTTGGCGAGGTCTTCGGGATCTTGCGCGAGCACGCGGGCGACGTCCATCGCCACGTTGCCGATGCCGACCACCACGGCGTTCTCGACGTTCAGGTCGAAGCGCAGGTGCTTGTAGTCGGGATGCCCGTTGTACCAGAAGACGAATTCGGTGGCCGAATGGCTCCCGGCCAGTTCTTCGCCGGGAATGCCCAACGGGCGGTCGTCTTCGTTGCCGACGGCGTAGACGACGGCGTCGTAAGCGGCGAAGAGGTCGGCGGTCTGCAGGTCGCGGCCCAGGCGGACGTTGCCGAAAAAGCGGAAGCCGGATTTGCGCGCAATCTTCTCGTACAGCGCCACGACCTTCTTGATGTTTTGGTGATCGGGCGCCACGCCGCCGCGCACGAGCCCGTAGGGTGTGGGGAGGCGGTCGAAGACATCGCAGCGGACTTCGCGGCCCGATGCGAGCAGCGCTTCGGCAGCGTAAAAGCCGCTGGGGCCGGCGCCGACGATGGCCACGCTCAGCGGGCGTGCCACGGGGGTGCTCATCTCGGGTTGGTACGCTCCAGGGTTGCCCGGATAAACGTCTCGCCACGCGGCGAACCGGGCATCACCCTACGGGAAGGGCGCGAGGTTGTAAACAGGACTCGGGGAGGTCTGATTCCCGCGGTCCGGCCGATTACTCTTCCTGTTGTCCTGCGATCTGTTTCAAATAACCGGAATACTTCGGGAGCAACTCGTCCGGATCGGGCTCCGCATGCATCGACTCGATGGAGAGGTAGCCGCGGTACAGGCCCGCGCGCAGCAGATCCACCACGCGCTCCATGGGCACCATGCCTTCGCCCGGATCGCATAGGGAGATCTTGGTGCGGTCTTCGTTGAACTGGCCGTCGGCGAGGTGCACGAACCGCACGTTGGAACCGATGCGGTCGTAGGTCTGTTCGACTTTCTCCAGCATGCGCACAGGGTTGAGCGTATTCCAGAGCACGCCGATTTTGGGGCTGTAGACCTGATCGAGGACTTCGGTAATGAACTTGGAATGGCTGAGCAGCCCCTGGGTCTCGACGAGAATCATGCTGCGGACCTTCTGGCTTTCGGCGAACTCGGCAACTTCGCCCAAGCTTTCGGCGATGTAATCGACTACGCCGGTGACTTCGAAGCCGGCCGGGACTTCGCCGCCGAAGACGCGCACGAACGGCGCGCCCAACTGATCGGCCACGCGCAGGCACTGCTTGAGGCCTTCGACGATCTTGACCCGGGTATCGTGCTCCGGATGCGAGATCACGTTATGCGTGGCCAAGCAGGAGATCGCGGTGCCGGCTTCGTCGAACTGCTTGCGTACGTCGGCAAGCAGATCGGCCGGGCTGTCCAGTTCCACGCCGTGCAGGTGGCTCTTCCCGAGGCAGAACTCCACGCCCTCGAAGCCGTACGACTGCATGCCGTCGATGATCGCCGCCGCCGTCCACTCCGGACAGAGTGTCGTCGAGAAGCTGAGTTTAAAGTTGTACGTATTCGCAGCAATGGTGGCCATTTGTCGGCTCACCCCCAAAAAGGTAATGCCCAACCGGAGCCGCCGGAATCCCAGGATCCCAGGGCTTCCCTTGAGCCTTCGTGCGCCGAAGGGAAGCAAGAAGTGTAGGGCACCCGTGCGAACGCGTCAAGGACAGTCGAAGATTCGTGCACTCGACTCGCCTTGACAAGCATGCGAACGCTCCGCACACTCTCGCCCATGTCCACGCTTCCGGCAGGCTCCATCCTCGATATCGGCTGCGGAAATTCCAAAACCCCCGGCGCGGTGGGTATCGATATCCTGCCCGGCCCGCAGGTGGATATCGTCCACGATCTGAACAAGCTGCCCTGGCCGCTGGAAGAGAACCGCTTCGACCGGATCGTCTGCAGCCACGTGCTGGAGCATCTGAACGATCTGGTCGGCGTGATGAACGAGATTCACCGCGTCTCGCGGCACGGTGCGAGCGTCGAACTGCTGACGCCCCATTTTTCGAGCCTCAATTCGTGGGAAGATCCGACGCATACGCGCCACTTCGCACGGCGCAGCTTCGAGTTTTTCGATACGTCGAAAAAGCATCATTACACCGACCGCTGCATGAAAACCCGGCAGGTGGATCTGACCTTCGGCAGCGGGCTTTGGGATTTGATGGGCAAGGTGCACTATGCGCTTTGGCCGAATCTATGGGAAAAGCACTTCTGCTTCATCTGGCGCGCGCGCAACCTTAAGGCGGTTCTGGAAGTCGTAAAGTAGGGAGCCGGTTCGAAAAATATCCGGATTTTTGCAACTCCCTCCGGCTCGGCGGCATTCCTGGGTCAGGTACGAGATGAGGCACCCGGTGGAAACCCCTTTCGCGCTCGGTACGGCCGAAGCGCTCCGGCGGCTCGCGCAGCGGCGCGACCCCGAGGCGTGGACGGTGCTGGTCGAGCGGCACGGCGGCGAGATCTTCGCCGTCGCGCGGCAGATCCTGCGCGACGAGGGGCTGGCCGAGGATGCGACCCAGGAGGCGCTGCTGCTCGTGCGCGATCACGCCGGCCAATTCAAACCGCCGGAAGCGGAGGCCGACACGGCCGCCCGCGGCTGGCTGCTGAAGCTGGCGTGCAACGCGGCGCTGTAGATGCTGCGTTCGCGTAAACGCGCCCAAGCTCGCGACGAGCGTGCCGGCGCGGAACGCGGAGGGCAGGAACCGGCCGACGAGGCTCAACGCGATGCCGCGCTGGCCGAACTGGCCCGCCTGCCCGACGAACAGCGCCAGCCGCTGATGCTCCACTATTTCGGCGGGCTCGAGTACGCGCAGGTGGCCGCGCAGCTCGACGTCCCCGTCGGCACGGCGAAGGCCCGCGCGCACCGCGGGCTCGAGACGCTGCGCCGGCGGCTGGCGGTCCTGGGTCTCTTCCTTACGTTCGAGCAACTTGGCGCGCTCTTCGGCGGATCGTCCGCCGAAGCCGCCGAGCCGGCCGCTTTGCCGAGTGCCTCCCAAAAACAGGGTTGGCGGGAGTTGCTGGACAGCGCGCGTAAGCCGCTTCCGGCCCCGCCGCCCGATACGGGAGGATGGACGACCATGCAGAAGGTAAGCCTGACTGCGATCGCGCTGCTGATGGCCTTAGGCACGCTGATCGTTTCGAATCGGAGCGAAGGCGCGGACCCGAACGTACGGACCGCGAACCCCGGGCCGGTGGCCGATACGCGCGGTGAAGAGCCGTCGCTGCCTCCGGTGGAAAAGTTGAACGCCGCGGACAAGGACGCGCTCGCGCGGGCCGGCAACGCGTTCGCGATGGACCTCTTCGGGCAGTTCCGCCAACAAGAGGGCAACCTTTTCTTCAGCCCGTACAGCGTCAGCACGGCGCTGGGCATGCTGCATCCCGGCGCGCGCGGGGCGACGGCCGAGCAGATCGGAAAGGTGCTGCATGCGCCTTTTGGCGGGGAGCGGCTTGCGGGGTCTTACGCCGCGCTGCTGTCCGAGCAGAACACCATCGACGGCGAGGCCAAGCCGTATGTGCTGCGCGTGGCCAATCGAATCTGGGCGCAGCAGGGCTTGCCGATTGAGCCGCGTTATGTCGCGGCGACGCGGCAGTATTTTGGCGCGCCGACCGAGTGGCTGGACTTCAACCGGCAACCGGAGGACGCGCGCACGGCCGTCAACGCATGGATCGCCGAACGGACCGAGCGCATGATCCCCGAGATGCTCAGGCAGGGCGAGATCGATGCGGAGACTCGGCTGCTGCTCGTCAATGCCATCTACTTCAAAGGCGATTGGGCGAAACCCTTCGAGAAGAAGCACACCGAAGACCGGGCGTTCGAGCGCAAGGCCGGCGACCGCGTCACGGTCCCCATGATGTGGAAGCACGAGGACGTGTCCTTCTGCGAGAACGCGAAGGTCAAGGTTCTGCGGTTGCCCTACAAGGGCGCGACGGTGGCGGCTTATTTCATCCTGCCCGCGGCCCGCCACGGCCTCGGCGCGGTCGAGGCCGGCCTGAATCAGGCGGATTTCGACGCATGGCGGAAGAGCTTGCGGAAGAAAAAGGCCAGCGTGCTCCTTCCGCGGCTCAAACTGCGCGCTCGCGCCGACCTGATTCCTCCGCTGGGCGTGCTGGGCATGCCCGACGCGTTCAAGCTCGGTCGGGCCGATTTCACGGGCATCGTTGCGGACGGGAAGCTGTTTTTAAGCCGCGCATTGCACGAAGCCGTGCTGGAAATGGACGAAGTGGGCACCCGCGCGGCCGCCGCGACCCTATTCGAACTGAAGGAAGAAGAAATCTCGGCCGAATTCTACGCCGATCAGCCGTACCTGTTGCTGCTCCGGGATGAAGTGTCCGGCGCGATCCTGTTTATGGGCCGCATCGCCGATCCGAGTTAAGAAAAGCTCCGGGCTGAGGCTGGAACGGAAGCGGGCAGCCCAAGGGGCTGCCCGCTTTCTTGCATGCGGAAGTGATTGCGAATCAGTGCGCTCGGGCTTCGGCCTGAGCGATGCGGCTCATCGCTTCGCGCAGCGCGTCGGCGCGCTGGCCGACCAGCGACTCGTCGGCTTCGACGAAGAGCACGTTCTCTTCCTGATAGAAATCGTCGCGCAGGCGCTGGGCGATGCGCTTGCCCAGCCGCGCCAGCTCCTTGCCGTCCTCGCCGGGCTTCAAGACGTTGACCAGCTTGCCGAATTGGTCGAGTTCCTCGTGCAGCAGCCGGTGCTCTTTGGCCATCATCGACATCGGGCTGCCCCAGGAGATGAACGGAACCAGAGCGGGGAAGAGGACCTCGTCTTCCTGGCGCATGTGCGCGGCCAGTTCGACGCTGAGAAACTGGTTGATGCGGCGGAGCGTGCGAAGCTGCTCGGCGTTGACGGGATGCGCCTGCAAGACCTCGACGAGGGCGTCGAGTTCCTGGAGCACTTCTTCCGCTTTGCGGTGATCGGCGCGCAGGTTGGCGGTGACGGCGGCGTTCGTCGCGGGTGCGGAAGGCGGCGGCGCGAAGGGGCTCTGCAACGGCTGCACTTGCCCCGGCGTCGGCGGCGGATGCGTCGCCACCGGCTCGGCGGGCATGGACTGGACGACTTCGGTCACTTCGGGCACGCGCTTCTTGAGATGCGTTTCGATGCCCGACTTCAGAGTCACCGTGGACGACGAGCAGCCGACGCAATGGCCCATCAGGCGCACCGTCACGACGGTGTCCTCGACTTTGACCAGTTCCACATCGCCGCCATCGGCTTGAATGTAGGGCCGGATCTCGTCCAGCGCCGCTTGAACCTTGGCTCGCATCGTTCCTCCTTCGGCCCGCTCATTATGAGGGACGCGCCGCACAGGGTCAACCTGCACGCTTAAATCAATCTGCATTAAACCCTCACAACGAGCAGACGCCGGCGTCTCGGCCGGCTCCTAGCCTGTTGGCGAACGCGCGGCGGGGTCGTAGAGTCAGGGGAACTCCAGGAGGCGCCACCCATGCCCGCTTACGCCATCTTTATCCGCGAACGCACGCGCGATCCGAAGCATCTGGCGACGTACACGCCCAAGGCCGGAGCCTCGATCGAGGGCCGCGACTTGAAGGTGTTGGCGGTCTACGGCCGCCAGGAGGTTCTGGAAGGTCCACCGATGGAAGGGGCCGTGATCCTGGAATTCCCGACCCTGGAGGCGGCAAAAGCCTGGTACGAGAGTCCGGCGTACCGCGAAGCGCGCGAGCACCGCTTTCTGGGCGCGGATTACCGGGCGTTCATCGTCGAAGGGGTTTGAGCCGGCGCGCGCCATCAAGGCTGCTTGAGCGCGCGGACCCAGGCGAAGAGCTGCTTTTCGATCTCCGCGATGCTGAACTTATCTTCGAAAACCTGCCGCAGTACCGCGGCGGCGTCGTGGTCCTCGCGGTCGCGCACGCCGGTATAGAACGCCTCGAACTTCCCGTGCGCCTGGAGCCACTGCATCAGATACCGTGAAGTGGCGTAATTCGCGCCGCTGCGCTCGCCGTAAAAGGCCGCCGTGTCCATCGCGAGCAAGTCGGCGAGTTTGGTGGCGGTGCCGGCTTCCAGATCCTTTTGCAAGCCGCGCAGGCGCCAGTTGGTCACGCCGAAGACTTTTCCCGAAGGCATGCAGGTGCTCGCTTCGAATAGACTGCCGATGCCTTCGTTGAGCCACGAGGGGATGCCGGGCCAGTCGGCTTCGGCCATGGCGTGGACCATCTCGTGGAGCAGCGTACCGCCGCCGGTGCCGATGTTCATGACCATCGCGTTGCGCGCGCGGCTGTAGTAGCCGAAGGGCGTAGAAGGGCGTTCGCCGAAGAGCTTCACGTTCCACGTGGTGTAGCTGTCGGCATCGGCGAAGAGCATGACCTTGACCGGACTGCTGCGCGGCGTTTTGAAAAGCTGCTGCTGGATTTTGGCGGCGTAAATCTGGAGCGTGCTGTCGACGAACCCGCGCGCTTCGTCGGCCGGCAAGTCGGTGGCAACCACCCACGGTCCCACCGGGTAGATGCGGAAGCGGTCGCCCGGAAGGTCCTTTTTCAGTTCGTCGATCAGCTTTTGGGACGCTTCCGGCGCCGGCGCCTTCCAGGGGCTATCCCGGCGCAGCGTTACCGCCAGCACGGCAGGCGCGGCGGCGTCTAAAGCGGCCGCCGAAAAACTCACCGTAGCCCATACCGCCAGTAGCGCCCTCGTGCTCACGTGCATGCGCCGTCCTCCATAATCCATATGCCTAAGGACGGTTGAAGCGCGCCGCGGTTCTCATGAAATGAGCGTTCCGGAAAGACTTTACATCAGGCTTACAAGCCTGGACCGGTTCTCGCATTTGGCGCTCGGGAAGGCTATAAACCACGCGCTTGAATGCATCCGCTGCATGGGGGTTCGGGACATGGCGTTCGCCATAACGGGCACGCACGGCAAAGCGTTGCAGGGTCAGGTCGCGCTCATTTCCGGGGGCGGGACGGGCATCGGACTGGGCATCGCGCGGGCCTTTGTGCGCGAAGGTGCGAAGGTGGCGTTGACCGGCCGGCGTTTGGAGAAGCTCGCCGAAGCGGTGGCCGAATTGGAACGTGCCGGTGGTTCCGCGAGGGCCGTGGCCGGCGATGTCTCGAATCCGGCCGACGCGGCTCGGATGGTCGCCGAGACCGCTCAAGCCTTCGGCAAGCTGACCATCCTGGTTAACAACGCCGGCGTCGCGAACTTCGGCAAGCTGGAGGATACGTCCGGCGACGCCATAGAACGAATGATCGACATCGATCTCAAAGGGCCGCTGTATCTCAGTAAGGCTGCGTTGCCCGAATTGCGCAAGCAGGCCGGCGCCGGTGGATCGAGCATCTTGAATATCTCCAGCTCGGTGACGTCCCTCGCGGTACGCGCATTCGCGGTGTACTCGGCGGCCAAGGCGGGGCTGGACCAGTTGACGCGTTGCTTGGCGTTGGACCATGCCGCCGAACGGATTCGGGTCAACGCGATCCTGCCGGGGATGGTGGAGACGCCGATCTTCGAGACGGCGATGCCCAAGGCGGCGGTGAAGCCGATGCTGGAAAGCGGCGCGAAGATGCACCCGCTGGGCCGGATCGGCAGTGTGGAGGAGATCGCGGAGATGGCGGTATTCCTCAGCTCGCCGGCGGCCGCGTGGATTACCGGTGCGCGCGTGAACGTGGACGGCGGGATCGGGTTAGGGTCGTAGCGGGGCGGTACGGGAAAAACGGCTGCAATCAAAAGGAGGGCGTTCGATGCTGCGCATGTGGATGTTGTTGATCGTGGGCTGTGCGATGCTGGCTCCGCTGGCGGCGCAGGCCCAGGAGAAGGATCCGCTGGACGCATTGAAGGAAGAGGATTTGGTTGACGTGGGCTATTGCTTCCAGACGTTCGTGGCGGCTATCGGCGAAGGGAATGCGAAGCTGGCCAAGGCGTTTCTGGCGGAGGTTCCGGCCCACTTGGCCAAGCTGGATCTGAACAAGCCGGCCGATAAAGAGTCGTTCATCAAGGCACTCTCGTCGTACAAGGGCGCGCAGATCATCAAGCACCAGAAGATGGCGATGGCCGGGATCGCGATGGTGACCTACGCCGATGCCAACGGGGGCGAGAAAGAGCTGCGCATGCAGAACATGGGCGGGCGCTGGAAGGTCGTGCAGTAAGCGGAGTCGGACGCGATTGCCGATGGCACGCCGCGCGCCGCGAGGGTCGGTAGCCGGACCGGACGAAGCCGGCGTCGCCTTGCCGTGGGTGCGCGGCGTGGCCTTCAAAGAGAAGCGCACCGATTACGTATTCCCGGGCGAACGCCACCCGGGCCTGGAACTCTGCTACGTTGACCGTGGCGCGGTGCATGCCCACGTTTCCGGCGGGCGCGGACCGGCGGTCGATCTGCTGGCCGAAGCCGGGACTCTTCTGGCGTGGCTGCCCGGCGAATTCCACAGCCTCTACGCCGCGCCCGGGCCCGCGCCGAACATCGTGACCGTTCACGCACTGGGTCCGCTGCCCGAAGGTACCGCGGTACTCTCCAAGCGCGCGTACACGTTGGAGCCTGACGAGCGCGCGTTGCTCAAAAGCCTGATCGACGAACACACCCGCGGCGGTACGGCCACGGCGGCACTGCAAAGCGCGCTGCTCGTGGCGCTTTTGGTTCCCGTGATCCGCCGTGCGCGTTCGAAACCCTCGGGGGGGCAAGGCCCCGGCGTGGCCGATAATGTGCTCCGCTTTCAGCACCTGCTGGTAGACGAAGCGCGCGCCGAGATCGAGCGGCGGCTGGCCGCGCGCCTGGACGTGAGCGTTTCGGATCTGGCGCGAGCGCTGGCGGTCAGCTCCAGCCACCTGGCGCACACGTTTCGAGCGGCCAGCGGGACCAGCGTCATGGCTTACGCCCGGGCCCGGCGCACGACGCTTGCGCAGGAACTGCTCCGCGATTCGGCGCTAACGATCGGCGATATCGCCGCGCGCTGCGGGTTCGAGTCGCTCCACGCGTTCAGCCGGGCGTTCAAAAAGGCGACCGGGTATGCGCCACGGGATTACGCGCGCAGCGTGCGGCCGAACGAGAGGTAAGAGGAGTCAGTCGCGTTTGGGGATGCGCTGGGTTTCGTCGAAGCGGCGCAGCGACTCCATCAGCAGACCCATGGTATCGCGCGTGACGGCGGCGCTTTCGGGCCATACGGGCTGCCCCTCGGCGAAGGCGAAGTCGCCGTCGAGCCAGAGCGAGAGGTCGTAAAACGCCTCGTCGCTCTCGTGTTCGCCCAACTCGGCGGCCTTGATCTGCCCGCCGACGAAATACACCCGCGCTTCCTCGGCCTTCTTGTGGATGGTCAGGGTGCCGGTGCGGCGGCTGGCGTGGAGCGTTTGGACCAGATCGCCGAGGGTGAGCATGGAGAGCTTGCCGCGAATGCCGCGCCCGCGTTCGGCCTGGAGGGTCAGATTCAGCGCGCGCAGGCGGTCGGCCAGCAGGTGCGCGAAGATGCGGTTCAGTTCGGGGCTGGAGGCAAGCAGATCCTCGAGCTTGTTCCGCGAGAGGGCCAGGATTTTGACGGGGCCGCGCGCGCGGACGGCGGCCGAGGTGGGCTCGCCGGTGACCAGCGACATTTCGCCGAAGCATTCGCCCCAGCCCAGCACCGCGAGAAGCGTCTCCTGACCGGTCTGCGGGTTCTTGCGCACGACTTCCACTTCGCCGTCGCCGATCACATGCAGCGCTTCGCCCATGACGCCTTCTTCGAGGATCGAGTCGCCCGCCGCATACGAGGATGGCTTGGCGGCGGCGACGAGCTTTCCGGCGAGCACCGGCGAGAGGCGCGCGAGAAACGGTCCGGAGGCCGCGCCTTGGCGCCCGGAGAGCGCCGTGAGCGGCGCGGCGCCGGCGCCGATGCTCTCTTGAATCCTAAAGGCCACGGAGCAACCGGCTCCGTTGCAGTGCAGCGTGGCTTCCGGCAGGGCTTGGCCCGGCGTGCCCGACTCCAGCATGCGCTCCAGCGTGGGAAAGACCGAACAGACCGCATGCGCGCAGACGGCGCCGTCGGCGGCGTCCAAGCGGCCGTTCTCGAAAATCCAGCGTTCCCCCGTCCGCAACAGCGGACAACCGCCTTGTTCGGTAACTTTCAAAGCGATACGCCGAACGCTCATTCCGGGAACTCCCGCGACTCCAAACCATCCTTCTGCCTACCGGTTCGGCATGCAACATCAATAATTTGAA
Source organism: Planctomycetota bacterium (assembly GCA_045863855.1). Taxonomy (GTDB): domain Bacteria; phylum Planctomycetota; class SZUA-567; order H5-PLA8; family H5-PLA8; genus H5-PLA8. The sequence goes on along the minus strand of BTVV01000103.1, from coordinate 10,567 downwards.
GGGGGAAAAGGAGGCGCGTTCCACGTGTGCATGATTAGCCGTAAAGTTGAATCCGGGGGATCCATTTGGACGAAGCCGCATCCTGCGTCGCCGGCGTTGCACTGTGCGTCCCCACTGGAGCTTGGGAGGAATCGTAGTGTGGTGCAGCCTATATCCTGAATACGCACTATCACGGCTGCTAATGATCAGGCACCTTTTTTCGTGGCCCCTTCTTGCTTGGAGAAAATGGCAATCTGATTTCTGCACGCTGCGTGTTTGGGTTTTGGCACGCTCTATGCGTAATTTTGATTAGGTGCCGCAGCTTGCGGCAACGTGCAAGCAAGGAACGGTCTCATGATACGCCTCGAACCCAGTTTGGTCATGAAGTACGTTGAGGGTTTGGATGCCTTCGTCCGATTTCGCATCTTCTCGCAGGACGAGTTACAGGTCGTGCTGCGCGATGCTTCGATCACGAACCGGCGTTCGTATTTGGACTTGGTGCTTGCGAAGTGCGTGGTGAGCTTGCCGGATGTGGCTCGGGCGCGGCTGGAGCAGCAGAACGAGAAGGCCGAACAGTTGCGCGAAGTGCTCTACGAGGTCTGCATCGGGCTGAATCCTGGGCTGGATATCCACAAGGTGATTCTGCCGGTGACGGAGCCGGGGATGGAAGCCGGAAGCGTGGGCTTGGGGATGGCGCTGGGCTTGTTGCCCGAAGAGCGGCCGATGGGCATGAAGGAACTGGCGCGGCGGCTGCGCGAGCAGGTGGTCGGGCAGGACGAGGCGGTGGATCTGGTTTCGGCGGCGGTGGCGCGGGCGCACGCGGGCTTGCGCGATCCGAACCGGCCGGTGGCCACATTCCTCTTTGTCGGGCAGACCGGGGTGGGCAAGACCGAACTCGCCAAGTCGCTTTCCGAAATGCTGGGTAACGGCGACCGCCGCAGCATGGTGCGGATCGATTGCAGCGAGTACAGCCTGCCGCACGAATACGCGAAGCTGATCGGCGCGCCGCCCGGATACGTCGGGCACGAGCAGGGCGGGTACCTGAGCAGCGTGATGGCCGACGCCAATGCCGAGGTGGTGCTCTTCGACGAGATCGAAAAGGCCGACGAGAAGGTGCATCACCTGCTGCTGCAGATCATGGACGAAGGCTTCGTGACCGACGCGAAGGGCGTGAAGATCGATTTCACGGACTCGATCGTGGTCCTGACGAGCAACCTGGGCGCGCAGGAAGCCGAGGCGCTGCAGCACCGGCTGGGCTTCGGGATGTCGGCGCGGCGCGAGGCGCTTCCGCACAAGCAGCGCGTGGAGGCGACGCACGAGGAATTGCGCAAGCGCTTCAAGCCGGAGTTCTTGAACCGCATTGACGAAACGGTGATCTTCCGTTCGCTGGGCCGCGAGGATGCGGGCCGGATTCTGGACAAGTTCGCGGCACAGTTGGACGCCCGGGCGCGCAAGCAGGGCCTGGAAGTGAAACTCTCTCCGGAAGCGCAGGGCTGGCTGCTGGAGCGCGGCTTCTCGGCGGCCTTCGGCGCGCGGGAACTGCGCCGGAGTCTGCAGCGGCACGTCGAGACGCCGCTGGCGCACGAGATGGTTAACGGCCGGCTGCCGCGGCGCGGGAAGGTGCGCGTGGAGGTGGCGGGCGAGAGCTTGACCTTCGTCACGCTGCGCCGCCGCGCGCGTACGCGTTCGCGCCGCTCCAGCGAGCCTGCCGCCACGCTTTAGTTTCTCAGTTTCGCCCCCCGACCCACACCCTGAATCTCACTTGGATAGGGCTCCGGTTCGCCGGCCGCGCCCAGGGGGCGTTTTTTCATTTTGAGAGCGGCCTTCCCGGCGGATGCAACGCGGGGGCGGGTGCGGTATACTCCCTGCCGATTGACCGTAGGGGGCGAAGGGCATGGCGACAGCACCGCAAGGCAATCCGGGGACGCCGGGGCGCAAGCCCGCGGCGGGAACTACACCGGCGGGTTCTTCGGCCCGCGGCCCGGCGCCAAAACCGGCTTCGCCCGCGCCTGCCGCCAAGCCGCCGGCCGACTCCGCGGCCCAGCCCGCCGAAGCCACGGGCGAAACGCGGATCCTGCCCAAGCGGCCTTCCGACGCGGCGAGCCCCAGCGGCCGCACGCGCAACACGCCGGGGCGTTCGAGCGGGCGGCAGCGTTCGGTTTCCGGCAACGCGGTGGGCGAACACCGCAAAGCGCTGGGCCTTTCCGATATCAAGCCGTCTGAAATGGTCAAGGGGCTCGACAAGCTGGCCGAGCGCGCCGAGAAGGCGCACGCGCGCGAGGAAGCCAAGCGCAAAGCCGGCGGCAAGATGAATCTGAACGTCGCGCTCCACGTCGACGAGACGGGGGAGAAGTGGCGCAAGAAGGTAGTGCTGGGCATCGTGGGACTGGTGGTGGCGGCGTGCGTGATCGGCGGGGTGATGTATTGGCGTTCCAACGTCGAGACGCTCGATCCGCGCGTAGCCGCGATGGAGACGAACAACCGGTTGGCGCGCTACGACGCAGCGGCGCGGCGCATGAAGCCGTTCGAGGAAGACGAACCGGTATCTCCGGAGTTGTTCAAGGCCCGGCTGCTGGAGCAGATCGCGGCGGATCAGGCGGAACTGGAAAAGCTGGCCGAGCAGGAAAAGCAGAGCCGGGAGGCGGTGACGCCGGCGACCGTTCAGGCGCTGGCCCGGCTGCGCAGCGACTTGGCGCTGGTGGACGGGTGGGGCGATCCGTTCCTGATCAAAAGCGGCGACGACGAGAACGAGATCGAGATCCGTTCGAAGCACATCGGCGAGTTCAAAGTGCCCTCGACGCGATCCGAAGGGGAGTTCGACCAGTTAAAGGTGGACGCCCAGAAGATCCGCATTCCGCGCCTGTCCGCCCGCGGCGCACCCGCCGGGAAGACCCCCTGATCCACCGCGGCGGCATCCCGCATCTGGCGCTGGCCGCAGTGCTGCTGGCCGCTAGCGCGCCGGTTCTGCGGGCCGCGGACGCGCCCGCCCTCGAAGCTCTCGAAATCCGCATCCAGGAGCCCGACGCGCGGCTGATCCTGAGCCACGGACCGCGGGTGCTCGCGGCGCTGCAGTTGCGCGCGCGATCGACGGACGGCGTGGCGCTTTCGGGCGAAGGGTGGCGGCAGACGGCTCCGCTGGCCCAAGGCGCGGAGGTGTTGCGCACGCTCGAGTGGAAGCTGCCCCAAGGGCGCACGGCCGCGGCTCTGGTGAGCGTGCAGCGTCTGGAAAAGGGACTGCACCTGCTGGTGCGGCCCGGCGCGGTTGAGGCGGCCGATGGCGCTCCGCCGCCCGAGCGCGCGGACTTGAACTTGGAACTGGCGCTCGAACTGCGCGACGAGAAGGATGCCGGGAAGCTGCGCCTGTTCGCGCTCAATTCCACCGGATCGGTGGACGTACCCGATCCCGACGACGATTTGCCCGAAGAAAACGGCCGGCCGTTCCCGGCGCGGGCCTTGTCCTTTCGTGATAAAGCCAATCGGCGGGTCGACCTGGCGCGCTCGGGGCCGGCGGAGTGGATGTTGCGCAAGCTCGACGGCGGGCGGCTGCTGACCCAAGCGCTGCGCCCCGATCCGCGGCGCGTGGACCAGCCCGGCGGCTTCGACCTGTTCGTGGGGATCGACCGCGACGGCCGCGCGCCGCTGCTCTCGCCTCTGGCTCTCGACAAGCTGCAGACGCCGGCGGGCGACTTTCTGGAGGGCGCGGTGCGCGTCTACGCGAACGGGCTGGATCCGAGCAGCTTCGACGAACTGACGGTGATGGCCGAAGTGGCGGTGCCGGCGGCGGAAGGCGTGGTGCCGCCGGTGTTGCGGCTGCCATGCTTCTACTGGGAAGCGCCGACCGACGCGCCGGCGGAGGGCGAGTTCCGCTTTCGGTTCGCGCCGCCGAAGGCGGGCGACTACGGCGTGCGGATCGTGGTCGTCGCGCCGACGGGGATGGTGCGCGGTCCGGCTCAGGCCCTGCGCGCCGGCCCGCCGGCGAGCCGGGGCTTCGTGCGCGTGCGTCCGGGCGAGCGCGTATTTCGTTTCGACGACGGGCGCGTCTGGATGCCGGTGGGTTTGAACCTCGCCTGGCCCGAACGAGCCCGCGATTCGTCGAGCATGCGGCGGCGCTTCGTGGAACTGGCGCGCCACGGCGGAAACGCGACGCGGGTCTGGCTGAGCCACTGGGGCCTGCCGCTGGAAGGGCCGCAGGCTGGGCGCTTCGATCCGGACGCGGCGCAGGCGCTGGACGAGATCTTCCTGGCCGCGCAAGCGCGCGACATTCGCATCATCCTGGTCGCGGAGAACGCCCACGACTTGACGATGAGTTCGAAGGAGCATCCGTATTTCCGCGAGCACGGCGGCCCGCTGGTTTCTGCGCCGCAGTTCTTCAGCGACACGGAGGCGGTCCGCTGCTTCAAGCGGCGGCTGAGTTATCTCGCCGCGCGCTACGGCGCGTACCGTTCGCTGTGGGCTTGGGAACTGCTCAACGAGATCGACGAAGCGTGGCCGGCGTTGAAGGCCGATCCGGACGATCCCGGCGTGCCTCCGGTGGACGCCGACCGTGCGCGGCGCTTCCGGCGCGAGGCGGTCGCCTGGTGCGGGACGATGGCGCAGCACCTGGAGGCGCTGGACGTGCATGCGCATCCGGTCACGGTGAGCACGGCGCTGGAGCCTGCCGACGCGTGGCTGGGATTGGAGGACGCGCCGGGACTGAGCTTCGTGCAGGTGCACGGGTACGTGCCCGAGGCGGCCGACGCGCGGGACGATCTGGCCTTCGACGAAGCGGCGCTGCTGATGTCCTGGGCGCGCGCGTCGCGGGAAGTCGGACGGCCGCGGCGGCCGTATCTGGTGGGGGAATTCGGTTACCGCGGGATCGCGGATGTGGACCTGATGCGCGCGAGCGACGAAGCGCGATCGGCCGAGCGGAACCTGCGCGACCGCGGCGGCATTCTGTTTCACAATTCGCTGATGGGAGGCCTGTCCGCGGGACTGGCCGGTACGCCGATGCTGTGGTGGTGGGACCGGCACGTCGAACGGCACGAGCTGTGGCCGCTGCTGCGCGGCCCGGCGCTGTTCGCGGCGGCGATCGAGGACCTTGCGACGCGGGAGGATCCCGGGACGCTGCGGACGTTGAGCAACGCGCAGGAAGCGCAGGCGGCGGTGAGCGTGCGCGGCTGGGTTGGCGCGCGGGGCCTGTGCGTTTGGATTCAGGACCGCCGCAGCACGTGGGCGGCGAAACTGGAGCGGCGCGAAGCCGATCCGCCGGCGATCGACGACCTGACCGTGCGCCTCCCCGCGCTGGAACCGGGCGCGTATACGGTCACCTGGATCGAGACGTGGGCCGGCACGGCGCGCGCGCCGGAGGCGCTGGAAGTTGCCGCGCCCGATCCCGGGCAAGCGGCCGGACCGCTGGTGCTGAAAGCTCCGCCTTTCGCGCGGGACCTCGCGGTGGTGGTGGCGCCGAAGTAGCGGGAAGCTCTACTTGGGTTCGGCGAGGACCTGGGCGCGGTATTCTTTGGGCGTCTGGCGTTCGGCGGCCTTGAAGCTGCGCGAGAAATGCGCGGCGTCTCCGAAGCCGCAGAGTTCGGCGATGCGCCCGATCGGATAGTCGCTGTTGCGCAGGAGTTCCTTCGCGCGGGTGAGGCGGATGAGGCGGAGTTCTTCGCCGATGCTGCGGCGCGAGTGCTTCTTGTAGGTGTGCGCGACGGTGGAGGGGCTGCGCTGGAGGTAGGCGGCGAGTTCTTCCATCGCGAGCGGGCGGCGAAAATTTTTACGCAGATAGATATGCACGAGATCGACGAGGCGCTGGCCGCTGGGGGGCGCGCCCGCCGCGCCGCCGGCACCGGTTAAGCGTTCGGCGTGTTCGCGATGCAGTTGCGCGAGAGTGATCAGCAATTCCCACAGGCGCAGTTGCACGATCGGGCTCTGGCGGTCGAGGGCCTCCCGCGCCTCGCTGCGCAGGACGTCCAGCGCGCCTTCGATGAGTTCGCGGCCGCGGGCGTCGAGTTTAAGCGGGTCGCGCCAGGGCGCGCCGGAGAGCTCGGCGATCAGGCCCGTCAGCGGGCGGTGCGGGTGGAGGATAAAGGTCGCTTCGAGGTACGTGTGCGGATCGCGCCGCGCGGCGGAGAAGCTGTGCAGGGATTCGGCATCGACGAGGTACAGTTCGCCGGGCGAAACCTCGTACCAGTCGTCGCGGACGAGAATGCGCCCGCAGCCGGAATGATAGTAGATGACGTGCTGTTCTTTGTTGGTGCGATGGTGGTGCGGCTGGTTGGTCTCGCCGGCCATGAACGGCATGCGCTCGCTGTGGCGGAACTCGATGCGCAGGGGGCGGCCTTGAGCGTCGTGAAACATCAGCATGGCAAGTCTCGCAGACGTTACGGAACGCCTTCAAGGTACTCGATTTTCGTGCGCGCGCACGAGCCGCCGCAAGCGATTGGAAAGCGCATCGGCGGGTGGGTATAACGCCAGCCTGCCGAAGCGCGATTGTCCCAGGAGTGCCCGAACGTGCACCTCGAACCGAACGTGATGCGCCTGGCCGTGCCCAGCAAGGGCCGGCTGCAGGAACCCGCGGAGAGCCTGATCAAGGCCGCCGGGATCAAGTACCGCCGCCGCGACCGCAGCCTCTTCGCGCACGCCACGAGCCTGGACCTCGCGATTCTTTTCGTGCGCCCCGACGATATTCCGGTGCTGGTGGCCGAAGGCGCGGCGGACTTGGGCATCGTCGGACAGGATCTCGTTTACGAGCACGGCTGCGAGAAGCGCGTCGAGAAGCTGCTGGATCTGGATTTCGGACACTGCCGGCTCTGCGTGGCCGCTCCGGACCGCAGCCGGATCAAGAAGGTGAAGGATCTGGCGGGCAAGAAGCTCGTCTGTTCGATGCCGCAATCCGCGCGCTCGTTCTTCAAGAAGCACAAGGTCCGCGTCGATCTGGTCGAGGTAAGCGGGAGCGTCGAGGTGATGGTGGCGCTGGGGCTGGCCGACGCGATCGTGGATCTGGTGGAGAGCGGCGATACGCTGCGCGACAACGGTTTGAGCGTGATCGAGACGATCTCGCATTCGCAGGCGGTGCTGATCGGCTCGAAACAGCCGCGCGACGCGGCGCTGAGCGGCCTCGTGCAGCGACGATTGAAAGGCGTGCTGACGGCGCAGCAGTACACGCTGCTGGAATACAACATTCCGCGCGTGCGGCTGAAGGGCGCGGAGAAGATCGCGCCGGGCTTCGAGTCGCCGACGGTGAGCGACCTGGAAGACCCCAAGTGGTGCGCGGTGAAGGTGATGATCCCGAAGAAGAAGAGCGTGGAGATCATCGACCAGTTGGAAGCGCTGGGGGCGAGCGCGATCCTGGAGACGCAGATCTTGAATTGCAGGCTTTAACTCACCGCGGATTTCGCGAAGAACGCAGAGAAAATCAGGACCAAGGGTTGAAAGGGCAAGGCATGGCGATCGAAGAGGGGAAGGCGGCTCCGGCGTTCACGCTGCCTGATCAGGACGGCAAGCCGGTGAGTTTGAAGGCATTCAAGGGCAAGGACGTGATCGTCTACTTCTACCCGAAGGACGATACGCCCGGCTGCACGAAGGAAGCGTGCGGATTCCGCGACCATTGGGCGGCGTTAAAGAAGAAGGGCGTGGCCGTGCTGGGCGTTTCGCCCGACGACGCGGCGAGCCACCAGAAGTTCATCAAGAAGTTCAAGCTGCCCTTCACGCTGTTGAGCGATCCGGACAAGAAGATGATGGCCGAGTACGGCGCGTGGGGCGAGAAGATGATGTACGGTCAGAAGAAGATCGGAGTGATCCGAAGCACGGTGTGGGTGGGCGCGGACGGGAAAGTTAAGAAGCACTGGCGCAAGGTGCCGAAGGCGGAATCGCACCCGGAGCAGGTGTTGAAGGCGATGGGGGAAGGGTAGGCTAAGAACTTCAAACGGCAAATGCGAAGAACCCAATCAAGGCCCAACGCAAAACGCCGAACCACTTCGGCTTAAGAAAATAGGTCTCAGCGCTTCACGCGCGCGTTGCCCGACCAGACGCTCCAGACCATCTCTTCATCCGCCGGCTGCGCGTAATCGGTGAGGAAGGTCGTCGCGAGCGCGCCGCTGGCCCAGCCGAACTGAATCCACTTCTCGGACGGCCAGCCCTTCAGGATGCCGTAGAGGAATCCGCCGACGAAGCCGTCGCCGCCGCCGATGCGGTCGAGGACCGGGATCTCGCGCGGTTCGACGACGTGCCATTCGTCCCCCACGCGGGTGATGGCGCCCCAGTGATGCAGATTGGTGTGTTCCACTTCGCGCAAGGTGGTGGCGAAGGCGCACGCGCCGGGATACGCCTTCTTCACGCGGTCGATCATGCCTTTGAAGCTCTCGATTTCGGCGGCGATGCCCTTGCCTCCGGCCTCGGGGCCCTGGATGCCCAGGCAGAGTTGGAAGTCTTCTTCGTTGCCGATGAGGATGTCCGCGACGCCGGCGATCTCGGCGAAGATCGCGCGCAGCTCTTTTTCGCGGTTCTTCCAGAACGAGGCGCGGTAATTGAGGTCGAAGCTGATTCGCGTCCCGTGCTTCTTCGCGGCGCGGGCCAGTTCGAGGCAGAAGGTGCCGGTCTCGGGCGAGAGGGCGCCGACGAGGCCGGAAAGGTGGACGATCTGAACGCCTTCCTTGCCGAAGATGCGTTCGAGGTCGAAGTCTTTCACGTTCAGCGTGCGGCCGACTTCGCCGGCGCGGTCGTTCCAGACGCGCGGGCCGCGTGCGCCGAAGCCGCTGTCGGCGATGTTGATCTGGTGCCGGAAGCCCCACGGTCCGCCTTGGTCGACGTCTTTGCCTTCGTAGGCGATGTGGCGGCTGGCGAGATTGTCCTTAATGATGCGCGCGATGGGGCTGTCTTTCACGAACGTGGTCAGGATCTTGACCGGGAGGCCCAAGTACGCGGGGATGCTCGCGACGTTCGATTCGGCGCTGGTTGCCTGCATCACGAACGTATCGCTGCAGTGCACGGGCTGTCCGTGCGCGGGCGTGATGCGGATGCCCATGCTGGTGGGGACCAGCAGAGCGGTTGCGCAGTTCTGGCGGAGTTCGAGCTTCACGTTGGGCGCCCTCGTCGTTGGGTTGGGGCGCTTAATCTACCCTTGGCGCGCGGGGGCGCCAGTCGAAGCGTGGCGTGAGCGAAGGCGCGGATGCGGCGTGGATTGGACTTGACTCGCGGGCCGTCGCCGCCATACTTGTTCAACGGCCTCGCCAGGTGGCGTCGGCCGTTTTTTTTTTGGCCGCGGATCGGCAGGGCGCTCGTGGGGGCCCTCCAGAAGGCGGCCGGCTCCGGCCTTCCCAAGAAGGGGGCCGCCCAACGGGCGGCTCCAGCCAAGCGCCGCCCGCGAAGGGAGGCGACCATGCCGGCTATGGTCATCGTGGGCATGCAGTGGGGCGACGAGGGCAAGGCAAAGGTCCTCGACGCGCTGTGCGACGAAATCGATATCGTCGTGCGTTTTCAAGGCGGCGCCAACGCGGGCCACACCGTGTACGTCGGTAAGGAACGCTATGCGTTCCACTTGGTCCCGTCGGGCATCCTGCACGAAAACAAGGTCTGCGTCATCGCCAACGGCTGCGTGGTGGATCCGGCGCAGTTGCTGAAGGAGATCGACGCGCTGCATCAGCGCGGCGTGAAGGTGGACGGGAGCAACCTGAAGCTCTCCGACCGCGCGCAGATCGTGATGCCGTACCACAAGCTCGTCGACCAGCTTTCCGAAAAGCGCAAGGAAGCGAGCGGGAAGAAGATCGGGACGACGGGACGCGGGATCGGTCCGGCGTACGTGGACAAGATCGCGCGCTCGGGCATCCGTGTCTCGGACTTGCTGAATCCGGAGTTCCTGCGCGAGCGCGTGTCCGCGCGGCTGGACGAATTGAACGCGGTCTTGCAGCACGTCTACGGCGAAAAGCCGCTCGATCCGAAGGCCGTGGCGGACGAGGTGCTGGCCAGCGCCGAGCGGCTCAAGCCGTGCATCGCCGATACGGCGCAGTACCTCAACGCGGCGCTGGACGCCAAGAAGCGGCTCCTGTTCGAAGGCGCGCAGGGGACGCTGCTGGACATCGACCACGGCACGTATCCTTATGTGACGAGCAGCAACTCGACGGCGGGCGGCGCGGCGACGGGCAGCGGCGTTTCGCCGAAGCGGATCGAGACGGCGCTGGGCGTGGTGAAGGCGTACACGACGCGCGTGGGCGCCGGACCGTTCCCCACCGAACTGCTGGACGCGCAGGGCGAAGCGCTGCGGCAGCGCGGGGGCGAGTTCGGAACGACCACGGGCCGCCCGCGGCGCTGCGGCTGGTTCGACGCGGTGGCCGTGCGCTACGCGGTTGAAGTTTCCGGCGTGGACGCGCTGGCGCTGACGAAGCTGGACGTGCTGACCGGCGAGCGTGAGCTGAAAATCTGCACGCATTACACGGTGGACGGCCGGAAGCTCGAACGTTTTCCGGCGGATCTGTCGCTCGTGGAACGCGCGCAGCCGGTGTACGAGACGATGCCCGGCTGGAGCGAGACGCTGGACGCGTGCCGGCGTTTCTCGGAGCTTCCGGCCTCTGCGCAAGCGTACGTCAAACGCCTGGAGCAATGTTCGGGCGCGCCC
>BTVV01000102.1:0-23115 GCA_045863855.1 Planctomycetota bacterium | reverse complement strand
CTGAGGCCGACGCGGTCGTTGAACTCCGGCGCGTCGTAGGCAAGCAGTTCGGTTGCGTTGAACTTCACAACGTACCGAGCGCCGCTACAGGCAAATTCGAACGTACCTTCCTCGGGCTCTGCTTGCGCCACCGGTTCGGTCTTGCGCTTGGGCTGGCTGTACCAGTTCGTGAATTCCACCACGCTGGCCGCGCGGCCGGCGCCGTCACGGCCGGATGCCAACTGGCCGATCAGCGGGACGGCCTTACCGCTCGAATCTTCCATGCCGAAGGCGCAACCGAACAGAAATCCGTCGTACGAGATTTTGAAATGCTTGTACTTCCCGGCCACTGTAGCCGAACCGGCCAGCAGAGCGGGCATGTGCAGGACGCGAGTAAACGGGCGGGAGCTGTACAGGCGCAAACCGTCCGGCGTTTCGACGATTCCGGCCACAAGTTCACCCTTCCGGGACGCGTCGTACGCATCGTACTTAAAGTCGAGGCGGTGCCTGAGGTTCTTCAAATCGTAGTGCAGTTCGATGGTCTGCGTGCGCGGCTCGAAGCTCGCGATGTCGCCGTTGAAGAGCTTGGCGACGCGCGGGTCGAGGCCGACCGCGATCCGATCGAGCTGCTGCTTGAACTCGAGCCGTTCTTTGCGCTGTGATTCGTCTTGGGCGAAGTCCGTGGCCTGGAAGGCCGCTTCCCATTGTTCGAGCAGCCGCGCGAGTTCCTTGGCTTCGACGGACGTCCGGCAATCGTGAAGGCGCTTGGCCCAGGCGCTCCACTGCAACCGCGCGTCCTCTTCTTTGCGCGCGGCTTGAGTCTGCTTGAGCCACGCGGCAAGAACGGGCGTGAGAGGATGCTCGAGCGCCAGGTTCAGAAGCGGTTCGGCGGCGGCGGCATCCCCCTGCCCCGCGCAGGCGAAGGCCAAGGCAAAGGCCTCGGCGGGGGAGAGCGTTTCGGCGGCGGGGACGAGCGCGCGCAGGCCTTGGATCGTCAGTTCGTTCCAGGGCACGCCTTGCACCGGCCCGTCTTTCCAGGCGCCGTTGATCTGGAAGCGCCGCGCCACCCAGATGCCTTCGTCGTCGACGCGGTCGAGGTTGCCTTGCACCGCACCATCTTTCGTATCGAGTTTGAGCGGCTTATGCAGCAGCGCGCTCAGGACGACGCGCGCCTGCTTGCGCAGTTCGAGCGGCCAGGCCAGCGCCGCGGCGAAGCGCGCTCGAAGTTCGTCCGGCACGCTAAGTTCCCGGGCCAAGCGTTCCTGCGCGGCGGAGGTTCCGTGCTGCTTCAAATCCGCGAGCAGCTTGCCGAGCAGCGGAGCGGGATCGAAGGCGGGCGGCGGTTGTGCCGGTTCGACCGCGGGAGCCGATGCGGCGGGCGGCTCGACCGGAGCCGGTACGGGCGCCGGGGAAGGCGCGGGCTCGAGCGGCGGTGCAGGCGCTGGTACCGGTTCGGGCGGCGCGGGGGGCGCTTCGGGAGCGATGGGCAGCGGCCGCGCTTCCGGCTCGGCGAGCGGTGCGCCCGGCGGCGGTCGGGGATCGTGCGTAACACGCAGAGGCGGATCGGGCGTGCTTTCGACTGAGGCGGTGGTCTGGAGCGGGGTCGCGGACTTCGAGGCGGGCGCCAGGAAGACGGCGATCAGCAGCAAGCCCGCGAACCCGAGGCCGGCGAAGGGGATCCAACGGCGGCTCGGCGGCGCATCGGGCGTCGTTCGGTGGACTCGCGGAGCGGCACGCGGCGCGGGCACGATGCGATGGCTGGAAGTTTTGCGTTTGTGCTTCGCCGCGGCGGGCATTTCGGCGCCGGGGGTGTTGAGGATTTCGCGTGCGCGGGCGTCGTAGAGCGGGATGGTTTCGAGGGTCAGGACGCCGACGGCGCAGTCGCGGCAGAAGACGCCGCGGAGCTTCTTATCGTTGGCTTCGCCGCGGGCGAGGTCTTCTTCGGTGAGGCGCGCGCCGCATTTCTCGCAGAAGTAGAATTTCATGCCGCGGCCTCATGACAGACGTTCCAGAATCGCACACGGCGCGAAAACTGCAACGGCGGCTTGGGTTATGCGGAGCGAGCGGCGGCGGGCTTGCGGGCGATGGCTTGGAAAAGTCCGGGTTCGGGCTCCGTCTGAGCGACGAGGTCGGAGCGTTCGAGGATCAGGCCGGCGGATTCGATTTCGCGTTGCAGTTCGGACGCGGCCTTAATCCGGCGCGTGGGCAGCCGCCACTCCCCTTCGACCTGCACGGCGCCGAGCGGATGGCCGGCTCGGATGGGCACCCACAGAATGCCTTGCGCATCGAGGTGGGAAGATTCCGCAAACCGCATCGCCGGGGCGTCGGCCATCGTCTCCACCAGCAGGACGCCGCCTGGTTTGAGGAGCCTCCGTACACTCTGTAGAACTTGCGCGCGTTCGGGGTCGAAGACGATGCAGTGCAGGCAGTGGCCGTCGAGGATCAGGTTGTAACGATCCGCGCCTTCCAGGCTGAGGACATCGGCGACGGAGAACTGGGCTTGGAGCCCCAAGCGCCGCGCGTGCGCTTGGGCCATGCGGATGGCGGTGGGCGAGATGTCGACGCCCTCGACCTCGAACCCGCGCTGCGCAAGAAAGCAGGCGGCGGGGCCGGCGCCGCAGCCGAGTTCGAGCGCGCGCCAGGGCGGCGGCCCGAAGGCGAGGCGTTCGAGCGCGCTTTCCAGGAACGGCCGCAGGCAGAAGCGGTCGAACTCGGCGCGATCCCAACAGGACGCGCCGTCGGCTTCGAGTTTTCGGTAGGCGTCTTCGTGGCCGTGGTAGTAGGTCATGCGCGCGGTTTCCCGGTTCCGCATATACACCGGCGCGGGGCTGTTCGGGTCACGCGGGTTCGGGGGCGAACGTTCGCGGATTGCGGTGGCGTTTGGGCGTCGTTATACCTCGTTCATGTTTGACCGGTTTACGGATCGTGCCCGGATGGCGATGTTGCGTTCGCGGCAGGCGGCGGAGCGGAAGTTCCACGATCACATCGGCCCTGAACATATTTACGTAGGACTGCTTGAAGATCCCGAGAACGGTGCGTGCGAGGTTTTGGAAGCGCAGGGCGTGGAGCATGCGACGGCGTTGGCGGAGGCCGAGGGGTTGTTGGTGCGGGGCGAAAAGCGGGACCTTCCCGGGCAGTTGCCGTTCACCGAGCAGGCGAAACGCGTGCTACAGTTATCATATGAGGAAGCTCGCGCGCTGAATAGCACCTACGTAGGCACCGAACACTTGATCTTGGGTGTCTTGCACGTGCATAAAGCCGGTGAGTTAAAGCAAGCCGGTTGCCTGGAGGCGGTGACGCTGGAGCGAGCGCGGCCGCTGGTGCTGGAGCGGATGGGGCGGCTTTCCGAATCGCCGTACGTATTCGATGCGGACTTTCGGCCGGCGTCCTACCTTCGATTCTGTTTGCGCTTGAGGTGGGCGAATCTTTTTATGTACCTGACCTATGAAGAGCGGATTCTATTCGCCTTGGGGCTGCCGCAGATTCCGCGCACCACGAATTTTTACAATGCGGCGCTAAAGCAGGCGTTCGCCGCAGCGGTGAAAGTGATGCGCATCGCCGATTGGGTGCAGTTCCTAGGCTTGCTGTTGATCGCCGCCGCTTACGGCTGGACGCTGCGCCAAAATACGCCGCTCAGCGAGATCCTATCTAGTAACAAGAGCCTTACGGCGGGGCTGTTGGCCACGGGGCTGGGCTTGGTGGGCGCGAGTTTGCTGTTCTTGCGCGACCTGCACGTGAAAGCGTTGGCGCTTTGGGCGGCGCGGGACGGTGTTCCGCCTACTTAAAGGTACGTTCGGCGCATCTCATCGCGTCCCTACGGGACGCGCGTGGAAGGGGCCGTGCAAGGATTTCCGGCGTTAAAACGCCGGGCTATTTTCTTTGCGTCCCGATGGGGCGCGAAGGAGAACTCGCCGTTCCATGAGGCTTGGACGAGCAAAGACCGCTGCCTTCGATTGGCATCCGTAGCGGATGGGAGGCAAGCGTTCGGCAGGTTTACCCCCCATACACCAGCGGAAAATCGGGGCCTTCGACGACGCTTCCGGGTGGGACGATGGGTGCGCCGGGCATCAGCGCGCGGTCGCTGGCGCTCTTGGTGTCGGGCTTCATGAAATTCAAGACCAGACTCCGGCGCGGGCGGTCGCTCTGATTGGAGTAACTCCCGTGCAGCGTGAGCGGATGGTGGAAGCTGCATTCGCCGGCCTTGAGGATCACCGGCGTGGGCTTGAACTGAGCGCGCTGTTCGGGGGTGAGGACCTGCTGAATCGCTTCCATGTCCTCGTCGCCGCCGACGAGCTTGACGGTGGGCAGCAACTCCCAGCGCTGGCTGCCGGGGATGACGTGCAAGCAGCCGTTCTCGAGTGTCGCGTCGTCGAGCGCGATGAAGCAGGTGAGGTGCCCCATCGGCGTCGTGCGCTGCCAGTAGCTGTAATCCTGGTGCCAGGCGACGACTCCGCCGTGGCGCGCGGGTTTGAAGAAGATTTGATCGTGGAAGAAGCGCACGCCGGCCGATTCGAGCAACTGCGCCGCGGGGATCGCGATGGCCGGATGGAACAGGATATCGTGGAAGGCTTCTTCGACGAGCCAGGCGCCCTGGAAGTAGATCATCTGCGGGGTCGCGGTCGGTTCGCCGGCTTGCTTGCTTAACCCGATCAGTTCGTTCGCTCGCGGGTAGCCCGGCGCCGTCATGCGCGTCATGCCGGCGCGGAGCGCTTCGAGCTGCGCGGCGTCGAGGACCGGGACCGGCGCGAGGTGGCCGGTGCTTCGGAAGCGATCGAGCTGCTCGGCGTTCAACCGGTAGCGTTCGGCGGCGCGTGCGTCGATGCGCGGGAAGAGCGTGCCGACGGGAGCGTGGCGGGAGCGGTAGTCGAGCATGGGGGGCCTCGGGGGTGGTGGTTTGCGCATAACGGTAAAGGGCAAACGACAAACGGCAAACGGCAAGATTCCAACAAACCGCAAAGGGCAAATGGCAAACAGGGGCGCCGGCAGGGGCCGGGAGACAGCGGGCCGGAAAGCGTCAGGGCAGCACGGACAGGAGACTGGTGTCGCTTTCGCCCAGGAGGGTCTGTGCGGTTTCGCAAAAGACGAGCATCAGTTCGTCGCCGTCGAGCTGGCCGCAGTCGGCCAGCCAGGCGCGGCCTGCTTCGGTGCGGCCGGCCAGGAGGTCTTCCCAGCTCGCGCCGCTGGCGTACAGCAGCGTGCCGGCTCCGACTTCCCCGACGAGAAAATGGAGTGCTTCGACGATCTGGCCTTCGTCCCACAGCCCTCCGGGTCCGGGCAAAAGCCCGCGCGTGGTGAGGAAGACGTTGCGGTTTTCGGCGAGGCGGACCTGAGCCTGCCAGCCGGGATGCGGCCCGTAGACGAAGGGATCGATCCAGAAGCGCGCGTCGGGGAAGCGGCGGACGATCTGTTTAACATGCGCGGCGTGCTGGCTGCCGGGCGGAAGATTGAGGCGGACGAGGCGCGGCGTGCCGCGCAGGGCCTGGCAGAGCGGCCACCAGGCTTCGGGGCGCTTGAGCCAGTCTTCGAGGATGCCGGGGGGGAGCGTGAGGTCGATCACGAAGGCCGAGTGCGACGGGAAGCTGGCGTGGGATTCACCGACGACGCGGTCGAGGGCTTCGGCATGCCGCCAGCGCAGATCGGGCCTCCAGCGGAAGGCTTCTTCGCGGCGCGGTTTGGCTTCGGGCCCAAAGAGAATGGCTCCGACGAGCCCTTGGGGCAGGACCGGCGCTTCGCTGAGCAGATCGTCCGGGGCCAGCACGGCCAGATCCATAAACGGCGGAACGGCAGCCATAATGCTACGCAGCTCGCTTCAAGGGACCGCTTCTAAACCGCTCGAACGCGGACGAGCCTACCTTGTCCACCCGGTGTGGCCAGACACATTCTCGGGGCTGAGGCGGTAGAGCGCCGGCGCGTTGCGAGCCAAGGCTTCGACGCCGAAGAGATCGCTTTCGGCGGCCAGGGCGAGGAGATCGCGTTCGGCGAGGCTGAGAAGTGCCGCGGTATCGCCGAGGCGTTCGAGGAGCGCTTTGCGAAAGCCGGGCAGAAGGATGCGCGCGGCGGTGTGCGGATCGTCGTAGGCGAGCGTGCAGACGCGCCCGCCGTCTTCGCCGCGCAGGGCCTGCATGCGCGCGCCGTCGAGGTGGGCGGGGGTGCGCGCTTCCAGGTTGGTCAACGCCAGCGCGTACGCGTCGTCCCAGTCGACGTTCCAGGCGCGCAGCAATCCGGCGTGAACATGGACGAGTCCTTGGGGGCTTTCGTAGACGAGCCCCACGGCGAGTCCGGGGGCGACGGCGCGCAGCGGAAGATCGTCCTCGCCCAGCGCTTCGGCCGGTTCGCCGGACGGCGCCTGCGCGTCGAGGCGCAGGCGCGGCAGGAGGCGCTTGCGCGCGACCGCCCAGTTGGCCGGCGGGGCGCCTTGCAGCGAGTGGAAAATCTTCTCGAAAAAGCGCGCGAGGAAAGCGGCGGGGCTGAGGTCGCCGGGGCGCTGGCGGTATTCTTCGTAAGCGTGATCGAGGCGAATGAGCCAGCTTACGCCGGGCGCGGCATTTTCGATTCCGGCGCCGTCGGGGGTCAGCCTGGCGAGACCTTGCGAGTTTTCGGGCACGGGCGCCGCCGCGGGAAAGACCTGGAAACCGAAGCGAACGCGCGCGCCGATGCGCAGGCGCGGGTAGCGCTTGGCCAGGACGCGCAGAGCCAGACGCAGAAAAGCGCGCTGGGTGGGGCGCGCGCGTTCGTAGGCCGCGCGGCGGGCCTTGAGGCGCGCGTCGAGCGGATCGCCGCCGGGATCTTCGTGGCGGTAGTGGAAGCGGATCTCCGGCGCGGCGCCGTCGGGAATCTCCAGGAACGGATACTCGTAGCGGTTGCGAATCTCGCGTTCGAGTTCGAGGAGGCGTTCGAGGTCGGCGGGACTGGGGATTCCGAAGATGCGGCGGCGTTCGAGGAAGTAGCGCACGCCCTGTTCGTTGCGCGCCACGCCGTCGAAGCTGACGGGCACGGCCGGTTCGGCCGGCGGCGGGGCGAGCGCCTGGGCGCGGACTTTAACGACGGGGATGCCGGCGCGAAGCCCTTCGACGGAGAGGAGCGAACCGCGTCCGGCGTGGGCGGCGTCGGCCGGCGCGCAGCGGTCGCGGGTGACGAGGCGAAGCTCTTTGGGCACGCCGAGGCGTTCGAGGAAGAGATCGAGAGCGGCTTCGACGTCTTCGTAGCGTGGCATCGGGCCGCGGAAGGCGACGCTGGCCGATGACTCGTCGGCGCCGCGGCGTTCGTCGCCGTGACCCAGCAGCGCCTGTAATTCGGGCAGGTCTTCGGGCGAGACGAGGGCGCGGACTTCGCGCCCGTTGTCGTAGATGCGGTAGCGCCAGTGGTAGCAACTGCCCAGGACCAGCGTCCAGACGACGGTGGTCTTGAGGCGGCGCGAGAGCGCGCGGGCGAGTTCCGGATCGCTGTGCTGGCGCGCGGTGTCGATGAGGAGCGACCAGCCGCCGCTCCCCGGGAGGTGCAGGTACTGGCGGCGCCAGTTGGCGTCGGCGCCCCAATCGGCGGGATGATCGAACTGAGGCGAGAGCTGCGGGCAGACTTCGCGTACCCAGCGCTGTAATTCGCCGGCGACGGCTTCGTCCACCGCCGCGTCGGAATCGCTGCGCACGACCAGGTACGCCTCGTTCACACTCATGCGCTCATTTTCGGCGCTCCGGCGCACTTGGCAATGCTGAGCTGTCTGGATTTCGCGGCAGCGTGGGCACTGGTGCAAGCGGTGGAGCAAACGGCATTCGTAAGACCCGCGGGCGGGACGCGGGCGATACCTACGGGCACAGCAACATTCGCGACGGGGGCGCGAGGAATCGGACGGTTCTTGGATGTTCGCGGGCCGGGACAGGTGTATATGTGCATGTATGCAGTTCGCGGATAAAATGACGGCTTGAGGTGATTCACCCAACCCTCGTGGATAAATAAGGTTGTATGAAATTCCTGCGACAGCTTGAGGAGCCCTCCATGGTCTGCCTTGGTACATTTCATAGGCGCTGGGTGGCGCTTTTCGTGTGCTGCGGAGTGTTCGTGGCAGGGCATTCGGTGGCCGGCGAGGACGCGGCGGCGAAGGAACTGCTTGAGGGCACGAAGGTACGTGCGGGGTTGTGCTTGCACGTGGGCTGCGGGCGGGCGGAGACGCCGGGCATGAGCGCCGAGTTGGCGGCGCAGAGCGCGCTGTTGGTGCACGGGCTGGCGTGGGACGAGGCGAGCGTGGCGCGGGCGCGGGCGAGCATCGATGCGCGGAAGATGCACGGCCGCGCGATGATCGAACGCGGCGTGGGCGCGGCGCTTCCCTATTACGACTCTTTGGCCAACCTCGTGGTAGTCGAAGACGAAGCGGAACTGGCGCGGCAGGGCGTGACGGCGGCGGAGTGCCTGCGTGTGCTGGCTCCGGGCGGGGCGCTGGCCGTGCGCCGCGGCGGCGCGTGGACGTACAGCACCAAGCCGCGGCCCGAAACGATGGACGTCTGGACGCATCCGAACCACGGGCCCGACGGAAATCTGGTTTCGACCGACCGCGCGCTCACGTTTCCGGTGAGTTTGCGCTGGCTGGATGGGATTCCCGTCTGCGCCAGCAGCGTGGCGGGTACGCGGGCGTGGGTGGCCAACCGCCGCACCCTCTTTGCGTACGGGATCAACGAGATCGAAAACGTGGGCTCGGGCGGCAAAGGGAAACTCTTTCTTTCCGCGCGCGACGCGTTCAACGGATTGCCGCTCTGGAAGGCCGACTGCGGCGGCACGTACGAAGGGACGGGCATCCTGTGGCTCAACGCGGGACCGTTGTGCTGCGACGAAGAGCGCGTGTACGTCAACCGCGACGGGAAGCTCGCCATTCTGGATGCGGCGACGGGGAAACCGATCCAGACCTGCGCGACGGAGCATCCGCCGGCGAAGCTGCTGGTCGCGGACGGGGTGCTGGTGGCGGCGTGCTGGACCGAGGAGATGCTGAAGATCGGCGAAGGGCAGTCGTGGCTGCGCATCCCGCAAGCCGAGGCCGGGACGGTCGAAGCCTTCGACGCCAAGACCGGCGCGCCGCTCTGGAAGCTCCCCTTCCCCGCCCTGCGGATCGTGGCGGGTGACGCGAACGTCTATCTAACCGTGGTGGAAGGAAAGCCGGCCAAGGTCAAGCACCTGATGGCGGTGGAACTCGCCAGCGGCAAAGAGCGTTGGAAAGTATCGCCCGAGGATCTGAAGGCCGGGGCGGATCTGGAATTGTCGAGCGCCGCTCCGGGCGGCGTGGTGCTTTCCAATCCCAAAGCGCGCGAAGTGATTCTGGTGGGACAGAAGGACGGCGCGGTGGTGTACCGCGAGAAGTCGTCGGGCTGGTCGCCGGTGGTGGACGGGCTGGTCTGGGCGGGCGGAAAGGCGATCGATCTGAATACGGGCGAAGCGAAAGGCAGTTCGCGCGGGGGCTATCTGGGCGGGCATCATTGTTCACCGTCCAAGCTGGCGGGCGATTTCCTGCTTTCCGGCACGGGCGCGAAGGATCTGACGGCCAAAGTGGCGAAGGGCGAAAAAGCGCCTGCGTTCGGGTATCCGAGCATCCGGGGCTCGTGCGTCGAAGGGATGGTTCCGGCCAACGGGCAGCTCTACAACGCTCAGAACAACTGCAAGTGCTACCCGGCGGCGATCTACGGTTTCCATGCCTTCGGTTCGCGCACGATCGTGGCCGATGCCGAAGCGTTCGCCGCGCCGCGTCCGCTGGAGCGCGGGCCGGCTTTCGGAGAAGCGCTGGAGGCCGAAGGTTCGGACGCGGAATGGCCGACGTTTCGCGGTAACGCCGCGCGCTCGGCCGCGAGCCAGGCGGCGGCGCCGAAGGCGCTGAATCGAATATGGTCCACGCGGTTGTGCGAGCCGCCGGGGGAGAGTCCGCTGGACGGCGCGTGGGAAGCGCGGCTCGGCGCGAGCCTGAGCGCGCCGGTGGCGGCGGGCGGAATGGTCTTCGTCGCGGCGATCGATCATGGCCGGTTGCACGCGCTGGATGCGCAGTCGGGCGAACCGCGCTGGAGCGTGTCGTTCGGCGCGCGGATCGATTCGCCTCCGACGGTGCACCGCGGGCTGTGCCTGCTGGGCTGCCACGACGGCTGGGTGTACGCGCTGCGCGCGGCCGATGGGAGGCTGGTGTGGCGGGCGCGGATCGCTCCGGCCGAAGCGCGGCGTGTGGCGTACGGGCTGATCGAGTCGGCGTGGCCGGCGGTGGGGTCGGTGCTGGTGCGCGACGGTGTGGCGTACGCGAGCGCGGGGCGCAGCAGCGAGACCGACGGCGGCGTGGCGCTGGCCGCGTTCAAGCTCGAGACGGGCGAGACGATCTGGGCGCGCGCGCTGAACAAGGGGGCGCTGCGCTTGAACGACGCGCTTTCCTGGCGCGACGATGCGCTGGCTTGGCACACGTGGCGCTTCGATCCGAAGACGGGCGCGACCACGCAGCCCACCGAATTGGATGACCGGGAGAAGTACAAAGGCGGCGCGGGAAGAATCACCGGCCCGATGGTGGACGGAACCTGGACGCGGATTCGTAACCGCCGCGCGGGAAGCGCCTTCAACTTGGGTGAGAAGGCGGTCGATGCGATGGCCTGGAACGCGGAGACGGCGGTGACGCTGGATGGCGCATTCGCGCTCGCGGGCGCGCAAGCGCGCTGGAAGACGAACTACAACGCACGGGCTCGGGAAGCCGAAGCGCTGGCCCTGGCCGCCGACGGGGCGATCCTGGCCGGGCGGCAGCGAGCGACCGCCGCGAAGCCGAGTGCGGGGTTCGTGGCGGTCTGGAACCTGGCCGACGGGAAGCTCGTGGCCGAGGCGGCGCTCGCGGCGCCTCTGGCACACGAAGGGCTGGCGCTGGTGGGAGGCCGGGTCTTCGTGACGCTGTACGACGGGACGGTGGCGGCCTGGGGCGAATAAGGGCCGGATGTATCCCGGAGGCCCTGCCGGGAGCCAGAGGTCCAGTCCGGGGTGCGGTGGCGCCCGCCGCTCCGCACTTTCCTGGCCCCATGGGGCCCGCTCGATTCCGACCGTGGGCTTGACGAAAACGCGCGCAGCGGATATTCGTTATCTGCTTTCAACATAAGCACTTGTTTCGGTTGGGCGGCGGTTGCGCCCCTGAAACGCAGATAAGGGAGCCGCCTCCATGCGCCCGAACGGTTGGCTGTGGGCAGTATTGAGCTTGGCGAGTCTGGGCTTCGTCGCGCGCGCCCAGGACTTCGGCAAGGATTTCGTGGAGTGCAAGATCGAGCTGCCGAACGGCGCTCAATATATGAAGGGCGCCACCGATCCCGTGGCGGATCTGGTGGTCAAGCTGACGCTGATCAACAAGACGCAGACGGAGCGGCTGGAAAACGAGACGGTGACGTACCGCGACGTCGAGCACCTGACGACGGACGACACGAAGAAGATCGAAGAGATCGCGAAGGAAGGCCTGAAGGATAAGGACAAGGCCGCAGAGTTTCCCGCCAAACTCGAAGAGTTCATGAAGGGGAAGGAAAAGCAACGCACGCTCGAACAGCGGCCGGTGAACAAGAACAGCATGAGTATCGCGTACGTGCCCCCGGCGCTGGGGCCGCACGATCTGGTGGAGTTCGTGATCAAGAAGGTTCCGGAAGGTGAAGCGCAGGGCGACGGGGCGGCGAAGCCGAAACGCGCGGCGCGGGACATGCTGGTGCAGCACACGGCGCCCGCGGATTACGTGCCGACGGCGTACCTGGCTGCGGGCGCAACGTCGCCGGAGTTCATCCTCCCGGCCGGGCAGTGGTACCGCATCGACGAGCCGGGCGAGTATACGATCAAAGCGGTCGTGCGCGGGATCGGGCAGTCGCAGAGCGAGTCGAAGACGGTGGAGTCGAACGAAGAACGCTTCCGCGTGCTGCCGTACAAGATCGTGACGCGCAAGATCGACCGGATCCAGGATTTCTGGGAAGATTACGAGCGCGGGCATCCCGCATTCGAGTACATGTTCTACGAATTGCAGACGAACGCGGCCTACCGCGAAGTCTACTACGTCCAGAAGGTGATGAACCGCGGGCTGGAGAAGTGGGAGTGGCACCGCCTCTGCACGGTCGATCCGTTCAGCAAGGTGCAGGTGGCGCAGGTGAATCCCAAGAAGGTGGCGATCCTGGCCAAGCACTGGAAGGGCGACGCGGGGCTGTACCAGGTCGATTTCGCGAGCACCGATCCGAAGATCGAGACTAAGACGATCAAGCTGGCCGGCGATCAGGCGCCTCCGGCGCTGAAGGTCGAAGGCGGCGTAGTCAGCGCGGAGTAAGCGCTGGCGCTATTGCTCTTTCCACCGCGACCGAAGCCCGCCGGGGGGCGGATTGCGCATGCCGTTCTCTTTCATGTGGCGAAGTGCGGTCGCGTGCGCTTTAGCGGCCTGCATCCTGTCCCCGGCGCAGGCGATCGAAGCCGCTCCGTTTGACGGCGCCAAACCGCAAGTTGCGGCCCCCGAAGACCGCCAGCCCACCCTTCCCGCGCTCGAACCCGAAGCCGACGCCTGGACGCTCGAACGGCTGCGCCAGACGGCCGGCGATCTGGCAGACGAGCGCTTTGCGGTTCGCGAGCAGGCGCGCGTAGCGCTGGAACGGCTGCCCGGCCGGCATCTGCCCGATTTGCTGGCTCTGGCGAAGGAGCAGCCCGACGCGGGCGTGCGGCAGCGGCTCCAGGAGATCGCACACAGCGTTTTCCTGGCTCGCGTGCTGCGCGAACTGGCGGAATGGCGGATCGGCCGCGGCTTCCTGGGCATTCAGTGGGAGATGGCCGCGCCGCAGACGGGGATTCAGGTGCTGCGCGTGCTGCCCGATACGGCCGCGGCTCATGGCGGATTGAAGGACGGCGACCGGATTGTCGCGATCGACGGGCGGGCCTTCGAAGCCGGGCTGACATACGACGACGTAATGAGCATTTGGAAGCGCATGGCTCCTGGCGATCCCAAGCGCTTAAAGGTGCTGCGCGGCGAGAGTACGCTGCCGGAAGAGATCAACGTAGTGATCGGCGAAATTCCGCGCGAGTACCGCAGCCCCGAGCAAGAGGCCGCGCGGGCGGAAGCCCTTTGGCAGGGCTTCCAAGACGGTGAGGTCCACCTGCCTCGCGCGCTGCGTGCACGGACCGAAGCACCGAGTCCCTCACCCCGTAAGCCGCTCCAGTCTTGGCCGGTTCCGCAGCCTCCCGAAAATTCCCGGCACGAGTAACCGAGGACGGTCTAAATCCTTGCCGGTGCAGTCAGTTAGGCTCAATCCCTGTACATGGTTTGTACTAACGCTGTGAAGAATCTGGACACCGCGCGCGGCGGGGTCTGGAGCGGTCTCGGTTTTGGTATGCAAGTTCTGTTTTAGCAATACGTTAGCGAATCACTGGATTGAACCCCTTTGGCCTTTGGCTTGCCAATCGAGCCTGTGGGAGCACTTCATCGAATGACTGAGCTGGATCTCGAACGGCTGCTGGACCGTGGCGCGCGGCGCGTACGCGCTTCGGCGGCGCTGTACGGCGCGTGCGCGGGGGTCGGTTTGGCGCTGGGGGCGAGCGCGCTGGCGGTAGTGGCGGCGCGGGTGCAGCCGGCGTGGAGCGGTACGGTGATGGCCGCGCTGCCGTGGACGGCGGCAGGCGTGGCGCTCTGCGCGGGGGTCTGCTTTTGGCGTTCGCGGCCGGCGCCGTTGCGCGTGGCGCTGCTGCTGGATACGCGGGCGGGCCTTGCCGAACATCTGACCACCTGGCTGGACCGCCGCGGGCAGCCTTCGGGCGATCCGCTGGCGCAAGGCTTCCAGGCCGCTCAGCGCAACGCGACGCTGCGCGCCGCCGCGGGGTTGCATCCGGCGCGGCTCTTGCCGTTGCGCCTGCCGGCGTGGACGCGGGCGCTCTGGCTGGGGCTGCTGGCTTTGGGCTGCGCGCTATTAATGCCGGCGCAGAGCGGGCGCGAGAACGCAGGGCACACGCGGCCGGCCACGGCCGAAGGGAGCCCGCGCGAAGCGGGCGCGCAAGCCGGTCCGCTGCAGCCGCTTGCGGCGCTGCCCCAAAACCGCGCGTTCAAGATCAATCCGCTCAGCCCTGAGGAGCTTTTCAAAGCCCGGCTGACGGCAGGCGACGAGCAGGCGCCGGAGTTTCTGAAGGCCGAGTTGCTGGCCGAACTGGAAGCGAAGGTGGCGGGGCTTTCGGAGGCCGAGTTGGACGATCGGGTGCGTGAAGTGCTGGCGCAGTTGCGCCGTCCACAGGGGCGCGACCCGAAGGAAGCGGCGCCGCCGCCCCATGCTGGCAGCGTGGCTCAGGAAGGTTCCGAAAAGCCGGAGGCTCCGCATGGCACGGCGGAACATCGGGGTGCGCCGGAAGCGGCGTTGAGTCCGGTCGAGCTGACCGGGATCGCGCAGGACCGCTTTCCCGATGTGGCCGAAGCGCTGGCGCGATTCTATGCGGCGGCCCGGCCGAACGACTCGAATGGAGGGGCTGGACGCATTCGGTAAGCGGTCTTGCATGCCGCGCGGAAGCGGGGCAAGCTGGAGTTTTCCGAACCTCGTTTCCAGGCCCATAGGAGCACGAAATCGATGCGTTGGAATCGTACATGGATCTGCGCGCTGGTCTTGTCTGGGGCCGCCGCGGCACATGGAATCGAACTGGACCGCGTCAAGAGCGCGGCCGACGGGGGCGCGAACTGGCTGATCGAGCAGTTCGACCTCAAGACCGGAATCATCGGCTCCAGCGAGGTGGCCAAGCTGCCGGGCATCCAGGGGCTTGCGATCCGTGTGCTTTCGGAGCATCACCGCAAATACAGCGAGCCGCTGGGGCCGTTCATGACCGAGCCGGTGAAGTACATCCTGAAGCAGCAGCAGGAAGACGGCTCGATCCGGATCGAAGGCCAAGGCTTCGATACGTACAACACGGCGCTGGCGCTGCACGGGCTGGCGGCGCTGAAGAATCCGAAATACACGGACGCGATCGCCAAGGCCCGCGCGTACCTGCTGACGGCGCAGTCGAAGGACGGCGGCTTCACGTACGGCTACGGCTTCCGGCAGGGCGGCGACCTGAGCAACACGTGGTGCGCGCTTTCCAGCCTCAAGGCGGCGGGCTTGAAGGACGCCAAGGTCTTCGAAGCGGCGCTGAACTTCATCCGGCGCGTGCAGGACAACGTCGAGACCAATCCGGATGCGGAAGCCAAGGCGGGGCCGAATTCGGGCGGCGCGTACTACAAGCCCGGCCAGAGCGAAGCCGGGGCGGTGAAGAACCGCGACGGCGTGGAGTTTCCCAAGCCCTACGGGAGCATGACGGCCGCGGCGCTGGACGGCTACCTCCAGGCGGGGCTCAAGGCCGACGCGCCGGAAGTGCAGGCGGCGCTGCGCTGGCTCACGGCGAATTTTTCAGCCACCGAGAACCCGGGAGCCGGGCTGAACGGCTATTACTACTACGTCCATGCGCTGGCCCGGGCCTTCGAAGCGGCGCAGGTGGCGGAAGTCTCGCTGGGCGAAGGCGGCAAGGTGCATTGGGCCGACGCGCTGGCCACGCAGCTCTTGGCGCGGCAGAAGCGCGAGGGCTTTTGGGTCAACGATACGACGAAGTGGATGGAGAGCGATCAGGTCTTGTGTACGGCTTACGCACTGGGTGCATTGAATATCTGCTACAAGCAGCTCAAGGCGGCGAAGAAGTGAACCTTTTCCGGACTACACAGCGTTACCAACTACGCAACAAGGAGATGCACGCGATGCGGATGGGTCAACAGGCATGGGGCTGGAGCTTGGCGCTGGCCTTGGCGGTCGGTTCCCTTACGGCGGGCGAAGAAGCTCCGGCCGCGCCGCCGGCGCAACCCGACGCGGCGGCCGTGGCGAACGCGGCGGCCGAGAAGGCGGTGAAGTACTTCCTCGCGCAGGCGAACGCGGACGGCACGTTCGGGAAAAGCATGGCGGCGAAGTCGCCGGGCGTGGTGGGGCTGGTGGTCTACGGGCTGGCCAAGTCTCCGGGGAAGCGCAGTCCCGAGTTGCAAGCGGCGCTGGATAAGGCCGCCGGTTACCTGGTGGCGCTGCAGCAGGAGAACGGCGCGATCGCGGTGCCCGGCCATGGGCTCGAGAACTACATGACCAGCGTGTCGGTGATGGCGCTGAAGGCGTTGAACGATCCGAAGTACGACGCGGTGCTGGCCAAGGCCAAGCCGTACATCCTGAGCAGCCAGCTCACGGCGGCGCAGGGCTACAACAAAGACGAACATTACATGGCTTACGGCGGGTTCGGGTACGGCGGCGGAAAGCGCGCGGACTTGTCCAACACCACGTTCTCGCTCGACGCCCTGAAAGCGCTGGGGATGGACGAGAACTCGGAGGAGTTCAAAAACGCGCTCGTCTTCGTGCGCCGGACGCAGGACAACACCGAGACGAACGACGTTCCGGCGATGAAGGAAGGCAACAACTCGGGCGGCTTCCTGTACCTCCCCGGCACGGGCGAATTCGGGACCGAGAAGAACCGCGCGGGCAAGGACGTTCCGAAGCCTTACGGGAACATGACCTACGCGGGGATCAAGTGCCTGATCTACTGCGGCGCGAAGCCCGACAGCCCGGAACTGCAGGCCGCGTGGCGCTGGATCAAAGAACACTACGACGTGACGCAGAACCCCGGCGGCAAGGGCAGCGAAGGCTACTACTACTACCTCGTCGCGTTCGCCAAAGCATTCACGGCCGCGAAGGTGAACGAGATCGACCTGGGCGACGGGAAGAAAGCCGCTTGGGCGAAAGACCTCGCGCTGCATGTCTCGAAACTCCAGAAGCCTGACGGTTCGTGGGCGAACGAGGCCGAACGCTGGTGGGAAAGCGATCCGACGCTGGCGACGGCGTACGCGCTGATCGCGCTGGACTACGCCGCGGCGAATCTGGCAAGCGGGAAGTAGCGGGCAACCGGGAAGGCGACCGACCATGAACGCACGCATGCGCGGACTGCTGGGAGCGGGGCTTCTGGCGCTGCTCTTCGTCCCGGTCTACCAGGCCCGGGGCGAAGAGAGCGAACGGCGCACGTTCCTGGATGCGTGGAGCTACAGCCGCGAACGCAAGACGATCACCGGGAGCAACCGCGTCACCTGCCGCTTCACGGTGAAGAACATCTCCGAGAAGCCGCTGGACGGCGTGCACGCGATGATCACCTTTCACGATTCGATGGGCCAGCAGGTCGGACAACCGGTGCAGCAGGAACTGGGGCGCATCCCGCCCAAGGAGACCAAACAGTTCCAGGCGTTCGGGGAGTTCATCCCGATCTTCAACAGCTACCAGATCCATCTGCGGCACCGCGACGGGAAGGAACTCTGGCATTGCCCCAGCGATATCGGGAACCCGGAGCCGAAGGTCGAAAATCTGCAGAAGGGCATCGGTACGGCTCGGCTGCTGGGGAGCGACTTGAGCCCCGACCGCTACGGGCGCATGGCCGGCAACGTCCGCGTCAAGAACGAAGGCGACCAGGAGGCGAAGAACGTCCAGATTCACATTACTTTCTACGGCAACCCGCCCGCACAGCCGCGCCGTCCGGCTCCGCCGCCGAAGGATCCCAAGGCCGCCAAGACGCAAGCGAACGCCGATCCGCTGGGCGAGCACGCGACCAACGATAACGCTCCGGTGCTGAAAGAATGGTCGGGGAAGCTCGATAGCGGCACGCTGAAGGCGGGCGAAGAGCGCGTGATTCAGTTGATCGTCCCGCAGGCCGTGCCGAAGGGGTACTCGGGGCACCGCGTGCGCATCACCTGCGACGAGACGGCGCCGGAGAAGGCCATGTCGGGGGGCGAGTTCGCCAACGCCGAGGATCTGGAGGCGGCGCATTTCTCGTTCGCGCGCGCCGGGAAGGACAACGCCGATCTGGAGGTACGCTGCAAGCTGCGCAACGGGCTGAAGGACACGGCGAAGGACATCAAGGTCGATCTGGCCTTCTTCCTGGCCGAGAAGGGCGAGAAGAAGGAAGTGAAGCGCCATGCCGAGTCGCTCAAGGAAACGATCGCGCCCGGCGAGGTCAAGGAGATCGCGTTCACGGTGCCGGCGATGCCGAAGTTCGATTCGTTCGAGCAGGCGCTGGACTACAAGACCGGGGATGCCAAACCTTCCACGCCCGGTCCGGTGGCGAAGCTGGACTTCCAGAACACACCCACCGTCGAAGTGCTGCTCAAGGATTTCAAGACCCAGGACGACGGGACGGTGCTGGTGGTCTGCGCGGCGCGCAACGGGCGTCCGAACTTCGTGAAGGACATCAAGATCAAGGCGCACTTCCTGAAGGCCGACGGGAGCGAGCTGACGAGCGCCGAGAAAGTGCTGGCGGAAACCGTCGCGCCGGGCGAGGTCCGCAACTTCCTGATCCGCGCGGCCAACGCCAAAGAGTACGCGAAGGTGACGACCGAAGTGGGCTTTACCGAACAGCGTCCCGCGCAGAAGACCGCCGAAGCGGCCGAGACCGGCGCCGCGGAACCCGCGCCGGCCGAGACGGCCGAACAGCCGCAATAGGAAGATGAACATGCGCCACCGGCAGGAGATTCAGGTTCCGTTTTCGTACGACGTGGTTTTCACGCGCGGCCTCTTCGCGCCGGAGAACACGGCGCTGTCCGAGACGCTGCCGCACGCGGACGGCCCCGCGCACGCGGCGTTCTTCATCGATCAGGGTGTGCTCAGCCGCTGGCCCGACCTGCCGGACCGGATCGAAGCCTGGGCCGCGGCGCACCCGGACGTCCTCGTGCTTCGCGGTTCGCCCGTGGCGGTGCCCGGCGGCGAACAAGTGAAGAATGACCTCTCGTTCGTGCAGCGCATGACGCATCAGTTCCAGCGCCTGGAGCTGGACCGCCACAACTACGTCTTCGCCGTCGGCGGCGGCGCGGTGCTCGACGCCGTGGGCCTCGCGGCGGGCGTCTTCCACCGCGGCATCCGGCTCGTGCGTGTGCCCACCACCGTGCTGAGCCAGAACGACAGCGGCGTCGGCGTCAAAAACGGGATCAACCTCGACGGGGTCAAGAACCTGATCGGGACCTTCGCCCCGCCCTACGCGGTGCTGAGCGACCTCGAGTTCCTCACCACGCTGGACGACCGCGATTGGTTCGGCGGGCTGGCCGAGACGTTCAAGGTGGCGCTGATCAAGGACGCGGCGCTGCTGGACGAACTGGAAACGCTGGCTCCGCGGCTGGCAGCGCGCGATCTGGACGCGATGGCGCGGATGGTCGAACGCTGCGCGATCCTGCACTTGCAGCACATCCGCGACGGCGGCGATCCGTTCGAATGCGGCTCGGCCCGTCCGCTCGACTTCGGGCACTGGTCGGCGCACAAGCTGGAGGCGCTGACGCACCACGAACTGCGCCACGGCGAAGCCGTCGCCATCGGGATCGCGCTGGACCTGTGTCTTGCCGCCGACTTGGGCCACATCACGCCGGCCGAACGGGAGCGCGCGCTTGCGGCGATGCAAGCCTGCCGCCAACCGCTCTGGCATCCGATGCTCGCCAAGCGCAACGGCGCGACGGGGAAGCTGAAAGTGGCCGAAGGGCTGGAGGAATTCCGCCAGCATCTCGGCGGCCGGTTGACGCTCACGCTGCCCGACGGGCTGGGCCGGAAGCTCGAGATTCACGCGCTGGACGGGGAGCGGATCGAACGTGCGGTGGCCGAACTGGCCGCGCGCTTCGCGGGCGCGGCGGCGGCGGTGTAAGTGCCGGGCCTTTGTCCAACATCCACTAAATCGAATCGCCAACCTTAAAGTGGCCGCGGCCCCAACCGCCGCTCGCCGATTCCCCGCCGCTCAATGCTTGAAGTGCCGGTAGCCGGTGAAGACCATCGCGACACCGTGCTTGTCGGCCGCGGCGATCACCTCGTCGTCCTTGACGCTCCCTCCGGGCTGGATCGCGGCTTTCACGCCGGCGTTCGCGGCGGCTTCCAGGCCGTCGGGGAACGGGAAAAAAGCGTCGCTGGCCAGGACAGCGCCGGTGGCGCGGGCGGCGGCTTTCTTGACCGCGATCTCGACGGAATCCACGCGGCTCATCTGGCCCGCCCCCACCCCTACGATCTGCGTGCCCTGCGCGAAGACGATGGCGTTCGACTTCACGTGCTTGCATACGCGCATGGCAAACTTCAACGCCGCCATTTCCGCGTCCGTCGGCGCGCGCTTGGTGACGATCTTCAGGTTGGCCCATTCGTCCGCGATGCGGTCGCGGTCTTGCACGAGCATCCCGCCGGGGATGCAACGGACGTCGCGCGCCCGCCCGCCGCCGCGGAAGTCTTCGAACGGGCCGGTCTCGAGCAGAATCACCTGCTGCCCCCACTTCTTGCGCGTCGTCAAGATCTGGATCGCGGCTTCGGTGATCACCGGCGCGACGATGGCGTCGACTTTGGGGTGGCTCATGATTTCTTCGGCCACGCGCTCGTCGAGCTTGCGGTTGAGGCCCACGATGCCACCGAAGGCCGAGAGCGGATCGCCTTCGTACGCTTTGCGATACGCCTCGAGCACGTCCCCGGCCGTCGCCGCGCCGCAGGGATTGGTGTGCTTGATCACGGCCGCGGCGGGCTCGTCGAAGTCCTTCACGATCTCCAGCGCCGCCGAGAGGTCGAGGATGTTGTTGAAGGAGAGTTCCTTGCCCGAACGCTGCCGCGCGTCGGCGAGGTTGGGTTCTCCGCAGCCGGGGATCGCGTAGAAGGCGGCTTGCTGGTGCGGGTTCTCGCCGTAGCGCAGCCCCTGAAAGAGCGCGCCCTGGAGATGAAAGGTTTTCTGCGGGCCGTTCTCGCCCAGGCCTTCCATGTACGCGCAGATCGCGGCGTCGTAGCGGCTGGTGGTGGCGAAGACCTTGGCGGCCAGGTCGCGGCGGGTCTCGCGGCGGGTCTCGCCGGCGCCGTCGCGCAGTTCGCTCAAAACGCGCGGATAGTCGTCGGGTTCGCAGACCACCGTGACCGCTTCCCAGTTCTTCGCGGCGCTGCGGAGCATGGAAGGCCCGCCGATGTCGATCTGCTCGATGGCGTCCTCGACGCTCACGTCCGGATCGGCCACGGTTTTTTCGAACGGATAGAGGTTCACGGCGACGAGATCGATGGCGACGATGCCGTGCTGCGCGGCCTGGGCGCGGTGGGCGTCGAGGTCGCGGCGGTAGAGCAGCCCGCCGTGGACGTTGGGGTGCAGGGTCTTGACGCGCCCGTCGAGCATTTCGGGGAAACCGGTGACTTCGCTGATGTCGAGGACTTTGAGCCCCGCGTCGCGCAGCGCCTTGGCGGTGCCGCCGGTGGAGATAAGTTCGAAGTGCTGCTGGACGAGTCCTTCGGCAAAGGCGACGACGCCGGATTTGTCGAAGACGCTGATGAGTGCGCGGCGGGTTTTGGGCATGGGGGAATCCTCGAATCTTACTTCGCTCGATGAGAGGCGTTAAGAATCTCAAAGGCCACAAGGCGCCGCTTGCGATCATTGTCCAAAATCACACCCGAATCCGGCTCTATGCTCTCTTGTATGCGTCGTAGATTCAGCACGATACGCAGGACGTCCACTTCGCGGTCATAAAGAATTTTCATATCCATGCTTTAGCGCGCACTCAATCCAAGACCACTTCCGCCTCCGCGCCCGGGTCGCGCGCGGCTTCGATCGTGCCGATCAAGCTGGCCGGGAAGCCGCTCTGTTCCAGCGTCCCCACGATCGCCTTGGCGTTGAACTCGGGGCAGACCAGCGTCAACCCCACGCCCATGTTGAACGTGTCGAACATCTCGTTCTCGGCCACGTCGCCGGCCTGCTGGATCAACCGGAAGATCGGCGGAACGGGCCAGGAGCCTTTCTTGACGCGCGCCACCACGCCCGCCGGAAGCGTGCGCGGCAGGTTGCCGGGCAGCCCCGAGCCGGTGATGTTTGCCAGCGCCTTCACGATCTCTTTCACCGTGTAGCGCGAGAGCACCTGCCGGACCGGATCGACGTAGATCAACGTGGGCGTCAGGAGCACCTCGCCGAGCGTCTTGCCGCCCAGTTCGGCGGGCGTGTCGCTCAGCTTCATGCCGGCGCGTTCGAGGAGCGCCTTGCGCGCGAGGCTGTAGCCGTTGCTGTGCAGGCCGGAGCTGTGCACGCCGATCACCACATCGCCGGGCGTGACCTTCGTGCCTTCGATGAGCTTGCTGCGTTCGACGACGCCCACGCAAAACCCGGCGAGGTCGTACTCGCCCGGCGCGTACATATCCGGCAGCGACGCCGTCTCGCCTCCCAGCAGCGCGCAGCGCGCCTGATGGCAGCCTTCGACGACGCCCTTCACCAGCGCTTCGCAGACGGCCGGATCTTTCTTGCCCATGCCGATGTAATCGAGGAAGAAGAGCGGCTCGGCGCCCTGGACGATCAGGTCGTTGACCGACATCGCGACGAGGTCGATCCCCACCGTATCGTGCTTGTTCATCAGGAAGGCGAGCTTGAGCTTCGTGCCGACGCCGTCGGTGCAGGCGACGAGGACCGGATCTTTGTACTGCCCGCGGAAAAGTTTGACCTCTCCGCCGAGTTCGAAAAGTCCCGCGAAGCCCCCCACCCCGCCGATCACTTCGGGGCCGTAGGTGCTCTGGGCGAGCTTCCCGATCGCGCCGGCGACCTGGTCGCCCATGCGGATGTCCACGCCGGCTTCTTTATAGGTGAGGCCTTTTTCGGGCTTCTTGGTCACGGGATGGCCTTTGATCTTGCGCCGCTCAGCACTTTTCCATGCCCAGTTTATCCATCACGTCCACCGGGTGAACCGGATATTTCCCGTTCCAGCAGGCCGTGCAGTAGTGCGTGCCCGGACGCGAGACGACCGAGAGCAGCCCCTCTTCGCTCACGTAGCCCAGCGATTCGATGTTCAGGTACTCGCGGATGGCCTCGACCGACTTGAGCTTCCCGGCGATCAGTTCGCCGCGGCTCAGGAAGTCGATCCCGTAGTAGCAGGCGTGCTTGGTCGGCGGGCAGGAGATGCGCAGGTGGATCTCCGTAGCTCCGGCCTGGCGCAGCAGCTTGGCTTGGCGGCGGAACGTCGTCCCGCGCACCAGCGAATCGTCGACGACCACCACGCGCTTGCCGTCCACCACGGAGCGGACCGCGTTGAACTTCATGTCCACGACCTTCTCGCGCTCGAGCTGGTCGGGCTTGATGAAGCTGCGGCCCACGTAATGGCTGCGAATGAAGCCGAAATCGAACGGTATGCCGGACGCGCGCGCGAAGCCC
>BTVV01000101.1:0-23336 GCA_045863855.1 Planctomycetota bacterium | reverse complement strand
GTTAAGGCTCATCAAGGGTCAGGCACACCTCAAGATGTGGAATTCTTTCAGGCTGTTGACCGAAAAACGTTCGATACGGCCGAACTTTCAAGAATAAACTTGAGCTCGATTCGTTCGTTTTTAGCTTTGAATTTGTATCTTTAATTCATCACCCATGACATCCAGCCTCGGTATTACGGAAACGCAACGGTCTCCCATTTCCCATCTCGATAGGCTTGCCAACCGGCGAGGCTTTCGCTGCCTAAGCGTAAGGTGCCTTCGCGAGAGGTGCGCAGCAGCCGCAGACCGCGCTGCATGGCGAGGGCATCGAGGTCCAGACCGGCGCCGTCCGCGTCGCTCCAGTTGCCCCGCGCAGCCACGACGACGCGGGCGCCGGTGCGATCAAGCAGCGCGGCGGTGCTGGCGGGCCAGCGCCCGCCTGGAGCGGGACTCAGCACGACGACCTCGGCGCGCAGGCGTTCGGGCGCGCGGGCCAGGAGGCGCTGCAACGCCGCTTCGCTGTGCATGGACGCGACCAGGACCGGCGCGCCGGCGAGCGTCAGATGCACGGCCAAACTTTCGCTGCCGGTTTTGGGCAGGCCTGCGTCGGGGGCGTCGGTGATGAAGCGCCATTCGACGTCGCCGGGGCCGCGCAGGTCGGTTTCGAAATCGGGCGGTCCGTACGGAATGCCTCTGCGCGCGAGTTCGATTTCGAGGGCGCGCAGATCCAGGCTGGGCGAGGCCGAACGCGGCAGTACGACGCGGCGCACGGCCATGCGTGCGAGCACCTCCGCGGCGCCGCCCAGCGCGTCGGGCTCGTCCGAGCTCACCACCAGAAGCGCCAAGGCGCGCACGCCTTGGCGGCGCAAGGCTTCGGCGATGCGCCGCCCGTCGCCGGGTCCGCCGGCATCGAGCAGCGCGGCTTCGCCGCCGGGCGTCTCCAGCCACGCCGCTCGTCCGAGGGGCAGATCGAGGACTGTCAAGCGCGGGCGTTCGGGGCGGTCGAAGAACGCGCCGGCAAAGGCAACGGCAAAGAGCATAACCGGAATCAGCACACCCAGCGCCGGGAGCGTCGCACGGCGGCCGCGTTCGAGCCAGAGCGCCGCCAGCAGCGCCGCACAGGCCAGACAAACGCCCGCGGCCGGTGGCGGGACGTAATAGCTCGCGAAGGGCAGTTCCCCGACCAGCCGGTTGAAGCCCAGCAACACGGTGAGCGGAAGCGTTGTAAGCCATGCGCCGAACCCGCCGAGCAGCGTGGCGAGCGCGCCGCCGATAAACGCCGCGCCCGTCAACGGTACCGCTACGACGTTGGTGAACAGCGAGAGCGCATTGAATGCCCCCAGGTGCCAGGCAACGGCCGGGGCGGTGGTCGTCCATGCGGCCAGCGATACGAAAAGCCCCTGGCGCAGCCTTAGCAGCACGGTATCGAAGGCGCCGGATTCGGGCTCTGGCGTCCACGTTTGAGGTTCTGCTGACCGGCGCCAACCGGCACGCCACGCGGCTTCGAAGGTGGGATTCATGGTCACGATGCCCAGGACGGCGAGAAACGAGAGCTGAAAGCCGGGCGCGAAGAGCTGTGCCGGATCGGCGGCCAGGATGACCAGCGCGGCGGCGGCGAGGATCGAGAGCGGATCGGCGGCGCGCCGGCTGAGCCAGGCGCCGCCGTACAAGCCGATCATCACGGCGGCGCGCACAGCGCTGGCGCGCCCGCCGGTCAACGCGACATACAGGAAGGCGCAAGCGATCGCGGCGGCCAGCGCGTGGCGGCGGCTCACGCCCAAGCGCGGCAGGAGCATCATCAACAGCACCGCAAGGAATTGGACATGCAAGCCGCTGATGGCGAGCAGATGCGCGGCGCCGGAGCGCTGGAAGGCTTCGCGGTCTTCGAAGGCCAATCCTTCGCGGCGGCCCAAGACGAGCGCGTTGAGCAACCCCGCGCGTTCGGCGCCGAGTTGATCGACGTTGCGCGCGGCCAGCGCTCCACCCCAGCGCCGCAGCCGCAGGTCCAGGCGCCACCAAGAAGCCGCGCCTACGACTTGGAGTTTTTCCAGGGCCGGCGTGCCAACACGGGCGATGCCTTGCAAGCCCAGATCGCGTGCGGGATCGAAGCCGGCCGGTAGCGATCCGCCGTGGGGCGCTTCCAGGCTGGCGAGGACGCGAACGACATCTCCTTCGCCCCATCCGGCGCTGCGCGCGGCCAGCGCGGGATCTTCGGGCGTGCTCCAGGCAAGCTGCACGCGTCCGCAGGCGAGACTCAGGGTTTCGGGCGACGGCCCCAAGGCTTCGAGTTCCAGCACCGCGCGCATGCCGGGCCGCCCGCCGCTAAGCGGCGCGCATTCGACGAGGGTGCCTTGAAGCCAGGCGAGGGACGCGGTTTCAGGCGTGCGGCGCGAGATATCGGCGGCGGGCGGAATCCTCACGGCCAGCCCGTGGCGCATGGCGCCAGCGGCACAGGCGGCCAGCAGACCGGCGCAGAATAGAGAAATGCCGCGGCGCGGGCCCAGCGCGAGGAGCGCGGCGCAAGCGATACCAGCGGCCAGCGACCATCCACCTAATGCGGAGAACGCCGGCTGCAGAGCAGCGTCGAGGACGATGCCCGCGCCGAAGGCCAGCGCCAGGAAAAGCAAGGGACGGCGACGTCGACCGCCGCTGGCATCCAGCGGCGAACCGGGCGGATGCACCGATCCTTCGGAAAAGTTCGCCGAAATCGGCACGCGCCGCGTCCCTCCCCTTCCCCCAAGGTTACTCAAAAGCGGGCCGAAATTCATCCCATGGATACGGAGCCGCGGCGCCAATCGTCCAAAGCTTCTTGCATCGGCGGCGCGTGGAAGTAGATCAGGAAATTACTGGAACCATTCCCGTATAAACGCATCGCGGCTCGAGGATCGCCATGGTAAGCGCCGTCCCTAACAAGCCCCGCGTGGTGCTCGCCGCCGTCGCGCATCCGGATGATATCGAATTCATGATGGCCGGGACGCTCCTGCGTCTGCAGGAAGTAGGCTGCCAGGTGCATCTGTGGAACCTGGCCAACGGTTGCTGCGGCACGGCGACGTACTCGAAAGAAGAAATTATCCGGCTGCGGCGTCAGGAGGCGCTGGACGCAGCGAACCTGATCGGCGCAGGCTATCACGACGCGCTTTGCGACGATCTGGCGGTCTACTACACGCCGGAACTGCTCGCACGCGCGGCCGCGGTGATCCGCGAAGTGCGCCCGGATATCGTGCTCACGCACAGCCCGCAGGACTACATGGAAGACCACCAGAACGTGTGCCGGCTGACGGTGACGGCCGCGTTCTCGCGCGGGATGAAGAATTTCGCCACGGTACCGCCGCAGGCGCCCACCGAGCAACCGATCGCGCTGTACCACGCGCTCCCGCACGGGCTGCGCGACGGGCTGCGCCGTTCGATTCGCAGCGGGCAGTTCGTGGATATCGGCCCGGTGCTGGCCCAGAAGCGCGCGATGCTGGCCTGCCACCGCACTCAGAAGGAATGGCTCGACGTGAGCCAAGGGATGGACGCGTACCTGGCGGTGATGGAGGAAATGAGCGCCGAGATGGGCAAACAGTCCGGGCGCTTCAAGTACGCCGAAGCGTGGCGGAGGCACAGCCACCTGGGCTTCGGTCCGGAAGGCTGGGATCCGCTGGCCGATTGGCTCGGCGCGGCGTGCTGGGTCGATCCGGAGTACGAGGCGGGGCTTGGTTAGGGGAAGGGCCTTTCACCGCGGAGCACGCAGAGCCGACCAGAGCGAAACACGGAGAACGGCAACGACGGTACGGCACACCTGCGGGCGAGACGCCCGCGATACCTCTTCAAGGAGACGGGCATGGCGCGGGCGGTAAGCAAGGTAGCTCCGGGTTGGTGGGATTACACGACGCTGGATCCGAAGCTGCTCTCCGACGTGGCAAAGCTGACGCCCAAGGATCTGGGGCAGCTCTCGCGCCCGGGCTTTCAGGTTCATTTCTACGACACGATCGAGGATTTTTATCTCGCGGAAGCGCTGGAATACATCGACGCGTGGAAGCAATCGACGCCGGATAACCCGGCGGGGATCTGCGGGCCGATCGGTCCGACCGAACAGCTCCCGCTGGTCGCGCGAATCGTCAACGCGCTGGGCGTGAAGCTCCACGACGCTCATTTCTGGGGCATGGACGAGTGGGTGGACGCGAAAGGCAAACCCGTGCCAATGGACCATCCGCTCTCGTTCGCCAAAGCCGATAAGGAATTGTGCTTCAACAAGATCGAAAAGAAGCTGCGCATGCCGGACAGCCACCTGCACTTCCCGACCGGCGATCTGAATGCGTACAGCCGCACGTACGACCAGGTGCGCTGCGTGGTGATGCAAGGCGGGCAGGGCGAGGTGAAGCATTGGGCCTTCAACGACCCGCTGCCGCGGACCGGGAAGTACAAAGATCAACCGCCCGCGCCGACCGAGTACCGGAAGCTCAAGACGCGCGTCGTCGATCTGCATCCGATGACGATTATTCAGAATGCTCGGACCAGCGGCGGCGGTCAGGTGGCGCTGGTGCCCAAGCAAGCGGCAACGGTGGGCCCGGTCGAAACGTGGAAGGCCGAACGCGTCAGCATCTGGCACGCCGGGAACCACGACAACCCATTCGGGCAGCGGCTCAGCGCGTTCATGATTTCCAAACGCCTGCCCGACAGCAGTTGCCCCATGTCGCTGCTGGCCGACCACCCGAACGTGCATTTCCATTATCTGCGTAAAGGTATTGGGACCTGCGAGACGGAAATGCATTAAGAGGAAGTGGCCTGGCGAAGTGCGGAGGGCAGGCTCGAAATCGAGATGGGTAATCCGTGACATCGAGTGGCTTCAATGGGCCGCTTTCACGTGTCACGCATCTGCTTTCCGCGCCTGCCTTTCACTTGTTCTTCTTCGGTTGCGCAGCGATCTCGTTCAGCATTTTGGCCACTTCGACGGGGGTGTAGCCTTTGTTGTCGCTGCGGTAGGGTAGTTCGCGTCCGGCGGTTTGCCGGATCAGCATGGCGTCTTGATCGTAGGCGCGTCCGGCGACCAGGTTGAGGCCGGTGTTGTTCTTCGATTCGTACATCGAGATGGTGCTGTTGTTGGTGTCGATCAGAAAGACGTGTTCGTTGGCCGGGTTGTTGCCGACGAGCGCGATGAGGCCGGCGGTGGTGGCGCCGCCGTTGTCGGCGTGGGCGGGGGTTCCCGCGGTGCGCATGACGGCCCATCCGGCCAGCATCAGGGAGGCCAGGGCGACCATCTTCCAGAAGCGCGGCTCCTGTTTATTCATCGAATTTCTCCTTTAATTTTCGCAAGAGCGCCGTCACGTTCGCGCTCTTTGCTGCTTTGACGGAAGCGTTCGCAGCGGCGTGACCGGAATCGCATGCTTGGGCCGCTTTACATGTGTGCAATCCCGCGCAAAAGCCCGTTTGCCGAGGCTGCCCGCATTCACTATCATGCGCATGCTCCTGTCCGAGGAACCGCCCGCGTGACCGAAACGCTCAAAAAAGGCACCGCCCGCATTCAGCGCGTCCCGCTCGGCGCCGTTTCGGTGCCGCTTTCGTTCGGCGATCAAGTCATCACCAGCCTGCTGTTCAACCACGACGCGAATCCGGTGCACCACAAGCCTGACCACGCGGTGCAATGGATGCTGGGCCTCGCCAGCAGCGCGGCGCTGGTGGGCGACAACGCCGAACTGGCACAGGCCGGCCCCGAAGAACGCGCGTACCGTCTGGGCGCCAAACTGCTGCAGTACCCCGAGATCGTCGTGATGCCCGGCATCGTGCTCTCGGCGCTCTGCTACGAACGCTTTGTCGGTCCGGAAGAATTGACCGTCTCGGTCACCACTACTTTTACTTATCCGCTGCTGGTGCCGACGACGGGAAAGGTCGAGGTGAAGATCGAAGCGTTCGAGTTGCGCGGCGAGAGCCCGCTCGATCCGGAATTGGGCCAGGCGCGGCATCTGCTGCTCGAGGCCCACGGCCCGGCCTTGGAAGGCGAACAAGTCAAGCTGTTAAAGCTTGAGGCCTTGGTCTATCCGGCCGGCACCAACCCCGAACGCGTGTACGAAAAGATCGTCGCTCCGGAGTTCGAACGGCTGGAGAAGCTGCGCGACCAGAAGCCAGGTTTTCCGGGCATCTCGCATCCGGCTTCGATCAGCGAAGAAGACCGGCGCCGATACGCGCGGATCGTGGGCTTCGACCGGCGCATCGGTCCGCTGGCGTGGCAGGCGAAGATTCCGCGCGTGCTGACCGAGATCATCTACCACATGGCGCTGCACGAAGGCTACCAAGCGGAAGTGAAGGCGTATCACGAAGGGCGCGGCGACGAAGCCGAACGCCGCCAAGCCATCGCGCGCTACGTCGACAAAGAGGTCAAGTACCGGCAGCTCGAACCGGGCGCGCGCGAAGCGCGGATCGAGGAACTGAGCGGGCTCACGCAGCAGCTTTACGCGCGGCAGCACACGGTCTTTGACCCGCGCCTGTTCGTGCAAGGCGGCCCGGCCACGCAGGCGCAGACGCCCTTGAAACTGGACCTGCATATGTACGACTTGCGCCTGCGCCGCGGGATTCACCGCTTCTACACGGGCGCGCGGCTGGGCGACCGGCAGGTCTTCATGGGCGAAGCGATGGTGACGGGCCAGCCGCTCGTGACCAAGGAACTCGCGAGCTTCCTCGCCGAAATCAACAACAGCTTCGAGACGCTGAAGCTGTTCGAATATCACCCGCGAACTTAGCCTCGTTCGAGCACCAGTACGAGTCCTTCCAGCCGCGTTTCGTGGTCGCGCACGGCATGCAGAACCGGGCGAAAGCGATGCGCCTTTCCGCCTGATCCACAATCGCGACCGGCTCGGGCAGCAGATCGAGCGTATCGCTCAGCGCGCGATGCACCCAGCTCACCCCCGCCCAACCGAGTTTGCGGAATTGCCGCAGCGAGGCCACAAGCCCGTTGAACGTCGCCGCCAGCCGGCCGATCTCGTCGGGGCCGGCCGATGCGGCGGGTACGTCCAGGTTGCCTTGCGCCACTTGTTCGACCAGCCGAGTAAGCGCGCGGACGGGCTTCAAGACCGCATCGCCGGTCAGGATCATGAATCAGATCCCGAAGGCCAGCGCGGCGATCAACAAGACCAGGCTCCAGCCAGATGCCGGGTCCGCTCGGCTTCGCCTTCGAGCGTGATGTTGGATAGCTGGAAGCGCAGCGCTTGCTCGCAGACGGCCGTTTCGCTTGCGTCGAGCACCGCGGCCGCCCCTTCGGGACGGGTAAGCGCCTCCACGAGCAGATGCTCGGAGGAGGCGATCAGCTTCTGGCACGCGTCGACGGAGTCTCCGTTCTCGTGCAGTATCGCTTCCACGGCTCCCCGACCGGACTTGACCACGGAGAGTCCGATGGCGCCGGCGGCCAGCACCAAGGCAATCAAGCCCCCGTAGCCCAGCCAGAGTTTGGTTTGAAATCCGAGTTTCATGGAAACTCCTCTCCATTCCGCTTCAGACTGCTACGTCCGAGTTGGCGTCCGCGCGCATGATCCGGCGCGGCAGGAAGAGCGCCGCGGCGAGCGCTTGCGGTCCGGCGCGCCCCGCGAACATCAGCCCGCAGACGATCAGCTTGCCCAAGGGGCTCAGCGCGCCGGTAATGCCGGCGCTGAGGCCCACGGTGCCGATCGCGGAAGCGGCCTCGAAGGCCAGCGCGAGAAAGTCCGCTTTCTCGACCAAGCAGAGCAGAAAGAGACCCGAACCGAAGAGGGTCAGGTAGAGCACGAAATTGGTGGCGGCCATGCGCACGCGATCGTCAGGAATCGGACGGCCAAAAAAGCTGGCACGCTCTTGCCCGCGCGCGACGCCTTTTACGAGCCCAAAAAGCGCGCTGAGCGTCGTGCTTTTCAAACCGCCGCCCGTTCCCGATGGCGATGCGCCGCAGAGCATCAGGAGGACCAATAGGTACAGCGCGGCGATGGCCAGCTTACCGATAGGAATCGTGTTGAAGCCCACGGTGGTCAGGG
Organism: Planctomycetota bacterium; assembly: GCA_045863855.1. Classification (GTDB taxonomy): domain Bacteria; phylum Planctomycetota; class SZUA-567; order H5-PLA8; family H5-PLA8; genus H5-PLA8. The sequence continues at coordinate 15,381 of BTVV01000101.1, read as the reverse complement.
CGGCCATGACCTGGAAGAAGGAGGCAAGCAGGCGCTCGTCGGGAGTGAGGCTCTGCACGCCGGGTTCGATCAGGAAAAACAGAAGCGTGCCGAAGAGGCTTAAGCCCGCGGTGACATGGAGGATGATCCGGCTGGTGAAGGTGATTGCCTCGGCCTTGCGCGTGGCGACGCGCCAGAGGTCGAGCATCACGATGAAGCCCACGGCGCCGAGGTAGCTCAAGGCAGCGATAACCGCGTTGACCCAAAAGTCGGCGCGAAAGTCTTCTAGGTTGTTAGGGAACAGGCTGAAGCCGGCGGTGCAGAACGCCGAGACGCTGTGGAAGATCGCCGGCCAGAGCGGATCTTCCAATCCCGCTCTGGCAAAAAGCGCGTAGAGCGCCGCGGCGCCCGCTGCTTCGACCAGGAGCGTGAAGATTACCACGTGAAATACGAAGCTCTCCACGTGGTACCCGTTGGGCAGCGAGAAGGTTTGAAGCGTGATACTCTGGCGCAAAGGCGAGAACGGCTGTTGGCGCGCCAGCACGACGAACGAACCGACGGTCATGTATCCCACTCCGCCCAGTTGGATCAGGAGCAGGATCACCAACTCGCCGAAGAACGAGTAGTGCGTGCCGGGGTCGTACGTCGCTAGCCCCGTGGTGGAGACGGCGGAGATCGCGGTAAAGAGGTGGTCGAGCGGCGTGGGTCCGACTGCTTCCGCCGCCCAAGGTAGGCACAGCGCGATCCAGCCCAAGAGCACGTACGAGACGTACCCGGTCAAGACCAAGGTGGACGGACGCCAGGAAAAGACGAAATCCAACAAAGCACGCACAACGTTGCGCATAAGGAACGCGTTCCCAGATGCGCGTAGACGCTTCAATTAAAGAGTTCGCCAGCCGCACCCGCCGGAAAATCGGCGCGTACAGTCATGCCGCCGCGCCGCGAATGCGGGTGGACGGAACGAAAGATTGGGCTGGCGGAAGTCGCCTTCGCGATCGATCGGTCGGGCGGGCCTGGTGGGTCGCGCCCCAGAAAAGCCTACGAGGTTAGCTGACGGGTTAGGGCTTCCAGGTGCCCTTTCCAGCCCAACGGCGCTGGGATTCACCCCTACGACTCGGTTCCCCCGTTCCGCGTGCGACGCAGCGGACTCGGCTGTCTACGCAGTGGTAAATTACTCTTTCTCGTACCGAACAAACAACCCATGCGCGTCGTGCTTGTGAATACTCCTGTTGACCTTTATTCGACACGAAAGGTTTGATGGGTATCCTTGTAGTAGGCACTTGGTGCCTGCTTACCAATCGAGTCGTCTGCACATCGGGAGGCCCGGCCATCCGACCCGAGGATTTCTCCGATAAGTACACGCAGCAGTTCATGCGCGAGCATGACGATGTCTGCGCGGCGCAGTGCTACCGCATCGGACCGCTCTTCGTACCGCTCACCGTGCGCCAACTGGCGTTCTATTTCCTCTCGGCCGCCGCGATCCTGATTTTCTTCCTGTGGGATTACAAGGTCTGCTACACGGTACTCACTTTCGTGCTCTGCGCGTTTTACGGCTTGATCATCGTCTTTCGATTGCTGAGCGTAAAGCTGGCGCTCTTCAAGGGCTGGATCGGCTTCCCCGACGAACACCGCCTCGGACCGGACGAAATCGCGGCCTTAAAGGACGATGCTCTCCCCGTCTACACCATTCTGGTGCCGATGTACAAAGAGCCCGAGGTCGCTCAGAAGATCGCGCGAACCGTCACGACGCTGGACTATCCGATCGAAAAACTGGACGTGAAACTGCTGCTCGAAGAGGACGATCCGGAAACGCGCAAAAAGGTCGAGGAGGTGCTGGGCGAACTACCGCCTTGCGTAGAGGTGATCGTATGCCCCAAAGTCCCGAAAGGACAACCGCGGACCAAACCGCGCGCCTGCAATTGGGGGCTCGACCGGGCCAAGGGCGAATACCTGGTGATCTTCGACGCCGAAGATCGCCCGGAAGGCGACCAGCTCAAGAAGAGCATCGCGGCGTTTAACAAACTCAAGGCGCAGGGCAAAGCGCAAGTCGTCTGCCTGCAAGCCAAACTCAATTACTTTAACGCGCGGCAGAACATGCTTACGCGGTTTTTCACACTCGAATATACGACGTGGTTCGACCTCTTTCTGCCGGGGCTGCACGCATTCCGCATTCCCATTCCGCTGGGCGGCACGAGCAATCACTTCCACACCGAGACTCTGAAAAAGCTGGGCGGTTGGGATCCGTTCAACGTGACCGAAGACTGCGATCTGGGCATTCGCATGGCGCGGCAGGGCTACCGCACCGAGGTGCTGGACAGCACCACGTGGGAGGAAGCCAACAGCCATGTCGGCAATTGGGTGCGCCAGCGCAGCCGTTGGATCAAGGGCTACTTCCAGACCCACCTGGTCCACACACGCGACAGCCTTTGGCCGTTCTTCGTGCTGGCGGCGTGCTTCGTGTATCTGGCCCGCAAGATAGGCAGCGGGCTCGACCCGGCCAGCCCTTACTACGCCAAGCAGCTCGAGTGGAGCACGCTCGCGCAGGGCGCGTGCGGGCTGCTGGCCGCCGTCGCCGCGGGCTTGGGGCTCTGGGCGGTCCTCGAGCGTTACGCGAAACGCAAGACTTACCGCGAAGGATGCCTGAACGCCTACGGCGCACTCACGTTTCGACTCACCGTCGGCGGACTCTCCGCGATGCTGATCCTGAACGTGGTCTTTTGGCTGATGAGCGGCGTGTACCTGCTGCGCAAGCCTATCGCCGATACGTTGCCCGCGTTTACCGATGCATACCGCTTCGAATTCCTGGACCGCAAGCCGCCACGGGAGGTGCTGAGCGATTGGCGCCTGTACTTCGAGAACGTGACGGAAGACCGTTACGAAGGCTACACAATCTGGAATACCTCGTGGCAGTGGCTGGTGCAGGGAAAGCTCTCGACCCAGGAAGCGACCGAGATATTCGGCGCGATCGACGAGTGGAGCTTCTGGTCGCAGATTCTTTATCCGGTGGTGATCGGGCTTTTCCTCGCCAATTTTGCGTTCGTGCTGTTGGGGTTGTACTCGTGCCATAAACGCGGGCTGTGGGACCTGGCGCCGATGGCGCTGCTGATGCCGTTCTATTGGGTGCTGATCTCGGTGGGAGCGGTAAAAGGCGCGTGGCAACTGTGCTGGAATCCGTGGTACTGGGAGAAGACGATTCACGGTCTGGATCACTCGGGCGCGGCGCCGCCTCGGCCGCCGGGTCCGCCCCCCGCTCCTCCGGGGAACACGGGTGAGGGCGTCTTTTTCAAGCCCAGCCCGTAGCACGAGACACGAACGATTCGGCGGCGGAGACGGCCGGTGCCCCTCAAGCGTATTATTCTTGCATCCGTAGTGTTCGCGGCTGCGATCCTCGTTCAGGGCGCGGTCCACGCTCAAGGCACTCCTCCACCCGATCCCCCGGCCGATGAGCCCACAGAAGAAGGGTTCGAAGTTCCCGAAGCGCTCAAGCCGTGGGCCGAGGCCGCCTATACGTTGCGCTATTTCGTGCGCGTCGACGGCCCGCCGCTTGCCGGAACGATCAACCTCCAGAATACGCCCCACGTGGCCACGGTGTACCTCCCGTTGCGGACCTTCGAGATTCAGGCCGCGGCCGAAGACGGCGAGGACGAACCGAGCGCGCGCGTCGAGACGGTCCTGGTGTTGGACGAAAAGGGCGAAGTGCAGCCCGTGCTGGCACGGCAGGTGAAAGGCGGGAGCGAAGTCGAGCTGGCTTTTCCCACGCGCTCGGGGCAGCGCCGCTACGCCATCTACTCCGGCGCGCCAGAAGGACAGGCCCCGCGCGCCAGTCCCACCACCTTTCGCACGCATGCACTGATGGTGCGGCGGCTGGTGCGCACCGTGGGCGGCGAATCCCTGCCCAAACCCGACGCACCGCTGACCGCCGCTTCCTTTAAAGAGCTGGGCGAGCAAGGCGGACGCGGAGAACCGGCGGCATGCCTGACCGTCGACGATATCGAACCGCCCAAAGAGCACCTGAAGCGCTCCGGTCCGCGCTACGCTGCGCTGTTCGAAGGTTTCCTGCGCGCGCCGGTGGATGGAACGTACGGCTTCGCGCTCGAGACACCCGGCACGGGCATGCTGGTGATCGACGGCTACGAAGTATGCCTCGCGGGACAGCCCGACGCGCGGCGCGAACCCTTCACGGTGCGCGGGGAACTCGAATTACGCGCGGGCGTGCACCGCGTCGTGGTTTATCACATCCAAGCCGGCGCGGAGCCCGGCATTCGCCTGTGCTAGCGTCCCCCGTTCGAAAAAGATTTCGGGGTCGTCCCGCCGCAAGCGTTTCCGCGCGGCCTGCCGGCCGTGGTGGGGCGCGTCGAGAACGTCGCCGGGCATGCGCTGCCATTCGTTCATATTGAGCGCATGGCACAGTTCCGGGGCGGGAGACACCGCGGACCGAAGCTGGAACAGGAATGGATGCTCTATCACGCCCGAGGCATAGGAGCCGGCGCGACACGAGTGGCCGTCTCGGCCGCGGGCACGGAGCCGGCCGAATGGCCGCTCGCGGGCGGCTGCGTATGGCTTCCGGCCGGAAGCGAGGCACGTTTCGAACTGCGCGCCGCGGACGGCGCCACTATTCCAGACGGCGCGCGCACGGTTCGATTCCCGCTTGCCCACAACGGCGGTCGCAACGTGATCGACCTGACCGGCGCCCTGAGCCTGAAAGCCGCGCCGGCTTTTTTGCATCCCGACGAGACCGGACAGCTTCATCTGGAGACGCAACTCGAACCCGTCCCGGTGATCCTAGACAAAGAGCGCGTGGAAGAAGGCCCGCCATTGCCTTCGCCGCGCCCGTACGGACAATATCGCGTGACTTGGCGGTTGGTCGATGCAGCCGGGCATGCAGAAGTGCTGAGCGAAGCGGAAGCGACGCCTTTGGGCGCGGGGCGACGCAAGGTTCGTGTGCCGCTTCCCGCCGAACGCCTGGAAGCGGCCGCACAGGACGGCTTGACGCGCCTGGAAGCACGCTTGTCGGTGGGCGGGATGCCGGTCGAAAGCGTCAACCTGAGACTGCTGCACAGCCGCCAAACTTGGCCGGCCAACCTCGTTTCGACGCTCGACGGTCTGGCCATTCCGGCCGGCCAAACCAACATGCCGGCCGAACGCGTGCTCGTATTGGTGCCGCGCGAGCGCGAAGCCGATTACCGGCGCTTCCGTCCTCCCCTGATTAGCGGCCGGCCCGGTGCAAGCGATGGCGTGGCGCTGTTTCTAGGCGATCCGCTCGTTGAAGCTCCCGCCGAAACCAAAGCCGACGCGAGCCTGGGGCTGGCTTCACGGCTGGCCAAAGCGTCGCCCGACCGGACCTGGCAGTTCCACCTGCTCCCGGGCCCGCACCGCGGCTTGTTCGTGTACCGACTGCTGGCCGGAGCCGAGTCCTGGCTGCGCGCGAACGGAGGCAAGGCCAGCGCGCTCGTGGTGGTTTCCATCGGCGGCGGCGACGCGGCTCGGCAAACGGCGTTGCACGATTTCGAACGCGGGCTCGACGTGCTGGTGGACCGCCTGCGGCGCGCGGGTGCGGAGCGCATCCTGATGCTGGGTGTCATGCCCGAGCCTGGGCGCACCGCCCAAGCCGAACCGTACCGGCAGCGCTGGGCCGATATCGTGCGGCTGCATCATTTAGAAAGTTTCGACCTCTACGAACGCTGGACCGCTGACGGCGACTGGATCAAGCGCTTCGCGCTCGACCCGCAAGGCGGGAGCCCCGTGTACGGCGCGTCGCCTCACGTCACGGCGCTGGACGAATTGGCCGCCGAACTGGCCGGCAAAGTGAAGTAGCGAGCCCCCGCCCGCGCGCTAAGGTGATGGCTCGTTCCCTGCGCGGAGACCCTCCATGTATCCCGCCACTCGCGACGCCATGCTGGCCCATGTGGGACAAAACGACCCCTGGGCGGCCCTGCAATTTCTGGGGCTCAGTGCGGTCGAATTGAATTTCAACCGCGAGGCGCAAACGCCCGGCTTCCTGGGGCGCGGCGGGCAGCCCTTCGACCTATCCTCGCCCGCGGGCCGACGCGAAGCGCGCGCGGCATTCGACGCGCACGGGGCGAGCGTCTGCGCGCTCCTGATGGCCAACGATTTCTCCGGCGATATGGAGATGGAAGTGAAGTGGGGCGTCTCGGCCGTGGAGGCCGCGCACGCGCTGGGCGCGCCGGCGGTGCGCATCGATCTGGTGCCGCACCAGAAGGACTACGACCGCACGCTCTTCGAGGCGCGCTGTATCGAGGGCGTGAAGCGTATTCTCGCGGCAACCGAATCGACCGGCGTGGGCTTGGGCGTCGAGAATCACGGGCACATCACCAACGATCCCGCGTTTCTCGACCGCATCTTCGACGGAGTCGGTTCGCCGCGGCTGGGCCTGACGCTCGACACGGCCAACTTCTACTGGTACGGGCATCCGCTGGAGCGCGTGTACGAGATCATGTCCCGCTTCGCCGCGCGTGTCCGGCATACGCACATCAAGAACATCAATTACCCTGCGGACGAGCGCAACAAACAGCGCGCAATCGGCTGGGAATACGGGCAGTACTGCTGCCCGCTGGACGAAGGGAACATCGATCACGCGCGGGTCGCCCGGATCCTGCAAGGCGCGGGCTACCGCGGCGCGCTGTGCGTGGAAGACGAGTCGCTTCCGAAGCGTCCGGCCGAACAGCGTCCGCAGTTGATGAAGCGCAACGTAGCCGAACTGAAGCGCTGCTGCGCGATTTCGTGACGATACCCAAGGAGAACAGTTCCATGCGCGTGATGCCCGGCCTGGCAGCGGCCATTCTGCTGGCGTTGGCGCTGAGTGCCTGCGGGCAGCCCGCCGCTCCCCTGCCGTCTGCTCCGCCGCCCAAGGTCATTCATCGCGATGCGGCCCTGTTTGCGCAAGATACGCCTCGCGACGCGCTGGCCAGTTGCATCAAGGCGATGGAAACCTCTCGCGCCGATTACTTTATCGCCTTCCTGCTGACTCCCGAGAGCCGCGATCGCTCCATCGCCACGAAGAACGGCGATGTGGAGGCCGTGATCAAGGGTGTCACCGAGAACCCCCAGCGTCTGGCCGGGCAGATCAACCTGTTCAAACAGTTCTTGCAGCAGGATCATCTGGAAGAGCTGGAAATCGAGCAGGGCGAAAAGAAGCTCAAGGTGGCGCGCTTTCGAATGGAAGGCCAGTCCGCGTTCCTGCAATTCGAGTTCGACGGCGAGTTTTGGGGCCTGAATGCGCATACCGGCCGGCCCGACCCTAACGCGGCCCTTTTCCAAGCCGGTAAGTCTTCGGGTGCCGATGCCGCGGCATCCACCTCGGAATCAAAATCGGAAGTGCCTGCGGCGGAGACCAAGACCGAAGCGTCCACGCAACCCTGACGTCCGCCTCCAGACATGCACCCTTTCTTGAGGAGCCTTTAAGATGCCGAAGATCGCCATGCTGGGCTTGGGCGGCATGGGGCGCCATCACGCCCACGTGCTGACCAAGAAGCTCGGGCATACCCTTTTCGCGGTAAGCGACGAATTCCCCGAAGCGCGCGATCGCTTCAAGGCCGAGTATCCGGGCACGCTCGTATTCGAGAACCATAAGGACTTGCTCGAGAAAGCGCGGCCCGATGTCGCGTGGATCTGCCTGCCGACCTTTTTGCATCACCCGGTGGCGCTCGATTGTGCGGCGGCCGGCGTACACGTGATGCTCGAGAAACCCATGGCGCTCACGTCCGAAGAATGCCGCGCCATCGACGCCGCCGCGAAGAGGGCGAAGATCAAGCTGATGCTCGCCTTCTGCCGTCGCTTCGACGCTCATTGGGGCACGCTGCGCAAGATCCTGGCCGAAGACAGCGTGCTCGGGCGGCCGGTGGTGTGGCGGCAGATGTTCGCCGGCAGCGGCCCCGGGCGCTGGTTCATGGATCAGAATCTGGGCGGCGGCCCGTTCATCGACGGTTGCGTGCACAACCACGACTTCAACCTTTGGACCTTCGGAAAAGCCGTCTCGGTCAAGTCGAGCCTCGTGCGGCTGGCGCCGACCTCGGCGTGGGACACAGGCGTCGCGGATATCGTCTTCGAGCGTGGCGACCGCACGTCGCTGAACTGGTCATGGGGACTGCCCAAAGGCAGCCGAGGCATCAACACGCAGGACGTGCTGGGCGCGAAAGGCGCGCTGCATTTCGGCATTCCCGAAGCGCACCGTCCGGCGGACTTCGACCCGCAGACCCAGGACGGCTTTCACGTCATCGGGCAAGACGGCGCAATCAGCGTGCACACCTTCCGCAAGAACGACATGTACGAAGAAGAAGACCGCCATTTCCTCGAATGCATCGAACGCGACCGCGAACCCTGCGTGGGCGCCGCCGAAGGATTGGCGGCCACGGAACTGGCCGAGCGCATTTTTGCGGACGCCGAGCGGACGGGTAGCTGATGTGCATGCGCCGCGGAGGCGCGTTCCTCTTAATGCTGCTGGCCGGCTGCGGATCGCCTTTGGAGCGACCGGTACCGTCCAAACCGCCCGCGCCGCGAATACCCCATCCCGACCGGGCTCCCCCGGCGCCGGCCGCACCGGTTCGCATCCTCGCGCTGGGCGACAGCTACACCATTGGCGAGTCGGTTGCAGAGTCGGAGCGCTGGCCGGTACTGCTTGCGGCCCAGCTTCGCGAAGCCGGCATCCCGTCCGAAACGCCGGAGATTATCGCACGAACCGGATGGACCACCGACGAACTGAATGCCGGAATCGACCGCGCGCGGCCGCAAGGCCCCTACGAGATCGTGACGCTTTTGATCGGAGTGAACAACCAGTTTCGAGGACGGCCCGAAGCCGAATTTAGAATTCAGTTCCGCTCACTGCTTGCACGGGCCATCGAGTTCGCCCGCGGGCGCGAAGCCTCGCGCGTACTGGTGCTCTCGATACCCGACTGGGGTGCGATGCCGTTCGGCGCACGCTACGACCCGGCCAAGGTCGCGCGGGAGATCGACCGCTTCAACGCCATCAAGAAAGAAGAGACCGATCGAGCCGGCGCGCGCTGGATTGAAATCACTGCGCTGAGCCGTGAGGTACGATCCAGGCCTGAATTGGGGGCGAATGACGGTCTGCATCCGTCGAGCGCGCAATATGCGGCGTGGGTCGAACGCGCGCTGCCTGCCGCCCGAGATGCTCTTGCAGGTGCGCCCACGGGCGCTTCGAAGTAGCGCTTACGGCTCGGTCGCTTTGCGGTGCTCCCACGGCGGAACGGGGTCTTTCGCCTTCCATAAGCCGCGGGGCTCCGCGCGAGCTTGCACCTCCGCGGACACGTACGCATCGCTGTAGGCGCGGTACGCCCAAGCCCAGCCTGCTTCCACCAGCTCCGCATTGAGGCACCGTTCGGGCGCACCCGGGCCTGCTTCGCGGTAAAAGACCGTCGCCACGAGGCGCTCGTGGCGGTCGCGAACCTTGATCTCCAGCCGAACTTCGCGGCCTTGCAGGCGTTCGAGCGTGAAGCGCTTGGCGTCCTCCCCGTAGGGTTGATCGAGTTCCGGACAATCGATCCCGTGCAAGCGCACTCGCTGATGCCGGCCTTCCAAGTACACCCGCACCGTATCGCCGTCGGCGACTCCGCTGACCGTACCTTCATGCGGCGGCGGACGAAGGCCGCGAACCAAGCTCGCGGCAAGCACCAGCACAAAGACCACCGCGGTGGCGGCGCGCATGAACTTAATTGGGCGGGAACGCGCGGGAAGTTTCGGAGCGCTCATGCCGCGATCCTCGCGGCAGGTTTCGGGCTGTCGAATGCAGAACGGGCGTTGCGAGCGCCAGGAGTTGGGCTATGTGTGTGTTCTCGATTCCGAGTGAGGCGCCGCCCTTGAAGCGTATTTTGTTCGTGTGCGTGGAAAATTCTTGCCGCAGCCAGATGGCCGAAGGATTCGCGAAAGCGATCGGCAGGGACGCGGTTGAGGTATACAGTGCCGGATCGCGCCCTTCGGGCGTGGTGAATCCGCGCGCCATTCAGTTCATGCGCGAGAAGGGCATCGATCTTTCGACGCACGCATCCGAAGGCCTGGACCGCGTGGCAAACCTCGCCTTCGACCACGTGATCACCATGGGCTGCGGCGATGCCTGCCCGCATGTGCCGGCCAAGGCTCGCCACGACTGGGCGCTGCGCGATCCGAAGCATCTGCCCGACGACGAGTTTCGCGCGGTGCGCGACGAAATCGAGCGGCGTGTACGCGTTCTGCTGGAACTGCCATAGAACCCGGAGAGATTTCAGATGTCCATCCGCGTCCGTACCGACGTGCCCAGCGGGAACGCCGCTTTGGTCGAAGTTCGCGAAGACGGTTCGTGCACGGAGATCGCGTTTACCGCCGACCCGCATGGCGGCCCGGAAGCGTGCTGGTTCTGCTTTCGCATCGAACTGAACGGCGCTCGCCCCGAACGCCTGCGACTGCTGTTGAAGCACGCGGGCAACCTATTGGGCGGCGGACATATCCCGCACATTCGGCCGGTGGTGCGCGCCGACGATGCCGGAAGCGGCGACGAGGGTGGCTGGCGGCGGCTCGAGCCCGGAGCGCCGATTCTTGCGCCGGACGGCCAGGCGCATGCGGCTTGGGAACTGCCCGCCCCCGCGCGTACGCTGGACGTCGCGGTCTGTTATCCGTACGGGCCGCAGGAGGTCGCTCAACTGGTGGCCGACTGCGGCGGATACTGGCGCGCGGACAATTTCGGCGTCTCGCAAAACGGGCGCGCGCTGGTTCGCCTGAGCAACGATTACGGCTCGGCCGATCCGCAGGCCGCACGCAAGCCCGGCGCCTATCTGCTGGCGCGGCAGCACAGCGGCGAGACCTCGGCGGGCTGGGTGCTCGATGGCGTGATGCGGCGCTTGGCCGACCTTCGCGCGGACGACGTGACCGTCTGGTGCGTACCGCTCACGAACATCGATGGCGTCGTGCAAGGCGATTACGGGAAGGATAATTTTCCGTACGACCTCAACCGCGCCTGGGGCCGCCCTCCCATGCGCCATGAAACGCTCGCGCTGCAGCGCGATTTCGGGCGCTGGCGCGGGCGCTGCGTTCCGCGCTTGGGTGGAGACTTTCATGCGCCCGGCTTGTCGGAGCACACCGGCATCTACACCTTCGCCGTAAAGCCCGAGAACCTGAACGATGTACGTCTGCGCGATCAGACGCATTGGCTCGGTGCGTTTCGAGGCGCCTTGGGCGAGTACGCCGCACCTGATTTTCTGCGCGTCGCCCGCTATACCAGCCGCTGGGAAACGCCGACGGCGACCGGATTTTTCAATACCTTCGAGGATATGTACGGCGTGACGTTCGAGGTCAGCTACGTGGGCTATGCGGGCGGCGAAGTTTTTACCCGCGCGCGTTATCGCGATGCGGGGCGCAGAATTGCAGATGCCATGCTGGGCGAGTTAAGGAATCCGGCTAAAAAATAGCCGCCGCCGCACGTTCAGGGCCTCAAGTCCACGCAGACCGCGTTCCCGTCGCCGTTGCGGCAATACACGAGTCCGTGGCTGAGCACCGGCATCGTGAAGCACGTTCCGCCGAATACCTGCACGCGGCCCAGTTCCTTATAGGCGGCCGGGCTGGCCTCGAGCAACAGCAGCTCGCCGCGCTGAGTGATGTGCAGCAGCTTCCCGTCAGCCAGAATGCCCTGCCCGTTGGTCCGAGGACGACGCCATTTTTCTGCTCCGGTCGCCAGCTCGATACAGACCAGATCGGCCGCATCCCCGTTGCCCGAACCGCCATACAGATGCCCCTCGTGAAATACGCAGGGGCTCATGTGATTCTGCATCGCCTTATTGCGCCAAACTTCCTGAAGTCCTTGCGCTCCGATGCGAACCAGGGCGCAACCGGTGCCGTAGTCGCTGCTGATGAAAATCGTGTCGCCCGAAACGATGGGATCGGCGGCGTTGACGTCGTATTGCGTCTTCCATTCGAACTGGCTGAGCACGCCGCCGCGCTCGGGGTTGACGATCGCGAGACCCTTGGCCGCAAAGAGCGCGATGAACTCCTGCTTATTGTGTGTGAAGATTACCGGCGTGGCATACCCGCTGGCGTCGGCGCCCGAGAACCAGAGGTCCTTCCCGGTCGCCTTATCGACACTGAGACCCGCCGTGCCCAAGTTAAGCAGCAACGCTTGTCCTCTGACGTACGGCGAACCGGCGTAGCCCCATTCGGGGCGCTTGAGTCCCTTCTCCTTGGCCATATCGCGCTGCCAGACGACCTTGCCGTCCGCCGCGTTGAGGCAGAAGAGTTGCCCATCTTTACTGAGCGTGTAAACCTTGTCGCCGTCCACCACCGGCGAAGCGCTGGGACCTCCAAAATAGTACTTAGGGTCGAGCGGGCAAGGATACTCATGACGCCAGACCTCCTGTCCGGTCTTCGCGTCGAACGCGTATACTACATCGGTGGAACCTTTCTCGTTGCCCAGCACGAACGCCCGTCCGCCGGCCACGGCGAAAGCCGAGCACCCTTTCCCGATCTGTTTGCTCCAAAGCTGTTTCGGGCCGCCGCCGGACCAGTCGGTCTTCCAGCCCTTTTCCGGAGAGACGCTGTCGCGCTGCGGTCCGCGCCAACTCGGCCAGTCGGACCCTTCGTAGGCGACGCACGCCCCCACCCCAAGCAGCAACGCCAGCGTAAACGTCATTCCCCGCATGGACGATTCCTTTCGCTTTTCAGCGTACGCTCTTGTTGTCGGCTTCGTTCTTGGTGTCCTTCGAGTAGCCCTGATCCTGGCGATTGCGGTTGACTTCGTGCTTCTTCGTGTAAAGCCGGTGGAAGTCCTCGGGCGAAAGGCCCGAGACAAGGGCGAGGCTGGTGAGGAAATGCATCAGGTCGACAATCTCGACGCGGATATTCTGCAAATCGATGCGGTCCTTGCTCCACCATTTCCAAAGCAGATCCTGCTCGACTTCGTCGGCCTCGGCCTTGAGCGCGGTGAGGTAATTGCGCAGCCACTGGTTAACCAGTCCGTTGGGCCCCAGTTCCTCGCGTTCCAGTCCCTCCCGAATGGCGGCCATCGTCAGCACTTTTCCGTCGCGGTCGCGAAGATCCTGTTTCTTGAAGATCTCGTCGTTGAGTTGCGACTGACGCTGGAAAATTTCGCGGAGCATGTCTTCGGATTCGGGCATGGGATCCTCGCGGTGCTGTACCCGGCGGAGCGGGCGGTCAAAAGAGGTCTTCGACGGTGGCCTGCTTGCGCAGGGCTTCCGAGATTTCCTGACGCTTAGTCTTCAACAATTCCACGTAGATGTGTTCCTTGACCAATTCCTCGTCGAAGCTGGTTTCCTGCTCCTCCAGGCATTTGAAAAGATGCCAGCCGTAAGCGCTTCGAATGGGCCCGGAGACTTCGCCGGGCTTGAGTTTCAGGGCGGCTTCCACGGAGTCCTTATCGAGCGGAGGCGCGGGAATCGCGGTGGCTGACACGCGCCCCAATTTTCCGCATACTTTGCGCGTATGCTCGTCGTCGCTGTGTTCTTGGGCGGCCTTGAAAAAGTCGGCGTGGGCCAGGCCGACCAGACTTTCCATCCGGGCGCGGGATTCTTCGAATCGTTCTTCGCGCACGCGCTTCACGTGCTCGTTGACGCGTGTATGCCCGGGCGTGAGCCAGTCTGGCGAATAGGCGCGCCCCTGCGGGTCGTAGACGCGCAGAAAGATGTGCGCCAGGTTCGTTTCCTTGCGGCGGTATTTTTCTGGATGCGCCTTCCATTCGGCTTCCAAATCCGTGTAGCCGATGGCCTTCTTGGCCAGATAGGTCACCACGGCATCGAAGTACACGCGCCGGTCTTTGAGAAACTGTTGAGTGCTCATCCCGCTGTTGTGAATATCGTGTTCCAGGATGCGCCGGCCGTCCGGAACGCCTTGCTCGTACTCGATCTGCCGCACCCGATACCAGAAATGGAAGCGGCGGTCGTCGTCGTTCAATTCTTCCTTGCCCTGCGCCTTCAAGGCTTCCCGGGCGAGGCGCTGCAGCATGACGATATCAAGAGCTTGGCGCAGTTCGCTGGCTTTCAGCGGCCCGCGCTGGTTTAGGGCGAAGCGCCGTACTTCAGGGCGCGAATAGCCGCGCTGTTCGATGCGCACCGCTTCGCCGGGATGCAGTTGCTTGGCGTCGACCACCACCTCGTACTTCGCCACCAAGAGCTTGAGGTACTCTTCCATCACCGACTTCGCGCCGGGATCCTCCAGTGGCACCTCCGGCGCGAGCTTTTTCTGATCCACCAGCACCTTCTTGAGGCCCAAGGTGGTCCGGACTTCTTCGCGGAGAAAGTCGAGATCCACGCCCAGCGTGCCCGCCAGGTTCTGCGCGGTCAGTTTTGCCGGGTCGACGCCGACCTGAACCGCGTAAATCCGCGCGATGCGCAGGACGCCATCGGAGACCTCCTGCTCGTTGACGGCGACCCCCGTTCGCTCCATTTCGGCCCGCACCAACTCGCGGCGCGTGAAATCCTCCACCGCGCGTGGCCATTGATCGCCGTCCTCCAGCAACACATCGCCCACTTCGCCGCCGTCAATGGGCTGCCCATTCACACGGCGGTAGGTTTTTCCGTCTTCCAGCACTCCCACCACGCGATCGTTCGGATCGAGCGGCGGTTCGCCCGCGTATGCGTGCGACCCCATTGCGAGCGCTGCCAGAAGAAGGAGGCGCAACAGCATGGGCGTGCGAACTCCCGGGTAACCAATTCCATTCGGTCCGGCAGGGCGGACCGGGCATGGGTAACAAAAGCCGAAGGAGAAATATAGCCGATCGAGCGGCAAAGCAATCGGTAAACAGCCCTGCTGCCGAGGCAAAAAAGAAGAGCGAACCCGCAGGTTCGCTCTTCCGTGAACGGCCCGTAGAAGAACTCGCAACGCCTAATCGTATCCGACGATCCCATCCTTCGCGACGATGGGCGTGAACTTCTTGCTGAAAGGTTCCAGTTCGATGCCTTCCGGCGGCGACTGCCCGGAGATCAGGGCGGCAAGCTGGAGTTTGGCCCTTAAGAAATCTTCAACGTTGTTGTTTACGTAAAAATCTCGGCTTCCGGTCTGGGTGCGGTACTTCTCGTCGCTGCTGATCGCCACGCGGACCATTTTATCGAGCAACGCGTCGACGGCCGCCGCATTCTTGGCTCGCGCCTGGACCATGTAGTCGTAATCGTTCACGGCATCGCGCCAGAGCTTCAGGCGGTGCGAAGCGATCAGCCCTTCGTATCCGGCCGAAACACCGCTGTACAGCGTCGCATCGTCTTCGCCCACGTTCCAGTTGTTCGGATCGCAGGGGCCGAGTCGGTACAGGATCAAGCCGCACAGGCCCATGCGGGCGAGGCGATAGGTCGATCCGCGGAAGCCGCCAAGGTGCGTGCTCAACCCGCCGACGGCCGTACCGTACGACATCATCTTCTTGCCGGGGCCTTCGTACGCTTTGATCATTTGTTGCGC
>BTVV01000100.1:0-23613 GCA_045863855.1 Planctomycetota bacterium | reverse complement strand
GACTGTGGCGCCGGAGAATTCCAGCGCGCTCGCGGTCAGTCTACAAGAAGCCGCCGACATGCTCGGCGTTCACACCAATACCGTCCGGCGTGAGATCTGGCGCGGCAACCTGGCCGCGGTCCGGATCGGCCGGATTCTGCGTGTCCGCGTGGCCGAATTGCACGCTTACCTGAGACGCAACGAAATCAGGAGACCGAACGTGGTGGAGTAAAAACGATGAGCTTCAAACGCGTAAAATCGAAGAAGGATGCCCGCTCAGGTTGGCTGTTCCGAATCAAGGACCCGTTGACCGGTATTCGTGTCAGAAAATGGATCTGGATCAGCGATAAGCGGGAGGCTGAACGTGCACTTAAGAAGTGGGTCGAACGACGGGAAGCTGAAAGCTACGGGCTTCCGACTGCTTCGGCCTGGACCATGCGATACGAGAGCTTGGTGACCCGGTTTCTCGATGAGGCTCCGTTGTCCTCGCAAGGCCGGCGCAAGGGCCTTGAGAAGGTGCTGCGGCGGAACTACTTAAAGTTGCAGGTCGGCGCTGACCTTGCGCATGTCGGCAAGCTGACGGCGCGCTGCATGAAACTGGTTCAGGACGGGGAGGTTTCGGATCACTTCGCCGTCTTCTCAATCCAAGCCCCCTTGAAGCAACTATCTCGCTTCCTGGCCTCGACGGGCCTCATGCCCTACGACCCGCTCGGAACCTGGAAGCGTTTGCCGTGGAGTGGGCACCAGAAGAGGCGCCGGGCCTTTCTGCCTGAAGAGGCCCGTGCCGTCCTGGCCGCGGCGGGGGAATTAGACGCCATCTTCTCCCGGCCGCTGCCCTCGGCTGTCATTTACAAGGCGCTCCTGCTGACCGGCAATCGGCCCACTGCTGTACTGGAGGCTAAGGTTAGCGATCTGGCCGAAGACCGCATCCTGTTGGCGCCGGGATCGGGTAAGAAGCGCAATGGCGCCGCGACTCTGCCGGAAGCGTTCGTTAAAGAGCTGAAGGACTACCTGGCCAGCCGGGGTACTCTCGAAGGTGAGGAGCCATTGTTCGCCTCGTACCGGGGCAGCAAGCCCTTCAGGCTCAATCTCGGTCCAGACTTCAAACGCTGCATGGTCCTGGCCTACGTCCGCATGAACTGGCCGGCGGATGAGCCGAACGTTAACGCAACTAGTCCCATAGAAGTCGGGCATCTGCTCTACACGGGCAGGAAGCGCGGGTTTGACGGTGCTCCACCCAAGAACCCGGCCAAGCTCAAAGCTCGGGAACTCCAGACGCGCATCACTCAAAGACTGGCCACGAAGATGCGAGCTGGACTGGAGCGGTGGTTGGTGGGGCGCGATATGTACTGCCTGCGGACGACGCATATCTCGTGGGCCCGCAGGCTGGTGAATGCGGACTCGGTGCGTGCTCAGGTAGGCCATGCCGGCCGCGATGTGGAGGAGCGGCACTACTTGGATTTGGTCGATCCACACGAAGCATCGCGTGCGGTCTGGGATCTCTTGAATGGCGAGAGGAACCTGAATCGTAAACGGTCGAACGCTACCACGTGAACGAGCATACTTTCGCACTCGCCGAGGGCAAAAGTCGCAGGGGGGTGGGCAATATGTGGCCACAATCGTGGGTTCGGGCGCCAAAACGGCCTTTTTGGCCGTTTTGGCGTTTCCGTAACTCTTGAATGTCATTGGATTTGCATTTGGAGCGGGTGAAGGGATTCGAACCCTCGACTTCGACCTTGGCAAGGTCGCGCTCTACCACTGAGCTACACCCGCTTGGGTGGAAGATGACTATTTACTTCACAAGTGTGGGATGTCAAGCCAACCCGGGCAATTCTCTGCCGACGGACTTCGCGCAAACACCTTTGAGGATAGGGCCTTCCGCCATTCGTTATGTTGCAATGACACTGTTGCCGATTTGTCGGCCTGCTCGAATCCAAACCATTCGGCATGCCAACTCCTACTTGCATGCACGCGAGCATCACCTGTGGCTCGTTTCTCTAATAGAAGGAATGCACGCGGGTTATGAACGGATCCGAACCACTTCCAACAATTTGGAGGCCTTGCGCACCGGGTTTGCCTCACTGGGAATGACGGTTCGCGAAAAGCCTGGGCGGCTGTTGCAAACCTGACACCTCGGAGGCGCACGCAATCGCAGTTCGAGTCTTCCGCGTGCGAACATCGATGAGCCAAATCGCCAATGACGTCGCTTTGCCAAGCACGATTCATGAACTCCAAGGCCTGTCGCGCGAGGCGCTCCTGGATCGGACCGCGGATCTGCCCGATCGCAACGTGGGGCCGTACGTGCTAGAGGAGTTCCTGGGCGAGGGTGGTATGGGTGCGGTATACCGCGCCCGTCGGGAAGACTCGGACGAGCGCGTGGCGTTGAAGCTTTTCCCGTTGCGCCGGTTGAGCGATCCCGTCAGCCGCGAGCGCGTACGGCAGGAAGCGCTGGTCGGCCTTTCCTTGAAGCATCCGCATCTGGTCCAGACGCTGGTGACCGGCGAGGCGGATGGCTGGCTGTACCTAGCCTTGGCATTGGCCGAAGGCGGCGATCTGGAAGAGCGGCTCGAACAGCGCGGCTGCTTGGATGAGCGGGAAGCTCTGAAAATCGTGCGTGACGTGGCTAGTGCGCTTGCGTACTTGAATCGCCGGGGTGTGATTCATCGCGACATCAAGCCGGCCAACATCATGTTCGGCGCCGATGGCAGGGTGCAGCTTTCGGACTTGGGCCTGATCAAGATCGTGGGCACCGACGATCCGCATCTAACCAGCACCGGATTGACCTTGGGCACTCCGTACTACATCGCCCCCGAGCAGGCGCGCGGCGAGCTGAACCTCGACATTCGCGCAGATCTGTATGCGCTTGGCGCGACGGCGTTTCAAATGCTGACGGGACAGGTGCCGTTCGAAGGCCCGGATGCGCTCAGCATCATGGCTCGGCACTGCACCGAGACGGCGCCGGCCGTGCACGAGATCAACCCCGAAGTGAGTCCTTGGTGCGCCTCGATCGTGCACAAGCTGCTCTCGCGTGATCGCCGTGCGCGATATGCATCGCCAGAAGCGCTCATCGAGGATCTTGACCGGCTGCTCGCCGGTCAAAAGCCGCTGGCCGCCTGCTGTTGGCGCAAGCGCCTGCGCGCGACGATCGCGCGTCTGCCCGATTTGCGCGGCAGCCCCACGCAGCGCGCCAGCACGCGGCTGATTCGCGAGGCCGGCGTCAGTGCTGTGAAGCTTCGCATGCGTCGTCGTCCAGGCACCCGCGCGCAGCTGAAAGGCAAACACGCGGACTTGCGGACGGAGCAGGGATGGGCCGCTCATCCGCGGGCGTTGTACTACGCACAGGCCGGCGTGGCGCTCGCACTCCTGGGGCTCTCGCTGCTCCTGTTGCGCCAGCGCGCAGACACGCTCGTTCCAGTCGAGCGCCCGGAAACCGCTGAGCCCGTGCGCTACGAGCCTCCGACGCGGCTGGAACCCCTACCGGTTGAAGGCGGCGGCATGGATGCCGGGATGCCGCAGCGCGGGCCGCTGGCGAAGCAGGTGGACTCGCCGCGCGAGCGCTACGCGCTGCGCAGACTGAACGAACTGGAGCTGCAAGTGCGGCGGATGGGGGCGTCGCACCCCGCAGTCCGTTCGAACTACGAGCAATTCCTGCGTACCTACGGGACGACTGTGGCCGGTCCGATCGCGCGGGCTTGCTTGGAACGCTTGCCGATGCCGCCGGTTCGATGGCCGAACGTGGCGGAAACCCGGAACGAGGACCTCGCGATTTCCTGCGCGCTCGAAGCCGAGCCCTGACTTGTTCGCTCGGGCGCAACTTGCCTTTTGGCATTAGGGTTGAGCAGCGGCAGCTTCCGGTTGCGGAATTCCCGCCACGGCGCGCAGCATGCGTTCGAACAGAGCATTGTCTTCCAAGAGCGCTTTACGCAGACTCAACGTCATCTCGATATGCACGAAGGCGTCGTCGGCGTGCTCACGCAGATAACGGCCTTGGGCATTGCGCGTGGCGCCAAGCACCTGGACGTCCAGGCCATAGCGCCCGATGGCCTTCTCGCCCAGCGCTTCGCGCAGCCGTACGACCATCGAATTCAACGCGCCGGTCCAGCGCTCGTCGCCGGTCGATAAAATGACCTGATATTCGCCGCGGTCTTCGTCGCGCATGCTTTCGAAGCCGTGCAGTTGGACAAAGGCGCTCTGTTTGAAGGCCTGCGCGGCGCCTTCGGTGGCCGCTTGGAAAAACGAACGCGGCGCGTTGGCGACATCGCTGCAGGGGATGCCGCCCTTCTCTTCGGCTGGGCAGTGGTTGCGATTGATGGTGCTGCCAAAGACCGCGGCGGCATAGCCACGGGCGAAGCCGCGCGCCGCGAGGCGCTCCGTGTACAGGTCGTTACGCTGATGCGGTGCTTGCAGCACAATGGCCTGCTCCCCCGGGTGTTCGAGAAAGACGTAGATGCCGCGCCCGCGGCGTTCGGCGCCTTCTTTCAGCACCCAGACCGCGCGACCTTCCGACTCCATGCGCTCCAGTACGAATCCCAGCGCGGCGGCGGACGGCTTGAGCGGTACGGCCGCTTTGATGGCATCTTCTTGGCGCAGAGCCTGGCAGAGTTTTTCGACGAGCTCGCGCATGCGCGCGAAGGTGTCTTCGTCCGGAACCAGGAAAATCGCGGGATCTTCGTCCCGTGTCCAAGCCTCCCGAATCTCGGTTTCGATTCGTTCGGCCAGCGCCGCAGGCGCGGGCTTGGGCGGAGCGATCGGCGCGGGCGCGCTTTTCGGAGGCGGCGGTTGCTGGCAGCCGGCGGAAACCAGGAGCAGCAGGATCGCGGGCCAGGCCGGCCATGGGGGGCGGATTCGCATGGGTCAGCGTTCCTCCTGCGCCGGTTCGTAGCCCAATCGGTACGAAGCGCGCTCCACGGTTCCCTTTTCTACGCGCTCGAACGGTCGCGCCAGCACTTTCAGGCCGCTGGGAAAGCGGATGCGCAGGCGGTACGCGCCGGGCGGCAGGTCGTCCTCCAGCGGGAAGAACAGGAGTCCCGCGTTTCGGTAGCGGGCCGATCCGCCCACCGTGAAGGAAGGCGCGCCGGCGTCACGGACCGGGATCACGAAACGCCGCGCCGAACGCGTGGTGCCGCTTCGGAGCATGCCCACCGGGAGCGACTCCGGCCGGTCGAGCAGTTCGGCCTCCACCACGAAGCGCTTTTGCGCGGCCCAGGCGGCGCTTTGCTCTTCGCCCACATACAGCGCCACGTGAACGGTCTGCGCTTCCTGGCGCGGCCGGTCGATGCGCACTTCGAGGCGTCCGTCGTTCGGCACGATCCAGGCTTCGCGAGCGCGGTAGCGCAGATCGCCCAGGTTCTCGGTCGGGAGCGCGTTGACGAACAGTTCGGCGTCAGGTTGTCCCGTGACCACGCGCAACAGGTGCTTTCCCGGCCGGACATCCGGTATACGCAGGAGGCCGGCCGGCGTGCGCGGCAGCAGAGTGGCCGCTTCGCGCTGGTTCAACCAGACCCGGATCGGCTTGGAGGGATCGAACTTTTCGTGGAGGCGGTAGCGCACCAGCAGGTCCACGCCGATGTTCTCGGGTGCGCCTTCGCCGCCGGAAACCGCCACGGCGTGCGTCAATCCCTCTTTAATGTGCGCGAAAGTCGCAGGCGACCAGGGCAGGGGTGCGCCCACCTTCATATAACTCGGTTCGACGAACGCCATCGCGCCGCCTTCGGCCGAGCACGGCAACAGCACGCCTTCGCTCGAGGCCAGGCGCGTCCAATCTCCGCTCTCCACCACACTCAAGACCGCATGGCTTGAGCGAATTGCTACGTAACGCTCGGGCGCGAGCGTCTTCGCTCCGGATTCGGGCAGCGGCAGCAGTGCTTCGTACTCGTCGAAGAAGCGCAAAGGTGTGCGCACGACCACCGGAGCTTGGCGCAGAGTGGAGGGATGCAGCAGATGAATGGGTGGAACTTCGCGCCAGCGCCGCGCGGCCCACGCCAGGAGCGTCGCATTGGCGCTGCCTGCCGCGCGCAGTTCCACGCGCCGCGCCGTGGCGGGGAGTTCCAAATCCAGCCCCACCGCGCCGCTTACGTGGCTGCTCGAACCTTCCACCCAGGATAGCGGATCCTGCTCGAAGGCGACCGCGCGCTGCGACGCGCCCAATTCCGTGCCCGCCGCGTCGTACCAGGTGGCTGTGACCATGGAGCGCGCCGCCGGCCAATCCGGCGGCGTGCCGGATACCAGCGCCCGGAACTCGAAATGCAACAGGGCCGCCGCTGCGGCGTTTTCTTCCGGAGGCACCTCGAATTTCAGCGGCGGATCGTGTGCGGCCAAGCGCCAGCGCGTGAAAGTGAAGAGTTCATCGTCCAGCGGCTCCCACGCCGGCGCGCCTGCGGGCGTGGCGATACGGACCGAACGGACTGCCGGGGCGCTGCCCTGGCGGCGCGCCAATTCCACCTCAACGGCGTCCTCAGGCTTCCCTTCGCCGCGCGCCGGATGGCTGACGAAGAAACTCATCAGACCTTCGGGAAGCAGGTACTGCTTGGCGATCTCCGTCCCTTCGCCGGTAGTGGGCTCCAGCACGCCCTTGAGCGGCTGCGCGCCTTCGGGCGTGACCGCGACGACTTCCAGCGGAGCGATCTCGCGGCGCTTCGCGGGGTCGTGCGAGCGCCAGCGCAGCCGTACGACCTCGGGCCCGCGCAGGTGCCAGACCGTCTGGCGGCCGGGCGGAAGCAGCATCTCGTGTTCGGCCCGCGCCGTCATGCGTAGCCAGAGATCGTAGTCGCCCAACGGTTTGACCCGGATTAGATAGCGCCCCGCGGGCAGATCTTCTTTCAGCGGCATGAAGACCCGTGCCGTCTCGGTGAGGCGCTGCGTGCGCGCTCCACCCAGCAGCGCTTCGCCCGTGCCGAGCCCCGCCGAACGAATGAAAAATCGGCGGCGTTGAAACGTGAACGATTCGGCGACCGGCGCGCGCACGGTTTGCGCTTCCGTGCCCAGCGCCTTCACTTCCACTTCCATGCGGAAACGCGGCGCATCGGAGGCCGCCACGGCGGAATCGTCCAGTGTGACCACCGCCGCCGGCGTCGCGGAGTCGGGCGCGGCAGATTCCGCTGCGTCCGTGCCGTCATGGCCGGTCGCGCAGAGCGTAAGCGATACGGACACCGGGCCGGGGCCGGGCTTTTCGAGCAGGAAGAGTGCCGGTTGCGTGGGCGATGCCCGGTATCCCGTGCGCAGGCGCCAGATCTGTTCAGGCTGCGCCGCTTCGGGCAGCGCGTTAATGAATACGGCCTGGTTGCCCTCCGCAACGATCCGCGCTTCGGTTCCGAACAGACCGAGCGAGGCGGCGTCCGGTCCGCGAACCGTTCGCAGAATCTCGATGGGCCGATGGCCCGGTTCTTGGAATAGCTGGGGCCATGCGGCGGGCTTGCGGCCCAGCAGGCGCAGCAGGTACGGCTCGTCGGCGTCGACGCGAAAGCCTTGCGGCAGTCGGAAGGCTTGCGCCTCGTTCGGATCGAGTCGCACGTAGCTGCCTGTATTCCAGTCGACCGGTTCGCGCAGCGTTTCGAGCTTCGGCGCGGGCCACAGGATCTGAGTTTCGCCGGCATGCGCGATGGCGGCGACGCCGAAGCGTTCCCCTTCGGGATCGTCGAATACTTCGCGCGGAGCCAGCCACGGCTGAGCCGAATGTAGCGCGACGATGCGGCCACGCGAGAACGCCGCCAAATGCTGCCGCGGCCGGACCGAGAACCACGTCTGAACCGCGTCTTCCTGGCCGGTGCGAAGCCGGGTATCCGAGCCCTCGCTGTAGTCTTCCGGCACGTACGTATCGAACGGAATCGAAGCCGTTCGGCTGGCCAAGTGTACGAGGCACGGCGTCTCGGCGGAAATGCGCAGGCTATGGGCGTACTTCGGTACCGCAAGGTAATAGGCCAAGGCTTGGCCGACGGTGCACGTTACGGCGCGATCGGTAAGCCAGGAAAGCGGATCGGGAGCCGACGGCGGGGCGAGATCGCGCGTGGCGACTCGCGCGCCGAACTCGTCGAGGAATTCCGCGCGCACTGCCGTTGGCGCGGCCGGCTCGCTCCCCGGAGGCCGCAGCGGCCGCACACGCAAGCGGTACAAGCCGTGTTCGGGGTGCAAGGTATCCGGAAGTTCGAAGTCGAATGCCGCATCTTCCGGCGATGCGGGAACTTGGGTGGCCAGCCCCTACTTTTTGAGCGCGTCGTGCGTGCCGCACAGATACCAGTAGCCGGCGCGGTCCTCGATGGGAAGGGTGCGCCAGGACTCACCCGTCGGCGCGGGCAAGTTGGCCTGCAAACTGACGCGGCCGGCGCCTTCCAGGCTGCGTAGAATCAGGGTTGCCGGGCCGGCTTTCAAATCCCATCGCGCGATTTCGGATGCCTGATCGGACGAAAGCGCCGCGGGATGCTGTTCCGTCCGCGGAGGCGCGTTCGGTTCCCGCCATTCGCATTCCAGCCGCACGCGCACGGTGGCCGCTTGCCCTCCGGGCCCGCGCGCCAGAAGCCGCACCACCGCCGGACCTTCCACATTGTAAACGCGCTCGTGGCCCGGCTGCAGGTCGGCATGGACTTCTTCGGGTTCGGCGTGCTCGTCCTCTTCCAGGAGTTCGCGCGGGTTGAGGTAAATGGAAACCGGCTGGAAATCCTTGCCTTCGTCGCCCACCGGAATCGCCACGCGCCAGCGCTGCCGAACCAATTGCGCGCGTTCTTCGTCGCTGAGCAGGCTGGGATCGAAGAGGTTCGCGCGCGTCAGCTCTTCGCGTTGCTCGTAAGGTAAGCGGTCCCAGGCGTTCAACGGTTCCACTCCGACCAGTTGGAACGGGCGGAAGCAGCGCGCCACGGCTGCGCCCGCCGCCGGTTCGGCCAGGCGCACCGTCAGAAACCGCGCACCGGGAGCGACGCGACCCACCGGGACCGTCAGCAGCCGCGGATCGAGCAGTGTGTCGGGCCCGGATAAGTAAAACGCCGGCTCCAGCGGCGCCTGGCCGCCCTCACGAAGCTTCCGCGTCTTGCGCGTCTGCAGCCACGTGCGTCCCTGCCACAGGAGGCGCTGTTGAGCGTCGAGCAACTGGACTTCCAACGCGTACGGGACCAGATTCGCTTCCGCGAAGGGGAGCACCTGCCGCGGCCATTCGAGGATCGAGACTATTTTGACCGCGTCCTCACCGGGTTCCAGCGCCACGCGCAGATGCGCCTCGGTCCCGATCCGGTAGTAGACTCGACTGGCGGCGATGGATAGGTCGGGCTCCACGTTTACCGGTTTCGCGTCGGCCAGCGGCTGGCTCCACCACGCCAGCAGCCGCAGCGCGACAAAGAGCGCCACTGCGCCGGCGATGAGGTAGTTGTGCCCCTTCGTCACCTTCACGGCTCGGGCCTCCGGGGCGGCCTCGGGGGCAGACCTTCACGCAAGAGAGCCGGACGGCGGTCGAGGAACGTGCGGGCCGCCGACTCTTCCGCTCCCGTATCCACGGTTTGTTCAAGGTCCGAGAGCGCCGCGAGGTTCACGATCGCGCGCACGCGCCGATTCGGGAAGAAGACGGCCTGCAACTCCAGCATGGGCAGCCCGCGTTGCCGCTCGTAAAGGTAGCTTATCGACAGGCCGCGCTCGCGGGCGACCTGCACGAGGCGTTCGAGGCGCACGGCGTTGCGGTCGGCCGCGTAGGTGCGCGCTTCGTCCAGCGCCGGACCGAAAAGCGTCCAGGGATCGCCCGCCGGAAGCACCGCGTCGGTGGCATCCGGCTCCGCGCGCAGCCGTTCGCCCAACAGCACTTCGGTGCGCGGCAAGCCGACGGCCTCCAGGAGCGCCTCGCGGCCGGGGTCGGGCTCGGCGTCGCGGAAGCGCAACCGCGTTTCGCGCGTGAACCAGACCGCCGCGTAGGGACCGGCGCCGTGGGAGACGCTGTAGCGCAATTGGGGATTCTCGCCCAGGCCGAAAGCGATCAAGTTCGCTTCGCCGTTGTGCAGCTTCGCAGGCAGACCCAGCGCGGTCAGGGCTTCGGCCAGGCCGCGCACTTCGGACGAGATCGCTTTCAAGCCGCCCAGAATGTTGCTCTCGCGCAAGATCGCCGATTCGGTGACATCGGCCGGCCAGTTCGCCGAACCACGGACTTCTAGGCTGACGATACGACCCTTGAGCCAACCGAAGCGCTGTACGGTCTGGTGTACCAACTGGTAGAGCGATACGAGTTCGAAACGCTGCCGCGCGTCGAGGGGCGTTTCGGTTAATTGGACGGGGGCGACAGCGCCCAGCGAGACGGCTCGCGCGTCGAGCGCCACGAAAAGCTCCAGCGCCGCGGCATGCGTGTTCAGCTCCGAAATGGGGTAGGGGGCCAGCAGATGCACCGGCCTGGCCGGACCGAAGCGAATCGCGAACGTGCCCCATCCGCCCGGAATGGCGCGTTCCTCGGACAAGAGCGCGAAGACCGGTCCCGCGCGATGCCGCACCAGCTCCAGCCGGTAGCCGATCTGCCGCGCGGCGTGCGCGACGGGCTTGAGCGACTCTTCGCGGTGCCGCGAGGTCTCTTCGCTTTCCGCCGTCTCGGTCATGGCCAAGTCCAGCAGCGGGGTCAGCACCTGCTGATCGAAGTAGAGCAACTCAGAGCGGTCCGGCGGACGCAGATCCAAGGCGCGCGCGCCGCGCAGTTCGTCGAGCCGTTTGCGTGCGAGCATGACGACGTGCCCGTCTTCGGTGGCGATGCGCTCGCGCGCCGCTTCGCCGGGCTGTTCGCGCGCGCGAAAGCGCGCCGCCAGCAGTGTGCGCGTGGCCAGCGGCGCCAGCGCCAGCGTGCAGAAACTCGGCCGCGAACCCAAGCGCAAGCCTTCGTTCGCCAGCGGCGCCGGATTCGGCGGCATGGCCAGCTTCAACGCGCCCAGCCAACCCTGAAGCTCCCGTACGCGCACGGCCTCGGGCAATTCCGTTTCGACCCACAGCGTCGTGGCATTCAGCTCCGGCGCGGCGCGTACTTCGAGCACGTGATGCGTGTGTAACTGCGCATGCGCCAGCCGGAATGGCGCGCGGCTCCAGCGCAGCACGTCGCTGGTCCCGTCCAGATTAGTCTGGTAGTGCGCTCCCGGCACGATCAGGGCGTGCGCGCCGAGCAGTTCGAGTAGCACCGCCGCACTTTCCACCGTCCGTGGTTCCGCCACCGGGCGCGGCGTCTCGATCAGCATGCGGTGGCGCGGGGCGATTCGGAACAGGAACAAGCCCCAGCCCCGGGACGGCTGGATCGCCGGAGGTTCTCGCAGATACGCGTAGCGCGCGTCGCTCAGCGGATCTTCCAGAATCAGCAGTTCGAAGCCCAGCGAACGGGCTTGGTCGCCGGCCGCGCGCAGCTCTTCTTCCGTAACGCGTTGCGACGTCTGTTCGCTCAGGCGTTCGATCAGCGCCTGGAACGACTGCGCTTCGTCGGGCAGCATCCGCGCCACCGTCGAAGTTCCGCCCGGGCGCAGGAGCCGCGGCAGATCCTGGATCAACGCGTCGTAGGGAGCCTGCTTCTTGATCTCCAGCCGCGGGCGCGTCGTCGCCGACGAGGCTTCTACGCGAAACCACGCCGCCGGATTCAACCACGCCAGGCAGCCCCAGCCCACCAGGCTTCCGATTATCAACGCCGCCAGCGAGACTTGCGTCACCGGCAGCACCAAGCGCATGAATATTTTCTTCTGCCACATCTTCAACGCCAGCAGCGTGGAAAGCATGTAGCCGTGGCCGAAGAGGTGTTCGTACGCGAATTCGGGCCAGACCTGCGAGAACAAATGCCCCACCAGCATCTTTTCGAGAAAGCCGATCGTGAAAAGCAGGCAGACGAGACGCGGACCTTCCATCGTGGTCGTGCGCAGCTTCGGGAGCATCACCACCAGTTTGGCCAGAAACAGGATCACGACGGCTTCGCCCATCGTCGAAACGAACGCCATCGGCGTCAGCCACGACAGCGCCAACAGCGTGGGGACCATCACGCCGTTGAAATCCCAACCCAGATACAAATTGAGCTGAGCGGAGAGCACGATGCCCATCAGCAGGATGATGTACGTCTTGGGGCTGGCTGCGAAATCCAGCGCCACCGCCTCGTACAGGAAGTGAAACCGCGCGACCGAGAAGTTGGTATGCGGGATAAGCACCCAGACGACCAACGTATAGGTCACCGCGATGGCAATCAGCGCATGGCCCAGTCCGCGATGCAGGCCCGGCTTCCAGATCGTGTTGGCCAGCAACGGTACGACCACCAACCCGATGCCCGTGAACTTATTGCGATAATCGAACTCCGGATCGTACTGCTGAATCCATTGACCCAGTTCGGGCAGGCCAAACAGTTCCACGACCAGACGGACCACGATGCTGATGAAGACGATGCAGATGAATTTGTCGCGGCCGAACATCGGCGCCCAGTACCCGTATTGCGAAAGCTTTTCGCTCAGCCATTCTACGATGAAATAGGTCAAGATCGCTTCGAAGACGATGACGCCTGCGCTGTACGGCGCGACGATCAGGATCGGCGTCAGGTATCCGGGCACCACCAGGCCGGAAAAAACCCAACCCAGCGTTTCCGTGAAGAAAGTCATGACCAGGATGCCGATGAATACGGTTACGATGACGGAGCCCTGCAAGGGCCCGTCCGGAAACAGCGGCAGATGAAAAAGGCCTTCGCCCATCGCTTCGATCCGTTCAGGCGATCTTGGGCAGCGAGACGCGGAATTCCGCGCCCATGCCGCTAAGCTCGGATACCAGGATGCGCCCTTCGTTTTCTTCTATAAGCGTGCGCGCCTTGCGCAGCCATTTCAAACCTTCACGCTCGATCAACTGCGGCACTTCGGACGGTTCGCCCGTGGCCGCTTCTTCTTCCTCTTCTTCGGACTCCGGGCGGACCAGCAGGCGCTGGATCATACGCGGCGAAAGGATGCAGCCTTCACCCTGGATCGTGATTAGCAGCGCTTCTTCCAGTTCCGAAACCTTGAGCGTCACCGTTGCGCCGGGCCGGCTGCTGCTCAGGCAGGTATATAAAATCGAGATCAGCGCCGTGCGCAGGCCTTGCTCGTCGGCCAGCACCAGGTTGACCAGTTGTTCCGTCTCCTGCTTGAGTTCGACTTGCATCGAGCGCGCCAGTTCGGCCAGATTCTGGATCACGTCCCTGGCCATGCGCGTCATGTTGATCGGAACCTTCTGCTTGCGCTCGCGGTGGTCCAGCGAGAAGTCCGCCGCGGTCTGGAAGCTGTCGAAGATCTCGGTTAACTGCACGGCTTCGGCTTTCAGGTCCGCGCTCAGCTCCGTGGCCAGTTCGGGCGATTCCTGAATCAGATCGCTATACCCGATCAGGACCGCGAGGTGATTGCGCGCTTTGTAGCTGATCGCCTGCAGCAGTTCGGTTTTCATCGCGTCCAGTTGCTGCAGCGCCGTCACATCGGCCAGCACCAGCAGAAAATGGTCGGGCCAGGCCGGTGGCGCGTGCTCGCTGGGCGCGCCGGAGGCATGTTGCGTGCGCAGCGGAGTCAGCGTCAACAGGAAGCTGTGCCGGATGCCCGCCTCCAGCTTCACCGGGAAAGTCGCGGGCACGTCGCGCTGGAACGCGCCGGCCAGCGGAGGCAGCAGCGCCGCCGCGTCCTTCTGGGTCAGCCGCTCAAGCAGTTCGAAGCCGTTCGAACCGGCCCACGGTACGCCCGCCGCCTGCGAAACGTCCTGGTAAAAGCGGTTGGCCAGGCGCACGCGGCCCGTGCCGTCGCACAGGATCAGGCCCACTTCCAGGTCGTCGAGCATCCGCGTCAATACATCGCGCTCCGCGCGGTTACGCCGGTCGACGGCCGTCAAGCGCCCCACCACGCGCGCCACCTGCGAACTGCTCAGCACGCGCAGCAGCGGAAGTTCCCACAAGCGATCCCACCAGCTTGCGGCCGCGCCTTCGCGCGCGGGAATTAAGGATCGCGACATCACCTCTGCCAGCGAGATCAGCAGCGGTTCCGCTTGAGCCGCCTGCCGCGTCTCGCCCAACCGCGCCACCAGCCAGCCTTCGGCCGGACCATCCGCATTCAGCCGCGCTACCCAGCACGGTCCCAGCAGGCCGGGCCGGAGCTTCGCACCTTCCAGCACCGCGACTCGCGCTTGCGCGGGCACCTGAATCGTCTGTCCGGCCGCGAAGGCTTCCGCATCGGGACCCCAGCCCGAAGACGCGGCGACCGTGAATCCGCCGCCCTTGGGCGCCCGGAACGCCACCGCCACGCCTTGCGCGCGCAGAACCAGATTGGCCAGTTCCAGAGCGCGTTCGGGCGCCGCGCCTGACGTGTCCCCGCTTTCCTTGAACAGCCACGATGTCCGGTGCGTGCCCGTCAGCAAGTCCAGCAGATCGTCCTGGATGCTGACCAACTGCATGCCCAGGCTGCCCACGCAGGCAGCCGCGCCTAAGGCCGCCAGCGGCAAGAGCGGCAATTCCCACGGCCCGTGCTTCGCCGCTTCGGCCGCTCCGAAGACCAACAGCGCCAGATAGCATGCGGTGATGGCCAGGCTTTGCAGCGGACGCAGCGCGAGCATGATCCAGGTCAGCAGGATCGTGACGGCTGCCGCGCTGCCCCAGTACCACGCCGGAGGTATCTCCCGGTAGTAGCGCTCCGAAAGCAGCGCATCCAGCGCGTTGGCTTGAACCTCCATCGGCGTCGTGAATAGCGGCGTCTCGCTCGTGGGCGTCGGGTACAACGCCACGCGGGAAGAATCGGTGCGCCCAACCAGGCAGATCTTGCCCTTCAGCAATTCCAGCGGCACGTCGCCTTCCACCACGCGCCAAAGCGAGAAGGACGGATAGGAGCGAGCGGGGCCGACGAAGGCCGGCCGGATCGAGCCGGAGGCGCGGGTGGCGGGATCGAGCGGCGGCGCACCGAGTCGCTCGGCGGCGGCCGCGGCGAAGCCCTGCAGCGTACGGTCCTTTTGATGCAACTCGAGCGCCACGCGGCGCACCGTTCCGTCCTCATCCGGATGCAGATACGCGACGCCGGCTTGAAAGCGCTCTCGCAACTCGGGTTCCAGCTCTTGCGTGACGGCAATCGCCGGATCGGCGAACGGGTCGATCGAAACGCGGGCGGCGAAGAGCAGCATCAGCTCAGGATGCTCCACCGACCATTCGGCCAGCACGCCGGCTTCGCGCATATCGTCGAACGGGGGGGAAGCGTACAGCACCGCACGAGCTCCGGCGCGGTACAGCGTTTCGAGCAGACGCAGGTGCGCGTCTTCGTCGCCGCCGCTTGGGCCCAATCGCTCGTAGGTGCCGCGATCTTGAGTCAGCAGCACCAGGTCAGGATGCGGAGCCAGGCGGCCGCGCAGGCGGATCACCCAATCGTGGACCGGAGCGTTCATGCCCGCGCGCTGCGTGCCCCAATCGGCCAGCGCGAATACCAGCAGCCCTGCCGTTGCCGGCAACCACCACAACCATCGGCCGCGCATGGGCTTCACGTGATCGCGCCTACCTTACCGTGGGCAGGTTTGTTCGGGGCGGTTCAGGGCGAGGCGAACGCGGGCCACCAAATCGGCTTTGTCGTAAGGTTTCGAGATGTAGTCCTTGGCTCCGGCTTCCAGCGCCAAGCTGCGGTCTTCTGCGGTATCCCGCGCGGTACACATGATGACCGGAATGTGCTTGAGTACCTCGTCCTGTTGCAGAGCTTTCAGGATTTGAAACCCGTCCATCCCCGGCATCATCACGTCCAGCAGGATTAGTGCGGGGCGGATCTGGCGTGCCATCTCCAGCACCATCTCGCCACGGTGAGCCATATGAACGTGAAACCCCTCGTGCTCAAAAGTGAGCTGAATTACCTTGGCGAGCGGTTTGTGATCTTCAACGCACAACAGGTGAAGATCGGAAGGCCTGGCAGCCATGGAGACGAACCTCTTTCGATCCCTACTTTTATCCGCAACATCCTGGACTTCAACAACTTACCTAGTGTAAGCCGAGGCCGTCCAAGCTTCCTGAAATGACTTATTCCATACCTAGGTTTCGGCATTTTTTGGGCATGTATGCACCATGGATTAGAGGCCCCAAACACAATCGGACACGCCGATTTGGGTTCCCTCGCGCAGGTCTTCGGCTGAAGGTCCATCCTCTACGACCGAAAAGACACCGATCTGCGAGATCAGGTCGCCTGCGGCCAAGCTCTGGTTGCCCCCCAAACTCTTGAATTCGGTCCAGGTCCAAGCCAACGAAACCCACTTTTCGGAGGCCACCTCGCGCGTAGCGCAAAACACTTCTCCGCGAGCGGGACAATAGAGCTGAATGGTAATCCGCGTGGCGCCTTTCAGGCGAACGTCGAGCTTCAGGCCGCCGCCTGATTCGATCTTGAGCAGCCCAAGGGACTCCAGGTTGCCGCGCAGACCCGCGGGTGAAACCGGAGTGCCCTGCGCCACGCGTACACCGGTTCTGCCGCCCCAATCTTCCCGCACGCCGTTCGTCCAACCCACGGCGTCCGCGGATAAGCGGCCCGCGGCGATGCCGGCCTGCGGCGTGCGAGGGTCCGCTGGCGCGGCCGGTTGGGACGGTGCCGGACCGGACGAGTCTCCCGCTTGAATCGGCGCAAATAGGGCGGGAGCCGGCGCCGGTACGATTCCGTCGGCGCTCCACGAGACCGTGGTCGTGACCGCGCGGTCTTCGGGGCCGCGGAAGCTCAGTTCGTAAACGCCCGATTCGAGCAGGCGTCCTTCATGCAGGTCGAGCGCCTCGCCGTGCCGCGCCACGCGCTCGAGCGTCCAGCCTTCGGGCAGGTGCCGCTGGAGTTTTTCCGGCTGATAGCGGAAGAGCGCCACTTCGGCTTCGGGCCCCGCCGACTGCCCGCTGCGCCAAGCCAGGTAGCCGCCTCCGCCCAGCAGTCCGGCCAGCGCCAGCAGACCCACCAGATGCAGGAGCCCGAATCCCGCGTGGCGGTAGCGCTGGTCGGCCCGCGAAGCCAACTCCTGCGCGGTCAAGCCGCGGTCCACGGTGCGCGGCGCGCTTGTGGACGCGCCGCTGATCTTGAGCAACTGGCCCACCAGCATGCGCGACGGACCGGCCGCAACGGTCTTGCGCTGCAACTTCAGTTTTCGAGCCGGGCGGCCCGTGGGATCCTGGGCGTGCCAAGCCAGATCCACTTCCAATTCCTGGCCCGGCAGCTTGTAGTCGGCGATCTGCGTCAAGAAATTCTCGAGCGCCTCCAGCAGCTCGCGCTGAGACGAGAAACGCAACTCGGGATCCTTCGCCATCATCCGCTCGTTAATGGAGGAAAGCGCGAACGGGACAGCCGGGTTCAGCGTTCGGATCGGCTCGGGCTCGTGCAATACGTGGCAGCAGATCACTTCCATAGGCGTCTCGGCCACGAACGGCTTGCGGCCGGTCAGGCAGCGGTACAGTACGCATCCCAGGCTGTACATGTCCGAGCGCGTATCGACCTGACCGCCCGAAGCCTGTTCGGGCGAAATGTAATCGGGCGTGCCCAGAATCTGGCCTTCCGTGGTCAGCGAAGTGGAGAGGCTGCCGGCCTTGGCCAAGCCGAAGTCCATCACCTTTACGATGCCTTGGCGCGAAATCATGATGTTCGCGGGCTTGATGTCGCGGTGCACGATTCCATGGTCCTGTGCAGCGACGAGCGCGCGGACGCAGGCGATAACTATGGCGACACCCTCGGCGATCGTCAGCGGATGCTCCGGATCGCCCAAAATCGCTTCCAACTCGCGGCCTTCGACCAACTCCATTGCAAAGTACGGCTGGTCGGCGTGCTTACCGACGCCGAAGACCTGGACGATGTGGGGATTGTTGAGCGCCGCGACGGTGCGCGCTTCGAAGAGAAAGCGGTCGACTTGAGGGGTGGTGGCGGAGGCGGTCGAAAGCAGTTTGAGCGCGACGCGGCGATTCAGTTCGGCGTCAAGCGCCTCGTAGACGATGCCCATTCCGCCCAAGCCCAAGCGGCGGACGATCCGGTACGCGCCGATCCGAGCGGGATCGTGCCCGGCCGGCAAAGCCGATTCGGCCCCATCCGAAGGTGCGGAAGAAGGGCTTCTCTGTACCGGTACGGATTCCGCCATGAACCTGGTCTGCTCCCGCGGCGCCGGGCTTTTCGGGTCGGTCCGGTCCGAAACCGACGCCGCCCGATCCTACACCTTCATTTTAACCGCTTTGCGTCAATCGGCTTAGGTATTCGTTTCCAAAACATCAGCAGCCGCGGGGCCTGTCGGCCATCCGCGGCTGCTCTCCAGCCACCGCCCAAGCCGCTCTGCCAAGCGGGCCTGGCTGCCCCGGTCCGGTTAGTAGTCTTCCGCCGACCTCGAAGCCTTATCGCTCTTATTATTATTGTTGCTCGACGCGAGCACCGTGATCGTCAGCGTTTCGCTGTACACCACTTCGCGGCCATCGCTCACCTTGACCCGTACCGTAAACGTGCCTTTGCCGGTGAAGCGGGCGCTCACCTTCCAACCGTTCGTCGTCCCATTCGTGTCCCCAAAGAAGACCTTCCCGCTGGCCTTTACCGCCTCCCACGTGTAGGTCAGCTTGTCGTTTTCCGCGTCTTCCGCGATCGCGTACAGGTCGGTTGACAAGACCGGTAGCGTCAGGACAGAGGCTTTTGCATAGGGCTGGCTCTCGAAGGCCGGGGCCGTATTCGGCGAAAGCACCTTGAACTCGACTTCCGCGCTCCAGGCCGAGCCTTTGAACGAGGTATCGACCGCCTGCACCGACGCATAGTACACGCCGGGCCGAACCCCGCGCAGCGACCAAGTCATGCCCGACTGAATGTTGCCCATCGCCGCCAGCTTGCGCACGCCCGAGCGCATATCGCTATGGCTGGCCACGATGTCATCCTTGCCCGAAGCCGTGCCCACGCGCAGATTGTAGGTCAGGCCACGAACCTGCGTCTGCTCATCGCTGCCGCGTGACCAGGAGAAGGCGACGGAGCCATCCTTCTGCTGTTGCGCCCAGAGCTTGACAGGAGCGATCGGGGGCTTATTCGCGAACGGGCCGTCGTTGCGGTAGAAGCGCGCGACCTTCACCGTGTCTTCTTCTTCGTTCGTGCTGTTGCCGGCCACCACGAAATCCAGGTCGCTATCGTTATCCAGGTCGCCCCAGGCCAGCGCGCCGTTGCGGTACGAGACCCCTTCCAGTTCGGCTTCCAGATCCAGGAATTCCCTGCGGTCGTTGCGGTAGACGCGGCACATGCGCCGCTCGCCCGTCCAGCCCACCGCGCCCAGGTCCAGGTCGCCGTCGTTGTCGAAGTCGCCCCAAGCCAGCGTGCAGCTCGAGATCGGTGTCAGCGATGTCTTATCCGCCGCGTAGAGCGTGCCGCCCCTGTTCTTATAGATGTAGGCGTGGCGGATATCGAGAACCGGGTCGCCGCGGCCGGCCAGCGCCAGATCCAGCCAGCCGTCGTTGTCGTAGTCGCCCCAGGCCAGCGAGCAGAAGGAGACGGGCTCCAGGCTCGTGCCCGAGTTCGAGAACGTGCCGCCTTCGTTCTTGTACAGCGCCACGAACTTGTCTTCACCCGTCCAGCCCGAGGCCGCCAAATCCACGTCCCCGTCACTGTCCACATCGCCCCAGCTCACGCAGCCGCTCGAGAAGCCCGTCATCTCCGCGCCGATGTTGGTGAAGGTGGTCTTGTCGTTGCGCCACACGCTGCACGTGCGGCCCGCGTACGTCGTGCCGCTGATCGCCAGGTCCGGATCGCCGTCGTTGTCCATGTCCGCCCAAGCCGCCGAAGCGAACCAAAGGCCGGGGAACTTGATCCCGCTGTCCACGAAGGTGCCGTTCTCGTTGCGGTACAGCTTGCTGATCCGGCGCTCGCGTCCGCCTTCGTTCGTCAGGCGCACGTCGTCCAGCAGCACCCCGTAGCTGTTCGCATCGCCCATGTCCGCGAACTCGACCTTCAATTCGTCCGTGCGGCAGTAAATGCGCTTGGTCATTTCCGTCCAGTCCGCCGGCGCCGCACCTTCGAAGACCACCGCGTCGTTCACCGAGACGCGCAGCGTCTGCGTGCCCCAGTTGCCCGGCCGGGCGCGAACCTTCCACTTAAGGTTGTAGTACGTCGAAGGAATCGACTCGACCGTCTGCGCGATCGCCACCGTCGGCAGGAGGTCTTCACCGCCGTGGTCCGGGCCTTCCGTATCCGAATCCAGTTCCGCGTACTGGTTTCCGGCTGCCGCCGCGATACCCGGAAGCACACCGCTCTTTTGGAGTTCCAGGACCGGGCCCGTGGCCGCCAGGATCGGCGAGACGCGCTGTACATCGTGGACCCAGCGCACGTTCCAGCCGTTTAGCCGCCCCGAGCCGTACACGTACCAGCCGGCCGCATGCGTGATCACCGGCTCTTCGAAGCTGCCGTTGCTGATCAGGTTCTTCGTCGTGCTCGGGTTCGTCGCGCGGCCGCCCGTGAACAAGTCCAGGTCGCCGTCGTTGTCGTAATCCGCCCAGATCGTCGTGCAGTACGAAACCGGCTCCAGCGCCGCACCGATATCCGTGAACTTCCCGCCGTCATTCCGGTAGATCTTGCAGATCCGCTTCGAGCCCGTCCAGCCCGCCAGCACCAGGTCCAGGTCGCCGTCGTTGTCGTAATCGCCCCAAGCCAGCGAACCCACCGAAATGCCCGTCAGTTCGCTGGGAAGCTTCGTGAAGTGCGAAGGCCTGAACTCCACCTTGCTCGTGGCAGTGCTCGACGCGGCGCTTACTTCGGTGGCTACGAAACTCACCGTCGCGAAGATGAGCGCGCTCAGGATGTTCGTTCGGTGGTGCATGACTTTCTCCGTAAACTTCTCTGCACAGGTATTTTGCACTTCGCTCTGCACTCTGTACAACAATCCGGATGCCAATGTCCGGGTACTAGGATTGGGCTTCGTTAATCCTTTTGATATCAATGATTTAAAATTAATTCCCATGAGTCCACAAAGCTGGACAAAGGCGGCTTAGGGAGAGGCTTGGGAAGACCTTGTCACATTGTGCGAACAAAAATAATGACATATTGACTAATTTTGTCACAAACGAAATAAAGTGACGTATTTTGTCTTACGATATGTATAGCTTTACATCGTGCTGCACAATCAATACTGCTTTTGGACCTCCGCCTACTCTAATCCTGGACTCTAGACGATAAATCCTGGACCAAGGACTTCAGTCAACTAGAAGTCAAATTCGTAAGATGTTGGTGCTTAAGTATTTAAAAGTTTATGGTACTTGGCCAAATCCTTGCTCTAAGGCCACCCGTGAAAGAGGAGGACACAACCATGTACGCAGCCTACGGATACCCCCAAGCGCCTGAAGCTCACGCCGCCCAAGCTGCCGAATTGCAGGTTCCTCCCAGCGATCCCGCCGCCGCTCAAGCGATGCTGCGCATGTTGTTGGTGAAGGTCCACGAACTGCAGCACGAGAACACGACCTTGCGCGCGGCCGCCGACCGCTCGGATTTCCAGCGCTCGGTACTCGGCGAACAGGTTCAGGCGTTGAAGGACTTGCTCCAGAAGCGCCGCAGCGGTCCGCAGCATGCGGCCGTCGCGTAACGGACTAACTACCGCTCTTCTTTCGCATCGCCTTTTTCAACCAACCGCCTTTCTGGCGCTCCACCAGATTGCGCAACTCCTCCGCCGCGCGCGGGTGCGAGATGCGCAAGTGGACGATGTCCTCGATCAAGCGGTCGTACGTGCGCCGGCGATAGATGCTGTCGTACACATCCAGCACGGGCTCGATCGCGCCAACCAGCGGGTCGTACCAAGCGCCTTTCTGCTGGCCGCCGGCCATCTTGGCTTTGGCTGCGGAGATGCCTTCGCGAACGCGCTCGATCGCCTGTTCGGCCGCCTGTCGCGACTTGGCGTCTTCGTACAGCGGAGTGCGCAGCGCTTGCTTCAGGGCCGCCAGAGCGAGCAATCCATCCCAATAGTGATAACCGGAATAGAACGCCAAGTTGGTCACCGCGGCGGCGCGCGTTTCGGGTTGCGGCGCGGCCAGCTTTTCCGCGTATTGCTGGATCTTCATCAGGTCCACCCAGCGGTACGCGAAATCGAGCCCGGTTCCTTTGATGTTCTGCAGGCCGCACAGATGCGCGGTATGCCCCGGAGGCACTTCTTCCAAGATGCGCCGGATAATTTGGTCGCCCGTCGCGTAATAGTCCCAGATCACCACCAGTCGGCTGCGCAGCGCCTGGCGCATAAAGGCTATGTACTCCCGATTGATCTGCGCCGAAAGGCCGCCGCCTTGCAGCGCCGCCTCGATCTGCTGCTGCATCGAGAGCGCGCTTTTCATGCGCTTCCAGTACGTGCGCAGAAACGGAATCAGATCGTCCGGCTGCGTGCGGTCGTGTTCTTCGCGCGTCTCCTGCGCGGTCTGGTCCCAGGCGCCTTCGAGCTTGGCGACGAACGCCTTGCCGGCTTCCTGCCAGGCCGATTCGAGAGCGTCCTCCTGGCGTTCGGCGGAAGTGGCCGAGATCCGCTCGGCCGCGGCCGTGAGCGCCTTCCATTCGGGCGCCTCCAGCAGCGCTTTCGCGGCCTCTTCGTCGAAGCCGCAACCGCTCAGCATGGTCGGCATCACCCGATCCAAGTCGCCCGGACGCCGGCACGTAAACTTCATCTGCTCCAGGTCGCGTTCCACCTTTCCGCGCACCGCCTGCGGCCCGGGCTCGCGCAACAAGTCCCATTGTTCTTGATTGGCTTCCATCGATTCCTCGATGTAGCCCAGCATTCCTTTCAGATTCGAGCCAATGAAGAAGAAACGATGCGCGGCGATGTCGTTTACGATGATCCCGGCGAAGACCTTGCTGCGCGGAATACGGTCGGCGCGATTGTTCACTACGCCGATCACCCATTCGGTGGGCTGGTCGCGCGTGTTGTGGTCGTAGAAGCCTAGGCGCCGCCAGTTATCGAGCGTTCCGCGCCGCTCGTTCGCCGACATCCCGTTGCTGAAGTAGACCGCTCGCCCGCGGTAGCGAACGGTTGGATAGGTGCGCAGCACCCCCAAGTCGGGCACCAGCCAGTCCGCAACCTCCTTGAAAATGAAATCGCTGCTCACCCCCAGGTGCCGGCCCATGCCTTCGACCATCGCGAGGTTGTTGGGATGCTCGCGGTAAGGGAATCGATCCAGCAAGTCGTCGGTGATCATGGCCGCGTCGAGCCACGGGTGCGCGACAAGTTCGGTGTGCCGCTCGCGCGCCTTGCGATTCAGAATCGGGAGCATCTGCTGCTCCGCCGTCCAGCAGACCGTGTGGTGAGGTACGAAATTCCCGATCACCTCTGCGACGTTGAAGCCCGCCGGGCCCTGGATGTCCTCGTGGTCGGGGTACGCGTTCGTCAGCGTCGAGACGTCGTCCTTCATCCAGCCGTGCTGGAGCACGTTCACGTAGCGCGGGTTAAGCGCCATGCATTCGTAGAGGAAGACTTGGCTGTTGAGCCGCGCGGCGGTGGTAAGTACCGTCATCTGCTCCCAGATGCTGACCTTGTCCAGCGGGCGGAAGAGAAACAGTTCCTCTGCGGGCTGGTTCGGCGGCGCATGTATGAACATCGCTTCGCAGCCGGTCGTCTTGCAGAATACCTCCGCGCCATACGCGTGGAACAACGCCGCCTTGCAGCGTTCGGTTCCCGATTTTCCGCGTGTGCCCCAGCCCCCGATGACCAGCGGCATGCTCAACCGCGCCTGGCGCAGGATGCGCTGCTGCCGCACCAGCCGGT
>BTVV01000099.1:0-23713 GCA_045863855.1 Planctomycetota bacterium | reverse complement strand
CCGCGAAGCGTATCCCGGCGACGTCTTCTACCTGCACAGCCGCCTGCTCGAGCGCAGCGCCAAGCTGGCCGAGAAGTACGTGATCGTTTCCGGCACCAAGCAGGCGCCGTTCAAGGAAAGCGATGCGGTCAACTCGAAGGTGTACGCCTCCGAGACCGGGCAGCACGAGGCGGAGCAGGACTTGAAGAAGATGGAGAACGCGTCGGGCTACAAGCTGGGACGCGTGTACGGCAGCGGCGGTTCGCTCACGGCGCTCCCGATCATCGAGACGCAGGAAGGCGAAGTCTCGGCATACATCCCGACGAATGTGATCTCGATCACCGACGGCCAGATTTACCTGGAGCCGGACTTGTTCAACGCGGGCGTGCGCCCGGCGGTGAACGTCGGCATCTCGGTGAGCCGGGTGGGCGGCAACGCGCAGATCAAGGGCATGAAGAAGGTCGCCGGCACGCTGCGCCTGGACCTCGCGAACTTCCGCGCGCTGGAAGCCTTCGCGCAGTTGGGCACCGAACTGGATCCGGTCACGCAGCGCCAGGTCGACCGCGGCTACCGGCTGGTGGAACTGCTCAAGCAGGCCCAGTACGAGCCCGTCAAGGTCGGCAACCAGATCTTCGCGATCTTCGCGGCGACCAAGGGCTTCATGGACGACCTGCCGGTGGCGAAGGTGCGCGACTACGAGAAGGCGCTGATCCAGGAGATCAACGACGCGCACAAGGAGCTGGTGCAGGCGATCAACGAGAAGAAGGCGCTCAGCGAAGACCAGGAAAAGCAACTGACGCAGGTGATCAAGGACGTGAAGGCTCGGTTCGTCAAGAAGTAAGTCGGCTCGCGGCGGCCGCCTCACGGGGCTCCGCGGCTGGGGATACGAAGCATGGCCAATACACGCGAACTGGTGGTCCGGCGCAAGTCGGTGCGAAATACGCGCAAGATCACCAACACCATGAAGATGGTGGCGACGGCGAAGCTCTCGAAGGCTCAGCACGCCGCGATGGCCGCGCGCCCCTACGCCAAGAAGCTGCAGCAGGTGATTGGCGATCTGGCTTCGGCCGCGTCGAACGTGGCGCATCCGCTCTTGAAGGAACATGCCGAACCCAAGCGCGCGGTGGTGATCTTGTTCTCCACCGACCGCGGCCTGTGCGGCGCGTTCAACGCCAACCTGATCAAGGAACTGCGCAGCCTGCGCGAGAAACTCAACGCGCGCGGGCTGGAGCAAGAGTACGTCGTCCAGGGCAAGAAGGGCGTCAACGCCTGCCGGTTCCTGGGCATTCCGGTGAGCAAGAGTTTTCTGATGGTGTCGGATAAGCCCAGCTACACGCGCGCCGAGGAGATCGGGAACGATCTGATCGAGCGGTACGGCAAAGAAACCATCGACGAGGCGTACATCATCTACAGTTGGTTCAAGAGCGCGAGTTCGCAGGTGCCGAAGGTGGAGCAGGTGCTGCCGCTCTCGGGCTTGCAGGCTTCGTCGCCGGCGAGCGCCGATCCGGCCGCGGCGAAGGCCGAAGGGATGGGCTACCTGTTCCATCCGGACCCGCAGACGATTCTGGCCGAAGTGCTGCCGCTGGTGGTCAAGATGTCCATCTTCACGGCGATGCTGGACAGCACGGCCGGCGAACACGCGGCGCGGCGGCTGGCGATGAAGAACGCGACCGACGCGGCCGACGACATGGTGAAGATGCTGACGCGCCAATACAACCGCGCGCGGCAGAGCAAGATCACGCAGGAAATCGCCGAAATCGTCGGCGGCGCGGCGGCGCTGTAACTGTAAGAAGGGCGAAGCGTGGCGATTACCTTCGTGTTGCTGGAAATCGTGCGGCTGCTGGCTTGGGCGCCGGCGCACGAAAAGGCCGAACGGCTGCTGCTTCGATCGCAGGACGAGTTGGTTCAAGTCTGGAAGGCGAACGGCGGCGCCGAGGCGGACGTACCGAAGGTCGACTGGTCGAAGGAGATGGTGCTGGCGGCGTTCATGGGCGCGCGGCGGACCGGCGGCTACGAAGTGAAGATCGAACGGGTGGTTTTCGGCACGGAGCCGGGCGAGTTGTACGCGATCTACAAAGAGACGGTTCCGGGGGCGGGCGACGCGACGACGCAAGCGATCACGCACCCCAGCCACGTCGTGGTGGTGGCAAAACGGGAAGTGAACAAGACGGTCTGGCTGGAAGCATCGAGCGCGGAAGCGAAGCAGATGCTGGAAGCGATTCAGGCCGGCGGCAAGTAGGTTCTGAGGAAGGGAACGTCATGGCGAATCTGGGCAAGGTGGCGCAGGTCATCGGGTCGACGCTGGATGCGGAGTTCGATCCGGAGAAGCTGCCGAAGATTTACAACGCGCTGGAAGTGAAGAAGCCCAACGGCGAGAAACTGGTCTGCGAAGTGGAGCAGCACCTGGGCCGCAACCGCGTGCGCGCGGTGGCCATGGGCAGCACGGACGGCGTGCAGCGCGGGACCGAGGTCGTCGACACGGGCCAGCCGATCACGATGCCCGTCGGCAAACCATCGCTGGGCCGGATCATGAACCTGCTGGGCGAGCCCGTCGACGGCTGGGGTCCGATTCCCGCCGGCGAACGCTGGCCGATCCACCGCGAAGCCCCGCAGTTCACCGACCTGAACCCTGAGACCGAGATGCTCGAGACGGGCATCAAGGTCGTCGACCTGCTCGAACCGTATGTGAAGGGCGGCAAGACGGGGCTCTTCGGCGGCGCGGGCGTCGGCAAGACGGTCATCATCATGGAGCTGATCAACAACATCGCCAAGCAGCACGGCGGCTACTCGGTCTTCGCCGGGGTGGGGGAACGGACCCGCGAAGGCAACGACTTGTGGCTGGAAATGCGCGAAGGCGGCGCGAACGCGGTCATTCAGGAACACGACATCGAGAAGAGTCGCGTGGCGCTGGTGTACGGGCAGATGAACGAGCCGCCGGGCGCGCGCCTGCGCGTGGCGCTGAGCGCGCTGACCGTGGCCGAATCCTTCCGCGACCAGGAAGGCAAGGACGTGCTGCTCTTCATCGATAACATCTTCCGGTTCACGCAGGCCGGATCGGAAGTCTCGGCGCTGCTGGGCCGCATGCCCAGCGCAGTCGGTTACCAACCCACGCTGGCGACCGAAATGGGCCAGCTTCAGGAACGCATCACCTCGACGACGCGCGGCTCGATCACGTCGGTACAGGCCGTGTACGTGCCGGCCGACGACTACACCGACCCGGCGCCGGCGACCGCGTTCGCGCACTTGGACGCGACGACGAACCTTTCGCGCTCGATCGCAGAAAAAGGCATTTACCCGGCCGTGGATCCGTTGACCTCGTCCAGCCGCATCATGGACGCGCAGTACATCGGGCAGGAGCACTACTCGGTGGCGCGCGGCGTCGTGCAGATTTTGCAGCGCTACAAGGACCTGCAGGACATCATCGCGATCCTGGGCGTGGACGAACTGAGCGAAGACGACAAGGTGCTGGTGGCGCGCGCGCGCAAGATCGAGCGCTTCCTCAGCC
Organism: Planctomycetota bacterium; assembly: GCA_045863855.1. Lineage (GTDB taxonomy): Bacteria > Planctomycetota > SZUA-567 > H5-PLA8 > H5-PLA8 > H5-PLA8. The sequence goes on along the minus strand of BTVV01000099.1, from coordinate 20,229 downwards.
AGCCCTTCCACGTCGCCGAACAGTTCACGGGCATCAAGGGTAAGTACGTTCCGATCAAGGAAACGGTGCGCAGCTTCAAGGCGCTGGTGGCGGGCGAATTCGACCACCTGCCCGAAGCGGCGTTCATGTACGTCGGCGCGATCGAAGAAGTGATCGAGAAGGCCGAGCGGATGAAGAAGGAAGGGAGCTAAGGGCCGGACGCGCGGCCGCGGCGCCTGGGACGTTCGCCGCGGTTTGCACCGAGCCTTTCACTCATGGCAAGCGGCGAGAAGCAGATTCACGTCACGGTAATCACGCCCGCGCGGGCCGTCTTCGACGCCGACGCGCGCGCGCTGGTGGCGCCGGCCTTCGACGGGGAACTGGGCGTGTTGCCCGGGCACGCCGCGTTTCTGGGCCTGCTCGGGACGGGCGCGCTGCGCGTGACCCGCGCCGACGGGAAGCTCGACTGCTTCGCCGTCCGCGGCGGATTCCTGCAGATTAGCGACAACAACGCCACGATCCTGACGCAGGAAGCCGCGCGCGTGGACGAAATGGATCCGGCCAAGCTGGACGCCGAGTTCGCCGAAGCGAAGGCGCAGCAGGCGTTGAGCGACGAAGAAGTGGCTGCGAAAGAACGCAAGCTGGCCTGGATCGAAGCGCGCCGCAAGGCGCTGGCCGCCGTTCGCGCCGGGTAGCGCATGCCCGCCGCGCCCGCGCCTTGGCGCACCCTGCTCGACCGCGCGCTGCGCGAAAATCCCCTCCGCCCCGATGCCGGCTATCTGCAACTGGCCACCGTACGCGCCGACGGACGTCCCGCGAACCGTACGATTTTCTTCCGCGGCATGCTCGATCCGGGCGACCGCATCCTGTTTACGACGAACCTGTACAGCGCGAAGGTGGGCGAGCTGACGGCGCAGCCTTTTGCCGCGGCGTGCTGGCACTTCCTCGCCACGCGCGAGCAGTTCCGTCTCGAAGGGCGCGTGGAACTCGTGGGCGCCGCGCACCCCGATGCCGCGCTTCGCGCCGAGCGTGCGCGGGTCTGGAAGGAGAAGCGCGAGGATTCGCGGCAGACCTTCGCGTGGCCGAGGCCGGGATTTCCGCGCGAACCCGATGCCGCGTTCTCGGCGCCGCCGTCGGACCCCGATGCTCCGGCGCCGAACTTTTTGCTGTGCGTGCTGTCACTCGAAGAAGTGGATTACATCGACTTGCGGCCGCTGCCGCACTTGCGCTGGCACTATCGGCGGCAAGGCGCGAGCGGCTGGTCGTCCGAGGCTTGGAATCCCTGAGCGGCGCTATTTGCGGTAAAGCGCCGGGGTCGGCACCGGATGCTCGTCGACCCAGCGCCCGCCGATCATCACGCGCGTGGGCGCGTTTCGGATATCGAGCGGATCGCCGGGCCAGACGACCAAGTCGGCGTCCTTGCCGGGCTCCAGCGAGCCCAAGCGCTTCTCGACCCCGAGAATTTTCGCGGGGTTGATGGTGATGGTCTTGAGCGCGTCGGCGTTGGAAAGCCCCGCGCGCACGGCCAGCGCCGCGTACACGCACAGATGTCTAAGCGGCGTGACCGAATGGTCGCCGGTGATCGCGCATAGCACGCCGGCCTTCGCGGCCGCCGCGGGAGTGGACCAGGCCTTCGAGTGCGTCTCGATCTTGCCGCGCGATCCGAAGGTCGGCCCGAAGACGATCGGGATGCGCCGGCCGGCGAGTTCGTCCATCACTTCCAGCGCTTCGGTCGCGTGTTCGAAGACGTAGCGGAACTTGTGGCGGTCGGCGATGCGCATGAAGGCAAGCATATCGAAGCCGCGGTGCGCGTGGCAGCGGCACGTCAGCTTGCCGGCCAGCATCCGCGCGACGGAATCGAGCTTGAGGTCCGGCGCGGCCGAATCGCCCTTCTTGAGCCGGGTGCGTTTGTGGGCGTAGGCTTCCGCGTCGGCGAAGACCTGCCGGATCATCGCGGCGATACCCATGCGCGTGATGGGGCGCTTACCTTTGCCGCCGTGTGTGCGCTTGGGGTTCTCGCCCAGCGCCATCTTGAAACCGGCCTCGGCATTCACGATGTAGTCGGCGTAGCGCAGGCCAAAGGTTTTGACGATGGCGCACAGTCCGCCGATCACATTGGCGCTGCCGGGCATGATGAACGCGGCGGTGACGCCCGATTCGGCGGCCTCGCGCAGCGCCACGTCGCTGGTTCGGAAAGCATCGAGCGCCATGACGTCGGGCGTCATTGCGTCGGTGGATTCGTTGAAGTCGCCGTCACTGGGCAGACCGTCTTCGAGCATCCCGACATGGCTGTGCGCGTCGATCAGTCCCGGCGTGACCAGCGCGCCCTTGAGGTCGATGCGGCGCAAGCCACGCGTCGCTGACAGGCGCTTGCCCAGCGCCGCGATGCGGCCGTTCTTCACCAGGAGTTCGCCGCGCGAAACACGCCCTTGGGTGACCGTCTCCAATTCGCCGTTCACGAGCAACACGGGGGCCAAGGGTTCGGGCATGTGCGAGGTTCTCCGAGTACGCGCGTAATCTTACGCGCGTTCGCGAATCCTGGCAAAGACCGAGCTTAGTACCGCTTGCCGCCGAAGTAATCCGGGTGGCCCACCGGGTTGGGGTACTGGTTGTAGGGCTGGATTTTCGCGCGGATCGCCGCGTCGCCGATCTCGTGGAGCATCTGGCCGAGGCGCACGCGCGCGGACTCCCAATGCGCGGCGTCTTTGTCGTAGTCGAGCTTGAGCTTTCCCGACTGCCCGTCGCTGCTGGCCGTCGAGGCGCTTTCGCTGCCGACGAGCTTCTTCGCTTCGGCGAACGCGTCGTCGCGCTTGCCCATTTTTTCCAAAAGGTACAGATATTCGAAATCCTGCGCGCCGTGGCGCAGCGCCTTGAGGCGGAACGAGGCGATGGGGCCGTTGATGCCCGCTTCCTTGCCGGGATAGAAGAGCAACCCGTCGCCGTTGATCCGGATCGACCAGTCGGCCGGGTACTTCTTGCCTTTGTACGGCTTCTCGGCTTCGTCGAAGTTGAGCGGATTGTTCCAGACGTCGGTCACGAACTTGGCGGGATCGGCGTTGATGTTCTTGCTCTGGCCTTTCCATTTGTTGTGCTTGTCGACGACGTACCCGGCTTCCCAGAAGTACCAGGCGCGCGCGCCGGAGACGAAGCCGGCCCACGCATGCGAACGCATGATCGGTCCGGGGGCGTCGATGGCGGCCGAGCCCATGTGCCCGCCGTTGTACGTCCAGACCACATTGCCCTTGGCTTCGATGGCCGGAATGTCGCCGGGCGGGATCGCGCCGCTGCAGAAAACCTCGACGGCCTGATCGAGGTGCGGCCAGTCGGGCTTGCTGGGCTCGAACTGCTCGGTGACGAAGCGCATCAGCTTCCCGCCGGTCTTCTCCGCGATGGCCTTGCCCTTCGCGACGATCTCGTCGTACTGCTCCTTGGAGCCCGGCTCGTCCATCAGATACACGAAGGCGCGATTGAGCCAGCCTTCCTTCTTCACCAGTTCGAAGAATTGTTCTTCGACGGGGACCAGTTCGAAGCCGAAGCCCGGCGCGAAGGGGCCCTTGAAGGCTTTGCCCGTGTAGTGGTCGTAGAACTTTCGGTTCGCGCCTTTGATGTAGGCCTCGTCGTAGCCGAAGCCTTCGGTCAGGCTCAACCGGTGGTCGTGCGCCATCTGAAAATAGGCGTCGAACGCGTCCTGCATCTCGGGGATCTTCTGGTGCGGCTGCCCAAAGCCCCAGGAAATCTGCTCCGGCCCGATGTACGCCCACTGCGGGAAGTGGCTGACCGAAGGCAGCGTGAAGTTCCAGACGTTCAGTTCGAGCTTGAAGCTTTCGCCGCCCGCCTGGAATTCGGCTTTGTACACGCCGGGCTTGGCGTCCTCGGGCACGAAGATATCCACCCAGATGAGTTCGTTCTTGCCTTCCGCGCAATCGAAAGGCGCACCGTACTTCTTGGCGTCGAGCGGCACGAGCAGTTCGGGGAACTCGCGGGGCGCGCCCAACTCCTTGCAGCGTTCGTTCAGCCACAGGACATCCTTGGGGTGCTCGTTCTTGCCGAACTGCGAGAGCACGGGGGTATTGAGGTGATGCTCGCGCAGGAGCGCGACGTGTTCCAGTGTGGCGCCGTCCGGTCCCGTCAGCTTGAACGGGGCGAGGTTGACGCCTTGGCGCGGGCCGGGAAAGACGATCTGAAACGCCGCGAATTCGTTGCGCGCGGCAAAGAGTTTGATCGTGCGCGTGGCGGCGTCCCAGAGTTCGCGGCCTTGCGGAGCTTTCTCGGTCCGCAGCACGCGGTGCGACGGGCCGGTCACCCAGGTTTCCGCGGCGCACTCGGCGCCTGCGAGCGCCAGAACAACGACCCATGCGAGGTCGAGGCGAAGCTTTACGGCCATGATCAAGCTCTCCCTTGGTTCGCTTTATGTACACCGCAAGTCCTGATGTAAATGAACGCGGAGGCTCAAGTTAACGTAAATTTCCGCATCTATTTCTGGTTCAATTACGATACCTGAGACGCTGCCTTGCCAGGACGCCGCTCAGCGGATACACGTAAGACATGGCCACACCCGCTGCAACCGCCGACGGCACGAAGCCCCGCAAGCTCGACGGCGACACGCGCTTTCTCGATCCGAAAGTGCTGGCGCGCGTCAGCAATCTGGAACTGGTGGCGCGTTTCATCGTCGAAGGGTTTCTGATCGGCCTGCACAAATCACCCTATCACGGATTCTCGAGCGAGTTTTCGAGCTACCGCAAATACGCTAAAGGCGACCCTTTCCGATTCATCGACTGGAAGGTCGCGGCCAAGACCGACCGGTTGTACATCAAGCAGTTCGAAGATCAGACCAACACGCGCTCCTACATTTTGCTGGACGGATCGTCGAGTATGCGCTTCGGCGGCGAAGATGCGCGGCTGGACGGGCAACCCAGCCCCGGCATTCAGAAATGGCGCTATGCGCGGGATCTGGCCGCGGCGTTCGCGTACCTGATGATCAATCAAGGCGATGCGGCGGGCCTGGCGATATTCCGCGACGGGCCGCCGGAGGTGATCCCCACGCGCGGCGGAAACATGCACCTGCATGGACTGTTGAGCGTCCTGGCGAAGGCCGAACCCGACGCCGGAACGGATACCGAGAAGGGCGTCGGCGCGCTGCCCGAGCGGCTGGCGCGGCGCGGCCTGGTGATCCTGATCAGCGACCTGCTGGACGATACCGCGAAGATCATCGCGGGGCTCAAGGGATTCCGCGCGCGCCGTCACGAAATGATCGTTTTTCACCTGCTGGCGCCGGAAGAGCGCGAGTTTCCATACCGCGAGAACATCGAGTTCGTCGATTCCGAAACCGGGCAGCGCATGACCGCGCAAGGGAGCTACATCGGCGAAGCGTATAAGCGCGCGCTGGGTGAGCACGTGAACGCGATCAAGCGCTACTGCCGCTCTCAAGACATCGACTTCGTTCCGCTGGGCACCGACGAGCTGCTCTCCACGGCGCTGCTGGCCTATATGAACAAGCGCGAGCGGATGTACTGACCGGCCGGGCGCGGCCCAACCTCCTTTGAGCAGGTGCCTCAAACAAAAACCCCCGGCCATGAGCCGGGGGTTTTGTGTCGGGCGTAACGCGGCGCGGGTTATTCGGTGGTCTGCGCGCCGGCGAGGTTCTGGTAGTAGAGACTGATGTGCCGGCGGTATTGCGACGGCATCTTCTGCTTCAGCGCCTGTTCGACCTCTTCGCGATCCTTGGGCGGAAGCGCCACGGCCCAGTTGGCTTCCTGATTGGCGGGGCCGCCCTTGGCGTAGGCGAAGCCTCCCGGACCGGCGTCATGCGGCTTGCCGCCTTGCTGCTGCTGCTTGGACTGCTGGGCCTGTTGCGATTGCTGCTGCCCCTGCTGCTGGGCCATCGCCTGGGACATGGACTGCTGGGCCTGCTGCATCGCGGCCATGGCTTGCGCCTGGGCCGCTTGGGCCTGCGCCTGCTGGCCCTGCTGCATGGCTTGGGCCGCCTGCTGCATGGCCTGCGCGGCTTGCTGCATGGCCTGCTGCGCGGACTGCGGCATCGCGGCCATCTGCGCCTGCTGTGCGGCCTGCTGCGCCATCGCGGCTTGTTGCGGCGACATCTGGGCCATCTGCGCCGAATCGGCCTGAGCGGTCTGCTGCGCCATCGCCATTTCCTGATTCGCGAGGCTTTCCATCATCGCCTGCATGGCTTCCATGGCCGCCTGCATGTCGAGCTGCGCCAGTTCGGCGGCGGTTGCCTGAGCCGCCTGCTGCAAGGCCTGCATCGCCGCCTGCTGCTGCTGGTGCGCCTGCTGCGGCTGCTGGTTGGCCAGCGCTTGAGCGGCCTGTTGCATCGCCTGCATCGCCTGCTGCATCGCGGACGAGGGGCTTTCCTGGCTGGCGGCCTGAGCTTGCGCGGCGGCCTGCTGAGCGGCCATTTCGGACTGCGCGGCGGCTTGTTCCTGCTGCTGGCCGTTGGCCGCCTGCTGCGCGGCTTGCGCGGCCTGCTGAGCGGCTTCGGCGGCCTTCATCGCGGCCTCCTGGGCCTTCTGGCTTTCGGATGCGGCCTGCTCCTTCTGGCCGGCCTGTTCGGCCTGCTGGCTGGCCTGCGCGTGTTGCTGCGCCTGCTGGCTGGCTTGCGCGGCCTGCTGCGCGGCTTGCTGGGCCTGCTGCGCGGCCTGCTGAGCCTGTTCGCCGTTCTGCGCCGCTTCTTGAGCTTCTTGCGCGGCCTGCTGGGCTTGCGCCATCTCCTGCGCCTGGGGCTGTTCCAGACCCTGCTGCGCCTTCTGCGCGGCCTGGACGGCTTCCTGCGCCTTCTGCGCGGCCTGTTCGGCCGACTTCTGAGCGGCTTCCTTATTGCCCTGCTGCTGTTGCTGCTTGGCTTCCTGTGCCGCCTGCTGGCTGGCTTCCGCCGCCTGCTTGGCTTCCTGCGCCGCCTCCTGGGACTGCTTGGCTTCCTGAGCGGCCTGGGCGTCGTTGGGCTTGGCCTGCGCTTCTTGTTGCTGCTGCTGCGCGGCCTGCTGCGCGACTTGCTCGGCCTGTTTGGCGGCTTGAGCGGCCTGCTCGGCGGCAGCTTGGGGTTCCTGCGACTTGGCCGACTCCTGCGCCTGCTTTTCGGCCTGCTGCGCTATCTGTTCGGCCATCTTCGCGGCCTGCGCGGCTTCCTGAGCCTTTTCCCCGTCGGTGCGCTTGTCTTCGGGCATTTCCGACTTCGCGGCTTCCGCGTCCTTAGCCAGTTCGTCCTGCGGCTTGGCCAGCGCGTGCGCATCCTCGGGCTTGGCGTCGTCGGTCTTGTTGGCCAAATCCTGCTGCTTCTCCATCATCGCGCCGATCTTGTCGAGTTGCTCGGCGAGTTCCGTGGCCTTCTCTTCAGCGTTCTGCGCCTGCGCGAGATCCTGTTCGGTCTCCTTGATCGCTTCGTCCAGCGCCTTGAGCACCTCTTCCTGGTTCTTCAGCGCTTCCTTGTTCTCTTCGCGGATGATCTCGTTGCGGGCTTCGTCCGACTTCTTGCTCGCGTCCGCCAGCTTCTGGTCGTCTTCTTTCAGTTCGTTAAGTTTCTTGGACACATCGCCCTGGTCTTCGGCGGCGCGCTTCATTTCTTCTTCGTTCTGGCCGTCGAGGTTCTTGGTTTCGGCGTGCGCCTTCTCCTGCTGCTTTTTGGCATCCTTCAGGTCGGCCAGCTTCTCTTCGAGCTTGCCCACCTTATCGGTGCTCTTATCGAGCTGCTCTTCGGCGTTCTTCAGCGCGGCCAGGACATCTTCCTGCTTGGCCTCGGCTTGCCGGAGCTTGTTGTCGGCGATCTCGTTAGCCGCGTCGCGCGCCTTGTTTTCAGCCTCGGCTTTTTCGAGCTTATCGAGCGCCTTCTTGACGTTTTCGGCGGCTTCCGGATCGCTGTCCTTCAGGTTCGCGACCTGGTCCTTCAATTCCTGCTTGGCCTTCTCCAGTTCCTCGGCGGCCTTCTTCTGATCTTCGGAGGCTTCGCGCAGCGCGGTGCGTTCTTCCTCGCTCAGCTGGCTCTTGGGCTTGCCTTCCAGACTCTCGCGGGTCAGGCGCGTTTCCTTCGTCTTATCCAGCGCCGTCTTCTGTTTCTTGATGGCATCGCTGAGCGCCTTGCGCGTGACGGCCGGCGCCAACTGCTTTTGCATCATCTTGAGGATCTTGACGAGGTCGTTGTTGATTGCCGCCTGACCGGTCAGGGCGTCGCGGTTCTGGCCTTCCTTTAGATCGTTGATTACCTTCGGCACGGTCTTTTCGGAGATACCCTTGAGTACCTCCGAGGCCTGCTTGACCTTTTCCTTGCTCTCCAGTTCCACGCCCATGTTCTGACGCACTTCTTCCAGAACCTCGCGCAGTTGCTCAGCCGATTTGTCGATCTGGGTGCCGACCTTACGTTGCTGAAGCTGCAAAGACTTATTGGCGGCGCCATTGGGTTGGGCGGGGGCGGGAGGGGTCGTCCCGGCTTCTTCGCCCTGAACCGACATGTGCATCGCCAACGCCAACCCACAAGAGCATAGACCGCTCACCTTGATCCACCGCGTACCGAATGACGGCATGGAGAATCTCCTAAGGTATGGACAGTTTTAGAGATGCCTGATTCTTGGGACCTCGCTGCGGGCCGCGAAAGCCATGCCTTCGCCCAGCCACGCAACCAGCCCCTGCCTCGTAAGGAAGGGTAGCTAATTCCATTACACCGAATCGGCACCCCGTGCAGAGGGAAACCATTTTTCTAAGCTGTGCTAATAAAAAGGCTTAGGTAGGGTTCGCCGAAGCCCCCTCTCCCCTTTTATTTACCTTAAATTTCATGTGTTTAGCTTCGTTCGGATTAGATCGATCTGCGCTTCTGATAGGCTGAGTGAAACGGCCGTCTTTAGCCTGATTGTGCGGTAAGCACCAGGAGCTTACGGTGGCGTTACGCATAAGCAGTTGGATACTTCTCCTGGCCGTCTCGGCTTGGGCCGGCGCGCCTGAGCCTCCGGAAGGGGTCGCGTGCCTTCCGTTCACGATTCGCGCCAATCGGGTATTCGTGGACGTGACGCTCAACGGCGCGACGCGCTGCGAGGCGCTGCTCGATACGGGCTCCGAAGTCACCCTGGCCAACCGTGCTCGTGTGACGATTCCCGAGCTTCGGATTCTGGGCACCCAGCAGTTGAACGGCGCGTTCGTCGGCGATTTGGGCGCTCAGCGCGCGCTGCTGACCTCCATAAAGCTCGGTTCTCACGAATGCCGCGACGTTCCGCTGGGCGTCATCAAGCACGGCCCTGGGCAAGCGTTGGAGCAGATCGCGTGCCTTCTGGGCATGGACCTGCTGGGCCGCAGCCGCTTCACGCTGGAGTTCGCATACGGCCGGCTGCTGGTCTGGCCGGCGGGGATGCGCATGCCGCCGCCGGCGCCGGAGATCGAACGCGCGGCCTTGCCGATGCACCGGGCGCAGCACGAGCAGCAGCAGCGTCCGCGCGCTTTCGTGACGATCAACGGCACGCACCGGCTGTCCTTCCTGTTCGATACCGGCGCCGAAACGCTGCTTCTGGCGGCGATGAAGCCGCACGAGGAACTGGGTTTAAGCACCGGAGGCGCGCTGCGTGGATTCGCTCAGGTGAACGACGGCTCGGTCTCGCGCCGGGTGGAGATTCGCGAGACGGCCTTCAAGGACGTGCAGTTCGGAACGCTGAAATTCGAGCAGTCCGACGGCCGGGTGTTGGAGGCCGCCGAAGTCCGTTCGCCTTTGGCACGGGAAGATCTGGCGGGCTTGTACAACATCGTGGGCCTGGGATTCATGAAGTCGCTGCATGCCGTCCACGTGGATATACCGGGGCGGATGCTGTACCTCGAACGCCGCCGCGCGGCGCCGTGACGGGTGGCGCTAACCCGGCGGCCAGTTGAACGGCCGGCCGCCGAGCAGATGCAGGTGCACGTGCTGGACGGATTGCCCGCCTTCGGCGCCGTGATTGAGCACCAGGCGGAAACCGCGTGCGGCGAGCCGCTCTTGCTGGCCGATCTGCAACGCGGCGGCGAGCAACCGGCCCAGGAGCGCGGGATCCTGCTGCTGGAACTCGTACAGCGTCGCGTAATGGCGTTTGGGCGATATGAGGACATGCGCCGGGGCCTGTGGATTTATATCCCGAAACGCGATGATCTCGGGATCCTCGTACACCACCATCGCCTCCAGTTGTCGCGCGCCAATCCTGCAAAATACGCAATCCGCGGCGGCGTTCGATTCGACTTTCGCGGGCTCGGCCATAGGTGCTCCCTGCGCTATTCGTCGTGCGGTCGCCGGGCCTAAATTCCCTGGAACCTGCGCCGCCGAAACCGGCCCGTGCATCGCGTTTCCGTGGGAAGCGCGATTCGCCACACGCACTTTACCGCCTGCTATTATACGATTTTCCTTCGCGCCCCACGCTCAAATTCGGGACCGACTTCGGGCGAAACCTCACTTTACAGCCCGCCGCCATCGGAGTAGAACCCTTGAGTTCCCTAACTTGCTTCCGAATTAAAAGGAGACAGCATTCATGCCTCGCGGCCGAAAAAAAGGCGTTAAAAAGGCGGCAAACTCGACCAAGGGCGGTAAGCGCGGTCGTAAGCCGATCTTCACGGACGAGCAGAAGCGCGTTCTGGACCGGATGATCAAGGCATCGCTGCGGGAGCAGTTGCGCGGCATCATGCGCTCCCTGTAAGCGTTCTCGCTTTCCCAAAAACCTATAGCGCACGAAATCATGCCCCGCCGCACCCGTCACGGTGCGGCGGGGCTTTGTCGTAATCGAATTTATTCGAGCAGAGCCCTTCCAAGCGGACGCGAGGACCGCTTGTTCCGAAGCTTTACCACGCGGTGCTAAATCGAGAAATCGGCCGCCGGCCGGGCTTTGCCCACTTGATGCAGGCCGCACTCGGTCTTGCCCGTTCCGGTCCAACGTCCGGCGCGTTCGGGTGCATGTTCGCCCACCGGCTGCGTGCAGCAGGGCGGGAAGCAGCCGATCGTTTTGTAACCCTTCTCGTGCAGCGGATGGATCGGGATGTCGTGAACTTTCAAGTAATCCAGGGCCTGCTGCCGCGTCCAGTTGGCCAGCGGATGGACCAGGTGCTTGCCGTCGGTGCGCCGCTCCAGAATCTGAATCCCGGCGCGGTCGCCGCCAGCGTCGCGGCGCAGGGCGATCAACTGCGCATCGTACTTCTTCAGCGCGCGCTGCATCGGCTCGACCTTATTGATCCGGCAGCATTCGTTCGGATTGCGTTCGTATAACCGGTCGTCGCCATAGAAGCGCACGAAGCTCTCGCGGTCGATGATCGGTTTCAGCGTGACCAAATTGATGCCGTAGCGTCGCACGACCTCGTCCTTGAACGCCAGCGTGTCCGGAAAGTGGAATCCGGTATCGACGAAGAGGACCGGCACGCGGCTCTCGACCGGCAGGTCCTGCTGCGCCTCGGCGAGCATATGCAGCAGCGTCATGCCGCCGAGCTGAAACGAGGTGCTCATGCATAACTGCGGCCCGAAGAAATCGATCGCCCAGCGGATGATCTCCTGGGGCGACTGCTCCTCGAGGTTGCGGCTGAGGGCCTGATGATCGAAGTAGGTTTGCGGATCGTGGCGCATGCTCGGCTCCCGACAGGAAGCTTAGCCGAGGCCGAGCGCCGTGCCAAGCGGCTCAGTAAAGCATCTGCGAGACGGATTTGCTGATCATGCTGATGGCGATACTCGCGGCGCTGATGAGTCCCTCGCCGCAGAAGTACCCCGCGCAGAGCACCGGCGCGTATTGGCGCCATTTCTCGCGTCCGAAGCGCTTCTCGAAGTAGAAGCGGCCGATCAGCGCGCCGATGAATTCGAAGATCAGTCCGTGCGGATTGGCGTGCCCAAAGCCGCGCACGACGCCGTAAATAAACAGCAGCGGGAGCGACATGGCCGAGAGGAACCCGAACAGCCCCAGTCCGAAGACGAAAGCCGCGAGGATCACCAGCGGCTTCAGCGCGTCGAAGAACGGGGACTCCTGGCCCGTCGTGGAACTGTAGAGCAGCAACTGTGTGCGCGCGCCCATGTCCCACATCAGATTGGCGTACGGATACGCTTCGCTGGGAATCGCCGCGAGGCTCCAGATGAATTCGCTGAACAAAATCGAAGCCGCCAAGATGATCGGCACGACCATGAACTCGGTCTTGATGATACTGCGCAAACTGGTCCCGGTCAGTTCGACCTGCCGGAAGCCGACCGTCTGATAGCCGTAGTTATGGATGGGGATCGGTGCGAACCAGATCCCGATGCCTTTGTAGTCGCCCCAGCGGCTGGCCAGGATGAATCCGGCCTCGCGGATGAACGGGATATTCAGCGCCTGGCCCGCCATGCCTTCCAGGCGCGCCGTCGCGTAACTGACGACAGGGGTGTACACGAAGCCGTAGAAGACGAAGAACAGAACCGGGAATCCGGGCACCAGCCACAAGCAGATGAAGATGTAGCTGGCCGTCGAGAATACGTAGATCAACAGACTGGTCCAGATCGAGATGTCGCCGCGCTTCTCGTTCTTGACCCACAGCTTCGAGAGGTCCAGGCCGCCGCTTTCGCGGCTCTTGGTCAGCCCTCTCGCGATGGCAATAAAGCCGATAATCGCGATGGAGAGCATGACGCCGATATTCCAGCTCATGTAGAAATCGACCTGGTTCGCCACACCCGTTTCGGGCGTGCGCATGCTGGCGTTCCAAGTCTTGAGGATGCCGAGCTTGTACAGCGCGGGGTTCAGGATGAAGGTGGAGATGACGGCCACCATGCCGCCCACGACCGACCAGAAGGGTATGACGAAGCCGACGATCAATAAGCCGAGATGGACGGTCAGACCGACCGCCACGGCGGGCAGCACGTCGCTGGTCTTATCGGTCAGTTCGATCCAGGGGATGGGTATGATCTGCACGGCCTTGCCGAATATCGCGCCGGTCACCGCGGGGACAGCCGTATAGATGGTGCCGTACATCAGGCCCAGCATGGTGCCGATGGAGAACGTGCGCCAGCGCCAAGTCTGCTTGTCCTGTGTGCTTTCGGCCAAGGCGATGCTGCCGGCCGCGCCGACGGGCGCGAGCGGGAAGGGGAGTTTCTCGACGTCGCTGGTGAGCCGGTATAGGAAATAGCCCAGCCCGAAGTGGTCGATGCGGCCGAGCAACTGGCCCAGCACGATCAGCGCGATCGGGCCGAACCAGCCCCACGACAGGAAGGAGCGTCCGTGCTGTTCGATGTATTCCTTGGTCGGACTGACCCACCACATGTCGGGATCGGCGAAAACCCCCACGAGTTGCAAGTCTTCCGCGGCGGGCGATCGAACGAGGTATTGCCGGAAAAGCAGGCCCTGGAACGGTGAAGCGAGGGCCATGCCGGCCATGTAGTAAAGGACGAACAATTCCTGCTGCCGCAGCGCCTGGCGGCTGCGCTTGGCGATTTCGAGGAACAGGATCACCGTCACCCAGCGCGCGGCATCGCCGATGGACGCTTCGCCGACCACCAGCCCCATGTACATCGAGGCCGGCATCATGACGAAGCCGAGGAATACCGCGCCTACGACGGTGCGCCAGGAAAACCCTTCCTCGAACGTCGAGGGGGTTTCCATGATGCTGCGGTACTCTTCTAGTTCCTTGTCGCTTTCGTGACCCATGTGTGCCGATCAAGCTTTCGCGGGCTCGGGGCCGTCGGACAGGCTCGCCGCACCGGCGCCGCCTTGCGGATCGTGCGGGCTACCGGGCCCGATCACCGCTCCTTCTTCATCCAGTTCGGGAGGCTCGAGACCCTGCGGCGGGCGCGCGCCCGGCGGAATCGGCCAGCCTACCGCTTCGAAGGCTTCGTTGAAGCGGTAGAACCCCTTCATGCTGTATTCCATGCGTTGTTCGGGCGAATACGTGCGCCAGATCAGCAGGTGCTTGCGCAGCGCGTTCAGGAACGGCAGGTTCACGCGCCGCCACGAAGCCACGTAGCCGCTCACGCGGTAGAAGGTGGCCTCGGTCACGTACAGGCCTTCGTCGTCGGTGGGGACGACGTAAATCTGCACCTCTTGCGAGACGCCCAGATCGTACGGCGTCAGCCAAGCCATGAAGAAAATGCACAGGCCCTGGCCGTTCTCGGTATGGAAGGTTTCCAGCGTCACTTCCTTCGCCGTGAACTTGCCCAGCGACGACTCGGCGTGGCTCTCGAAGAATTCGTGCAGAAACAGCGCCGCGCCCGGGACCAAGTCGCGCTGGAAGCTGAAGGGCAGTTCAAGGCTGATTTCGTCGCCCACCGGGACGGGGACCGACCAGCGCCGCTCTTCGCTGGGTGCGGCGGCGCGCGCGGCCATCATCGCGGGGTAAATCGTGCTCCCGATCACCGAGAGCATCACGATTGCGGTCACGAAGACCGCCGACGAGCTGGAGTAGTTCAAGTACAGGCCGGCCACGCCGAGCTGTTCGCCGAAGAGTTGGATGAATTTCGCCGCGCCTTGGCCCAGCAAATAACCGAAGATCGCGCCCAGCGTCGCGTACACCAATGCCTCAGCCAGGAATAGGGCCGCGATGTGGCTGGGCGCGAGGCCCAAAGCGCTGAAGATGGTGATCTCGCGGTTCCGCTCGTAGACCGCGCCGATCATCGTGTTGAGCAGGATCAGGATCGAGATCAGCAACGGGACGAGCAGGTTGCCCAGCCCGCTCAGGCTCAGCTTGCCCGTCGACGCGTAGAGCCGCCGGCGGCCGTCGCGGCCGACGAATAGGTTCTTCTCGATCCGTTTGAGCAGGCGCTCGACCATATAGTCGAGCACTTCTTTGCTCTGCACTTTGGCCGCGACGCTGCGCAGATCCGCGCCCAGAAGCTGGGCGGTGCGCCACGGCAGAATCAACGTATTCTGGCCGTTGATGTGTTCGTACTTCGTGGCCTTTGCGTTCTCGAGGTTCTCCACCTGCGCGGTGGCGTCGGTCTGCTGTTCGGCGCCGCGGGAAGCTTCGCTGGCCGAGAAGTCCACCGGCGTCAGCGGCTCGTCGTCCAGGTCTTTCAGCGCGTCGAACTCTTCGGGCCGGAAGATGCCCTTGATCTTGACCGGGTGGCTGCCCAGCATCAGCTCGACGCCGATGGCGCGCTCGGCGTTCCAGTCTTCCTTGGCGATGCCCTTCGGGCGCAGGTACTCGATCAGCTTTTCGGGCAGCAGGCAGACGTCGGTATCGCCTTCCTCCAGCCAGCTTCCCGCCACGATCATCCCGCCTTCGCCGGCTTTCTTGCGCAGTTCGGGAAAGAGTTCGGCTTCGGAATGGCTGAATCCGACCATGCAGGCCGGCGAAACCATCCGTTCGTTGCGGTTGGCCTCGCCGCCTTCCGCCGAATTGGCGAAGATATCCACCAGGATTTTTTCGTTCTTGGCAGCCACGCGCCAGAAGCGCGGCGTGCAGGTCAGTCCTTCGTTGGCCAGTTCGCGGCGCATCTGCTCGAACGCATCCAGGCTCAAGCGGTCGTAATTGAGCTGCCGAAGCAGAATGCCGTTGTAACGCGCGTCTTGCTCGTCGCCGGGCGAAAGGTCGATATGCGCCTGCCCGATCGTGCGGACCGTGCTGGTGAACGAAAGCGCCGTGAACGTCAGCAAGATGATCGTCAGGCACGTCAGCAGCGTGCGGACCTTGCGCCGGCGCATCTGGCTGATGCCGAGCGAGACGGCCACCATCGCCGCGCTGGCGCGGTTGACGTCGGCCGACTGCGTGCCCTGCATGCCCTGCTGCATCATCCGCATCTCGGTGTTGAACTTCCCGTAGCAGATCGCGATCACGATGCCGGCCAGGCTCATGATGACGAAGGCCAGCAGGATCACCGGCGGCGCGGCCACCAGGTCGAAGGCCGGATGCACCAGCCACAGCAGCACGAACATGCCCACGAAGATCCCGAAGAACGCGCCGATCTGGTGCTCGATCTTGGGCATCGCAAAGAGGAGCCGTTCGACGAAGAAGCAGAACGGGAGCAGCAGGAAGAGATAGAAGACGACGCCCATCACGCTGTCGTTGGCCGTGCCCAGCACTTCCGGATAGGCGCGCGACTCCAGGCCCCACGCTTCAGTGCTCAGCCGCCACGCTTCGCCGTACTGCTTGCGCTGGCGCGCATCCTGCGCTTCCTGCAGGCGCATCTTGGTGATGTTGTGCAGCCCGGGCTGCTCCTTCGTGAGCAGGAAGGGGCGGTTGGGCGGCAAGTCGTAGCGGCACGGGCGATCCAGCACCAGTTTGTTCGGCGGGATGAATTTCTCGACGCGGAAGCTTTCCGGAGCGTCGCCGATCTGCAGCGGCAAGCCCACCACGCGTTCGTCCCAGCCCGGTCCGTCCGGCGACTGCTTCTCGACCCCCGTCCCGATCGCTTCGTCGCTGTCCTTGGCCACCGTGATCGTGCCGGCACTGTAGGGACCGGGAAACAGAGGATTGTCGAGCTTCGCGTTGCCGATCGAATGGGAGCGCAAGTTCTGGAGCCGCTTCTCGCCCAGGCACCACAAGTCGGAGGCCGTCCGCATCGGCAGCCAGTCCAGGACCTTGCGCGTACCCAGCCGGAAGCCGGGGCCGCGCGCCTGGTCCAAGCTCACCTTGGCGGATTGTTCCGGATCCAGGAGCCGGTCGCGAATCGTCTGGTCCACGTCGAGGACGGCCACGCGCAGGCCGAACTCGCCTTCGCGGAAGAGCACCTTCACGCGCGAACCCGGCTCCGCGAAGAGCACGCGGTGCGGCTCGTGCCAATAGCTGCTGCTGGTGCCGAACTCGAGCGGTCCGGACTCGGTCTGTCCGGCCAGCAGCGTGCAGTTGCGCAGGACCGTCAGGCGGCCCGGATCGACCACGTCCAGCACGCCAACCCCCTGCGCGCGGAAGATCTCCACCGTGTCGCGGCGCACCTGCATCGCGATGTGGCTGCTGAAGGTCTGGTTTTCGTTCAGCTTGTGCTTGGCTTTGTTGATCGAGTATTGAATCTCGCCGGTGTCCGGATCGCTCTTCTCGGCTTCGAAGTTGAAGCGGCCGCCGCGCATCAGGCCCGGCATGTACGCGCGGCCCAGCGGGTTGGTCGCCTCCATCAGGCACAGTCGCACTCCGCCGACGCTGTGCTCGCGCCACGTGCGGTGAATGACCGTATCGCCCACCGGGATGTTGGGGAAGATGCTGCGCGAGCCGCCGCGGCGGACCGTCCGGAAGATAAGCTGCGAGTAACCGGTATTCTTGAGGCCCTTGTCGAAACGGCACTCGCCCGTCACCGCCGGCTCGGCCAGGAATCGGCGCAAGAAGGTTCCCGCCAGCGACAACTGGCTGTCCACATTGGTCCAGTTGAGCGATCCTTCGCCGGAGACGTGGTGGTCCTGCGGCGTGTCCCAGACCATGCGGCGGTCGTAGGGCGTCGCCAGCGTGAGTCCGCGCATCTGGGCCTGCACGGCAATCTCGCTGGCCAGCGCCATGCTCGTGCCCATGTACGTCTGCCAGCTTCGCTTGCCCGATTCGAGCAGCGTATCCGGCATCAACTGGCCTTCGCTCGCGCCGCCGGCGGCCCGTTCCACGGCCTTGGCGATGTTCATCACCGAGCGCCCGAAGTTCTTGTAGCGTGATTCGATGTCGCCGTACTTGCCGTAGAAATTACCCAGGTAGAACAGGCCGATGCCTGGATTGCCGGCCGAAAGGTCCAGCGACAGGAACATACTCTTACGGCCCTTGGCGTCGCTGTCGCGGGAGAGACGGTCGTACACGAGGTCCTGGAATGGACGGTTAAGCGCCAGGCGTTTGAACTCTTCGTCCACCCAGGACAGTTCCGTCTCCACGCGCCGGCGCATCAGTTCGGCCGTCTCGCGTAGCGCGGCCTGGCGCGCGGCCGGGTCGGTGGGCGTTTCAGGCTTGATGCCGAACCCCGACGAGGAGAGCGAGTAGAGCAACTGGCCCGAGAATTCGTACGCCCGGCGTTCTTCGGTTTTCTTGTTTTGAAGTTCGGTGTCGTTCTGGCCTTCGTAGCGCAGCAGCCGGCTTTCGCGCTCCTTATCGGTCTCGCGCGTATTGACTTCCTGCTTCCAGAGGTCGAGGAATCCGTCCATCCGTTCCTGCGGGTTCACCGCGCCGGCGCCGGCCTTGAGTTTCCCTTGCAGCCATGGCACCGCCGCGCCGTAGACGACAAAACTCGTTCCGGCCGTCAGCAATACCGCGAGGCTGAATCCGCGCGCCGGCCAGTTCATCACGAACCAGGCGATCCCCGCCGCCAGCAGCAGAATCCCCAGCACCAGGTAGAACAAGGACGGGCGGCTGATGGCCGCTTCGATGAACGCCTGATCGGCGCGCGCGAAGGGCATCTGGAGGTAAGCGTCGACGGCCTGCTGCGTGGCCAGCCGCAGTTCTTCGCGTTCCAGGCCCAGGTTTTCCTTTTGCAGAATGTCGGCCAGGATCAGCTTGTTGATCGTCTGCGTACTGCGCACTTTAGCCAGTTCGCCTTCGTACGTCTGAGTCTCGTCGATGTTGAGCGGCAGGCGGTCAACTTCGGCGAAGAACTCGCGTTCGCCCTTCAAGCCCTGGAAATGCGCCCCGCTGAAGAGCAGCAGTACGTCGCGCGCAGGCGGCTGGTGCTTGTACTGACGTGCCAACGCCAGAAGCGCCGCGCATGAGATGCTCTGTTCGGCGCCCGGCGCCAGTGACGGCACCAGACTGTTGCTGTCGTAATACGCCGCGAGCACCACCGTGGCGCCCGTGATCTCCTTGCGCTGCGCTTCGTCGGTGATCGTCGCATCCGGTCCCGCGCCGGGGATCAAAAGATAAATGTTGTCCCACTGCTCGCGCTTCCACTGCATGTGCGTATAGGCGTTGACTACGGGCGGCTTTCCGCCGTTGGCCAGCAGGCGCAGCGCGGTTTCCTTCAACTTCAGACCGTCGCCGCGGGGAATCCACAACCGCGGAAACTCCACCGGCGTCTGCACTGCGAGGTTCTGCAGCACCGGCCGCAGCGCCTGTTCGGGTTCGATGAAGATCACCGCACGAGCGCCCAGCGAGGCGGCCAGCGTCCAGTTCGAATCGTCGCCAACGTCGAGCAGAACGATCGAGTCCTTGACCGGGAGGTTGTCGAAGTCCGACAAGCGGCCCGACCGGGCGTAGATCAGCGGGCCGGTGACGCCGTCGGGCCCCGTGGTGGTCACGGCCGTGCCGTTGGGCCAGATGGCATAGAGCGGGAACGGCTCCGGCGTCTCTTCCGGCGGCGTTTCGGTGAAGAGCAGCCGCCCCGGACCGATCTGCGCCGGGATCGTGCCCCAGAAGCGATGCAGGCCGATGAAATAGCGTACGCCCCATCCGGCGCTGAGCGTGTCTTCGCCCGGCGTCACGTCGCCCTTGAGGTTCTTGACCAGGATCGAATTCAGCTTGGTGAAGCGCTTGTCTCCGGAGACTTCCACTTCGCCACGCGAGGTGGGCTGGAAGGTAAGCTCTTCCGTCTGCGCCGCGCCGTCGGGGCCTTCGCCCGTCAGCACCACGGTCCCGCCTTGCAGCGAGGTGTTCCAGTCGACCACGTGTATGCGAACGTTGCGCGGCCCGATCTGGAACGGCGCAATCGCCTCGCCGCTCCAGGATTGCCCTTCGGCCGTCTTCGCGCTTTCGTCGAGCGTCTGCGGCTTGAGCGCATCGTCGGTCTTCGGTTCTTCAGGCCCCGCGTAACCCATCCCGCGGAGTTGTTCGATGACGTAGCGCCGCGCCTGCAAATGCCCTTCGGTTCCGGGCACTCGGGAGCCCAGCGAAGACAATTTGGCCACGTGCTCTTTGACTTGTTCGAGCGGAATGCGCTGGCGTTCGTACTCGGTGGAATCGATGGCGATATCGCTGGCGCCCGACCACGCGCGCGACGCGCAAAGCGCAACGACTAAGGCTAGCCAGGCCTTGGAGGGGCACCTGTGCAGCACGGCTAAACCGTTGACCACGGCGAACATGAATGCGCGCCTGTCCTCAAGGCCGTATGACGAGTCCGTGAAACCGGTAAAGCTCCACCGTATGTTGGAGTTAGGAGACTGTCAAGCAATCCGGCGCAGTCCTTGGACGATTGTCCGGAGGTGGCGCTGACGACCCGGTTGCGGAACCCTAACTTCGCCCTGCGTGGACCGCCATGGAACTCGCGAAAAATGAAAAGTTGCACGTGCCCTTATACACCGAATCTCACGCCGCCGTCTTCCTCAACTGGAGCCGATTGAAGTCGAAACTCGTTTATTTGGAGGCGCCGGATGCGAGCGTGAAAAACTTTCGCGTCCGTGCGAATTCGAAGTGACGAAGCGGACCTGCGCGTGGTTTCAACGGCCCGTGCGGCGGCAGCCGATCTTACGG
>BTVV01000098.1:0-23827 GCA_045863855.1 Planctomycetota bacterium | reverse complement strand
GTGCTGTTCGTGAGGCCGTGGATGAAATGATCGGAAATCCCGCTGAAGTCGCTCGGCGTGGAAGAAACGCACAAGAACTAGCGAGGGAGCGACTCGATTGGCATCTCCAAGCCGCACCCTTATTGGCGTTTGTGTCCCGTCCCAATTTGCGCGAGCAAAAGAGCCCGCGTGATCTGAAGCGCACGTTTCAACCGTTGACGCCGGGCGAGATTTCGCTGCTCAGGATGCTTCGCTCCCCCGCCGCGCAAGCACTACGCAAGGTGATCGGTCCATGCTATCGTGCATGCACTCGGCTGTTCGGATAATCGGAGTAGCGTAATGTCTTCCAAGGTTCCTCGCGTGCTGATAACGGGCGGTCTGGGATTTTTAGGCCGTCATATTGCTAAAGAATTATTAATGCGGGACTTGGATCTGACGATCCTCGATCTTCCAGGGTCGCCCAAGGTGCCGCTGGAGACGAGGACGAATTCCTGCCGAATGCTCTGGGGCAACTTCGCAGATGCAAATGTAGTCCAGGAAGCATGCGAAGCCCAGGATGTACTTCTTCATTTTGCATGGGGCAGCTTGCCGGCTACGGCCCAGGCAGATCTGCCAGCGGAAGTTCAGAACAATGTCGCGCCGTCGGCGCGCTTGTTCGAGGCCGCGTGCAAGGCGGGAATCGGTACGATCGTTTTTGCGAGTTCTGGCGGCACCGTCTACGGAGATTATCGGCGGCCTGTTTCGGAGACGGATCTGCCATTACCTTTGGGCGGATACGGTCTCGCCAAACTTTCGACCGAGCATTACCTGAGATTGAATTGCCTGAAGGGATCCGTTCGGGGCATTGTGCTTCGCTTCGCCAATCCGTATGGGCGTGAGCAAGACCATGCATCTGGGATTCAAGGCTTGTTGGATGTAGCCCTGAGCCGGGCGCGCCTTGGACTTCCGATTCAGGTCTTCGGAGATGGATCGGTGGTTCGGGATTTCTTCCATGTCGAAGATCTCGCGCAATCGGTGCGCATGGTATTGGAAGCCCAGCTTGCTCCTGGATTCTATGTCTACAACGTGGGCTCGGGTTCCGGCTGTTCGATTCGCGACGCGCTGGCCGTGCTCGAACGTGCGACCGGAAAGCCATTGAATCTCCGGTTTGAGCCCTCGCGTTCTTTCGATGTACCGTACAACGTCCTCGATATCCGAAAGATTGAACAAGCCACGCAATGGAAGCCGAGAATCGACCTCGAGAGCGGATTGCGGAGCGTTTGGCATGCGAGGCTCGCGGAATGAGTAAGCCATTTGGGGTGATGACGGTTATTACCGCTTCGCACTTGGCCGCCGCGAGAACTTTATTCGAAAGCGTACGCAACCATCACCCCGAAGCCGTTTGCGCGGCCATCCTGGTGGATCGTATCGACGGACGGTTCGAACCGCAGCGTGAAGCGTTTTCCATTTGGCCCGTTGAGGATCTAGGGATATCGGAACTTTCCGGCATGCTCTTCCGGTATACGCGTTTCGAGCGAGTGATGGCGTTCAAGGCTTTTGGGCTTGATGCATTTGCGGAGCGCCATCCCGAACTTGAGACATTCTTCTATATCGATGCAGACTTTTGGATTCTTGGCAATCTAGATCGAGCGCTGGAGTTTCTCGATACGCATTCGCTGCTGTTGACACCTCATACGCTTCAGCCCGTACCCGACACTCGCTGGATGAACGAGCGCGTATTTGCACGAACCGGTGCATTTAACCTGGGCTTCCTGGGCTTGCGGCGATCGATGGAGGCAAACGGATTCTTGCGCTGGTGGACTCAGAGAATGTCCGAGTATTGCGTCAGCGATCTGCCCAATGGCATGTTTGCCGACCAGAAATGGATGGATCTGGCGCCCGCTCTGTTCGATGGCGTGGGTGTTTTTCGAGACCCCGGATACAACGTGGCCGCGTGGAATCTCGAGGATCGAAAGCTATCCGAGTGCGCGAGCCCAGGTCAATGGACGGCCGGCGGGGCCGAGCTTGTGGCCATGCACTTCTCGAAATTCGATCCCGAACGGCCCGCCGATAACAACTGGAGGCGCGCCGGTCCTGGGCAGCCTCCCCATCCCGATCCAGTACTGGATAGGTTGGCCGACGCTTACGCCCGGCGACTGCTCGCAAACGGATGGTCCGAATGCCGTTCGTGGAAGCATGCTTTCGACTATTTTAACGATGGCACGCTCATTCCGCCGTTATGGCCCATTTACTATCGCGATGTCTTGCGGCATCGGCTGCCGAAAGAGTATGATCCGTTTTCGGGGCTTCCGTTTTCATTTATGCTGGCTTTTCTGAAGGCATTACCTGCCGCTTCTCCGCAGCGATTTCGTGATCGGTGGTGGTATCAGGAGTGGCTGCGGGCCTTAAGATGGGTGGGATTCATCCCCCCGTGGTGGCGGCCGGTGAAGTAGAGTAGCTTTCCGCCGTGCGTGCTTGAGCGCCGTATTGGGGTAGAAATTGCAGGCTGCCGTTCCCTTATGACCTGCGGTCCTTGGAGGATCGAGTGTCCGCTTCGGCGTCCAGGCCTGAGCTCCCGCCGCTTCCCGACCTGCTGCTCGTCGGAGGGACGCCGTACTTCTCTCCGTACCCTTCGCCGCGCCCTTACCTCGCGCGCGCGTGGAACGCGCTGGGCGGGCGCGTGCTGTACGTCGAGGTCGGCGGGCCGGCGGCCTTTTATCGCGAGCGGCTGCGGCAGAGCGGTTCCGAAGAGCCGGTCCAGGACCGGCCGGGATTGTTCGTCTGGCGCTTCGAGAAATTCCTGGGCCTTCCGTACAGCTATCCCGATTTTACCCGCCGCTGGAACCTGCAATTTCGCTTGCCCGCGCTGAAGCGAATGCTCGAGCGCATCGGATTCGCCGACGATCGCTTCGTCGCGCTCTATTATGGCTGGTGGTGGGCCGAATGGATGGAAGGCCTGCGCGCTTCGCACCACGTCTACGACTGCGTGGACGAGCACCGCGCGTATCCGGACTTCGACGGTAACCCCAACCGCGCCGCGTACGTCTGGGAACAAGAAGTGCGCATGCTCGAGCGGACCGATCTGCTGCTGGTCACTTCGCCCGCGCTGCTCGACGACCGCATCGAACACGTCAACGCGTGGCGTTATCTGCCGCATGCCGTCGACCTCGAAGCGTACGCGCCCTGCGTCGATTCCATGCTGCCCGAACCCGGCGATCTGGAATTGCTGCCGCAGCCCCGCGCGATGGTCATGGGCACGCTCACGGCCAAGCTCGATTTCGGCGCGCTCGAGCACCTGGCCGCGGCGATGCCCGCCGGCTCGGTGGTGCTGGTGGGGCCGCCGGGGCGCGGCGTGAAGCCTCGCGCCATGGACGCGAGGCTCAGGTGGCTCGGCCCCAAACCCGCCATGATGCTGCCTTCCTATTTCGCGTATGCGCAGGCGGGATTGATTCCGCTGCTCCCGACGCCGTTCAATTACGGCTCTTCGCCGCTCAAACTACTCGAATACCTCGCCGCCGGTCTGCCGGTTGTCGCCAGCCGCAATCCGGTGACCGAAGAGATGGCGCAGGCCGCGCCGGGCGTATTTCTCGCCGATTCCGCCGCCGAATTTCCTGAAGCTTTGCGTCTTGCGTTGGAGGCCGGAGAGCGGTTGGGCCGCGCCGAGATCCGCAAGGCCGTCGAGGGACGCAGCTACGCCGCGCGCGCCCTCCAACTCGCCGAAGCGCTGGCCGCTCCGGTCGAGCCCGCCGAGCCCGCCGAATCGGGTACGCCCGCGTGAGCGCCCCCGTGATCTGGTTCGTGCTGCCCGTGCTGGAACGCGGCGGCGCCGAACGCGTGGTTGCGAACCTTGCGCGCCGCATGCCTGCGTGGGGTTTTGGCGCGGCGATTTGCTGCCTGGAAGACGAGACCGCGCCGGTGGGCCGCGAACTGGCCGACTCGGGGCTCGAAGTCTTCGGCTTGCGCCGCCACCGCCGCAACACGCTGCTCTGCGCGCGCGATCTGGCCGAACGCCTTGCGCTGCATCAGCCGGCTTTGGTGCACGCGCATCTCTTTCACGCCAACCTCGCCGCGCGGTTGGCGCGGCGCATGCTCCGCGGGCGAAGCGGCGGATACGAACCGCGCGTCGTCAGCACCATTCACGTTCAGGAACGCCGCTTTCGCCCGTGGCAATTCGCGCTCGACCGCGCGACGTCGCGCTGGAGCGAGTGCGAAGTCTGCGTCGGGCCCAGCGTCGAACGCTTTCACCGCGAACGCACCGCGCTGCCGGCCTCGTTCTTTCGCGTCATCGAAAACGGCATCGACCTGAAGCGCTTCGCGCCGCGCCGTCCCGCCACGCGCGCGGCGGCGCGCGCCGCGCTGGGAATCGACGACGGCACGTGGATGGTCCTGGCCGTCGGGCGCCTCGATCCGCAGAAAGACCACGCCACGCTGCTGGAAGCCTGGCGTCAGGCCGGGCTGCGCAACGCCGAACTTTGGATCGCCGGCGCCGGCCCCGAGCACGCGAAGCTCGCGGCCCGGCTGCCGGAGCACGCAAAGCTGCTGGGCTTCCGCGAAGACGTCCGCGAACTCCTCGCCGCCTGCGATCTATTCGTGCAACCGAGCGCCTGGGAAGGCCAGCCGCTCACGGTGCTGGAAGCCATGGCCGTGGGCTGTCCGATCCTGGCCAGCCGCATCGAGGCCCATGCCGAAGTGCTGGAGGACGGCCGCACCGGCGTGCTCGTCGCGCAAGGCGACGCCACCGCCTGGGCCGAAGCGTTGCGGCATTGGCTGAACGTACACCACGACCGCGCCAATCTGGGCGCCGCCGCGTGGGCCGAAGCCCACGTGCGTTTCAACGCCGACCGCATGGCCCGCGAGCACGCCGAATTGTATCGAGAAATATTGGGCTTAAATCGAACGGCCTGAAGGCGCCGGCCAAACTACTCCAGCGCCATTTCTTTCGGCACCACCACCACGCCCGACTCGGTCACGATGAACCGGCGGCGGTCTTCTTCCAGATCGTAGCCGATCTTCGTGCCTTCGGGAATGCGCACGCCCTTGTCGATGATCGCGCGGCGCAGGTGCGCGTGGCGCCCTATGTTCACGCCTTCCATCAGGATCGATTCCTCGACGTGCGAGTAGCTGTTCACGCGCACCGCCGGCGAGAGAATGCTCCGTTCCACCGTCCCGCCCGAGACGATCACGCCGTGCGCGACCAGGCTGTCCAGCGCTTGCCCGCGCCGCGAAGCGTCGCCGCCGTAGCCCGCGAAGACGAACTTGGCCGGCGGCCCCTGCTCCTGGTACGTCCGCAGCGGCCAGTCGCTGTCGTACAGATTGAAGAGCGGGTTGACCGTGACGAGGTCCAGGTTCGCGTCGTAGTAGCTGTCGATCGTACCCACGTCGCGCCAATACGGCAGGTCTTTCTTGTTCTCGTCCTTGAACGGATACGCGTAGACGCGTGCGCCGTCTTCGATCATTTCCGGAATGATATTCTTACCGAAATCGTGCGCCGTATCGCGCCGAGCGTCGCGGCTGAGGCGCCGCACCAGCTCTTCGGTCTCGAAGATGTAGATGCCCATGCTCGCCAGGCAGTGCTCGGGATCGCCCGGAATCGTCGCCGGATGGTCCTTCGGCTTTTCCTGGAAGCCCGTGATGCGCTTGGACGGATCGGTCACCGCGATGCCGAGCTGGTTGGCGCGCGCCTTCTCGATCGGCACGCACGCCACCGTCAGCACCGCGTTGCGTTCCACGTGGAACTGGACCATGTCGTGGTAGTTCATCTTGTAGACGTGATCGCCGGCCAGGATCAGCACGCGCTGCGGGCGTTCGCGTTCCAGCGTGTAGATGTTCTGGTAAATCGCGTCGGCCGTGCCCTGATACCACTGCGGTCCCTGGCGCATCTGCGGCGGCAGGATGTGGATGTACTGCCCCAGCTCCATGTTGTTGAAGATGGGATCCCAGCCCAGGTGAATATGCCGCTCCAGGCTGAACGACTTGTACTGCGTCAGCACGTACAGTCGGTTGCAGCCGCTGTTCAGGCAGTTCGAAAGCGTGAAATCGATGATGCGGTAGATCCCGCCGAACGGCACGGCGGGTTTCGCGCGGTCGCGGGTCAGCGGGTACAGACGCTCGCCTTGGCCGCCGGCGAGAATCAGCGTCAGCGTTTCCTTCAGCAGATCGGCAGGCATGCTTCGCTATCCGGGGGTTGGGCGGCGGTGCGTCGGCCCCGGCCCTACGGCCCCGGCCGCGGACCGCGCGCGAAATTCAGGGCTCGATGCCGCGGGACTTAAGCACTTCCTTGACCTTCGCTTTCAGTTCCGTCAGATCGCCCGACTTGACCACGTACGCGTCGGCCGACCAAGTCATGAAGTTGTCTTTGTACGTGCTGTACGCCGTGTTCAGGATCACCGGCATCGACTTGTCTTTGGCCAGAATCTTCCCCAGCGCCTCGATCCCGTCCATGCCCGGCATCGAGATGTCCAGGATGATCAGATCCGGTCGGTCAGACTTCAGGAAATCCAGCGCTTCGGGGCCGCTGGAGGCCAGCGTTACGCTGAAGCCTTCGTCGCCCAACTCCTGCTCGTAAAGCGTGCGCAGGTTCTTATCGTCGTCCACGACCAGAAGTTTGGCCATTGTTCGTACCCCTTAAACTTCGCGCAGAAGTTCCTCAGACTCCGCTCGTACCTTCGCGGGCTTCCGCCAAGGGCGCCGCGCCCCAAGCTTCCGTCAGCCGCCGGTGCAGCGGCAGGCCGATCAGGAACGTCGTGCCCTGCCCCGGCGTGCTTTCGCAGCGGATAGTCCCCCCGTGATCGTCCACGATCTTCTTGGTCACCGCCAGTCCCAATCCCGTTCCGTCCGGCTTCGTCGTCACGAACGGGCTGAACATCCGGTCGCGCACTTCTGGAGGAATGCCGCACCCCGTGTCCTGCACCACCACCATCGCCAGATCGCCTTCGCGGCTCGTCTTCAGCACCATCGCGCCGCCCTGCGGCATCGAATCCCCCGCGTTGCGGATCAGGTTGTGCAGCACCTGCAAAAGCTGGCTTTCGTCGAACGCCAGTTCGGGAAGCGAATGGTCCAGATCGAGGTGCGCGTGGATGCGCCGGCCCGCCAGCGGCTCCGCGTGCGCGCGAAACGCCTTCTCCACCACCGCATTCAGGTCCGCCGGCTTGAAGACCGGCACCGCCGGCCGCGCGAAGTCCATCACGCCCTTCAGCATGTTCTCCAGGCGCCCGGCTTCCTCGGCGATGATCCCGACGTTACGCTTCACGCGCTCCAACTGGTCCGGGCGTTTCAGCACCGCCCGCGCGAACCCGCCGATCGTCGCCAGCGGATTGCGAATTTCGTGAGCCACGTGCGCGGCCATCTTGCCCACCGCCGCCAGCTTCTCCCCGTGCACCATCTTTTCCTGAGCCATGCGCAATTCCGACATGCTCTTGCGCAGCTCCGCGTACGTCTCCGCGTTCTCCATCGCCAGCGCCGCTTGCGAGGCGAAAAGCGAAAGCACCTTCACGTGGTCTTCCGAGATCGCCCGCCCGCTGTACAGGTTGTCCGCGAGGATGATCCCCACCACCGTGCCCTTCGCCACCAGCGGCACCGCCACGAACTCCGATTGCCCGAACGTGCGCCGGTAGTGGTCGGTCACGCGGTCGTCGCGCCCCGGCGCGTTCACGACCTGCGCTTTCTTCTCCAGCGCCGTGCGCACCACGATCTCGCTCGGATCGTCCATGCTGTAACTCAGGTGCTTCACCATCGAATACAGCGGCGTCTCGCGCGACGGCTGCCGGTCCAGCTCCTGGACCAGTTCGTGCAGCGTCCGGCCGTGGCTCGAAATCTCCGCCCAGATCCGAAACGCCTCCTCGCGGCTCGTCGGACCCACCGCCATCTTCGCTTCCAGACGCTGCGTATCCCGCGATCGTTTGAACAGGAACGCGCGGTTGAACCCCAGCGCGTGGCCCGCCGTCACGCACAGCAAGATCACGTGGTTCAGCCGCTCCGCGTCCAGCGTCTGCTGCAGGAACTGCGAAAGCTCGCGCAGCAGCGAAAGCTGTTCGACGCGCGTCTCCTGGTCCGTCACGTCCTGCGTCAGCACCAGCGCCTGCGTGATCGGTTGGCCTTCGTCGGCCTGGATCGGCGCGATGATGTTCGCGAAGTAACGCCGCTGCCCGTGCACCGTAAAGACGCTCCACGTCACGTGATGCACGCGGCCCGCGCCGAACACCGTGTCCAGCCAGTCGTCCTTTTCGGGGATCTTCGAGAGAAACGCCTGCAAGCCCGGCTGCCCGAACGAGTCGCCGAACCAGAGGTCGAACGTGCGGTTCTTCCACAGGATCGCTCGGTCACGGTCGATCAGGCACAGCGCCGCGTTCATCGCGTTGACGATGTCGTTCAGCTTCGCGCGCTCGCGCGCCACCGCCGCCTCGGCGCGCGCCTGGTCCGTCACGTCCTCGATCACCACCAGCACCTGGCGCTCGCCGGCGTAATCGATGGCCGCCACCGTCAGGTCGCTCACCCGCTCCGATCGCGCACGGAACAGCCCCGCCAGCCGCCGCAGCCGGCACGGCTGACCGCTCTGCATCGCCGTATTCAGCGCCTCGCCCAGCACGCCCTGCGGCAGGCCCTCGCGCACGAATTCGTCCAGTTTGCGGTTCAGCACTTCGCGGCGTTCGGCCTTCAGCCAGTCCAGCAGCGGAGCGTTCACGAACAGCACTTGCCGCTGCGCGTCCAGGACCATGATCGCCGACGGCAGCGAACTCACGATGTCCTGCGCGAAGCGCCGCAGGTCGTCCAATTCATCGTCGCGTTCGGCGATTTTTTCGGCGAGCTTCCGCGCGCGCTCCACCAGCCAGCGCTCTTCGCGGCCTTTCCGCGCCAGCACGCGCGCGCGCACCAGCAGCTCTTCCGGCCGGTACGGCTTCCCCACGAATTCGTCGCCGCCCGCTTCGAAGACCTGCTGCACCACCTCGGGGCTCACCTGGCCCGTCACGAACATGATCGGCAGCCACGCCAGATGCGGCGACTTCTTCACCTCGCGCGCGATCGCCAGCCCGCTCGGCTCGCCTTTCAGGTCCACGTCGAGGATCAGCAGATCGAACGGCTCGCTGTTCAGCAGCTTCAGTCCGTCGGCGCCGGTGTGCACGGTATTGGGCAGAAAGCCGCCCGCCGCCAGGAGTTTCTCCTCGGCGCGCGCCACGTCCCGATCGTCTTCGATCACCAGCACGCGGGAGGGCGTCGCATCAGCCTCGGGCACGCGCTACCTCCTGGACCACCACCGTCTCGAACCGCTGTCCCGCCTTCAGCCGCAGCGGCCACTGCAGCAGCACGCAGGAACTCTGATAAATCGATTCGAAGCCGTCCTCCGACTGCGACACCGTCTTCACCGGACAAACCACCACCTGCGCCGGGACCGACGGGCGCACCGTCAGCGCCACGTCCAGCCATTCGTCCTTCAGCCCCACGAACGCCTTGACGCCGAAGTCCGCCGCCGTATCCAGCGGCCCCGCGTGCAGCGCGTCCGCGTGGTAATAGTAGCGGTCCGGAGCGTTCCCTGCCAAGAGGTTGAAGTTCAATTCCACCCCGAACCAGGCCTCCAGGTCCGGCCCGTCCAGCCGTTCGATCTCGTACGCCGCCGCGTAGCTCGATCCGTCCAGCCGCACGCGCTTGGTCAGCCGGAAGTTTCCGCCGCCCCACTCGCCTTCCGTCCACAGCCGCGCCGCCGGAGCGCCGGCCTTCTTCTTGGCGCCGTTCTCCGTCTCGAACGCATACGGACCCTGCCGCAGCGCGTCCATGCTCGGCGGCTGTCCCGAAAGCAGATCCTCGGCGTTCAGCGCCCGCGGCGAGAGGTGATCTACCAGACTCTCGCGCAGGTAGCCGTCGTAGCGCAGCAGCTTCGCCAGTCCCGGCTCCTTGGCCCGCACCAGTTCGTGGATGCTCTTCGCTTCGCCTTCGCCGGACTTGCCCACCACCGCGCGGGCGACCTTGTCGTGGTACGCCTCGTAGCGCCGCGAGAACGTGTCCGTCACGTTGAAGTCGTGCGCGCGCAAATCCAGCTCGTACAGATGCCCCCCGCGCTCCGGGTGCAGGTACACGTTCAGCGCCTCGTTGCTCAGCTTCACTTCGTCGTAGCCGTCGAAATCGAAGTCCTGCACGCTCGCGCCGGGTTTGGTCTTGAGCGCCTCGTCGGCGGCGTTCTCGGCACGCACCAACTCGCGGTAAATCGCGCTGCGCAGATGCGGCAGGTACATCCCGCCGAAGACCCCGTGCCAGTACGGGCAGTTGCACTGCCCGCGGTACAGGTGCGTGCGCGCTTCCTCGCTCTTCTTGCCCCGCTTGGGCGCCGCCTCGACCTTCGCGCTGATCTCCATCATCTTCGCGTACAGCCGCCCGCCTTCCGCGTACTTCACGCGGAAGCCGCGCCAGTTCCCGCCTTTCACCAGCGGCAGGATCGCCTTCACCCGCTCGTCGTGCTTCACTTCTTCCACCGCGCGCTCGTACGCCGCCAGCGTCGAAGCCGGCAGCGCCCACTCCGTCATCTCGCGGTAGCTGTTCTCGGGGATGTACACGCGTCCCGCCGGCTCGACCGTGTCGTACGCGTCGCTCAGCGTCGAACAGACCAGCCAGCCCTCTTCCTGCGCCCGGCTCAATGCCGCCAAAAACGCGTCCAGCCAGCGCTCCCCGTAGACGTGGTCGAACGTCCCCGGCCACACGCCGAACTTCTCGCCGTCGTCCGCGTAAACGACCACGCGCTCCCCGTCCGCCGGGCACAGCGAACGCAGGTACGCCAGAATCTGCTCCACCTTCGCGTACGGGATCAGGTAGCGCAGGTGCTCGCTTGCCGGATACGCGCGCACCGTCTTGCCCTGGTCCTCGGTCACGAACCCGCCGACCAGTTCCTCGTCGCGCAGCCCCGCCGCCCGGAAGTGGCTGTCGTCCAGCGTCAGGTACTTCACGCCCGCGTCGGACAGGTCGCTCACCAGCGCCGGCTCCCAGACGCGCTCGGCCAGCCACAAGCTCCGCGGCGCCACGCCGAAATGGCCTTCGATCCACTCCTGCATCATGCGGATCTGGCCCAGCCGGTCGCGGCTGGGCAGGATCGTCAGGATCGGCTCGTAGAACGCGCCGCCGATCATCTCCCACGCCGCCTGGCCTGGCTTCGCCCGCGCCGGATCGACGCGTTCGCGCATCCGCTCGATGTATTCCGGATGATGCGCGTCCAGCCATTCCAGCAGGCAGCCGGAAATATGGTGCGTCAGCGGGATCGACGGGTAACGCTCGAAATGCTCCACGTACGGCAGGTAGCTCTTGCCGTACGCCTCCTCGATCACGTGGTCGAAGTTCCCGACGGGTTGGTGCGAATGCAGCAGGCAGACGAAGCGGACGCGGCCGGACATGATGGCACCTTCCTCTCGGCGTGGCTTCAGCTCGCGGCGCTCGAACGCAGCTTGGCTTTCCGCGCCACGCGGCCGTACAGATCCTCGTAGGCGCGCGCACTGCGCGTCCACGACCAGTCCTGGCGCATTCCGCGTTGCTGCAGCGCGCGCCAGCCCGCCGCGTCGCCGAAGCTCGACAGCGCCCGGTCCGCCGCCGCCAGCAGCGCCTTGGAATGAAACTCGTCGAACGCGAAGCCCGTCGCCGTACCGGCTTGCAGCGCTTCCGGCGTCGCGTCCGTCACCGTGTCCGCCAGCCCGCCCACCGCCCGCACCAGCGGCGGAGTCCCGTAACGCAAGGCGTAAAGCTGATTCAAACCGCACGGCTCGAACTTGCTCGGCATCACGAAGACGTCGCTTCCCGCCGTCACCAGATGCGCCAGCGCGTTGTCGAACGCGAAGACCACGCCCATCCGCCCAGGGTAGCGCTTCGCGGCTTCCGTCAGCCGTTCCTGGATCCGCGGGTCGCCCGTACCCAGCACCGCGAGGCAGACCTTCCGGCGCAGCAGCTCTTCCAGGCCCTGCACCAGCAGTTCGAAGCCCTTCTGCTCCACCAGCCGCCCCACCACGCCGAAAACCGCGCGCCCGCCGCTCGCGTCGAGCTTGAAGCGCTCCAGCAGCGCCTTGCGGCACGCCGCTTTGCCCGCCAGATTCTCCGCGTCGTACGCCGCCGGCAGGTGCGGGTCCGCGGCCGGGTTCCACGCCGACGTATCGATCCCGTTCACCACCCCGAACAATTCGTCCGCGCGGTCGCCCAGCACCCCGTCCAGTCCGCAGCCCGATTCCGCCGTCTGGATCTCACGAGCGTACGTCGGCGAAACCGTGCTCAGCACGTCCGCATGCACCAGCGCTCCTTTAAGGAGGTTCAACTTGCCGTGGAACTCCAGCTCTTTCCAATTGAAGTGCCGCCACGGCAGATTCAAAAGCGGCCAGTCCCAGTGCCAGAACAGCCCTTGGTACGCCAGGTTGTGGATCGTGAAGAGCGACCCCGCCGAACCCAGGAACGGATGGTCGGCAAACGACGTCCGCAGGTACACCGGCAGCGGTGCGGTCTGCCAGTCGTTCCCGTGAAAAACGTCCACCGGCTTGCCCAGCGCTTCGGCGGCGGCCATGACCGCGCGGCAGAAGAAAATGTAGCGCGAGATGTTGTCCGCGTAATCGCCGCGGTTGTCGCCGTAAAGCCCCTCGCGGTCGAAGTAGCCTTCGTGCGCGACGAAGTACGTTTGCACGCCCGCCGGCGTGACGCTCGCCCGCAACAGCTTCCACGGAACCGATTCGGTTCCGACCGGAACGAATCCCTCCGCGGCCGGCTCGGCCTTCGGATCGATCTTCTTCGTGCCGCGGTAGTACGGCGTGAAGACATCGATCGAATGACCCAGCGCCGCGAGCGCCGCGGGCAGCGAGCCGCCTACGTCGCCCAGACCGCCGGTCTTCGAGTAGGGCAGCACTTCGGAACTGGCATAAGCGATATGCATGGCGTCGTCGTTCGAGGCTCCGTAATGGAATGCGTCAAAGCTTCAGGTTGCGCAAAAACTCCGCGGCGTCTTCCGGAGGCACCGGGTTGATGTAGAACCCCGTACCCCATTCGAATCCCGCCACGTGCGTCAGCCGCGGCGTGATCTCCAGATGCCAGCGAAAACTCTCGTTCGGCGGATCGTGGAACGGCGCCGTGAAGAGCATGTAGTTGTACGGCGGGTTGCCCAAGCCGCGTTCGAGCTTCAACAGCGTCCGCTTCAGCACGAACGCCAGCTCTTCCATCTGGCCCTGCTCGATCGATTCGAAGTGCGCCGCGGGGAACTTCGGCACGATCCACGTCTCGAACGGGAAGCGCGGAGCGTACGGAGCGAACGATAGAAAATGCCCCGTGTCCAGCACCACCCGAGACTGCTCTTCGATCTCGTGGTCCACGATGTCCTGGATCAGGCAGCGCTCGCGCAGCTTGAAGTACTCCGCGCAGTGCTCCATCTTCAGCGCCACCGTACGCGGCACCACCGGCGTCGCGATCAACTGGCTGTGCGTGTGGTACAGCGTACCGCCCGCCACCTTGCCCACGTTCTTGAAAATCATCCCGTAACGGAAGCGCCGGTCGCGCGCCAGATCCACCAGCCGGTCGCGGTACATCCACAGGATCTCTTGGACGTGAGCGTCGGGAAGTCCGGTGAAGCTCCGCAGCGTCTGCGGGCACTCGATCACGATCTCGTGCGCGCCGATCCCGTGCATCCGGTCGTACGGCCCCGAACCGTGCTTCTGAAGCTTCCCTTCCACCGCCAGCGCCGGGAACTTGTTCGGCACCACCCGCACGCGCCAGCCCGGACCGTCGCGCCGCGAACCCGCCGTGCGGTACGCCGCGATCTCCGGAGGCGTCTTGTCCTCGTTCCCCTCCGCGAACGGATCGAAGCCCGGAATCTGCGCCGGCTCCTCGACCACGAAGTCGCTCGGACGCCGCGCGCGCTCGGATGCGATGATCACCCAGCGCCGCGACAACGGATCTTTGCGCAATTCGGACATGCCGTGCTCGATCTGCTCCGTGTGATTTCGCTCTCGGTTTTAGTGGGGGCGAGCGGGCTTTTCCACCCGCGATTGAAAGGTCAGCGGCTTTCCGGACCCGGTATCGCGGGCGTCTCGCCCGCGGCCGGTGGCTCGGAGTGCATGGGGCGACACGGGCTCAGGCGAGATACGAAATCGGAAGCCGTACCCTCCGTGTACTCCGTGGCGAAAAGGTCGATGGTGGCACCGTCCTACAAGCCGTGAATCGGAATCCCCAGCGCCGCCAGCGCCGCTTCGCCCACCGCTTCGGGCAGCGTCGGGTGGCAGTGCACGCTCTCGGCCAACTGCTCCAGCGTCGCCCCCGCCCCCCACGCCAGCGAACCTTCGCCCAGCAGGTTCGTAGCTTCCTCGCCCACGATATGCAGGCCCAGCAGCTTCCCCGTCTGCGCGTCGGCGATCACCTTCACGAAACCGTCCAGCTCCAAGGTCGCCTGGCTCTTGCCCAGGCCCCGCCAGCCGAACTTGCCGACCTTCACTTCGCGCCCGCCCTCGCGCGCTTTCTCTTCGCTGAGTCCGATCGCGCCCACCTCCGGCTTGGTGAAGACGCCCCACGGAACTTTCGTTGCATCGAAGACCGCGTCGTGCCCGCCGCGCGACGTTCCCAGTATCTGCTCCACCGCCACCAGGCCCATGTGGCTGGCCGCGTGAGCGAAGGGCGAGACGCCCGTCACGTCGCCCACCGCGTAGATGTGCGGGACGTTCGTCCGGCAGCGCGCGTCCACCGTCAGGTGCCCCCGCGGGCCCAGCTTTAACCCCGCGGCTTCCGGAGCCAGCCCTTCCGTGTGCGGCGTCCGACCGATCGCCACCAGGCAGCACTGCGCGTTCAGCGTCTCCCCGTTGCTCAGCACCAGCGTCGCGCCCGTCGGGCCGGGATACGCTTCCTCCACCTTCACCCCGAAGAAAAATTCCACGCCCTGCCGCTTGAGCTGCTTCTCGATCTCGCGCCGCACTTCGGCGTCGAAACCCGGCAGCGCCCCGTCCAGCAGTTCCACCACCTGCACCGGAACGCCCAGCCGCGCGTACAGGCTCGCCAGTTCGCAGCCGATCACCCCCGCCCCGACGATCGCCAGCGACGCCGGCAACCGGTCCCATTGCAGCACTTCGTTCGAAGTCACGAACGTCATGCCGTCGATCGGGATGTTCGGAAGCTGCGTCGGCGCGCTTCCCGTGGCGACCAGCGCGTGCCGGAACGGCAGCTCTTCGCTCGAACCGTCCGCTTTGCGCAGCGTCAACGTGTGCGCGTCCTTGAAGGCCGCTTCGCCAAAAAGCGTCTCGACGCCGCGCTTCTGCAGCAGGAAGCCGACGCCCTTCTCGAGGTTCGCGACGGTCTTGTCCTTATGCGCCGCCAGCGCCGGATAATCGAAGCCCACCGGACCTTCCAGCTTCACGCCGAACTTCCCCGCGTGCTTCACCGTTTCGAAGACCCGCGCGCCGTGAATCAGCGCCTTCGACGGGATGCAGCCGTGATGCAAGCACGTCCCGCCGACCTTCTCGCGCTCGATCAGCGTCGTCTTGAGCCCACGCTGCGCCGCGCGCAACGCCGCCACGTACCCGCCCGGACCGGCCCCGACGATCACCAACTCGCGTTCCGCCACGATGCGTGCTCTCCCCGTTTCCCCTCGGCAACCGTCATCATGACGAATCGCGCGACGGAAACAAGGACAGCGCCGACCGAACCGCCGGCCGCGCCATGCGGTATCGCGGGCGTTCCGCCCGCAGGTCACGCCCTATTCCGTTCCGTCACCGGTCCACAGCCCTGCACCGCTTGCAGAACAAGGAATATCGGCCCTTGGATCAGCGCTCCTGAACCGGTGTGCTCTCCTGCAGCAGTCTTCCGGCGGCAGCTTGGCGCTGCGGGTACGCCAGTTTCTGGAGTTGATCCGAGCGTATAGGCGTTTGCGCTCGCCCCTGACGAAGCGCTGCGCAAGTCCCCGCAAGCAGACGCCGAAGAAGGGTTTCGAGACAGAGTCTAGGAGCTCCGGACGCCCTCGTCCGGGGACGCCTGAGTGCTGTCGGCGGGCGACGGCGCCAGCCGCTCCCGCCATCCGCGCACTAAAACCACCGTTCCCGCCGGCCCCCGATTGCGCCACCCGCTCCGAACGCGTATACTTGTCTGAGTAGGAGGGGTGCGGGAGGCCGCACCATGCAGACCACGCCAGCCGTCGCGCTAAGCTGCTCGTTCGAGCCGCCCTCGGGGCATGTAGCCTTCTTCCGCCTCGACACCGATCTTGTCGTGATCGAACCCTGCGCACAGCGCGGAACCTACTGGGTCTCCGGCTGCGAACGCGGCGCGAACTTTTTCAGAGCGGCCCCCGTCGCCGCCGCCGATCTCGAAAGCGCCCTCCGCGCCTCCGCCCCATTCGCATTCGATCCGCATTGCGAAGTCAGTGTCCTGCTCAGCGAACCCCTCGAACGTAGCTGGGCCGAACGCCGAACCTGAGCGTGCCGCCCTGCTTGCCGCTTGAAGAGAGCCGAAGAGGTCAACGCGAAAATATAAGGGGAACCAACGCAGCATGCGGTGGTCGCATGCAATCCGACATAAAGTGAAAAATGGGAACTGGAGACAGCCCTTCGATCTCCAATCGAATTACGCCCTCTCCATCCCCGCCGGAGCCGCCGTGTGCGGTCCGCGGGCGCCGTTCGGCCGCGCCGGAGCCGGGGTCTCGGGCGTTTCCAGCGCCACGCCGCGCGGGCCCACCACCGTCAGCACGCGGTCCACGAAGTGATCCAGCTTGTCCGTGTTCCGCTCGCCGATCCACTGTCCCACCAGCACGCCCAGCCGTTCGGCCGAACGCGGGTTCGTCACCGCCACCAACGTGACGGCCAGCACTACCGCCGCCGCCGCGCGGCCCATCGGGCTCGTGATCGGGCGCAGCCACCACGGGCGTTCCTCGAAGCGCTTCGAGGCCACCGCTTCGTGCCGCGGCGCCGAAGCGGCCGCTTGGAGGTTCTGCGCGCGCGCCAGCGTCCGGGCGGCCAGGTCGGCCGGAACCGCGGGCAGCGGCAGCTTGCGCACCGCTTCCCCCGCTTCCCGCAGGTCGGGCGGCAGGTCGTCCGCTTCGTGCGTGTGGTCCGTTGCGGTCTTCATCGCTCCAGCACTCCCTTGAGTCTCGTCAGCGCCCCATGCAGCCGGCTCTTCACCGTCCCCACCGGTATCGCCAGCGTCGTCGCGGCCTCGGCCAGCGTCTGCCCTTCGAAAAAGTGCAGCAGCACGACCTCGCGTTCCTTCTGCGTCAACTGGTACAGCGACGCGCGCACTCGAGCCGCCTCGTCGTTCGCTTCCGCCCGAGCTTCCGGGCCGGCCTCTTCCGCTTCAAGCTGCCGAGCGCCGCCTTCGTCCTCGCGCGCCTGCAAAGCCACTTCGTTCTGGACCTTCTTGCGCCGAGCTTCGTCGCGGACCAGGTTCACCGCGATCGCCGTCAACCACGTCCGGAAGCTCCGCGATGGATCGAACGTATGCGCCGACCGCACCGCCCGCAGGAACGTCTCCTGGAACAAGTCGTCCGCCCGGCTCGCATCGCCGCGCGTCAGATGCACCAGCAACCCAAACAGCGTCTGTTCGTGCCGCCGGATCAAACCGCCCAGCGCATCCCGGTCGCCGTCGCGGACCAGGAGAAACAACTCCTCGTCCGAACGCTCCGCTTCCGCCGGAGGGGCCGCCGCCCGGCCCAAACGGGCCTGGCGCACGCACTCGAGAGGCATCGCCCCTCCTTCCTCTCTAAAGGGTTCTACGCGCGAAGTCGCCAAACGGTTCGCTCCTGCCCCCCGGTGGAGCGCAACTTCAATAGGGGACTGCCATAAGGAATCTTAACAAGGTGCACACATGCAGGTCAGCCCTATTTTCAAGACTTTAAGCATACTTTCTTCAGGGAGCTTTTCGGCCTGCCGGTATATGAAAGCACCTGCGCATTAACCGAGAACTCGATACCCTAAGCCTTCCCGGGGACGCTCCCCGGAATGCGATCGTTCCGACTGCGAGCCGAGGCGTTCATGAGTATCCCCCTGGCCATTCTCTGGCACCAGCATCAGCCCTACTACAAGGACCAGCAGACCGGCGAGATGGCCCTGCCGTGGGTGCGTCTCCACGGCATTAAAGATTACTACGGCATGGCCAAGCTCATCGCCCAGCACCCCGGCCTCAAGTGCTCCATCAACCTCGTCCCTTCCATGCTCGTCCAAGTCCTCGATTACGTCGAAAACGGAGCCACCGACGCCTTCCTGCGCCGCACCGAATGCCCCGCCGACGCCCTCGGCGGCGAAGACGTCCAGTTCCTCCTCGACCACTTCTTCATGGCCCAGTGGGACCGCATGGTCCGACCGTACCCGCGCTACGGCGAACTCCTCGAACGCCGCCGCTTCGGACGCAGGCCGGCCTTTCGAGCCACCGAAGACTTCAGCGTCCAGGATCTCCGCGACCTCCAAGTCTGGTTCAACCTCACCTGGTTTCATCCGCTCTGCTTCGAGGAATACCCGGAACTCCAGGCGCTGCGCGAGAAGGGCAAGGAGTTCAGCGAAGACGACAAGCAGGCGCTCCTGAAGGTCCAGCGGCTCGTTCTTGCCCAGGTCATTCCGCTGCACCGCCAGCTCGCCGAGCGCGGCCAGGTCGAACTCACCACCACGCCCTTCTACCATCCCATCCTGCCGCTTCTGCTCAACATGGAATGCTCCAAGGAGGCGATGCCGCGCACGCCCATGCCGCAAGGCCACCGCGCGCTCCCCGAAGACGCCGAGGCTCACGTCGCCAAGGCCGTCGAATTCCACAAGCGCATCCTGGGCGAAGCCCCCGTCGGCATGTGGCCCGCCGAAGGCTCGGTCTGCCCCGAAATCGTCCCGCTCCTGGCCAAGTACGGCATCCGCTGGATCGCCACCGACGAAGAAATCCTCAGCGCTTCCTTAAGCACCGGGCTGCGCGGAGGTTTCGGGCGCCTCGAACGCCCCGACCTCCTCTATCGGCCCTGGCGCGTCGACGTAAATGGCGCCAGCCTCAACGCCGTCTTCCGCGACCACCACCTCAGCGACCTCGTCGGCTTCCAGTACCAGAGCTGGGACGGCGACGCCGCGGCCCAGGATTTCATCGCCCGCATCCAGCGCGGCGGCGAAGGGCGCCCCGCCGCCGACGAAACCCTCGTCGGAGTCATCCTCGACGGCGAGAACTGCTGGGAACACTACCCCGAACAGGGCGTGCGCTTTCTCCGCTCCCTCTACGGCAGGCTACAGGACGGCAACGGCGGCGTCGCGCCCGTCCGCGTGCGCGACTTCCTCGACGCCAAGCCGCCCTCGCACCGCCTGGGGCGCCTCTTCAGCGGCTCCTGGATCAACCACGACTTCTACATCTGGATCGGCCACACCGACGACCGCAAAGCGTGGGAATACGTCTTCCGCGTCCGCGAAGACCTCGTCCGCGAGACCCAGCGCCGCAACGTACCGCTCGATCAGGACAAGGCGCTCGCCCAAGCCTGGGAACAGCTCTACATCGCCGAAGGCTCCGACTGGTTCTGGTGGTACGGCGACGACCACACCAGCGGCATGGACGATCTCTTCGATCGCCTCTTCCGCGATCACCTGCGCGGCGTCTACACTTGCCTGGGCCAGAAGCCGCCGCTCTTTCTCGACAACCCCATCGGCATCGACGGCGGGCGCCGCTACACCCAGCCCAGCGCGCACCTCCACGTCACCCTCGACGGCCGCCTCACCAGCTACTTCGAATGGCTCGGCGCCGGAACCTACAAGGCCGACCGCGAACACGGCGTCATGACCGCCGCCAGCGATCCGCTCGTCACTCAGATCCTCTACGGCTTCGACCGCGAAGCCTTCTGCCTGCGCGCCGACTTCTTCGAACACCTCCGCCCAGGAGAAGTCCCCGGTGCCAGCGACGCGCCACGCCCGCAGACCGTCGCCCGCGTCCGCGTCCTCTTCGCCGATCCCAACGGGCCCGAACTGGCCATCCAGCACGGCCCGCCGCTCACCATCGCGCAAGAAGGAACCTGGCCCACGCCACACGACGGCACGCAAGTCGTCTGGAGCGAACTGCTCGAATGCCGCATCCCCTTCGCCGCACTGGGTCTCAAGCGCGGCGATCCGCTCTCTTTCTTCGTCGAAGCCACCGGCCTCGACGGCCGCGTCGAACGCTTCCCCCGCGGCGCGCCCATCGAATGCAAAATCCCCCCGCCCGATCTGGACGACCAAGACTGGATGGTCTGACCTCCGCAGCCGTTGTCCTGCCCAGCTCGCCGGCGCCTTCGGCCCCGCCGTTAACGGGCAACCCATCACCCGCCTATTGCACCTGTGCCCTGGAAAAATTCTATCCACTCGTTGCACCTGAGCGCCGCTCTATGCGCTCGTGCGTAAAATCCAGAGCCGAAGATTCACGCCAAATCCTCTGCTAGGTTTATTCGCCGGCGCCCCTTTGAGGATATGAACGCCATGCAGCAACCCAAGCTGAATCGCGATCTGCTTGTCCACCGGCAAGCGCTGCTGGGATTCATTCTTGCGCTTACGCGCGATCACCACGCGGCCGAAGAAATCTTCCAGGAAACCGCGCTCGCCATCCTCGACGAAGCGGCGGCCGGGCGGCAGGTCGAACCGTTCCTGCCTTGGGCGCGCGAAGTCGCCCGCCGGCGCGTCTCGGAATACTACCGTGCGGCCACGCAGCAGCGCCGCGCGCTGGCGCTGCCGGATGCGCTCCTCGATGGCATCGCGCGCGCCTTCGACGAAAACGAAGAAGCGCAGGAAGAAGCCCGCGCGCGCCAGAAGCACCTCGCCGCCTGCGTCGAAACCCTCACCGAACGCATCCGACGCATGATCGAGATGCGCTACCACCGCCGCATGGCCGTGGCCGAGATCGCCCAGGACGCCGGGTGGACCGTCGATGCCGTCCACGTGGCCCTCTCGCGTGCGCGCAAGACGCTCGCCGAGTGCATCACGCGCAAGGCCGCGTTGGCCGCTCCCAGAAAGAGGCGCTGAGATGGAACGCGAGCGCTTCGACGAACTCCTGGACCGCTACGAAGAGGGCTTGGCCTCGCCCGCCGAACTCGACGACCTGAGCGCCTTGCTGCACGCGCACGCCGAATGCCGCCGCGAACTGGTGGTCCGCAACCGCGTCGAGACGAGTCTGCTCGAATGGGGCGAAGCCAGCGCCGTGGCCGCGCGGCCCAGCGTGCGCCTCGCCGCCAAGCGCCACGCCCGTTCGCGCCGCTACCGCGAGATCGGCGGATCTCTGCGCACGCTCGGCTTCGCCGCCGGCGTCCTCCTCGCCGCGGGCGTCTGCGCCTGGTGGGCGCTGCATGCTATGCCCAAGCAACCCGCCGCGCTCGCGCGCATCGAACGCCTCGCAGGCGCCCAAGTTCACCGCGCCGATGGCTCGGCCGAAACCGCCGCGCCCGACGCGCTCTATCCGGGCGACCGCGTCGCCACCGCCGCCGCCGGAAGCGCCGTCCTCGTCTACCCCGACGGCACCCGCGTCGAACTCGAACCCCTCGCGTCCGCGGTATTCGATTCCGAATCCGGCGCCAAGCTCATCCGCCTCGCCTCCGGCGCCGTGCGCGCCGAAGTCGCCAAGCAGCCCGCCGGCCGGCCCCTGCGCCTGCTCACGCCGCACGCGCAAGCCACCGTCTTGGGTACGAAGCTGACCTGGGCGCTGAACGGCGCGGCCACCCGCCTGGAAGTCCGGGAAGGTGTCGTGCGGATGCGCAAAGCCGAAGGCGGACCGGAGATCGAAGTCCGCGCCGGGCAGTTTGCCGAAGCGCGGGACGGCATCGAACTGGCCGTGCAGGACGCCGTCGCCCAGCCGGCGCCCGTCGCGGCGGCGCCGGCCCCATGGCCGCCGCTCGGCGCCGCCGTGCTA
Organism: Planctomycetota bacterium; assembly: GCA_045863855.1. GTDB lineage: Bacteria > Planctomycetota > SZUA-567 > H5-PLA8 > H5-PLA8 > H5-PLA8. Next base: position 2,074 of record BTVV01000098.1, on the reverse strand, counting down.
AACGAAGATTTCGAAACCGAACCGCTGCAAGGCTGGGAAAACGCCCGCCGCGTGCCCGCCGCTCGCGACGGCAGCCGCTTCGCCGTCGAAGCCGCCGAACGCGGCGAAGGCGATACGCGCATCGCCTTCTCGGCCGTCCGCCTCCCCCTCGAACGCATCCAAGGCGGCTCGCGCGAACACCAGCACCTCTTCCGCTACCGGCCCGGCCTCGCCATACGCTTCGCGTACTACCTGGAAGGCCCGGCCGATTACTTGCGCGTGCAGGGCGTCAACGTCGATCTCGACGACAACTTCGGCGTCACCATCGAGCAGCCCGTTCGCGGCGCCTGGACCGTCGTGCAATTGAAGTTCGACGACTTCCGGCACAACGACGTACGGCGGCGGGACGAGAGGCTTCGCCCCGGCGACCGCTTCAAGAACATCGGCTTCTTCGCCGCCGGATCCGGCTCGCCGCCGCGGGTCTTCCGGATCGACGACGTCCTCGTGGCTCCGGAACGGTCCGTGCGTTCCCAGCCTTAGAAAAACGGTGCGCCATGCTCGGATCGCTACACGCTCGCCTCGCGCTTGCCGCCGCGTTTGCGCTCCTCGCGCTCGATGCCGCCGCCGCATCCGCGCCCGCCGTGGCCTCGCGCGCGCGCACCCTTCAAGTCGGGCCCACGCGACTGTACAAGAAACCCAGCGAAGCCGCCGCCGTCGCGCTGGACGGGGATATCGTCGAAATCGACGCCGGCGTGTACCTCGGCGACGCCTGCACCTGGACGCGCCATAATCTCGTCCTGCGCGGCGTCGGAACCGGCCGCGCCCACCTGATCGCCAACGGAGCCCACGCCCAAGGCAAAGGCACTTGGGTGATCTCCGGCGCCAACGCCACCGTGGAGAACATCGAATTCAGCGGCGCCGCCGTGCCCGATCGCAACGGAGCCGGCATCCGCCAGGAAGGCGCGGGGCTCACCGTCCGCCGCTGTTCCTTTCACGACAACCAAAACGGCATCCTCACCTCGGCCAACGCCGCCAGCGATATCCTCATCGAGTTCAGCGAGTTCTACGCCAACGGCTACGGCGACGGACTCACCCACAACATGTACATCGGCAAAGTCAGGACCTTCACGCTCCGCCACTGCCACACCTACCGCGCCAAAGTCGGCCACCTCATCAAGAGCCGCGCCGAAACCAACTACATCCTCTACAACCGCATCACTTGCGAAGCCACCGGCACCGCCAGCTACGAAATCAACCTGCCCAACGGGGGACGCTCCTACGTCATCGGCAACCTGATCCAGCAAGGCCCCTCCGCCGGTAACTCCACGCTCCTCTCCTACGCCGAAGAAGGAGCCACCAACGCCGTCCAGGAACTCTACGTCGTCCACAACACCTTCGTGAACGAACGCACGGCCGGCGGCACCTTCGTGCGCGTGTCCGGCGCCCCGGCTCAGTCCAAGCTGATCAACAACATCTTCGCCGGACCCGGCGCCGTCCTCAGCGGAACCGCAACCCAGACCACCAACCTGGCCTCCGCTTCGCCCGGCCTCGTCAATGCCTCCGGATACGATTACCGCCTCACCGCCACCTCCCCCGCGCTCAACGCCGGCTCCAACCCCGGAACCGGCGGCGGCTACAGCCTCACGCCGCTCTACCAGTACGTCCATCCGCTCAACCGCGAAGCCCGCACGGCCAACGGAGCGCCGGACCTTGGAGCCTACGAATCCGGCGGCGCCGCGCCCGTGCCCAATACCGCGCCGGTCGTCGATGCCGGCCCCGCGCGCACGATCACGCTCCCGTCTTCGGCAAGCCTCGACGGCACCGTGACCGACGACGGCAAGCCCTCGGGAACGCTCACGCAAAGCTGGACCAAAGTCAGCGGCCCCGGCACGGTGACCTTCGCCAACGCCTCGGCCGTGGACACGACCGCCAGCTTCAGCATTGCCGGAACCTACTCGCTGCGCCTCACCGCCAGCGACGGAGCGCTCTCCGCGAGCGACACCGTCACCGTGACGGTCAACGCCGCGCCGGTGCCCAACGCCGCGCCGGTCGTCGATGCCGGCCCCGCGCGCACGATCACGCTCCCGTCTTCGGC
>BTVV01000097.1:0-24043 GCA_045863855.1 Planctomycetota bacterium | reverse complement strand
GGCGCTGACGGCCAGCGCGCCGCCCGTCTCGGCGTGGGGCGCTTCGGCCGGGGCTTCGGGCTCGGCGTCCCAGCCGCCCGCGGCTTCGAGTTCCTCGGCGTAGCAGAGCACGCGCCGTCCCTCGGCGCCGGATTCGAGCGTCAGGCCCGATGGGGCATTTTCGGCCGCGTGCGTCTTAAGCAGTTCGGCGAAGCGCCCGGCGTCGAGCGTTTCGGCCTCGGCCAGCAGGGCCGGGTCGAGGAGCAGGCGTTCCAGCGGGGAATCGGGCTTGGCCGATTCGAGGACCGTGGCGGTGATCTCGAATTTTTTCTTGAGCAGCGCGCCGACTCGGACCATCAGCCGGCGGCTGAGCCCGAGGCCTTGCGCTTCTTCCGGCCGGCGAACGCCTTGAATCATGCGCGGCTCACCCCCGCCATCCTGCTTATGCGACACCGCTGGGCATTGTATCTCGATCATGGGAGATTGTAACCGCCCGCGCGGCGCGCGGGACACCCGGATTTTTCAGAGCCCTTTCAGGAACATGAGCAGGCGCCCGAAGGCAGGCCGTCAGGACTTCGGATACAGGATCATGGTGAGGACGATGGAAATGGCGTAGAGGAACAAGAGCGTTCCGGACATAAGCAGCATGGAGATGACTTCGCTGCCGGGCGAGAGGATCGAGCCGAAGATGAAGCTGGTCAGAATCACGTAGCGCCAGTAGCGCAGCAGGGTGCTGGAGTGAAGCAGTTTCAGCCGCGCCAGCACGGCCGCCACCAGCGGGATCTCGAACATCGCGCCGAAGAGGATCATGAACGTAAGCAGCAGGCCCATGTACGTCTCGGGCACGTAGCTGGGCTTGAAACCCAGGTAGATATCGAACCAGACCAGGAACTGGATGGTGATGGGAAAGATGATGTAGTAGCAAAACGAGGCGCCCAGCATGAAAAAGATGACGCCGGCCGCGAAGACCGGACGGATGGCCGCACGTTCGTTCTGGCGCAGGCCCGGCGCGACGAAGGACCAGAGTTCGTAGAGCACGATCGGCGAACTGAGCAGGAGCCCGGCGTAGACCGAGACCTTCATCAGGATCATCATCAGGCCCAGCGGGTCGGTGCTGATGGGTTCCACGACGGGCCGGTGCACGTCGATCAGGATTTTCTTCAGGAAGGCGACCAGGTCGGCCGGCGCGCCTTCGGCTTCCTGTACGGCCCAGTTCTCGGGATCGCGGTAGCACAGGAGGAGTTTCGTGCGCCGCTCGCCGTCGATGCCCGCGGCTTCGATCTTCTCGCGCGCTTCGCCGGGCAGATGCACCCAGATCACCGAAGTGAGGAGTTCGTCGTCCTGGCGGAAGGTGCGGTTGACGGTTTCCAGCGGCGCGAAGAGGAAATCGAAGATCGGCTTGTGGAAGATGAGGCAGAGGACGGTCATGGCCAGTACGGAGACGATGGCGGCGAAGAGCCGCTTGCGGAGTTCCATGAGGTGATCGAGGAACCCCATGCGTACTTCGCCGGGTTCCTCGGGGTCTTCTTCGGGCGGCGGCGGGGGCGGCGGCTTCTTGATCGGCGGCCGTGGCGCGGGGGTGTGCGGGAGCGGCTTGGGCGCGTGCGCTTCGGGGCTGCGCAAAGGCGCGGGATTCTCGCCCGACTCGCGCTTGGGGTCGGCGATTACGCTGGCGGCGCTGGCGTCCTCTTCGCCCGGCACGTCTTCGGGAACGGCCATGGGCCGCGAAGACGATTCGTCGGGGCGCGGCGCGGACGGCGGGGTGGTCTGCGCCGGTTCGGAGGCGGTTCCGTCGTTCATGAGGTCAGCGCGCATCCCGTGCCGCGGCGCCGGCGCGGACGGCCTCGTGGAGCGAGCCCGAGCGCAAGCCCAGTAGATCGACCGTAACGTACACGAACCCCAGTTCGCGCAGCGCCGGGACCAGCGCCTCGCGCCGCTCGATCAGTTCGGCCAAACGGCCGGGCGGGACTTCCAGGCGCGCGACGGCTCCGTGATGGCGAACGCGGCAGGCTTCGAATCCGGCGCGGTGCAGGATGGCCTCGGCCGCCGCGATCTGGCTCAGCTTTTCGGCCGTAACCGGTTCGCCGAACGGGATGCGGCTGGACAGGCACGCGCCGCCGGGCTTGTCGAAGGTGGGCAGCCCCCATTCGCGGCTGAGCGCGCGGATCTCGCGCTTGTACAGCCCGGCTTCGCGGAGCGGGAAGACGGCGCCGCGTTCCTGCGAGGCGGCTTCGCCGGGGCGGTCGTCGCCCAGATCGTCGACGATGGCGCCCAGCGCGACGTACGCGATCCCGCGCGCCGCGGCGATCCCGGCGAGCTTGCCCATCAGTTCGGCCTTGCAGAAGTAGCAGCGGTTGAGCGGATTGGCGGCGTAGTTCGGATCGTTCAGTTCGTCGGTGCGGACGATTTCGTGGCGAAAGCCGAAGCTCCGCGCGTAACCGCGGGCGGCCTCCAGCTCCTCCGGCGCGAGGGATTCGGACTGCGCCGTCACGGCCAGCGCGGCCTCGCCCAGCACCCGTCCGGCCACCGCCGCCAGGAAGGTGGAGTCGACGCCGCCCGAGTACGCGATCAGGACCGAGCCGTAGCCGCGGAGGATCTCTTCCAGGCGGGCGAGCTTGGCGCGCGCTTCGGGGCCGGGTGCGGGGATGGCGGCGGGGTCGCTCATGGCCTATCGGTTGTACTCCAGGCGATGCCTCCCCGCCATGCCGGGCGGAGGGGGGGGCTGGAAGCGTATGTCGGATCGGGGGCGGCGCATTCCTGCGCCCGGAACGGGGAACGGCGGCGTTACAGGATATCGTCGGTCTCGCCGCGGTCTTCGCCTTCGCTCTTGCTTTCGGCCTTGGGCTCGGACGCGGCCTCGGCGGCCTGCTCGCTTTTTTCTTCGACTTCGACGATCTCGCCGGCGGGCTCTTCGCGCGCCAGGACCAGGATCACTTCGGCGTGCTTATCGTCGGCGCGCAGGACGCTCATGTCGAGGAAGTCGCTTTCGCCGTGTTCGGCCAGCGCATCGGCGATCTTCTGCGGGAGTTCCTCGCGCTTGGCGACGATCTCGATGGTCTCGTAGGTGGTGGTGGTGGGCTGGCCTTCCTGCTGCTCGCTGCGCGCCAATTCGGCCACGGCACGCTCGACTACGTTGAGCTTGTTGAGGAACTGATCTTCCATCTGCTGCAGGGTGAAGGAATAGGTGTCTTCGCTGAGGGATTCGGCGCGCATCCGGCCTTCGTTGGCCAACACGTAATCGGCCAGCCGGCGGTACAGCTTGGATCGGATGTCGTTCATGATGCCGAAAGCGCGTTTGACGCGTTCGTCGGCATTGACCTGCTGCGTACGGACCGGGCGACCCGACAAGGGCGAACCCTCCCAACCGATTGAAGTATACCCGGTTTAGGAGAGCGATGCGGCTTTGTCGAGCAAAAAAGGGTTTTGGGCGAAATAGGCTTGTTCTTGTAGATCCTTGGCGCTCAAGCCTTTCGGCGAGTTCTGGCGGCCGGCGGCGCTTCCTCGCGGGCGGCTTTAAGCATCTCGGCGGCTTCGGCCCGCGTGCGGCTGCTGGCGGCTTCGCCGCGGAGCATCAACGCCAGTTCGTCCACGCGCCGGGCTTCGTCCAGGACCGTGGCCTGCACCTGCGCGAGGGCGCCCTTGCGTCCGGCGGGCGGGAGCTTCTCGACCTTCACCTGCCGGTGCGCATAGGCGGCGACCTGGGGCAGGTGCGTCACGCAGAGCACCTGCCGCACGTGCGCCAAGGCCGCGAGCTTGCGGCCCAGGACCGAACCCGTGCGCCCGCCGACGCCGGTGTCCACTTCGTCGAAGACGACGACCGGCAGGCGGTCGGCGCCGCCGGCTTTGGCGAGGACGGTTTTGAGCGCGAGCATGACGCGGGAGAGTTCGCCGCCGCTGGCGCATTCGGCGAGGGGTTTCAAAGGCAGTTCGGGGTTGGCGCTGAAGCGCAGTTCGCACGCCTCCGCTCCGTGGACGCGCAACTCGCCGGGCAGCAGCCGGGCGGCTTCGCCGTCGTCGCCGCTCTCGCGTTCGGCATGGGGGACGAGCGCGAGTTCGAGGCGCACGCCTTTGAGCCCCAGATCGGCCAGTTCGGCGGCGGCGGAGCGTTCGAGCGACCGCGCGGCGGCCGCGCGCTTTTTGGTCAGCTTCGCGGACGAGCCGCGCAGATGCTTGACCGCCGCTTCGAGCGCGGCCTCGAGTTCGCCGGTGCGGATGTCGAGCCGGTCGAGGTCGCCGAGGCGGGCCTTGAGGTCGTCGCGCAGGGCGCGCAGGCCTTCGACGTCGCGCCCGTGCTTGCGTTCGAGCTGCCGCGCGCGGGCGTGGAGGTCTTCGAGTTCGGCGAGGCGCTCGGGATCGTGGGTGGCCTTCTCGGCGAGGGCGGCGCAGTCGCGGGCGAGTTCGCGGATTTCGGCCAGCAGGCCGTCGAGTCGCGCGGCGAGGCTCTGCGCCTCGGCGCCGGCGTCGCCGAGGGAATCGAGGCCTTTCTGAGCGCGGGCGAGGAGCAGGGCGGCGGTGGCCTCGCGGTCTCCGTCGAGGAGTTCGGCCGCGCCGGCGGCGGCGGCCTGGATGTGTTCGGCGCTTTGGAGCACCTTCAGTTCGTCGGCCAGGACGGCGGGATCGAACTCGTCGAGGCGCGCGTCCTGCAGTTCGCGGTACTGGAAGCGGTAGAGATCCTGGCGTCCCTCGCGGTCGCGGGCGGCGCGGCGCAGATCGGCCAGCGCGTCGGCGGCGGCGCGGGCGCGGTCCCAGGCGTCGCGGACGGCGGCGCGTTCGGCCTCGGCCCCGGCGAAGCGGTCGAGAATCTCCAGGCGCGTGTGCGCGCGCAGGAGCGACTGGTTCTCGTGCTGGCCGTGCAGATCGAGCAGGTTCTCGGCCAGGGTCTTCAGCGCGGCGAGCGCGACGGGGCGGCCGTTGGCGTGCGCACGCGCGCGCCCTTCGCGCGGGACGGCGCGCGAGACGACCAGTTCCCATGCGGCGGAGCCCTTGGGGCCGGGCGGGGGCGGATCGAACTGGATGCCCAGTTCGCGTTCCAGGTGCCGCACGATCTCGGCGTCGTGGAGGACGAAGCGGGCGGAGACCGCGGCCTGGTCGGCGCCGGGGCGGATCGCATCGGCGGACGCGTGCGCGCCGAAGAGGAGATTCAACGCGTCGATGAGCAGGCTTTTGCCCGCTCCGGTTTCGCCGGTGAAGACGTTGAAGCCCGCGTCCAGTTCGAGGCGCACGCGTTCGATGAGGACCAGGTTTTCGACGGTCAGTTCGGCGAGCATGGGAGTATGGTGCGAGGGCGGGGGTGGGTTGGCAAGCTCAGGCGCCCCGCAACCGCCGCAACGCCTCCGGATCGTGCCGCGGCGTCGCGCCGGCCTGCGTGGCGACGTACGCGCCCAGCGCGTTGGCCGCGCGCAGGAGTTCGTCCGGCGGCGTACCTTTCAAGAGCCCGTCCAGCAGCGCGGCGAGGAAGGCGTCGCCGGCGCCCACGGCGTCCACGACCGTGACGCGGAAGCCGGGATGCGCGTGTGAGCTTCCCGCATGGCGCAGGAAAGCGCCGGCCGATCCGCGCGTGACGCAAAGCGTGGCGAGCCCGAAGCGTGCGGCGAGCGCTTCGGCCTGCGTTTCCAGCGCGGCGTCGGGGAGGCCGAACCACCCGGCGAGCGTGCGCAGTTCGGCGTCGTTGAGCTTCGCGACCTCGCAGCAGCGCAGTCCGGCTTCGACGACGGCGCGATCGTCGTAGGGCGGGCGGAGGTTCACGTCGAAGACGCGCAGCAGTCCGGGGCGCGGCTTGAGCAGGGCTTGCAGCGCCGCGCGGGCGCGCGGGTCGCGCTGCGCCAGGCTGCCGAAGACGATGGCGCGCGCTTCGGCGGCGGCGGCCGACGCGGCGGGAGCGGCTTCGAGCGCGTCCCACGCGGCGGGCGCGAGGATCTCGAAGCGCGGACTGCCCTGCGCGTCGAGGTCCACCTTCACGAAGCCGGTGGGCAGGAGCGGATCGACTTGGAGCAGGTCCGTATCGAGCCCGCGGCGAAGCACGCGGCGGGCGATCTCGCGCCCCAGTTCGTCGTTGCCGACGCGGCTGAGGAAGCGCGCGGGGACGCCCAGTTCGCGCAGGTGGCAGGCGACGTTCACCGGCGCGCCGCCCAGGAAGAGCCCGGCGGGCAGGGCGTCCCAGAGCACTTCGCCGACGCAGAGCACGTTCGCGGCCACGCGTAACTCCTTCCGGGTTGCTAGACTTCCCATTTCGACGGAACCCCACTATCGTACCGCCATGTCCGAAACGGCAACCCCCGGCGTCGCGCTCGAGGCGCCGCACGCGCCCCACGAGGTCGCGGGATTTCTGCTGCTGGCGGTGCTGAGCGCGGCTTTGCTGGCGCCGAGCTGGGACGCACCGTTTTCGGGGCGCGACGACAACCGCTTCGTGGTCAACAACCCCGTGGTAAAAGGCGAGAAGACGGTTTACGAAGCGCTCTTCTACAACGAACTCGAACTGTACCAGCCCGCCGTGTTGCTCGCGCACCGCTTCGAACGCCAGATGCTGACCGACGTCTTCAAGGTGCGGGACGAGAACCTCTTCGCGTACTGGGCCGGTTTCACGCGAATCATGGGCGGACTCTTTCATCTGCTCGCGGGGCTGGCGTTGTGGCACGGCGTGCTGCCGAAACTGAAGGTGCGCGGCGCGGCGGCCATTCTGGTCACGGCGATTTTCCTGCTTCATCCGCTGCAATGCGAAAATTTATGCTGGATCGCCGAACGCAAATCGATTCTCGCGGGCTTCTTCATGTCCTGCACGCTGGCGTTGTACCTGCAGGCGCGGCTTCGGGAGCCCGCCGCGCCTCTGCCGGGCGAGCCTTCCGGGGACCTGCCGTGGGACGGGGTGGCGCTGGCTTCCTGGCTGGGAGTCGGGGTGCTGTACGCGCTGGCGTTGGCGAGCAAAATCTCGGCGGCGGGGTTGATCCCGCTGTTGGCGGCGTGGGAGGTGCTGCTGGGGCCGCAGCGGCTTTTCGGTTCGGACCTGCGCGCGCGGCTGCACGAGCCGCGGGAGTTTCTGGGCCGCATGGCGCGCATCGCGCTGCCGCTGGGGCTCTTGGCGGTCCTCGCGCTGCCTTTCCTGCGCGAGAACTGGCACGCCGCCGAAAAGGGCTTGGGTTTCCGGCTGGGCGGTTCGTGGTTCGGGACGCTGCTGGGCGACGTGGAGATCGTCGCGCGCTACCTGCTGCTGGCCGCGTGCCCTTGGAACCTTTCGACGTACTACGCCGTCGTGGCGCCGGAGTCGCCGTTCGACGCCACGTTCCTCGGTTACGCGGCGCTGCTGGCGGGGGCGCTGGGGGTGAGCCTTTGGCTGCCGGCGAGCGAAGAGCGCCGGCGCTTCGCGTGCTTCGGCTGGGCGTGGTTCTTCGGCGCGATGGTGACGTACCTGAATCTGGTTCCGAATTCGGAGTACATGCACGACCGGTATCTGTATTTTTCGCTGCCGGGGCTGGGGCTGGTGCTGGTGGAGTGCGCGCGCGGGCTGCACGCTCGGCTGGGCGGGCGCGTCGCCGCGCGCACGGGGTGGCTCCTGGCGCTGGGTCTGGCCGTGCTGTGGGCGGCGCTGGGCGCGCGGACGGCGGCGTTCTGGCAGAGCGACATTCATGTTTTCCGGCGCGCGGCGGCGGTGCAGCCGGAGTGCTCGTTCGCGCACGGCTACCTGGGCCTGTCGCTGGGCGTGATCGCGAACCAGCGCGCTTCGCAGGGCAAGCCCGAGGATTTGGAGCAGGCGCGGGTGTGGCGCGAGGAGGCTTTGGCGGCGCTGCGCCGCGCGGGCGAGTGCCCGGACATCGAGACGAATCTGCGGCGTGTGCAGTACATGGTCGCGCAGGCGGTGATCTTGAAAGCGATGGGGCGCATGGACGAGGTGCGCCGGCAGATCGATTTCCTGCAAGCCGAGACGCTGCGGCGCGGCTGGACGACTCCGCGCGACCTGGACTTCGCGCGCTACAGCCGGCTGCTGCTGGAGCCGCCGTCGCCGCCGGACGAATAAGCCAATCTAAATCGAGCGGTCCACGGCCGCGGCGATGGCTTTCATATCCTGCATCAGCTTGGCGAACTCTTTGAAATCGAGCGTCTGCTGCCCGTCGGTCTTGGCCTTTTCGGGATCGGGGTGGACTTCGATCAGCAATCCGTCGGCGCCGCAGGCGACGGAGGCTTTGGCCATGGGCGCGACGAAGCGGCGCACGCCGGTACCGTGGCTGGGATCGGCGAGGACCGGCAGGTGCGTCTTTTCCTGAAGCGCCGGGATCGCCGCGAGCGCGAAGGTGTTGCGGACGTACTGCTCGAAGGTGCGGATGCCGCGCTCGCAGAGCAGCACCTTTTTGTTGCCGCCGGACAGGATGTACTCGGCCGCGAGCAGGTATTCGTCGATGGTGGCGCTCATACCGCGCTTGAGCAGGATCGGTCGGTCGATCTCGCCGCAGGCGCGCAGGAGCAGGAAGTTTTGCATGTTGCGCGTGCCGACTTGCAGGCAGTCGGCATACTTCGCGACCAGCGGCACGTCGGCGGGCGTGAGCACTTCGGTGACGATGGGCAGGCCGGTCTGCTCGCGCGCTTCGGCGAGGTATTCCAAACCTTCTTCGGCGAGGCCCTGGAACTGGTAGGGGCTGGTGCGCGGCTTGAACGCGCCCGCGCGGAGCGCGCAAGCGCCGGCGGCTTTGACGGCCGCCGCGGTTTCGAGAATCATGCCGCGGTCTTCGACGGAGCACGGCCCGGCGATCACCGCGATCTTTTTCCCGCCGATCTTGACGAGGTCCGCGGCGGGCTTCACTTCGGGCCCCGGGCCGCCCAGCGGCATTTCGCTGGTGCGCTGGATCAGTTCGCGGCTGGCCAGCTTGTACGGCGCGAGGATCGGCATCACGCGATCGACGCCGGGGACCGACTCGAGGTGCTCCTTGGTCGTGACGCGGTCGTCGCCGATGGCGGCAATGACCGTGCGCTCGACGCCCCAGAGCGTGTGCGGCTCGAAGCCGAGTTCCTTCAGGTGCTTCTCGACGTGTTGGACTTCCGCCTTCGAGCAGCCGTGCCGCAGTACGACGATCATCGCGCCTTCCTCGCCGGTTGATGGAGGGCGCATTCTAACCGGGCCGGCCGGTGCGCGCTCGCCGCGATTCGAGCGCCCGCGGCGGCTATTCGGCGTTGCGGTAGCAGCGCAGTTCGTCGAGAGCCGAGAGCGCGCCGCGCGGCCCGCCGAACTGGAAGCGCCCGCCTTGCAGCAAGGCCGTCCCCGTTCCGGCGCCGACGTTCATCCCGTCGATGGCCAGACTTCCCGCCGGCTGTCCGTCGACGCTCAGCGTGACCTGCCCGTTCTTCCAGCTCAGCACGAACGCGCGCCAGCCGGGCTGCGGGAGCGCCGCCTGGACGACTTCACCCACGGTCTTTCCGTCGCGGCCGGCGCGTTCGAGCACCAGGTGGTCCTTGGTCAGGTGCACGCGCAGCGTGGGCTTCTCGGGCGCGTTCTTATCCTGCGGTTGCGTGGTGGCGAAGATCGTGCCGCGCGCGCCGGGTTTGAGCAGCCCCTGGAACGCCACGCGTCCTTCGGCGTCGGTGACGTGCAGGCGCGGCCACAGCTCGATGCCCAGCGACGCATCCAACGCGCCGCCCTTCACGCCGCCCGCCATGGGCAACTGCCGGCCGTGCGCCAGTCTGCCCACCGTCGCAAGCTGCGCGTTGCCGTACGCTTCATCGGCCGAACGGCCGGCATCGAAAGTGGCTAGGAACGAAGCGCCGTCCTTGAGCTGCTGCGGTTCGATCAGATGCACGGCGACAAAGTCGCGCTTCAGCACCTTGGCTTTGAATCCGGACTCGTCGAGCGGCACGAGCGCGCCGGTTTCGGCGTCCAGCGCCACGGTGCGAGCGCGGTCGAAGCCCAGCTTGGCCCAGTCCACGGCGACGGACGCATCGCGGTCCTCGCGCGCGGTGTTGACGATCCAGGCCAGCGCGCGCTTGCCGGAACGATGGACCGAGACGACGCAATCGGGCGTCGCGGTCTTGATGGGATTTTCGGGCTTCCAGTAGCCGATAAATTCCACGTCTTCGCGGTAGAATCCCGCCTCCTGGGCCAGCATGTTCCACCACCGGACTTGCTCGGGCAAGATGTCGTGAGCCATGACCCAGCCGACGAATTGATGCGTGTGCTTGGCCTCGAATACCGTGGCGTGCCGCTGCGACTGGCACATCATGGTCATCGCGCCGCCGCTGCAGCGCGCGCTGGCGATGGCGCGCATGCGCCCGGCGGGCAGGACTTCGATGTAATCGAACCGTTCGTCCGTCGGCTCCACGTTTTCGCCTTCGAAGAAGACATCGCCGGGCCACGCGAAGTAGGCCGCGCCGCTGCTGATGTGCTGCCACAGGTTCGGCTCGGGCACGTTGTTGAGGTGGAACATGTTCTTAAGGCGCTTGAAGTATTCGCGCAGGCCGAAGTACCCGTAGCCCGGCTGCAGGCGCCCGTCGGGCCGGAAGTAAGCGCCGCCGGTGAGGAAGTTCGTTTCCAGCGCGAGGTAGTTTTCGTCGACGTACAACCCGCGGAATCCGGCTTCCTTCACCCAGCGTTCGTAGTGGTAGAGGCGGAAATCGTTGGGGCCGCGGCCGGCGGTGCAGTTGGCGTTGCCCGAATCGCCGGGACGGCTGCCCCAATCGACCGCATACGCTTTGAAGTCGCGCCCGTCGTAATCGCGGTAGCGCCCGACGGAGTGCGCGATGCTGCCGACCATCGGGCGGTGCGAGGTGTCCGGCGCAAAGCGGTCGTAGGCCGCGCGCGATTTCTCCATGCTCCAGGGATACGGGCTGCAGTAGTACGGCCACAGGACGGCCCAATCGCCTTCGAACCAGAAGTAGCTGTTGACGGCGCCGGGAAGCGTTTCGGTGCTGCCCGCGCAGACGATGCTGCGCCAGCCCGCCGGAAGCGGGCGCGCCGGGAAGGCCTGCCAGGCGTGCGTGAGCGAAGTGGGCTGCGTCAGATTCGTGGGCAGTTCGATGAAGTGAATGCGCAGCGTCACCGTGCCGTTCTCGCGCTTGATCTCCTGCGTCGGATGGCTGCGGTCGCCGTCGGTGATCCAACCCCGGTCGCTGTCGGCGGCCCAGAGGAACGCGCGGTCGGAGTTGGTGAGCCAAATGTACGGGACGAAATCGCCCACCATCATCCCGCTGGCCGTCTGCTGGCTGGTCCAATGCTTCGGCGTCACGTCATGCACCGCGGCCCAGCCGCCTGCGGTGGTGCAGAAGTGCGTGGCCTCCGCCTCGGGCAGCACGATCTCGAGAAACAGCTTCTCGACCGCGGCGCCGGCCTTGGCGTCCAGCGGCGCGATGGTCAGCGTGCTCTTCACGAAGCCATCGAACTCCACGCGCGTCTGCGCGCTGAGTTTCAAGCCCGCGGCTTCGGACGCGCCTTCCAGATCGGCCTGCGCGTCCACCCACCGCGTCAGGCGCGGCGCGGTGACCGGGAATTCGGTCTCCTGCCCGTTCTGCACCGCGACCATCCGCACGCTCTTGATCTGCTCCAGCCCGTCGTTCTTGAGCGCGCGCGGCAGGCCCAGCCCGTCGAGCCGGTACGAGCGGTTCCAGACGCCGACTCGATCGTCCTCGCAGGTTACCGGCGTGTAGGGCGGAATCACGCGCTCGGTGACGCCCACCTCGTTGTTCGACCACGGGAAGCGGTAGCGCAGCGCCTTCAGCTCCGACGATTCGGTGGAAAGCGGCTTGCCCGCCGCGTCTTCGACGGTGACTTCCAGCTTCAGCGCGAGCGCCTCGGGAATCTCCAGCTTGGGGAGCGGGGTGAGCGGCTTGCCCTCTTTCGCGCGCGCCTTGTTCTCCTTCTCGATGTTCTTGATCTGCTGCTCCGTCCCCGCCTGCTTCACGTAATCCATTACCGGGACTTTGACCTGATCGAGGAAGAAGTGCAGGTTCGAGTACGCGTTGCGGAAGGCCGGGAGCTTCAGCGTGAGCAGCGCCTTGTCCTGTACCACGTCGATCACCTTCACGGTGCCGCCGGCGGCCTGGTCCTTCGCCGGCAGGTCGAGGATATCGGCGCGCAAGATCACCACGTTCGTTTCGGGGCCGTATTTCACTTCCAGATCCAGCGGCTTGGCTTCGGGCACGTCGGCGGGGCGTTGAGGCGTCTTGGGCGCCCAGCCGTTGACGTGGTACGGGAATCCCTGGCGGAAGACCTCCGCGCCGCCAACTTCGCTTACGCTCAGCGTGACATACCCGCGCCGCACCTGCTTCGCGTCCAACGCGCTGTGCGCTTCCGGAACCGCGCCCTTAAAGGAGATGCTCTTGCGTTCGCCCGCGGCAAGGTCCACTTCCTGCTTTTCGATCAAGTCCCCGTCGGCCGGCACGGCTTCCTTGTGCCAGCGCAGTTCGGCGGTCAGCTTCGAGGCCTTCCCGCGCGGCGCGGCGAGGGTGATGGGGAACTCGTAGTTTCCGGTGAGCAGCGAGGTGACGTTGCGGAACTGCACCACCGGCGCGTCCTCGGCCAGCTTGATCGGCGGGTGCTGGCCCAGTTCGGCGAAGCCCTGCGTGACCGACCACGAAGCCTGCGGCGCCGGCTGCGTGCCGGGGCTGGTGCGGCAGAGCAGAAAGCGCCAGATCTCGCCTTCGGCGAGCTGCGCCGTCCCGAAGTCGTCGATGGGCACCGAAGCTTCGAGCGTATAATGCGTATCGCTCTCGTCGACGCCCAGCTCCCAATTCCCCTTCCAGCCCTGCGCCGTGTAGCCGCGTGTCGGGATCATGTGCTGGTCCAGAACCGCCGGAAAGGTGTTGATCACGTTCTGGTAGGTCTCGGGCACCAGGCGCGGCGGCGTGATCCAGACTTCCACCGACGGATCGGAGAACGCGTAGTCGTCGTTCTCGCGCACTTTCTTCCACAGCTTCCACTCGCGGTCGCCGCGGCGGCACTGGAACAGAAAGTAAAAGCGCCGCGCGTCGAAGCCGAACGAGACCGTCGTCTCGCATTCCTGTAACTCATGCCCGAACGGGGTGAGCATTCCGCAGGTGGTGAGCGCCTCATCCCATTCGCCGGGCGAGATTTTCCCGTCCAGCACCGGAGCTTTGGCGAACTTGCGCGCGGTGAACGCGCCGACCGCCAGGCGCGGCTTGGCGTCGTGCGCGGCCGTACCGGCGGCGGCGAGACTCAGGCAGACGAGCAGAAATGTTCCGACGAGGCTGCGGCTCATGCGTGAAGCATCTCCCGTTAGGTTGAGACGGACCTGCGAATGAAGCGTGGCGCCTCGCGCTAATCGCGCGCCGGCCGGGCCTCACGGGGACCCGGCCGCGCAGACGGAGGGGCCTGCCGCGCCGCGGGCAGCTTACTCGATTCCGCCGCCGCGGGCACGCCGCCTTGCATGGCCGTACCCAGGAAGACGCCGAGGACGAAGGCGGCGCTGAGCAGCCAGGTCTGGACGCGGTTCGGCTTCATGGCGGGAACCTTTCGCAATCCCTACTTGGCCGGTGCGGCGGACTTCTCCGCCTTGCCGGTCTTGGCCGCGGCGCTTTTCTGAGCCGGCTCGGATTTCTTCGCCGGCTCGGCCTTCTTAGCCGGTTCGGCCGGCGGCGGCGCGATCCCGCGCACCACCTCGTCGTACAGCGCCTTCACTTCCGCGTTGCGCTTGGGGCTCCACCAGCCGTGCCCCATCAGGATGTCGCCGTTCTTCACGGCTTCGGCGAGCTTCTCGCGGTTGGCGGCGAAGTCGCCGTCCGAGACGTTCACGACGCTGAACGACCCCGGGATCAGCTTGCGCGCCCACTCCGCCGTCCCGTAGCCCTTCAGGTCCAGCTCCATGTACGGCGCGGTGCTGAAGTGATTGGCCACGTGATAGGTGAAGTTATCGCTCAGCAACTCCGGGACGAGCAGCACGTCGGGATGTTTGGCCTTGATCGCCTTCCACTTCGCCGCGTTCAGCAGCATCCACTCGAACTTCCCGTCCTCGCCCACCGGCCGGAAGACGCCGTTCGTATCGATATAGAAGATCGTGCAGCCCCAGCGCTTCTTGGCGTACTCGATCTTGTCGCACAAGCGTTCGACGATGGGAAAGAAGCGCCACCACGGGAGATCTTTCGCGCGCAGGCCGGCGTAATGATCCCCGCGCCCCGGGCCGCCGTCGCTGCCCGCGCCGTGATCCCACTTCTTCTTTTCTTCGTTGAAGTAGACCTGCGTGGGGCGGATGCAGATGCCCGTGCGCAGCCCCGCGTCGATGAAGGTCTTGAAGTACTCGTCGGCCACCGCATTAAAATCCGGCGCCAGCTTCTCGGCCAGCCGCGGGTCGCCGATGTACGTGATCGGATGCGGATTCTCGCTGCCCTCGACGTCCCAGAAGACCATCCCCTGCGCGTCCATCGCCTTCAGGCTTTCGACGCAGCGTTTGGCGTCCTGCAGCGCCGCCGCCTTGAACCCTTCGGCGTTGGCGATATCGAGTTCCTTCTTCGTGAACCAGCCGCGCGGATTTGTCGCCGATTTATGGCCCTGGTAGCTCGAACTGCGCATCAGCATCCCGATCGGGCGGCGGTCCTTCCATTCGTGCAGCGGACCGTACGCCGTCCGGAAGCGCGCGTTCACGTCTTCGAAGAGCGCATACCCGTCGGCATCCGCGGCCATCCAGCGCAGCGTGAACTCCAGCGTCAAGCGCTGCCCGGCGGCGACGCGCGGCAGACCGTGCGGCTTGATCTCGTAGCTGCCCGGCTCGGTCACGTACACGCCGCCTTCCAGCGCCAGCGCATAGACCGGTTCCTTGCCGTCTCCCGCCGCACGCAAGCCGAAGCGCACCGGCGGATCCATCGTCGCGTTGGTCAGCCCCAGCTTCACCTGCTCGAAGTTCGCCCATGTGAACGCCAGCCGGTCCAGGCTGCTCGAAAGGTTGACCTTGCCTTTGTTCCAGTTGGCGGGCACGGCGGGCAGCTTGAGTTGGAGCAGTTCGAGGCTGAAGTTCGCCAGCGTCCGGTCGGAGGTGTTGTGCAGCGTCACCGCGAGGTCCAGGCGGTCAGGACCCGGCGCGTACTTCACGTCCACCGCGCCCCAAGCGTACTCCAACCGCGCCGTCTTGGCCGCGGCGTCGAAGGCCCGCTTAACGGGCTCCGCCGTCAGCTTCTCGAAGCTGTACTTAAGGAAACCCTTCTCGTCCGGCGCCGCCTGTTCCAGGACCGCGTGCGCCAGCTTGAGCTGCCCCGATCCCAGCCAAGCATGGCCGGCCGCCGAGAGCCCCGTCAAGCCGTCCGCCCCGAAATCGGCCGCAAGCTTGACCTCGGACGCCGATAACGCACACGCCGCCAGCAGCACCGGCGCCAGGATCCAAGAGCGGCGGGGTGCATTACCCGGCCAGCGGCGAGTCTTCGGTCGGCCCATCGGTAAGCTCCTGAATAAGGAGGGCGGAAACGCACTACCTATAAAGGGAGGTACACCGCACGGTCGCAGGATGCATACAGATTATTACTATATTTTATAAACTATTATTACATAACAGTTTAAAATAATTTATACGCTGGCATTCATCGGCGCGTCTGGCGCGCGGCCACCGGCGGCGGGGCCGCTTCCGCACTACGAACACGCGGCGCGGGCCGACGCGCAGGCTGTTGCCGATTCGCTTGCGGACGCTCGGTTTGCCGGGGCGCTAACGGGTCAGGCTCGCCCGCTTCCAGCTTCTCCTGCCGCCACGTCTGCAAATCCACGGTCTCTCCGGGCATCAACCAACCCAACTGCGCTCGCGCCGCCCGCTCCCAAGCCGCCGGGTGGCCGGCCTGGAGCGCCACGGACTCGCGCTTGAGCCGCTCCAGTTCCACTCGTTCTTCTTTTAGCTGGGATTCGAGGACCTTTGCCCGGCCGGTGAGCATCTCGTTGCGCTGGCGCTGCGGCTCGAACTGCCCGAAGTACCAGCCCGCGCCCAGCGCCAGAAAGAGCACCCAGAACAGGAGGTCGTGCAGGCCGAACGAGTCCTCCGGCCGAACCTCGGGGCAAAGCCCGCGGCAGCGGAAAACCCAGCTCGTGACAGGCGGACGGCGAGCGGAATCGGGCTTGGACGGCATGCTTCCCCCACAGAGCGGCCGATTGTCCTGAAGTATCGTCCGCGGCCCGGGAAAGCTTGACCGAATCGGAAGTCGCGGGGGGTGAGTAGCCGAAGCGCCCTCTTTCGCCTACAATAGTGGCCGGAGGCATTCGCCGTCATGAAATCCCCATCGTTGGAGCAGCCCCCCGAACCCGAGGCGTCGGCGTCCCGGAAGTTGATCTTGCCGCCCAAGCCCGGGATGCTGGAACGCCTGTACCCTACCGTCGCGCTGGTGGGGCGTCCGAACGTCGGCAAATCCAGCCTCTTCAACGCACTGCTGGGGCGCGAAGTCTCCATCACCGACGCGCGCGCCGGCACCACGCGCGACCGTGTGCTGCATCCCATCAAACTGATGGAAAAAGCCTGCGACCTCCTCGACACCGGCGGCATCGGGATCGTCGACGAACAGAACCTCACCGAACACATCGAACAGCAGATCCAGGCGGCCGTCGCCTCCGCGACGATCCTGGCGCTGGTGGTGGACGCGAAAGAAGGCCTGACGCCGCTCGACCGGCAGGTCGCCACGCGCCTGCGCGCGCTGGGCCGGCCGATGCTGATGGTCGCCAACAAAGCCGAAGGCAAGGAAGCGGCGCTCACCGTCGGCGAATTCAGCGCGCTGGGCATCGAGCCCGTCATCGCCACTTCGGCGCTGCACCGGCGCGGCCTGGAGGAACTCGAGGAAGCGCTGGCCGCGATGCTGCCGGTCAGCGACCCCGACGCACCGCTGACCGACTGGGAAGGCCTGCCCAAGATCGCCGTCGTCGGGCGGCGCAACGTGGGCAAGAGTTCGTTCGTGAACGCGCTCGCGCGGCAGGACCGCACGATCGTCAGCGAGATCGCCGGCACCACGCGCGACAGCATCGACCTGCTGCTGCACAAGGACAACCGTCCGTTCGTGCTCATCGATACCGCCGGCCTGCGGCGCATGAAAGAGCCCGAAGGGCCGGTGGAATTCTTCAGCCAGGTGCGCACCGAACGCGCGATCCGCCGGGCCGACGTCGTGATGCTGATGGTCTCGGCTCCCGACGGATTCGGCGTCACCGACCGCAAAACGCTCGACATGATCGTCGAACTCTACAAGTCCCTGATGATCGTGGTGAACAAGTGGGACCTCGCCACCGACGACGCCACCACCGGCGCCTACGTGAAGTACATCGAATCGATCTTGCCTTCGTTGAAGCATACGCCGCTGGCATTCACCAGCGCGCAAATGGGCCGGCGCTGCTGGCAGACCCTCGACGTGGCGCTCGATCTTTACGATCAGGCGCACGCCGACATCCCCACGCCTAAACTGAATAAAGCGATCGAAGAGGCCGAGCGCTGGCACGAACCGCCCGCCAAGAAGAACAAGAAGCCCCGCTTGCTCTACGGCGTGCAGGTCGCCAAGGGCCCCTCCACGTTCGTGATTTACGGACGCCATACGTCGGTTATCGACGACAAGTACAAGCGCTACCTGGCGCGCAGCCTGGGTGAGAAACTGGGCATCGAAGAAGTCCCGCTGCGGATCTTTTTCCGCGACGCCCCGCGCTGATTTTCCCGGCACACGGAGCGACGCCCGGATAGATCTTGACCGGAAGATTCGGCGAGTTATATTCAACTATTGAACGTAATCCTTGAAGATTACGGTTGAACGAGATCGCATGCGAAATCAGGACCTCAAGGAACTCCAGATTGTCCAGCTCCTCTCCGAAGAAGAGGGGCTCACGCAGCGCGATCTGTTCCTGCGCCTCGGCATGGCCCAGGGTCTGGTCAACCTTTACCTCAAGCGCCTCGCGCGAAAGGGCTGGATCAAACTCACCACCGCCCCGCCCAAACGGATGCTCTATTGGCTCACCCCTAAGGGCATGTCCGAGAAGGCGCAGCTTTCCTACGACTTCGTCGCCAGCTCCTATCGCCTCTTTCGCGAAGCGCATAAGAACGCCTCGAACACGCTGCACGCGCTGGCGCTCAAGCACAAGGCGCGGCGCGTGGTCCTCTACGGAGCCGACCCGCTGGCCGAAGTCGCCGCCATGTCGCTCGGCGAGAACCGCCAGCAGCTCGTGGCCGTCGCCGACGAAGACGCGCAGGGCCAGGCTTTCCTCGACCGCACCGTCGTCGGCATCGACGCGCTCGACCGGCTCAAGTTCGACGCGATCCTCTTCGTCAAGCACGCGCGAAAGGACGACGCAATCCTGCTGAAGCTCCTCGCCACCAAGGGGCGTGTGGTCAACCTCTTCGCCCCCGGCGTTGCGCGCGCTCCGGCTCGAGCGACCCGGCCGGCGCGAAAGGACGGCGCATGAGCGGCGCTCCGGCCACCGTCCGCGTCTACACGCCCGACCGCCAGCGCGGCCTGGGGATCGCCGCATACGCCGAAATGGTTCGCGAACTTTGGGGCGCGCGCGAACTCCTCGCCCGCTTCGTCTGGCGCGACGTCCGCCTGCGCACGCGCGTCGCTTTCCTGGGTTTGTTCTGGAGCATGCTGCAGCCGCTCGGCATGGCTGCGGTTTTCGTCTATCTGCGCGGTTCCGGACTTTTGCGCTCGACGGACGAAGGCGCGCCGTACCCGCTTTACGTGTACCTCGGCATTCTGCATTGGAATCTCTTTGCGAACATGGTCACGCACGCTTCGGGCAGCCTCGTCGGCGCCTCGAACCTCGTCGCGAAAGTCGCGTTTCCGCGAGAAGTACTCGTGCTGAGCGGCTGTGCGCGCGCGGGCTTCGACTGGCTCTGCGGGCTGCCCGCGCTGATCGGACTCTTCATCTGGTACGGCTACGCGCCGCACGCGGCGATTCTGCTTGCGCCGCTGGCGTTGCTCCCGCTCGTCTGCGCGGGGATCGGACTGGGCCTGCTGCTCTCGGTGGTGGCGTTGCCCGTGCGCGACGTGATTCAAGCGCTGCCGATCGTGCTGCTCCCCTGTCTGTTCTTGACGCCGGTGCTCTACGCATTGCCCGATACCGGAGCCTGGGCGCTGCTGGATGCGCTGAATCCCGTGGCCGCGGCGCTGAACGAGCTGCGCGCACTGGCCTTTGCCGGAGTGCCGCACGATCCGCTGCGCTGGGCGCTCTGGACCCTCGGCGCGCTGCTGCTTCTCTTCGCCGCGTGGCGCTTCTTTCGAGTGCTCATGACCCGCGTGCCGGAGTACGCATGAACGCCACATCCGCCGCCTCGCCGCGCTCGACCGCCGCGCCCCCCGTGCTGCGCGTGGAGGGCCTGTGGAAGAAGTACAACCGTTCGCTCCGCCAAGGCGTCTGGAACCTCGGCCTCGACTTGGCGCGCGGCGCCGTGGGCATGCCCGCCGCCGACGAACTGCGCGCCGGCGAATTCTGGTCGCTGGCGGATGTGAATTTCGAACTGCGCCCCGGCGAATGCCTCGGCGTGATCGGCGCCAACGGAGCGGGCAAGTCGACGCTCCTGAAAATTCTGTCCGGCATCGTCGAACCCACGCGCGGGCGCGTCGAAGTCCGCGGGCGCGTCGGCGCGCTTATCGAACTCGGCGCGGGCTTTCATCCCGATTTGACCGGTCGCGAAAACGTCTATGTCAACGGCGCGCTGCTGGGCCTGAGCCGACGCGAGATCGATCAACGCTTCGATTCCATCGTGGCCTTCGCCGAAATCGGCGACTTCCTCGACACCCCCGTGCGCTTTTACTCCAGCGGCATGTACGTCCGCCTGGCATTTGCCGTCGCCGCCCACACCGAGCCCGACCTTCTGCTGATCGACGAAGTCCTGGCGGTGGGGGATCTTAATTTTCGCATGAAATGCTACCGGAAACTGCTCGACCTTATGAGCACCGGCACGAGCATCGTGCTTGTCACGCATGCCGTTCAGTTGCTCTCGCGCATGACCCAGCGTGTTCTAGTCCTGGAAAAGAGTCATACCATCCACGATGGCGATTTGTTCGAAGGCGCAAGTTTGCACGAAGCTCTCCAACTTGCTCGAGAGGTTCAGTCCAAGCCAGCGAACGCCATGGGCTGCCGGATCGAGTCGGTCCGACTCTGTAATGCCGAGGGTACGCTCTGCGACAGGTTCAAAACGGGCGAGACATTGGTTGCAGAAATCGCTCTTGCCACCGAGCGCCCCGTCCCGGGTGCGCGCTTGATCGGGCAGCTTGAATCTTCGTTGCTGGGCATTATGGGAAGCTTTGGCACCCCTCATACTGGCTTCGAGTTTGAACTCACTCCACCAGGCACTTTGGTGCGCCTGTTACTTCCCCGGCTTCCAATGCTAGTAGGCGCCTACCACCTGCACCTTGGACTTGAAGGACCGAAGCGAGGCGAACACCTGGATCATCGTTTGCCCGCGGCGACGTTCAGGGTGGACGGCCCACCGACAGACGCCTTCGGCTTTGGCTTGAATGGTACGTTGGCATTCGAGCATCGCTGGGAAACCGTAACCCCGACGATGCCTTATCAGAGCGGGCCGACGGATGCCAAGGAGGAGCCGCGATGAATTTATCGAGCGGTCCCACGCCTCCCTCTTCACGGGGCCTGTTGAGCAGGCTGGCCGCGGGGTTGCGCAAGCGCATCGATCCGCACGCGCTCATGCGTTTTTTCGATCCTTACAGCCGGGCGCGCTGGGATCTTTCCCGAATGGAGATTCGCCTTCCACAGGACGACTTTGAGTTCCGGTGGTTCTGCCGCAATCTGAGCGCCATCCGAGCTAGCCGCTACCTTGAAATTGGATCGCGAGACGGAGCCTCCCTCTTCGTGGTCGCGGCGTACCTGCCGCCGGGCAGCCTGATCGTCTCGGTAGACCTCCCAGCCGCGCGATGGGGCTATCCGGAGAGTCAAAGGAACTTACAAACGATCGCCGGACTCCTACGCGCGCGCGGATTCAGTTTTCACGCCATCACGGGAGACTCGCACTTGAATTCGACCTTGGATGAAGTGCACAAGGCTTCTGGCGGCGATCCCTTCGACGCCCTATTTCTAGACGGCGACCACACCTACGAGGGTGTCTCGCAGGATTGGCGAATGTACAGCCCTTTGGTGCGGATCGGCGGGCTGGTCGGGTTTCACGATTTGATTCGGGCGCCGGAGTATCCAGACGTGGAAGTCGGGCGTCTGTTCGACGAGTTGAGGTGCACCCATCGCACGGATCAGCGCTTTCACCAGTACGGACTGGGCATTGTGCGCCTATGAATCCGATCCAAAGCATTCGAAGTCTCTTGCGGCGTGGGCGTGCCGCGGTTCGGCTTCGATGGATGGCCTGGCAATACGGTATACGCGAAAAGGATTTTGCCTGGTTGCGGACCAATGCCAAGGAGCGCATGGACGCGTCGTTCCCATGGTTCGACTCCCGGCGGCGGGACTTCCATTTGGCGCGCTACGAGTTCGCGTCGCGCTGGGCGCCCGGCGCACAGGTCCTGGACTGCGCCTGCGGTACCGGCTACGGCGCCTCTCGACTGGTCAAGGCCGGCGCGGCTAGGGTTTTGGGATTGGATCGCGAACCCTCGGTTCTGGCCTATGCGCGCAGATACCATGGAAGCAAGCAGACCTACTATCTCTGTGGCGATGCGATCCATTTGCCTTTTGCATCTGGCGCATTCGACCTGATCGTAAGTTTCGAGACCATCGAGCACGTTCCTGACGATGAAGCTATGTTGAGTAGGTTTGCCGGGGCGCTCAAGCCCGAAGGACGGGCGGTAATCTCGACGCCCAACGAGTGGCCCCTGGAAGTCAGCCCTCATCACGTACGTACTTATTCGATGAAAATTCTACTCGACCGACTAAACAAATACTTTGGCCATGTTGAGTGTTACAACCAGAATTCGGGAACCGACTGGACCTACAACCACGGTCAGCCTGCCGGAATTTGGCCCACGACCGAGGAAAACCAAACGCTGGCGGAGTGCTTTATAGTTGTTTGTCGCGAACCGCGGATTGGTTGAGGAAGCTGTTATGCGAGTATTGGTGCTCAAGCCACAGAAGGAGGTTATTCACTTTTTCGGACAAGCGTTGGAACGTGTGCGGGCAGAGGTCGTCATCTCGAAGGAAAACCAAGTTAGTTCGATTGCTGAAGTTCAGCCAAACTTGGTCGTAACGACGGCCGAGATTGATGAGCGTACCGCATGCGTTTGCGAAGCCAATCGACTGGGCATTCCAACGCTTTACGTATTGGACGGCATACTTGAATGGAGACATACCTTCGAAAATGAGGTGAGTTGGCCGGGGCGCGCTTTCTTGCATCCGTTGGCGAGCCGATGGATTACCGCTCCGGGCCCTGCTGCCGCGAGGGTATTGGCAAGCTGGGGCTATGAAGACCGGGTCATTCCCCTAGGACTGCCTCGAGTCGACGAAAGTCGACGCAACTTCGTTCGAAAGCCCGCGACACGCCCCCGCGTCCTGGTTGTTACGCCCAATGTATGGGCGTTGAATGCGCAGCACGGCGAAGCCGTCGAGGTCGCACTGGCCGACCTTATCCAGGCTCTCGGTTCCACACCCAAGTTAGACGTCGAGTTTCGCATTCAGCCCGATCTCGCCGAAAAGCTGGGCGTGGTTTCCGCTTGGTCGGGACCTCTTTACGATCAATTTGCGCAAGCGCATGCCGTCATAGGGCCGCCTACAACGGTACTGGTCGAAGCCATGGCTCTGGGAATTCCGACGGCTTGTCTGGATTATCAGCTAAAGCCCAGCTTCACTTCGTTTGCTTGGTGGATCGCGAGTAAGGACCACATAATCGGGGTGCTAGATGAATTGCTGAATCCGCCTCGAGAACGAATGGCTTTTCAGGCGGCCGCGTTGACGGATGCTCTCTATACCGAAGGCGATGCCGGTAAGCGGCTCGCGGCAATTATGGAGCGACTTTGCAAAGGCGAAGCGCCCGTGGACCCGAAAACCCTCAGCAATGCAAAGCCTCCCGAGAGCACACCAATTGGGAACAGCATTCACGTTGAAATGCTGGATCAAATTAGGGCGCTCGAGACGGAATCCAATCTTTGGAAGTCGAATTACCATCGATTGGCATGTACTTTTCCCGTGAACGCCCTGTTGTGGTTGAGGCGAACCCTACTGGGACGGAAGCGCTAAATCGGAATTTGGATTAGACTTCCTATTAGGAGTATATTTTCGGATGGCGCGCATTCTGATCTTTTCTGCGGGCGTGATCCCGTTTGTCGAGGTTCCTACGACCAGCGGCGGAATGCGTGCTCTGCAAATGTGTCGTGCGCTAGAAGCTCAAAGTCATGAGGTTTTCGTTTCCTGCCCGTTCGGAGCGCAGGCCTATAAACCGTTTGCACACTTGTTTACGCCCGAAATGCTGCGGCTGTGTTTTGTGGCTCGCCCGCAGGAAGTCATTTATCGGGAATGCAATCCCGATGTGGTAATCTTTGCCTCAAATTGGCAGACCTTGCAGGGAAACTGGTGGCCCGATTGCCCTACTGTTTTGGATCTATGCGGGCCGCTTGTCGTAGAGTCAGCCCTGCACTACGGAACCGACCCGGATGCTCTTGCCAATCTATTGCAGCGAAAGCTTGCGGTGCTTTCCCATGCCGACTATTTCCTATGCGCCGGCGAACGCCAGCAATGGTACTTTCGGCAGGCCTTGGCGCTTGCTCAGGTAGGACTGCATGATGAGGTGCCTATGGCCGTAATGCCATTTGGCATTGATCCGGCATGGGTGGAGCCACGCGATTATCCTACTCAAGTGTCCTTCGTTTATGCAGGGGGGTTTTATCCTTGGTTGAATCCCGAGGTGGCTATTGAAGCGATTTTAAGTCGAATTGATGCCGCGAAATCCGGTTCATTCACCTGGATTGGCGGCTTGCTGCAACCCAATCGGGCTCTAGAACAGCGATTTGAGCGGCTTCAAAATCTCATTGCGGCCTCACCCCGGTCTTCCCGGAGTGGGCACCTTCCTTTTGGCGCGCTGAAGCGGCGCTTGAGCGAACTGTCGGTCTCGGTGGAATGGATGCAGAGCAATGTGGAACGCGATCTGGCGGTCACGGCGAGAACCCCTCTCCATCTTGCGCTAGGACTGCCCGTGCTCATGGCCTCAAATCAGGAATTGGCGGCGCCTATCGAGAATGCCGGTGCGGG
>BTVV01000096.1:0-24124 GCA_045863855.1 Planctomycetota bacterium | reverse complement strand
GCCCGAAGGCCCGGCCGTGGGGGTGGCACGCGGTTTGGTGGATCCGTCTTCATGGGCGGCGAATGAGCCAGAAGCCAAAGGGGTAGCCGGACCGCGCACCGCGCTGGTGTATTTCTTCCGCAGCCGGCATGGAGTCATGCGCCGTCTGTTGGCAAAAAACTCTCTAGGTGATGGATTATGCTTTGGCAAGACCAGCTTGGGGATGACGATAGAGGATTGCGAGACAGTCGATAACCATTTCTACGGCATTCACCCCGGAAGCCACAGCGCGTACTGCACGGTACGACGCTGTCACATCCATCGAAATGGCTGCGACGGATTGTACATCTGCTGGGGCATTCACCACAGCACGTTCGAAGACAATGACATTCACCATAACGGTTGGCGCCTGCTGCGCAGCGGGCTGTGCATCGGTCATAAAGACACGGATAACCTGATTCTGCGCAACCGAATCTATGAGAACAAGAAGTTCGGGATTTGCTTCCGCACCAAAACCGAAGGGAACGGCGCTCACCGCAACGTGGTGAGGGAGAACCTCATCGAGAATAACGGCTCCCGTCCTGATGAATTGGCCGACATTAAGAAGCGCCTACAGCCTTGGGAAGGCATCGGCTGCGGCATTCATGTGGGCGGAGTGACCAAGGATCTGGTGTTCGAGAACAACATCATCCGCGAAACGCGAGCCGGTGACGCCCGCACGCAGCGCCACGCGCTGTACCTTGCAAAAGATGTTTCGAACGTGAAGGCGGTGGGCAATACGGTCGAAGGCCACCTGGACGAACCGTTTGTGGACGCTTCGGGAAAGCCGCAGCAGGAAATCGACTTTTGTACTGCGGAGCGGAGCCAGTAGACGGCTGAAGGCAGGACGAATCATTAACGCCGCATTCGAGGGAGATTGACATGCATATCTTGCGCACCACCCCGCTTCTGACTCTTCTTTTTTGTCTGGGAGGCACCGCGATGTGCCACGCGGCAACCTATTATATCGATTTCGAGAACGGTCAGGACAACCGTACCGGCAATTCAGCCCAGGAAGCATGGAAGCACTGCCCAAGCGATGAGAATGCTACGGATAAGTCCGCAGCGTGCCGCTTGGAAGCGGGGGACAAAGTCATCTTTATGGGCGGAGTACGCTATCGAGGAAAAATCAGTAAGGCTTTTTCTGGATCGCTGGAAAAGCCACTAATCTACGACGGTAATACCGAGAACTCCTTTGGCAATGGCCGGGCCATTATCGACGGTTCGCATTCGCTCACGGGGTGGCATCGCTGTAAGAGCGCAGACGAAGCCAGCGGTAATCCGCAGTTCGCGAACCTTTGGTATACGGACATGATCTACCAGGGATCGTGGCGAGGCCTGAACCTGCTTGGACCTGAAGTGCCGATGGCGATCAGCCAACATCCCAACCCGGCCGACCCCCTCTTTCAGGAGTCTTTGAAGACCTTCTTGCGCGCAAGAATGGCCATTCTGCGGAGTAAAGATGGCATGCATTTCTCGGATCCCGATAATCTGGCCGGAAAGCCGGACGATTACTACAAGGATATGGGGCTCTGTTTTCACGGCGGGCACAACATGGCCTGCTACCTGACGGTTACCGGATTCGATGCCAAAACCCAGACTCTGAAAACGACATTATTCACAGATAAAATGACGAAGAATAAAACTTATCAGGATGGCACGACCTATTGCTTCTTTAATTCCGTGAAGATTCTAGATCAACCGGGTGAGTATGCCATGCAGCGCCTGACGCCGGAGAAAGTTCGAGTGTTCGCATGGCCCGCGCATATCGAGAAGGACCAGCCGGATGGCATATCACACAGCGTCCTTGATACGGGCTTTGACCTGCAGCAGGTACAACACGTGCGGGTGCGCGGATTCAAGATCGAACGCCAGGGCGGCGCCAAGGCGCATGGCGTGTATGTGAATAAGGCTAAGGATGTCCAGTTTGAGCATTGCGAAATTGCCCAGGTGCGCGGCAGCGCCGGATTTCGCGCCGATCAGTCGGAAGGTGTCAGCTTGCTGGATTGCTATGTCCACCACCTTCCAGGTCACACATTTGGCGTGTTCATGCGTAACAGCACCAACTGCTCCGTCATTCGAACACGCATCCTCAAACCCACGGCCACGGCCCTTGATTTCTATACGGTAAGGGGTGGAACGGTCAGTCAGTGCGAGGTCAGCGGCTTCACCGGCATGCACGCAAATGGGCTCACGTTTTACCTTGGCAATCGCGACATCTTGATCGAACGAAACTACGTCCATAGCGGAAACATTCCGCTAACCATCAAACAGGCTGAAAACGTGACGATTCGTAATAATGTCTTCAGCAGCAATACCATGTCGATTGGCATGTGGAGTACGATGGGGCATGAAAGCGGTTACTGGGCCGGTCCGACGCTCCAGAATGTGAAGATTATCCATAATATTTTCGTGGGCGGCCACGCCGAGAAGGCCCATTCCCGCGGCCTATTTAGCAACATGAAGGATGAACCAGTTGGGTTGGTCGTAAAAAACAATATTCTGGCTGGTGTGAGCGGGCGCTTAAATGGAGATTATTCGCACAATATTTATACCCATGCGGTGGACAAGGAGTTTATGGGCAAGGGTTGTATCGTGGAGACTGATTTGAGCAAGCTTTTCATAGATGCAAATAGCGGCGATTTCCGTCCCAAGGCAGGCAGTCCGGCGGTCAACGCCGGTTTAGACTTGGGCGTGAGCGATGATTATGATGGCAAGTCACGAAGCGGTAAGTCACCCAGTATCGGAGCTTATGAAGGAGAGTAGCTCTGTTATGGCGACGAGAGATTGAATCTGCACGTAAGCAGCCCGCATGGCTTTGTCGCGCTGAACGGGATCGAGGCGCAGTAGCGCGTCACGGCAGAATCCGCAAAACGGCTCGAAGGCAGGCGCGCGACCTTCAAGCCTAGTACGAGTTGCTGCACTGCCGTAACGAGTGTGCCACTTAATGAGTTGCAGGAAACTGGCTGGGCGCCTTAGGATCGGGTTCACCCACCAAAATCTTGCCTCTAGAAGCTACTTTTTGCTTTGCTTGCATACCCCAATGGTGTATTAGTAAACGATTACTAGGCCTGTCTGGAGGAGTTGTGCCGAAACCACCTCGTCCTGCCAGCCTTAAACGGATTGCCGAGAAGGCCGGAGTGTCCGCGGCAACGGTAAGCCGTGTCTTGAACCATTGCGACAAGGGGTTTTCGGTGCGCCCCGAAGTAAGGCAGCGAGTGCTTTCTGCCGCGGAAAGCTTGAACTACCGTCCCGACATCGTGGCACAGTCCCTGCGACAGAACAGGTCGCGGATAGTGGGTATTCTGGCACGTCATGTCCCGATAAATCTTCCAGAAGGTATTCTTCACGGACTCCTTTCGGTCTTCGATCCCGCAGGCCTGCACCTGAACATTTACTGCGTACCGCGCTCAAAGTCCTATCAACAGTTGCCCCCGTGGCGATTGGACGGAGCCGTTGCCTATGGCGTAGTCAGTCCTGCGGAGATTCAGGCGGTTGAAGATGCGGGTATCCCCTATGTAAGCCTGAACGGAACTGCCGGGCCCAGGGGTGATGTGATTCTGTACGACGATGCGGATGGGATGCGTCAGGCGCTTAACCACCTATATGGCCTTGGCCATAGAAGAATCGCTTATGCGCATTACGGCGGCTTGTATGCGGGACATTGCAGCGAAACTGCCCGGCGCGATGCCTATCGAGCGTGGATGGAGCAACACGGACTCTCGCCGATGCAAGGCTACGATCGCCCGCTGCCTGACCCACCCGATGACTTTCTGGACCAAACGGTCCGCCGCCGGGGAGCAACCGCCATTGTGGCCTATCATCACTTCCAGGCCGTAGGCTTGTTACAGGCCGCGGGGCGCGCAAACTTGAGCGTTCCCACGGACTTCAATCTAGTCTGTTTTAACGACGACTATCCCGTGATGTTTCTTAACCCCGCATTAACGGCTCTTCGCCTTCCGTCCCAGGAAGCCGCTGTGCAAGGGGCGCGCTTGTTGTTGCAGCGCATGGAATCCCCAGACAGGCCAAAGTCATCCATCATTTTGAAGGAAGAATTGGTTATTCGTGAATCCACGGGTCCGGTGGGACTTTCCAAGAAATCGTGTTTCCCTGAGGATCAGAAATGATGACGCGTGCACTTCTCTGCCTAATGCTGGCCATCGGTATTGGGCGATCCTGTGCGGAAACCGCCGTGCCGCCACACCGCACCTATGGGCCTTGGCGAAGTGGCAAAATACAAGGCGGTGGATACCTCCAGCACGTCGTATTTTGCCATAGCGATTCAAAGCGTATGTACATGACCAGCGATGTAGGCGGGGCATTCCGGTCCGACGATGGAGGTCAGACTTGGCGGATGATTCACGCCGGCCTGCCCGCGGACGGCAAGAGCTACGAGATTCGGGGGCTGGTCGCCGACCCGAAAGACGCCGATCGCATCCACCTCTGCACCAACCAAGGCGTATACCTCAGCGTGGATGGCGGAATCCGCTGGAAGCAGGTCCTGGAAGCAGCGTTCTGGGGCAACGGCTGGTATCGCGGCGAAGGACGCGTGCTCGTGCGCGACCCGGATCATCCCGCGTTGCTCTACGCAGCCTCCATAGGCGACGGCGTCTTTCGGTCCTCCGACGCCGGAGAGTCCTGGATCAAGCTCGGACCCGAAAAAGTAATGCCGTCCGACCTCTGCATCGACCGCTCCAGTCCGAAGCGGCTGTGGCTCTGTGCACGGCCTTACAAGGACTGGAAATGGAAAGAGGCAAAGATCGAACTAAAGAGCGGGCTGTACCGCAGCCTAGACGGAGGCAACTCTTGGGAACTGCTGTCCGAGTCCACTCCCAGCGAGATCGTCCAGGATCCTCACGATGCGGGCATCCTCTGGGGCATCGTTCGCAAAAAACAAATCGTCCAAAGCCGCGATGCCGGCCAGTCTTGGGCGCCATTCACCGCCGGACTCCCACCTTATCCGGAAAAAGATTCTGCCGGGGCAGACGGCATCTTCGAAGCGCTCTGCGCCGGACCGGATTTCATGCTGGCCGGCAGCCACGGCGGTTGGATGTACAAGCTCGAGAAAGATTCTAAATCATGGAAACGCATCGTGTGCGATCGCGTGGACGAATCCGGCTGGTGGGGCGCGATGGGCGAAGGGCGTTACAAGCACTTCGGAAATGCACTTAGCTTCGTCGCCGTCAGCCCGCACGACCCCAAGCATTGGGTCTTTACCGACTGGTACAGCCTATACCAGTCCTGGAACGAAGGCCGCAACTGGAAGCTCACGACCGATGGCGTCGAGATGACAGTCGTACATGTTGTTCAGCAGGATCCGTGGCGTCCCGAGGTCGTACATGCGGGCGTGGCGGACGTGGGCTATTTCCGAAGCGAAGACGGCGGCGCGTCGTATGCCCAGATCAAAAACGGCATTTCAAGCAACGTGAAATATATCTCGCCGTGTCTAGCGAAGCGTGATCGCCTATACGCGACGGGAACAAGCACCTGGGAATGGATGTCGAACCAAGTTTTTCGCAGCGACGACGGCGGCCGTTCGTGGAAGCGTTCCGCGATGAAGGGTCTCCCCGACATGAAGCGCGAACGCTGCAATACCGTGGTCGCGCATCCCCAAAAGGAGGATGTGGCTTACCTGGCCGTTAGTGGTCCTATAGAGCCTGGCGGAGGCGGCGTGTACGAAAGCACCGACGCCGGAGAGACGTGGGCCTGGGTGGGCGCCGGCCTACCCAAGGTCGGGCACTTCTTCCGCAAAGAGATATGGGTCTCCGGACCCGAACTGGCGGTGGACTCGAAAGGACAGCTACTGGCCAACAGTTGCGACACGGGCCGCACGTTCCGATTCGATACACCATCCGGCCGCTGGGAGGAGATTCGCGCAGGCGAGGGCGGTGGCGTTAACGCGCTTGCCGCCGATATCCATACGGCCGGACGCTTCTTCGCTGCGCGCAAGGAAGGGGGCCTTTGGCGCACCGACGACGGCGGCCTTACGTGGAAGCAACTCGTCGAACGCGACATCTGGTCGGTGGCATGCGACCTCGTCAAGCCCGGCCGAGTGGCAGCCAACGGACAGGGGCAGCTCCTGGTCAGCGAAGACGCCGGCGATACCTGGCGCGCAGCGCCGCAGACGCTTCCGTACCGGCATGCCCGAAACGTACCGGCCTTTTCCGGCGATCGGCTGCAACTGGGCACGGGCGGCAACGGGGTCTTCTTCTTGCCTCTAGAAGAACTTCATGGCGATCCGAAAGCGTACGCGACTGGCCGCGTGCTGGCTCCGGGTGTATCGGCCTCTACCGACATTGCCCTGCTGCGGAACGGCGACCTGAGTGAGGGGGCCGAAGAACCTAAAGATTGGAGCTTAGGAAGCACTCGAAGCGGCAACATTCGGATGATCCGCGACCGTACGGTTTTCAAGAGCACGCCTGCCGCGCTAAGACTGGATACGCAAGGCGAAAGCGGCTCGGGATTCGCCCAGCAGCGACTGAGCCCCACGCCTGAAGGCAAGGTCCGCGCCACCGGCTCCGTTCGCGCCGAAGGTACCTTCGATGTCGCACAAGTGGTCGTGCAAGCCTTCGACGGGCAATGGAAACAGGTGGACTGGAAGGTCCTGGCACGGATCGAACCGCGCGGTACTTGGACGGATTTCGACACGACGTTTGAACTCTCCCCGAGGACCCGGCACGCGCTCTTCGGTCTCCTGGTCAAGGGCAACGGAAAAGCATGGCTGGACGACGCCAAGGTCCGGCCCGCGGAAGCTTCCGGTGTAAGTATACGGCCCACGACGTTCGCCAAAGCCGATCCCCTCCCCGTTCGCATCGATGCCAGCGAAATCGGACTTCGATACAGCGGCCGTTTTGACGCGACCGACCCCTCCAAACCCCGAGCGGCTTGGCCGGCATCCGCGGTAACCGTCCGTTTTTCCGGCCGCGACCTTAATGCGCAACTATTCGAGGAAGGGAGTAATCGTTACGAAGTCGTGCTCGACGGCCAGAGCACCGGCGTACTCGTTCCCACGCGAGGCGAAGGACGCTATGCGCTGGCACGGGGACTGCCCGAAGGGGAGCATGTGATCAGCCTGGTCAAGCGCACTGAAGCCAGCTTTGGGGCATTTCGTTTCATGGGATTCGAGGCTAATGCGGGCGCGCACGTGCTCCCGATGCCACCTATCGAGCGGCGGATAGAAATTTTCGGTGACTCCATCTCTGCCGGCTACGGTAACGAAGCGACGAGCGAGAAGGAATCGTTTTCGGCAGAGACTCAGAACGCCTGGTTGACCTACGGCGCGCAAGCCGCGCGCCGCGTAGGGGCGGACTTCACCTGTATCGCCTGGTCGGGCCGCAAAATGGCGGGGTCTGATGGCATTTCGAGTATAGCCTTCGACACCATTCCACTCGAACCGAAAGTGGCTTGGGCTTTCACCAAGCCTGCACCCGACGCGGTAGTCATTGCGCTTTCCGGAAACGACTTTCGCGAAGACATTCCCGATGAGCAGACCTGGACCGCCGCCTATCTTGGATTCATTTCACGGCTGCGCGAGAAATATCCGAACGCCTACATCTACCTGGGACCTTCGGTCATCATGAATGACCAGTACGTAAAAGGGGAGGCCAAACCGCGCGCCACGCTGATGCGTTACCTGGCAGCCATCGTCACGGCACGCAAGACCTCAGGGGATGCGCGCGTGGCGGTCATTGCGTGGCCCAGCCAGCGCCGAGAGGACGGAATCGGAGCGAACTGGCATCCAAGCGTAGCGACACACCGCCGGATGAGCGCGATGCTGGTGGAGGCGCTGGAGCGAGACTTGGGCTGGGCTGCCGCGGCCCCGGAGGCATCCCAAGGCCAGAATGCAACGGACGGCCTCCCCGTCGAAGTTCCGCACGGGCATGAGCGTTTGACGTATATCGGCCGCTTCGATACACGCGATCCCGCCGGACCTCGTGCGGCTTGGAGCCTTTCCGAGGTGACCTTCAAGTTCCGCGGCACCGCCGCCAATGCATGGTTCTCGACTGACAAGGACACCCGCTTGCAAGTAGTGGTCGACGGTCAACCCAGGAGCGTGCTTGCCCTCAAGAGCGGCCGGCACCGCTACGGTCTGGCCTCTGACCTCCCGCTCGGAGAGCACGTTGTCGCCGTGATTAAGCGCACCGAGCCGATTTTTGGAACCTGGCAGATCCACGGATTCGAATTGAGTACCGGAGCCGAATTGCTCCCTCTGTTGCGCAAGGAAAGGCGCATTGAATTTCTAGGC
This sequence comes from Planctomycetota bacterium, assembly GCA_045863855.1. Classification (GTDB taxonomy): domain Bacteria; phylum Planctomycetota; class SZUA-567; order H5-PLA8; family H5-PLA8; genus H5-PLA8. The sequence goes on along the minus strand of BTVV01000096.1, from coordinate 15,861 downwards.
GACTCGATCACTTGCGGGTACGGCAATGAGGCGAAGAATCAGCACGAGAAATTTTCGGCAGCGACCGAGAACGCCTATCTGGGATACGGAGCTCTGGCGGCGCGCTCCCTCGACGCGGAAGCCACGATCATTGCATGGTCAGGAAAATGTCTTTGGCCAAGAAATTCCCTTTCGGAATTGTGGGACCGCACGCTCCCGCTCGATGCGGGCAGCGCTTTTTCATTCGACGCGAGGCCGCCGCACGCCGTCGTGATCAACCTGGGCACCAACGATTTCGCCGGCGGCAACCCCGAGGAATCAGGCTGGGTAGGGGCTTATCACGCTTTCATCGGGAGCATTCGTGCGCGCTACCCCGAAACCCTGATTGTATGCGCAATCGGCCCCATGATGAGCGACCCTTTCTCTCCCAGCAAAAATGCGCTGACCACCATTAAGCGGTACCTAAGCCGGGTGGTTGCCGAACAGATCGCACGTGGCGATTCCCGAGTTCGAATGCTGGTCTTTGAAACGCAAAAAGGCGAAAACGGCTTTGGCGCCGACTGGCACCCGAGTCTGAAGACCCATGAGCTTATGGCCGATCGATTGTGTGCATTCCTGAAAGCTGAATTGCGTTTGTAAAAGCCCTTGAAGCACATGGTTTTGAATCGCACGAAACCTGGAGCGTTCGCCTTCGCGTTCTAGACCTATGATCCCGCGCCCATGCTCTCCCCGTTCGCCCTGGATCAAGCATACCTAGAAGCTCCCGGATGAGTTAAACCTCAGAACGACATAGCGTTGCCCAAATTCAGAGGTAGCAAAAGCGGCAAGTATGGGAGATGGAGTGGCTGGCTGTAAATCGCACGTGCCAAGACCGTAGGGATTGGAGATGTAGATAATCCCGAAACTCTTGAAGACATCACCGTCGAGGTACCCTTCGCCCGTAAACTGCAATCGGTACAACTACTCCTTGAACTCCGTTCAGTTTCTGGCCGCGTAACCGCGTTTATCTCTTGCTGGGGCAGGCGGTATCCCCAGTTCACGCAATAAATGCACTGGTCGGCGACCTGTACCGGATAGCTCATGTCCGACGAGACGAAGAACGGCGAAGGAACGATTCGCGCGGCGCGGTAGCGCCCGGCTCCTTAACGTGAAGTACCGCTCCAGTCGCCTGACGCACTGCCGGTCCACATGCACGTCCGTCTCTTCCAACACCAGCAGACCCGGACACTGCTTCTTTTCGAGCAAGAAGAAATACCGCTCCAGGAGGAAGGTACCGCCTGCATTCTCCTCAGGGTGCCCGGTAGATCACGGTCAGCTTGGGCCGCTGGGCGGCGGTGCTCGCTTCGCTGCTCTGGAAGGACTTGTTCGTGTAGCCCTGGGTCTGACGCAGCAGTTCCCAGCCGCAATTAGGCGCGCCGGCGGCGAAAGCTTGTACGCCGGCTGTCACGTTCAGGCTGTACCAGCCGGCAGCGGGTGCGACGAGAATCGTGCCGTCGGGCGTCGCGGAGATGTCGGAGCCGAGCCCCAGCGCTCCCTTGAGCGTCCAGGTCGATCCTGCCAGCGGACGGAGGGCGGTGGCTTCAAGCTCTTTCCAAGGCTTGAGGAGCCGATGGGCGCCCACGGAAGCGGAGTTGGTGCTGCCGGCGTTCTGGTAGAGCGAGAGCAACGCCGAATCGATCGTCGCGCCGTCGGGAACGGGCCCGCCGTCCGATTGGAAAATGGCGAACCGGAGCAGGACGATCCGGAAGGGGCTACCGCTGGTTTGGGTGGTGTGCTGAAGCGTAGCTTTGTTGCCGTAGTTGGTACTTGCTCCGTTCATGTAGAGGTAGGTGTCCTGAGTCCCGAGGTAGCCGTCGAGCCCTTCCTGCAGTACGACCGTACGTGGCGCGGACGCATCGGCCACGTTAACGGTGACGGAAGCGGAGTCGCTAAGCGTCCCGTCGGAAACGGTGACGCGAAGGACGTACGTCCCGGCCAGTGGGAAACGCGCGATACGCGCGGACTCGCCGGACTCACCTTCCAGGACGGCCGCGCTGGGTCCAGAGACTTGGGTCCATGAGTAGGTAAGCGCGTCGCCCTCTTCGTCGCCAGCGACGACATCCAGCGATACGGGTTGGGATGGCGCAGCAGGATTCGGAAGCGCCCAAGGCTCCGAGAGAATCTCGGGCGCGAGATTGGCGCGATACGCTATGCGCAGCCGCGGCCGTTGCACTGCACTGGTATGCTCACTGCTGATTAAAGTCTTGGCGATGTATCCGCTGGTGGACAGCGCCAGACGCCAGCCGTAGTTAGGCACACCCTGTGCGAATTGGTTCACGCCGGCGGTGACGTCCACCGCATACCACCCAAGCGCCCTGGATACGGAAACGGAACCGTCGGCCGCGGCCTGAACATCGGTGCCGATGCCCAGTGCGCCCGTGGCGGTCCAGGTTGCGCCGATCTGGGGTCGGGCCGCGGTGGCTTCCATTTCATTCCAAGGTTTGAGCACACGGTGCGCCGCGAAGTCACAGGACACGGTGCTCGAAGCGCTTTGATAGAATTCGAGCGATGCCGTTTCCACGATCGCGCCATCGGGAACCGGCCCGCCTTCGGACTGAAAGATGGCAAATCGAATCAGCGTGTTGCGGAATGCGGCTCCGGTCGAAGTAGTTCCCGCGAGCAGGGCCGTCTGGCTGCCGTAGTTGGAAGTAACTCCATTCATGTACAGGTACGTGTCCTGCGTACCGGTATACCCGTTCAATCCTTCCTGCAGGACGATCTCCCGGGCCGGGCCGACGGCGGCGATGCGGACAGGAATCTCGTCGTATGTGGACGTCCCGCCCACGAACGCAAGGCTGTCGGCGCGGGCCCTCAACGTATAGTCGCCGGACGGAATTCCTTCGAGGTCCAGCGTGCCTGCATAAGGCGGTTGTGCATCGGCCCAAGTGAGCACCGCGGCGGCACCTTGGCGTAGTTCGAAGACCACCTGCGCAATGCCATCGCCGTCACCGGTATCCGCATCGGGATCGTGCGCGTTAGCGGCGACCGAGAGTGTACCGGTATGCGACGAAGATGCGGCCGGGGTGGTGATTGCCACCACCGGGTGCGTTTGCGGAAGCGTGCCGATCCATTGCGCCAAGACCTGGACGGCTTGTGTATCCACGGTGTGCCGGGCCAAGGGCGGCATTTGATTGGCGCCGACGAGAGCCATGCGCTTATGCGCGATGGAGCGCGGTACGCTGGACGGCGCGATCACCTTGGCAAAGGGCTCGCCGAGCATGTCGCCAACCGAACCGTTGACCAGATTCTGAACGGCTAAGGCCGTATCGAAACGTGCGTCGAAATTGGCAGGGGCGCCGCCCGGACGATGGCAATGAGAGCAGTTGGAATCCAGGTAGGATCGCGCGCGGTGCTCGACGGACGCGCCGGCATCGTTCAGCGCGGCGAGTTTAGCGTAACCTGGAATCGAAGCTTCTTGGAGCACCGTCGAGAAAAGTCCGGCATGGTTCCACGCGCGAAGCTGGTTATCGGTGACCCCGGTGCCTGGGAAGACGATGGAGCGGTTGAGTTGGCGGGTATGCGGTCCGAGTACGTAGCCGGATACGGGATTGTGGCACTGCAAGCACTGGGCGGAGCTAGGGTAGGTCCAGGTCTGATTGCGTATACCGCCTCCGGCAAGCCGAATCGTAAGCGTTTCGTCGAGGCCTGCCGTCAACAGATCGGCGTCCGTATGGTCCGCGCGCCACTTGTAAGTAACGCCGTAGACCGAGCCATCGCTCTTGACGACCAGGAGCCGGGTTTCGAGACGCTTGTAGACGTTCGGAGCGGTTTCGTCCGTGGCCAGTTCGAAGTGTTTGACGAAGACAGTGCCCGCCGGATAGGTCCACGAACCGGTCGGAGCGAAGCCAATCCGGGCTCCGCTGGGAACCGAAACCCAGCGCAGCTTGTGGCTCCCGTCCGACCAGAGGGGCGAGTTCACGTCGAACGGGATCAGGGCCGGGGCGGGCGTCAAAGCGGCTACGTTGGAAAACGCGCCGGTCTGCGATAGCCGAGGGGGAATCGCGCCGCTCTCCGTCTGGGGCATGTTCAAGTAGGGCGAGGCCGCCGGGCGCGTGTCCAGACCGTAATCGGTCACCTGGATGGTTAGGTTCTGTGCGGCATCCGGCGCAGTGCCGTTGGAGGCCACGACGACCACCTGGAACGCACCGGCGGCGGTGGGGGTCCAACGGATGAGCCCCGTGGCGCCATCAATGGTCATGCCGGCGGGCCAGACGATCAGTTCGTAGGCAATCGTGCCGGTACCCGTCGCGTTCACGTCGTATGTGTAAAGCGCGCCCACGTTGCCCGCGAGCGGAGGGACCGAGGTAATCGAGGGCGGACCGTCGTTATCTGCGATGGTCAGCGTGTGGACCCGCTCGAAACCCAGCGTGGCGTTTATGGGTGTGCCAAGCGATACCTGAACGGTCTCGTTCGGCTCGTCGAGCAGATCCTCGTGGATCGCGAGCGCGAGAGTCCGGGTCGTCTGCCCCGCCGAGAACGTGAGGGAACCGGAGGCAAGCGTGTAATCCACGCCTCCGCCGGTCGCGGTGCCCGTCGTCACGCTGTAAGGCGCGGTGACCGTGCCCGAAAAAGGCGCGCTGAGGTTCACCGTCAAGGACGCGTTGCCGGCCGATTCGGAAACGGTGGAACTCGCCAGCGCGAACGAGACCTGCGGCAACGTGTCGTTATCGTTAATGGTGTACGTGTGGGTAACTTGAGCGCCCAATGATGCGTTGGAGGGGTTGGAGAGTCCGACCACGACCGTTTCGTTCGGTTCCGCGAGCACGTCGTTCGCCACGCTCAGCGCGATCGTCTGGGACGTTTGCCCGGCGGCGAAGGTAAGCGTGCCGGAGTTGAGCGTGTAGTCCACGCCTCCGCCGGTTGCGGTGCCCGCAATCACCGAGTAGTTCACGGTGACGCTCGTCGAGGCGGCGGGTGCGAGATGGACGGTCATATTGACGGCGGTCGTGGCTTCCGAACCGCTGGACGAGGCCGAAGCGAAGGAGAGTACTGGCGTGGCGACGCGCAACTTCACCACCGAACCGTTGTTGAGTCCGAAGTACAGTTCGCCGCGCGCGTCCTCGCCCAGCGTATACGGCTGCGCCGGCAGCGAACCGAGCACGGCCCAGTTGGTGGCCGAACCGTTTTCGAAGCGGAAGCTTCCGATGCTTTTTCCGATGTAGCGGGTGAAGACGTATTTGCCGGGTAGGCCAGGAATATCCGCTCCTCGGTAAACATAGCCGCCGATCACAGGATCGCTGCTATTGAACTCATGCACCGGATCGGTGGCCGGAGTAACGGGCGTTTCCTCGGGCGTGATGTTGGGATTGGCAATTTTGCCCTCGCGGCAGCGCCAGCCGAAATTTAGATCGGCGACGCCGGCGGGGATGCGGTCGATCTCTTCGCGATCGCTCTGACCCACATCCCCGATCCACAGATCCCCGTTTGCCCGGTCGAAGCTGCAGCGCCAGGGATTACGCAACCCTAACGCCCAGATTTCGCCCCTGAAGCTGGCGTGGCCCTTATAGGGATTCCCGACGGGTATCGCGTAGAGCCTCCCGTCTTCCTGCCGGTCCACGTCAATGCGAAGCATCTTTCCGAAAAGACTGGCGCGATTCTGCGCGGAGTTGCTGGGGTTGTTGGCGCCGCCGCCGTCGCCCATGGCGACATACAGATAACCATCGGGACCGAAGCCCAGCCAGCCGGCGTGATGGTTGGATTGGCTGCTGCGGTTTGCAACGAAAATGATAGTTGCCGAAGCGGGATCGGCGACATTGGACGTGCCCGGATCGCCCTGGACGCGGTAGCGGACGATCTCGTCTGAGGGCATGGTGCGATGGACGTAGAAGTATCCGTTGGAGGCGTACTGCGGGTGGAAGGTTAGGCCCAGAAGACCTTCTTCGCCGCCGCGGGCGAACAGGGGCGTGACGGTCAGGAAGGGCGTGGACAAGACCGTCTTGGTGTCCAGCATCACGATCTTGATCTTGCCCGTTTCGCGTTCGATCACGAACAGCCGGTTCGTATCCCCGGGGGCGGCGGCCAAGCCGACGGGCTTGTCGAGGCCGCTGGCCACGGTTTCCAGGGAAAGCGGAGGCACCGATTGAGCGTGAACGGCATGAGTGATAACAAGCACCATCAGCAGGATTCGCATGTAAGCATTCATGCCGCCACCCCCTTTAACCAGTCTGCGCTTTCAGATCCCTCCTTAGCCTTACGACAAATGAGTCGGCATTTGCTTCCCAGACACAGAAAGCAACTCTGCTGAATTTACGATTCCGGTAAACTCCGGGTCATCCCGAATCCGGCGATCCATGAGAGGCGCAATGAGGGATCCCAAGCGGGGTCCAAATGGTCAAAACTCGTCTGTGTCGCCATAGGTGCATTCGCTGTATTCCCGGATCAGGCGGCCGTCCTTGAATCGGCCGATAAGCCGCCCTTCCTCGGGCTCTCCGTCGCTTCGCACTCCGATATACGACTTCTTGCCGGTATCGATCGTCAATCTGTGCCAGAAAGGGTCGTACGCATTTCTCAGGAACAGGCAGCCAGGGCCTTCGACCTTCCAGTGGCCTTCTCCCCACTCGGTGACATACGTACCGTTCGCTCGGAACTCGCATTCACCCACCCAACCAGCCCCCGATATCAGCCACACGCTGGCCGTCATGAACGATTCCAGGCTTTCAGCGGGAGGGATGGGGGGGTCGGCGACTTTTGCCGGCTTAGGTTGAATCGCTGGAGGAACGGAATTTCGAATCAGGAGCGCCGCCAACACCAGAACTGCGGCAGCCCACGCGGCACGTTCGAATATCCCTATTGGAAATCGGCTGTCGGCCATCCGGTTGTCCCATTCTATTTTGCTTTATCCACGACCTCTTGCGGCGTGAGGTTTCCCAGTTCCTTCGGCAGATCCTTTCGGTAGCGGTCCCACATCTCCTGTGCCGTTTCGTTCGTATTGGCCAGGTAGCCCCGTCTAATATGACTGTCCCACCAGGTCGCATAGATGCGCTTGCCAGCCGGGTTGTCCTTCGCGGCCTGTTTGAGTTCCTTGAGCTGGGCGATGTGGTCTTCGGACATCCAACGGTCCACGTAGGCAAAGAAGGGGTCGTGATTCCAGTAATTCTCGGCACGCATGAGGCGCGCGGCGAGCGCCTGCCCCGGCCAGACGACGCTGGTGTTCTGGTAACGGTACGCTTCGCTCATTCCGGAGACCCATTCGCGCGGGTGCTTGAGTTCGGTGGGAATGCGGTTTTGTCCGGGATGACTCTCGAAGACCACATCGTAACCCGACCAGGTCTTGCCCCAGGACGTCTGCTGGTCTTCGCCGAAGCGAACCTTCGGATACTTCGTGTTGGGCGCGCGCATCTCGGGATCGTCGAGCATCAGCCCTGCGAAGACGATGGACCACTTGCGTCCGCCGCCGAAGCCGCCATGTCCGTTCCAGCCTGGACTCCCGGCTTCCACGAGGCCCCATAGGTCGATGCCGTACTGAACCGTGTGAATCAACAGGGGCTCCTTCTCCTCCGGGGTGTAATCCATGTGCAACACGAGCGCGAAATGGGAAACCTGCGCGGTGATATACATGCCGTAGCGTGGCATGTTTTCCTTGGGCGAGGCGTAGCCCCAGGCCACGGTGTCCAGCCAAGGGCGCTGGATTTTGCGCGCGGCGCTCGAAAGATCCTTGGGGGCGTCCTTGGTTTTGGGCAGCCGATAGAGCAGATCGCGGCGCAGGTGCCGTGCGAGGTAGGGTTTCTTCGAGGCATGCCCATAGGGCGGCCGAAAGGCATCGGCCGGTTGCGGTTCCGCCATGCAGGTCAGAACGGCCGCAGTCAGAACCGGCTGCCCGTATCCACTGAAGTTCTCCAGATTCGGGTTGCTGATGGTGGAGATTAGCGCGTCGCCGGGCTTCATCTCGACAGGCAGCCGGGTGAAGAGCTTAGGATCGTAAAATCCGTGCGAGAGCCGGCTGTCAAACCCGCCGCGCTGCGTGTTCACGGGCTGATTCAGCGTGCATCCGTTGCGCGCCTGTTTGCCGGCGTAGCGGTCTTCATGCACCGAGCCCTTGTTGGTGAACGTCCACTTCCCGCTCGCGGCGACTTCCTCGCCGAAGAGGGGTTTCGGATCAATCTCGATTACCGTGACGGGGCCCACCACGTACCAGTCCCCGGTGACGAAACGGCCGGCGCGGACCGGCCGATCGAAGGTCCAGGTGATGCCGTACTGCTGGACCCGATCCGTCCGTTCGAGGCTCTCCAAAGTCGGCGTCTCCGGCACGCGATCGGGTGAATAGAGGATTTTCACAGGTCCATCGTAGGCGCCGCTCGGTCCGCGCCCGGACGATTCGCCGGCCGGGAGTGTCCAGGCGCAGAAGGCCAGTAGCGGGATCGTGAGGCAGAGGACGCGGTATGCCGAAGCCCCATGGAATGCGAAGTACATGCTGGACTCCTTAGAGTAGTGAGCGCACGGCCTAGCCAAGAGTACACGGGCTCACTCTGCGGATTCTCCGCTCCTCGTACCTCAAACTGGACTTGGATTACGCCACGCAGTGCCTCGCGCGACCGTGCCGGCTTTCAGGAGCGCAGGGGAACTACTTCGGCTGCTGTACCGCCTTGCGGTAGGCGCGTGGAGAACGACCCGTGCGTGCTCGGAATAGCCGCCCAAAGTGGGTCAGATCGCGGATGCCGATCCGACGCCCGATCTCGGCTATGGAGAGGTCGCTGCCGATGAGCAGGCGCTCGGCTTCTTCCAGGCGGACCTCCCGGATGAACGCCATGACCGTCATGCCCGCCGTCTTGGTGAATTGAGCGCTCAAGTAGTTGGGGCTTAGGCTCACATGGTCGGCCACGGCCTGAAGCGAGAGCGCGCGCGAGTAGCGCTGCCGGATATAGGCTTGAGCCTGTTGGATCGAACCGGCGCGCTCGCCCACTCGACTGCGCGGCAAACCGTGCCGGTCGATATGCCGGCACAGGAGCGCGAAACATTCGCTCAGCCGGGCGCGTACCAGCACCGCCCAATCCGGCAGGTTCTCGCGGGTTTCCGCGGCGGCCCGCTCGAGCATCGAAAGCCACGGCTCCACCGGGGAGATCGAAGCGCCCGGCGATAGAGTGAATTTGCTTTCGGCCAGCCAGGACGAGACGTGAAAGGTAATGCGTTCGTTGTAGCCAATCACCCAGAGCAGTTCATAGGGTCCTCCGCCGGGGATAACGCGTTCCTGGTGCTTGGTGCCCGGTCGGACGACGGCCAGATCGCCGGGCTCCATTTCGTACAATCGGTCGTTCAGGACCATGCCAGCCCGGCCGGAAAGGCAGTACGCGAATTCCAGCGTGTGCTCGGCGCGATACGGATACAGCACGACCGATGTGGCGGCCAGTCGCTCCTGATGCGGCAGGAAAGTCCGCTTGCTCTTCTTGCCTCGGTCCCCGGGCACGATCAAATTGCAGGACTCCAACTTCCCCAGCCCAGGAAGCATCGTCTCCCGAAGCAACGTAAGCAGAGGGACGGACATGCGGGCATTCCTCGGAGCGCGCTTCGAACCGTTACTTCGGGCGGAATATAATCACCAGCTTGGGCCGCTTATCCGCGTCCTTGGCTTCCCGGCTTAGAAATGTTTTCGTATTGTAACGAGGATCCTTACTATAGAGTAGCCAACCATCGTTGGCTATACCCGAGGCAAAGGCGCGCACGCTTTCGGTGACATTCAGGTGGAACCATCCTGCCTTATTGGGGCAACGATGCTGGGGGTCCACCGGTGGAGCGATGTCAGTGCCCATTTCCTGGGCAAGAGGCTTCGACCAATGGACTCCGGCCGCGGCATGGATAGCGTTGGCCTCATGCTCTTTCCAGCGGCGGAGCACACGAGACGGAGCTATTTCGATTCCTAGCGTGCTGGACTCTTTTAAATAGAGCGACAAGGTGGCCGACTCTACATGCGCGCCGTCGGGCACGGAACCGCCTTCGGATTGGAAGATTGCGAAGCGGATGAGCGTGGTGCGCATCGGTTTATTCCCAGGCGCTATGACCGACAGCAGGCCATCGCTGCGCCCCCGGCTCGTGATCGACTTATCCTCGTCCAGGTAAGTGTCCCGGGTGCCGCTGTAGCCCTCCAGCCCGTCCTGGAGTGTCACAGAAACGGCACCCGTCGCCGTGGATTCGGGAAGCGGCCTGTGAACTGCGGCTTCGGTCTCGGGCGGCGTCCGGGGCGGCGCCGGAGTCTGTGCGGGTTCGACGGCGGGAGCGGCGCGGGGTTCGCGCGGAAGCTCCGCGCGATTCTCGGCGGACCGGCGAGGATTGGGCGTGGGGCCGTCCGAGAAGGCCAGAAGCAGCAAGATCGAGATGCCGATTCCTGCGCCGATGCTGCCCATGGCCATCCACGCAGTGGAACCGTCTTGAGCGCGAGCGCCGGCGATCTCGCGCCGGGAGATGCGAGCCGAGCTGCTTGAGGATGCGGGGCGGATCTTTGATGTGGGCCGCTTTTTGGGTGCAGCCAAAGAGGGCATTTCGGAAGTCGGCGCGTCCTGTCGCTGCGATTCGTTGGCTTTGATGATCTCCAAGGCGCTGGCCTGTGAAAGCGCGGAGAACTCGACGGTGAGTACAGTCTCGGCGCACTCCCGGCAGAATACACCCATGACTTTCTTGTCGCGCCCTTCGCCTCGCGTCAGGTCGCCCTGCGTGATCCGTTTTCCGCACTTTTCGCAGAAATAGAACCGCGACTCGGCTTCGACAGCGCCGGCGCATTTCGCGCAGAGCCCCGCGTTGTCAGATGCACTCCCCGCGTCGCGACGGATGCGTTCGGAGCCACCCAGAGACGTGCCGCATAAACGGCAAGATGATGCTGCCATATAGGTCCATTCTAGCAGATCGAAACTCAAGTTTCGAGATGGCACATGAGTTTCCATGAATAGGAGGAAGGATAAAAGCCGTGGCCTTCTGAGGATATACGTAAGCGTTCTATTATCCCATCTTCCCCTTTGTCGTAGTTGCGCGAAACCCCACACCCTGGTTTCGGGGGTGCGGAGATGAGCTCATCGGGGTCGTTGCCGGGGCCATCGTCGGTTTCGGAGTTCGCGGATGTGGCGTCGCAGTCGGCGTGGTGGGCGGAACGGATCCACGAATGGCAAGCGAGCGGGACGAGCGAAGGTGCGCTGTCGAAGGCCAGGAACGAATGAAAGTGGCCTTGAGTAGGCTTGCGCACAAATTGATCCTCGAACTCTCCCGCGAAACACCTCGGTAGATCGACAAGGTCATCCACGGTCACTGGCAGGGCGTTTATCATTTACGCATCTCTATTGTCCTGCTTGCAGACATCGGCAATTGCGAATGGAAATGAGTTTGAACTAGCGTTTTAGAATTAGACGTACGACGCCAACGTGGAAGCCCTCGCCATCTCAGCCTCCCTACGATTCCAAAAATAGGACAAGCGAAAATGCGTACGCGAGTGCCTTTGCGGCGATCAGCCGGCTGGATCGCGCTCGACAGGCTCTTCCTCGATTCGGCTCGCAGTGTGCCGGTCCAGAGCGATCGTCTCGTGGCGGGTCAGCAGCTCGCGCAATGCTTTCGAGACTTCATCAAGCAGCGCACGAGAACGCTGAGCTTCTTCGGACTGGAGTTTCAGACTTTGGATCAGAGGGATCAGGACGCCTTCGATCACGTCGATATGATGCTTGTACAGATTCCCATAATAGCGCGGCAGCGTGTTGACAATCTCGATCTTTGCCGGGGCCGTTTCGGCCCCCGTGGCGAGCTTCCCCAGATTTGCCCGCATCGCTTCGTCCGATTCGCTACGCGCTTGAGCCAACCCTTCAAGCACGGTGCCCATTCGTTCGAGGACCGCCGGCAGCGCGCCTTCATCGCGCTGGGTGCCCGCGGCGGCCACCGCCTCGCGGATGCGTTCGAGATTCTCGTTGAACGATCCGAGCTGCGAGATCACGTGCGCGGTCTTATCGTCCTGGTCCAGCCCGAATAGCGCTTGCCGCCGCTTGAAGGTCCGCTTGATCTCATCCCAGCGCGCACGCTGAACGTCATCTTGCATGCCGCGCAGTTCGGCAAGTTTGAGCAGGTTGTGCTCCGCGCCTTGGGTAAGCGTCTGGGATTCGCTGGCGTAGTGGTCGGCGATCACCCGCTCCAGTTCGTCGGCGCTGAGCACCGGCAGAACGCGCGCGGCCATCTTGTTCATGTCGCGGTAACTGCCCTGGAGCTTAAACGACGGCTCGGTGCGGAAGTCGTCGCTCTGTGCGGCCGACGCGATGTACGCCTGATTTACTTTCAGCACCGTACGCTGCACGGTCCGCAGCTTGCGCAACGTATCGACGAATTCGCGCAGCTCTGCGCCAGAGTAGGCGTGCCCCAAATCCGACTCTTTCGCCTCGCCTCCGTCCGCCAACTCGATCAGCTTGTGCAGATCCTGCGGCGCTCGGCCGGCCAGTGGGCGCAGCACCGGGCTGCTCGTTACTGCGTTCTCGATATAACTCAGTTCGAAAAGATCCTGCCGTCCACCGATGATATCTCCCAAATTGTAGGTATCGGCGCGGTTGGCGAGCATGTCCGGGATACGAAAGCGCGCGCCGCTTTCGGTGTATGGATTTCCGGCCATTACCACCACGACTTTTTTTCCGCGCAGGTCGTACGTGCGAGGTTTGCCGTTGCAAACGCCTTCGATTTTGCGCTGCGCGTCGCAAAGGGAGATGAATTTCTGGAGTAATTCCGGACTCAAATGCTGGATGTCGTCCAAATACACCATCGTGTTGTTGCCCATCTCGAAGGCGAGGTTCAGCTTTTCGACTTCGGCCCGGCTGGTCGCGTCGGGGGCTTCGGCCGGATCGAGCGAGACGACTTGGTGGCCCAGCGCGGGACCGTTGACCTTCATGAAGATCAGCCCCAGCCGCTGCGCGACGTATTCCATCAGCGTGGTCTTGCCGTAGCCCGGCGGGGAGATCAAAAGGAGCAGGCCCATCAAGTCGGTTCGCTTGTTCTCTCCGGCTTCGCCGATTTGTTTGGCGAGATTTCGGCCGATCAGCGGGAGGTAGACCTGATCGATCAACTTGTTGCGAACGAAAGTGGTCAGCGGCTTGGCTTTAAAGTCCTCCAACCGCATCCGTTCGCGTTCGCGGTCGAGAAAAGCTTGCCGAGCGGCGCGGTAGCGCAGATAGGCGGGTCGCTCCTCGGCTTCGAAGCGCACAAGCCGTTTGAGAAATGCGTCGAGCCTAAACGTAAGCGCGCCGCCTTCGATCGCGCTGTGCTGCCCTAATAGTCCCGCAACCTGTACTTCAATCGGCGCAGCATCTTGAGTTAGCGAGAGATGCCCGTTCATAAGGAGCAGACCGGCTGCCTCGAAGCGGGCTTCCTCCGTGTCTCCGGCGCTCCGCTCGGCCGCGAAGGCGCTCACCCAAGCGCGCGCAAGTTCAAAAGCTTCACCTGGTGCTTCGCGCAGCGCTTCCAGATCCGCCAGTAGTTGCGATTTCAAGCCTCGCGCCAACCAAGCTTCGAGGCTGGCTACTAACAATTCCTTCGCCTCGCGCGAAACCACGAATCCTGAGGATCCCGCGCACAGTTCCTCGAAGAGGTACGCCGCCGCGTCGCGACGGTCGTCAACCGCGCAGGGCACGTTCGCGGCCTTCAGGAAGGCATCCAATTCACGCTCAAGCCGCTCAAGCAGACCTGTTTCCGCTCCCGGAGCCTGTGCGCGTACCTGGCCCAGACTCGCCGCTTGCCGACGGAAACGCTCGCGGCGCTGTTCGTCCTTCAGGTTTGCCCAGTACAAGGCCGCGGGAATACGAGCGTACGGAGTGAAACGAAGCAATCCGCAGCGGTCGCGGGCCTCGAGCAGTGCGGCCAGGATTGCCGCTGCGTCGGTGTCGTGAACACCGCGCTCGTAACCTTCGTCGTAACGTTCGCGCGCAGCATCGCGCACCTTGGCGGCGAGCGTGCCCTGCGCTGCGGCGCTCCGCAGAGCCTCCAGGCCTCCGCCGCGAGCGGCCTCGTCGAGCAGCTTCCACGCCAGATATGCGCCGCGGTATACATCCGCGTTTTCGCTGGGCAATTCCTGGTTCCAGAACGCGCGGGCCTCGGAGAGACCCGGATTGTCCACGCGCCGTGCGAGATCCGTGCCGGTCACGTGCAGGTACAGCCCGTCTTCGCGCGCCAGCAGGCTCAAATCGAGCGGCTGCGTATTGACCGTGAAGCGGTGCTCGCCGAAGCGAATAAGCTGCGCACCGTCGGCAAAGAGATCCAGGCGATCGCGCAAGTCGCGGTCGGCTTCCTGGCGCAGGCTCTTGAGCTTCGCTTCAAGGTCGTCTGCCTTGACGCTATCGCCCAGCTCACGCAGTGCCGCGATCTGCTCGCGCGCTTTCTGCACCATCGGGTCGGAAGCGAAGTAGGCGTTCAGCGCGTCAGCGCCTTCGAAAGCCGAGGCCCGCCGACGCACGCCCAGCAGTACGCGCTCCACGGCCGCCGCCAGCCCGGCACAGCGCTGTTGGCGCTTGTCTAGAAGGGCCTGCTTGCGCGCGGCGAAAGCCTGCGCGATCTCGTCACGCTTCGCCGCGATTCGCTCCGCGTATTCTGGTGCGGCGGCGAACTTCGCCTCCAGTTCCTCCGCCTGCACCAGCAAGCGCGCGAGCAGGTCGTCGCATTTCTCCGGCGTCTCGCATAGTGCGAGGTAGTTCGAGAGCCCCTGCGCGAGGAGTTTGATTTGCGCCGCAAATTCGGCCGCCGATTCCCTTCCTGCCAAATCCTGCAAGCGCGCAGCTAACGCAGCCTTACTCCGATTCAGTAACGCGTACGCCTCGCTCAGGGCTTCGACGATCTGCGTCCGTTGCGTCGGATCCTCGATCTTGAGCGTGTTGACCAGTTCCGCGAGCAGGTCGAGGCCGCCGCCCAGTTCAACCAGGCTCGCCTTGAGCGGCGCGGCCTCCACCCCTTTGGTCAACGGCGCGATCTGTGCATGCAATGATTCGATCCGGGCGATCTGCGCGGCCAGCGCATTGGGGCGTAGCAACAGTTCGACCGTACGCGCGGCAAGCGAGTCGTGTCGTTCCAGGAGGCGCGATTCCAGCGCATCCAGTTTCGGCAGATCGGCGTAGCGCAGTTCGCGCAAAGAGATGCAGCGCCCGCGTGCCGCGCGCAATCGGCCCAACGCCAGCGTATGCGCTTGCATGTCTTCCGCGCCGGCGCCCGCGGCATCCGTCAGCAGGCTATCCAGCTCCGCGGAGAAGGCCTCGATTTGTCCGAGCGAATTGCGGCGGATGGCCTGCACCTTCTCGAATTCTTCCAGCGCCGCGTTTCCCGCGTCGCGAACCGCGCGTACTAACCCGGCCAGCGCTCCGCACTCGTCGTGCTCAAGCCAGTGGAATCGGTCGAGCAGGCCTTGCGCCTGCCGTACGAGCGCTTGGAATGCCGTAAGGGACTCCAGTTCGCCCTGCGCCTGCCGTGCCAAGGTCAGAAGATCGGAAATGCCGAGGACCAGATCACGGTTGCCGAGTTTTGCCAAGTAACTGTCCGAGCGATGCGGCGGCTCGTAGGCCTCGCCATAAAACGGGGTCTGCCAAATCTGCACGGGGTGGCTGCGCGAGGGTTCGTGCTGGCCGTTCGTCGCGACCACCAGTTTACCATCGTCGTAGCGCGAGTAACCCAGGCAGCCGATCGGCGTCGAGATCTTCTTTTCAATCAGATTGTAATGCAGAAGCGCGTAGCGGCCCGGATTGCGCGCGTAAAAGACGAACAGTACATCCTCACCATTGGGCGAGCGGATGACGCGCTGAAATTGCAGGCCCGTCACGTTCTCGTCGTACTGCTTCCATTCTCCGGTTTGCAGGTAATAGCCGCCCGGGAAAACAATCCCGTGACCTTCGGGGAGCTGAACGCAGGCTTGGCCCAGCG
>BTVV01000095.1:0-24394 GCA_045863855.1 Planctomycetota bacterium | reverse complement strand
GCGCGAGGCGGGGCTGGACGACCGCGACGCCGATCTGCGCAGCGTCGCCGCCATGGGGCTCGTACAGCGCGGTTTGGGCTCAGTGCCCAGCCTGCTCAGCGTCCTCGAAAACGGCAGCGCCGCATCCAAGACCGAAGCGCATCGCGCCCTGAAGGAGTTGGCCAAGAAGGACGTCGGCACCGACGTCAAGGCCTGGCGCGGCTGGTGGTTCGAGATGCTCGGTTTGGCCGGCGAGTAATCCCCGCACGGCGTTCGAGCGGTTTCAAATTAAATATCCATAGGATAAGGAGGCCCGCACAGCGGGCCAAAGAGTCCTATTTTTTCTGCTTGGGGAACGCTTCGCGTTCACGGCCGTTCGAGGCGCATCGAACCGGGAAAAAACTGGCGGAGCGGGTGGGATTCGAACCCACGAAACCTGTGAGGGTTTACACGCTTTCCAAGCGTGCTCCTTCGGCCACTCGGACACCGCTCCGCGCACCCTTATACCGCTCGCGCCTCGCCCGGCAACACGTGAATGCATGCGGGGATTTCCCGCATGTGGAGCGCAAAGCCCGGCAACTTGACAGCCTCCGTACCTCACCATCCGGCCTGCTCCGCAACGATCCGGCGCGCTTCGCATTGGCCTACGCTATGCAGTAGGCGAATGCGGAGGACTACAAACATGCGTGCCTTGATCGTCATGCTTGGTTTTCTGATGCTGCTCACTGGCTGCGAACCCGGCGGCCCGCCCCCCAGCGGCATCGGTCCGCAGCCCGCGCCGGGCGAAGCCGGACGCGAAGTGCGCGTCAGTCTCTTCCGCGCCAGCGGTTTGGGCAGCGACTGGGAGCCCGTGGGCCGGGAGCGCATCGCGTACGATCAAAAAGGCAAGGACGGCTACTACGACATCTTCCTCGCCGATGCCGACGGCGGGCGCGTCGTCTGTCTGACGGACCGCAACCCGGCACTGCCCGGCCGCCACATGGGCGCGCCGGCTTGGCATCCGGAAGGCCGCTACCTCCTGTTCGTCGCCGAAAAGAAAAAGCATCCCGGCGGTTCGTTCGAGGCCATTCCCGGCTTCGGCGGCTACAGCGACCTGTGGGTCATGACGCCCGACGGCCAGAAGGCCTGGCCCCTCACCGACGTGCCCAACGATTACGACCACGGCGTCCTGCCCGCGCACTTCTCGCCCGACGGCAAGCGCATCGCCTGGAGTTCACGGGTCAAGCGGCCCAACTTCCTCGATCCCAAGGGGCTCTTTGCGATGTGGGAGATCAAGGTCGCGGATTTCGTCGAATCTCCCGACGGCCCGAAGCTGGCCAACATCCTCACCTTGCGCCCCGGCCCCGAATCGTTCTACGAGGTCAGCGGATTCTCCACCGACGGCCAGCGCCTCGTGATCTGCTCCAGCGTGAACCAGCCATCGGTCTGGACGCAGCAGATCTTCACGCTCGACGCCCGCACCGGCCGCGGCCTCGTGCAGTTGACCTCCGAGGGATACAACGAGCATCCCGTCTACACGCCCGACGGACGGCATATCGTTTGGATGAGCAGCGTGGGCAACGCGAACCACGGCGCCGATTGGTGGATCATGCGTGCCGACGGGACGGGCAAAGAGCGCCTGACCTGGTTCAACCGGCCGGGGCACCTGCATTACGAGAAGAAGCCGCGCTACACCGGGCTGGTCAGCTTCAAGCGCGACGGCAGCCGCTTCGTCGGCGGCATGGTCCTCGATCTGTTCACGCAGGAAGGAAAGATCGTACTCGTGGATCTGCCGAAGGAATACTGGAGCCGGCCAGCCGAAGCGCCGCCGCGGCCTTGATTCAGGTCTCGGCCGGAGCGTTGGAGGGCGCACGCACCGTCCAGGCCGCCAGCGCCAGCGCCGCATGGCCCAGGATCTCCAAGCTCTCTTCGATCGGATCGTACAGATAGCGGTCGCTGAGCAGTTCGGGCCGGAAGTTCTTATCGATCACCTGCGAACCTATGTAACTGACCAGGGTCATGAACACCACGCTGTTCAGGAGCCGCGAGCCGAGATACGGACAGAGGCGCTCGTACTTCCGCCAGGCCCATACGAAAAGAATCGCCAGCGCGAGGTACATCACCGTCGAAGAATGCTTCAGGTGAACTTCGCGCCAGAAGAAGGCGGCGCACAGCCCCGCATACCACAGAAAAAAGGGATGCCGCGTGGCCGCGTAGCGCGCCAGTGTGCCCAGGATGCCGAAGCCCAGCACGAAGAGCGCCGTCTCTTCGAGCGGCTGCTTAAGCCCCGCGATCCACTCGTTGCGTTTTATAGCGAACAAGAGCAGCGCCAGCGCGACGGGAATTGCGCCCACCCAAAGCCGCACCAGTTTGGCGTGCCGCAGGATCAAATTCAGCAGCGAGGGAGCCAGCGCAGAGGACGCGGGCTCGGCATGAAGGGCCGCGCTTCCAGGCAAGGTCAGGGTCTGGGATTCGCTGGCGGCCATCCCGGCGCGGCGCTCCATTTACCGTACATTAAATCGTCCTTTACCTTACCCTCCGTGAGCCTTAATTCAACCAAAGCCCAGCCGCAACCGGCCACACCAATAGCGCGGGGCCGCCGAAGCAGCCCCGCGCCCGTCCGAGCGACCCCGCGCACTCACGCTTTCCGCGCCACAAAGTAGGCATTCAAGGCGTCGTGCGGCAGCGTGTGCACACTCACCCGGGCGAAGCCGGCGCCGGCGAGCATCTCCTGGGCGAGTTCCACGCCCCAGCAGGTGCCCAACCCCGCCCCGCCCTGCGCCAGCGAGACGGTCATGCAGTGCATGCAGGAAATCGTGTACAAAAACGGCCCCAGCGGATGCGCCTGGTTCTTATGCAGATGGCTGCTGCTGTGGATATCCTGCATCAGGAAGACTCCGCTGGGCTTAAGCGCCGCGGCGATGCCGTCCAGTACGCCCACGGGATCGGCCTGATCGTGAACCGCATCGAATGCGGTGATCAGATCGTAGCGCTCGCATTCGCCCAGCCGCGCGGCGTCGCGGACTTCGAAGCGGACGTTTTCGAGCTTTGCGTCGGCTGCCGTCGCGCGCGCGCGCGCGATACCCTCCTCCGAGAAGTCGTAGCCGGTGAAGCGGCTGTTCGGATACGCCGCGGCGAGGGCATTCAGCGCGCGCCCCGCGCCGCAACCGATGTCCAGCACCTCGATGCCGGAGTCCAGGCGTGCTTTCAGCCCGTCCACAAGCGGCAGGATGTGCTCGTGCAAGCCCGCCACCGTCGTCTGCGCGCTTTCTTCGGCCATCACTTCGTGAAAGCGCGCGTAGGCTTCGTAGCGCACCCCGCCGCCGAAGCGGAAAGCTTCGAGCACGCCGTCCTCTACGGACCCCAGCACGGGGATCCATTGCATCGTCGCGGCCATGTTGTTCGGCGCGGCGGCGCGGGTTAGGCACGCCGCGTGTTCGGCCGGGAGTTCGTACGTCCGTTCGTGCGGCAGGTAGCGCACGATGCCGCCCGTCACCATCGCGCCCAGCCACTCGCGCACGTAGCGTTCGTTCAGCTTCGCGCGCTTCGCGAGCTGCTCCGCGCCAAGCGCCCCCTGTCCGGCCATTGCGTCGAACAGTCCGCTGCGGTGACCAAGCGAAATCATCAGCGCCAATCCCGCCGAGTTCAGCACGCCGGCCAGCTTTTCGCCGAAGGCTTGCGCGGCGGCTGGATCGTGAGCGGGCTTCTGCGAGCGTTCCCAGAAGTTGCGGGCCCGCGCGCGCCGGGAGCTGCGTGCGTTGCGGGGATTCATGATTCGAGTTTCGTTCATCGTCGGCATCCTTTTTTCCGGTTGATGGGGATAGGGCTCAAGCCACGGGAGACTTCACGGCCACGGTCGGACGATCGGCTTCCGAACCGCTCAGTATTCGCGGAATCAGCATCGGCGTGCGGCGCCTGTAAACCGCGTACTCGCGTCCGAAATGCGCCACGAGGTCGCGCTCTTCGTAGCGGATCGCGATCAGGATGTAGGCCGTCAGGCCCAGCGCGAAGACCAGATGCGCCGCGGTCATGTACGGGGTGATCCAGAAGACCATCAGCCAGCCCACGTACAGCGGATGGCGGACGTAGCGGTACGGGCCCGGCGTGCGGAAGCGCAGCGGGGTGTATTTCTCGCCAAGCCAGTTCAGCCAGACTTGGCGCAGGCCGAACAGATCGAAGTGGTGGATCAGGAAGCTGGTGCAAAGCACCACCGCCCAGCCCGAAGCGTACAGCGCATACAGGAAGTTGCGCCCCACCGCGGCTTCCACTTCCCAGATCGTCCCGCCCATCGGCTGCCAGAACGCGTACAACACGAAGAGCGCCACGCAGGTCGCCAGGCAGTAGGTGCTCCGTTCCGCCGCCTGCGGTACGAAACGCGTCAACCAGCGCTTGAAGCCTTGCCGCGCCATGATCGTGTGCTGCAACCCGAACAGCGCCAGCAATCCGGCGTTAACGGCCAGCGCCGCCGGCAACGAAAGACGCGCCGGACCGTCCAACACCGTCGGCGTGCCCCAGCCGATCACGAAGCCTGCCAGGTACGCGAACGCGCCCAGCGTCAGCGCGTACGAACATGCTCCGTAGAGCAAAACCAAATGCCGCTGCATACCCCTCACCTCCTCCGTTCATCCATCCAACGGGCCGCACAGGCGGCTCGCGGTGCCCCCTATGGCAGTTGGAATGCCAACGCCGCGGCAACCTCGATTATTCGGTAAGGTCTTACTAATGTGGGGTTTGAAGGAACGGAGCGCGCCTCAGTCGCTTACGACTTTTCGTAAATCGCGAAATATCGCGAGCCGGAAGCACGGAAACTCGCGAATGCTACTCCGGACGTTCGATACACAAAGATTTCATGCGCGAGGCCAACGTGGAGGGCTTCATACCCAATAGTTGAGCAGCGCCGCCTTCACCGCTGACGCGCCACTGTGTCGCTTCCAGCGCGCGGATCAGGTTCGCGCGCTCGAAAGCCTGGATCTCGTCCACCGTGCGGATCGCCTCCGGCGCATCGGCTGGGCCGCCGACCGAACGCGCCAGCAGCCGCGGCGCGGCGCCTTCGGGCAGTGCGCGCGCCAGCTCCAGCCGCCCGCCTTTGGCCAGAATCACCGCGCGCTCGATCACGTTTTGAAGTTCGCGCACATTGCCCGGCCAGCGGTAGCTCTTCAGCAGCTCCGCGTCTTCGTCGGTGAAGGGTTGCAGGCTTTGCCCCAACTGCCGGGCGTAGCGGCGCGCGAAAGCTTCGGCCAGGAGCGGAATATCCTCGCCGCGTTCGCGCAGCGGCGGCACGCGGATCGGGAATACGTTCAGCCGGTAAAAGAGATCCTCGCGGAAGCGTCCCTCTTTCACTTCCGACTCCAGATCGCGGTTCGTAGCCGCGATCACCCGCACGTCCACCTTGCGCGTCTGTGTGGCGCCGACGGGTTCGAACTCGCCTTCCTGAAGCACGCGCAGGAGCTTCGCCTGCAGCGCGAGCGGCAACTCGCCGATCTCGTCGAGAAAGATCGTGCCGCCGTCGGCCAGTGCGAAGCGCCCCTCGCGCCGCTCGGTCGCGCCTGTAAAGGCGCCCTTCGCGTGCCCGAAAAACTCGCTCTCGATCAGCGTCCCGGGTATCGCCGCGCAGTTCACGCGCACCAGCGCCTTGTCCTTGCGCCGGCCCGCGCCGTGAATCGCCCGCGCGACGAGTTCCTTGCCCGTGCCCGTTTCGCCTCCGATCAGCACCGTCGCGCCGGTATCGGCCACTTGCTTCACTTCGCCCAGAACGCGCAGCAGGCGCGGGCTGCGGCCCAGAATCTCGCCCAGCCCGTGCAGCTCGCGCAGCTCTTCTTTCAGATACGCCGTCTCCCGCGTCAGCGAACGGATGCGCCGCTCGGCTTCCAGCCGCTCGTTGACGTTGCGCAGAATCAGCGTGTAGTACGCGCGCCGGTTGACTTCGAAGCGCGAGAGCGTCGCCTCCGCCGAGAACGGCTCTTCCGACCCGTCCGGCCGCGCCTGCAGGCCACCGGGAATCCAGAGGTAGCGCTCCCCGCGAGGCCGGCGATCCAGATCCCGCGCCAGTCGGCCCAGTTTCTCGAAGCTGTCGCTCGTCAGGAAGCGGCTGAAGGGCTTGGCCACCACCTGCCCCGCCGTACAGCAGAAGACCTTTTCCGCCGCCGGGTTCATCAGCGTCACGCGCAACGCTTCGTCCAGTTCCACGATTGCGTCCATGGCGCTGGCAATCAGGCGCGAGAGCCGCTCCTCGCGTTCGCGCAGTTCCTGTTCGGCGCGCAAGCGCTGCAATTCGGCGGCGGCGCGAGCGGCAAAGATCTTGAACAGCGCCTCCGCGCGCGGATCGGCCGGCAGCGGGCGGCGGTCCATCACCGCCAGGTGCCCCAACACGCGTCCGTCCAGATCCAGGAGCGGCATGCCCAGGTAGCTCGTCGCGCCCACCTGCTTGATGTCGGGATCTTCGGGATACAGATCCAGCAGCCCGTCTTTGATATGCACCAGCCGCGTCTCGTCGATCACCCGCGCGCACGGCGTCCCGTCGATCGGCGTCTCGTAGTTCTCGACCCAGCTGTCGCCCAGGCGGAATGCCAGCGCCCGCAGGCGCCGCGATTCGGGCAGATACTCCGTCACCCACGCTCCGTGCGTATGCAGCACCTGCGCGAGGTTCTCCACCAGCGCCGCGAAAAAGCGCGTGCCGGTGGCCGTGGCGGTGCCATCGACCAAGCGGCGCAACGCCACCGCTTCGTCGAGACCCTCCAATGGATCGGATTCTGAAGCCGTCATGGAACTCGTTCCGTTAGAATGGGGCACGTACTCCTACCTTGTACTCGCCAAGGCGGGGCGAGACAAGAATTCCGTCTCCGGACTGCACGTGTAAGATTTAAGCATGGGTAGATTCTCGTATTCCGGTCAATCGGTCGAACGCTTGGCGCCAAGCCGTCCAAACTTGCGGATGCCGAATCGAATGCGATCCCATAATCATTTTTGACTCCGAGCGTTACGCGATCAAGGAGAGTTGGCATGGGAAGTGATACCAATAAACCTCGTCGGCCCCGCAGGCCGAAGGAGTCGGTGCCGCAAAGAGCGCAGCCTCCAGGAGGATCAACCATGAACGGTATCGAACTGGCCCCCGTGCGCAGGGAATCCACCACGCCGAGCCTGGTCTACGGCCGCGAAGCCTTGCTGTCGGATGTCGGAGGCGACCGCACCATACTTGCCGAATTGGAGCAATCGTTTCTCGAAGAATGGCCCCATCTGGAAGCTGAACTCAAGGCGGCGAGCCAGGCCGGCTCGATGCGCCAACTGGCCGACTTGGCGCATAAGCTCAAAGGCAGCTTCGGGGTCTTTCATGCCGAGCGGGCGAGTGCCGCGGCGCGCGAACTGGAGAAGCGCGCCAAGACGGGCTCCACGGCCGAAGTAGGCAAAGCCGCACAGGATGTCATCCAGGAAGCGGTTCAGCTGATTGAACGCTTCGAAACGTGATGCCCTTGCTCGCAAGGATGCAGGTTTCTGCGGATTCTTAATTACGGGCAGAAAGCGTAAGTGAAACTCGGCTTAAGCGAACCTCCCGGTTCACTCGTCAAGCCGCCCCTTCGCGGCAATGCTCTAAAGATTCTCGCAGCCGCTTTGCCGCACATTGTTCGATATACGCGCGATCGAAGCAGCCAAAGCGGGTCGTCTCCTGCATCGTATCCGCGATGGCCTTGATCGCCGCCAAGCGGATCAATTCCTCACGTTCCTGTACCACCCGCCTAAAGACCTGAGTTCCTATCTGCATGAGTTAGCTCCTCTCGCCTTAATAGGCGTCCAAACCGCCGAGCGGTTGGCATGCAAAGGCAAGTCCACCGTTGGAAGCTCGCCTTTTGTCATTTTAAGATACTTGGCGAACGATTGCAAAGGTTGAGCTGCAAAGAGGTTGGATGACTATTCACCTAATGCGCAGGTGCACATCCAACTGCGCACGCTGACCTCCTCCCACCGCTTTCATTCCTTCCCCTTTAATGAGCGCGCGAAGATTAAACGAGTCCGTTACTCAAGATATATGCGCGGTTTAACTTTGGCTATCCGATTGCGAAACAAACGAAACAAAGGAGTCAAGCACGAGGATTTGATTGCACATGAGACAAAACAGAGACGAGTTAGACGCAAATCGCTACATTTTCAATGCTGGATGGTTAGTTCCGTGGGTGCTTTGCTTTGGTTTATCATTTTCGATACAAGCCGCCGATCGGTATTGGGTAGCCCCTGCACCGGCAGGTGGAAACTGGAACCTCGCGGCCAATTGGTCCGCCACGTCCGGCGGCGCCGGTGGCGCATCCGTTCCCGGCGCCAGCGATGTCGCCTTCTTCGATGGCGGGGGGCTGGGCAACTGCACCTTTAACCTCAACGTAAGCGTTTTGGGCTTCCGCATCCTGCCGGGCTATACGGGGGTCATTTCGCAAGGCTCGTTCACCTTTACGGTGGGCCTAAGCAACTACAGCCAGGACGCCGCCACGTTCGGTTCGGGAAGCGCCAACATCACGATGACAGGCAGCTTTACGCTGAACGGCGGCAGCTTCACCACCACCTCGGGCGCTACTGCGATTAACGCGCCGGCCACGCTAAACGGCGGGACGCTCACCGCGAACGGTCCGATCACCTTCGGCGCCGCATCTTCGCTCGCGCTGGACGGAGGCACCTTCGCCGCGGGAGCCAGCGCGATTACGTTTACGTCGCCGGCTTCGGCGACCCAATCGGCGGGGTTCTTCAACGCCTCCACCGGAACGCTGACCGTCGGCGGTTCGTGGACCATGGCCGGCGGCACCTTTAACGGCGCGGCCGGCGCCGTGGTCTTTACCGGCGGCTTTACGCTGAACGCCGGAACCTTCAAGATCCCATCCACCACGGTGACTTCGAACGGAAGCTGGACGGTGAACGGCGGAGCATTCGACTTCAGCAACAACGGCACGGTCGTCTTCGGCAACACACTGACGATTCAGGGTTCGCACACGCTGGGCAACGTTCGCTTCAACGACGGAAGCTCCACCGCGCGAACGTACACCATCTCTTTCGGAACGGTGCTCACGGTGTCCGGAACGCTGGGGCTTTCCAGCGGCCTGGCGGGGAATGCCGGCGACCTGATCAACACCGGCACCCTGGAAGCGCTGGGCGATATCGCGACTCTGGATGCCGGAGGTGGCATCGGCGGCACGGCCACGCTGCGCATCGCCGGCGGCGGCGCGCAGACGCTCACCGGCAGCGGCAGTGCGACCAGCGGAAACCTGCCCCCCGTCGAGATCGCCAAGCCCTCGGGGACGCTCTTCCTTTCGGGTATCGTGCGCACCGCCAGCAACTGGACCTATACCAGCGGAGCCCTGGATACTTCCGGAAATACGATGGTCTTCGCCGGCGCACTCACGATTTCGGGCACGCACACGTTGGGCGACGTCAGCTTCAACGACAACGCAGCCGCGAACGTGGTCTACACGATCGCCTTCGGGTCGACGCTGAACGTCTCGGGCACGCTCTCGCTTTCCAGCGGCGCGGGTGGCGTCGCGACCGATACGATCGTGACCGGCACCCTGAACGCGCTGGGCAACGTGGTCGCCACGCCCGCCGGCAGCGGAATCGGCGGAACGGCGCTGCTGCGCATCGCCGGTTCCGCCAACCAGACCTTGACCGGCAGCGGCAGCGCGACCAACGGGAACCTGCCACCGGTCGAGATCGCCAAGCCTTCGGGAACGCTTTTCCTTTCGGGGACGATCCGTACCGGGAACGGTTGGACCTATACGGGCGGCACGCTGGACCCGGCGGGTAGCACCGTCGTATTCGCGGCGGCCTTGACCATTACCGGCAGCCACGCGCTCCAGGACGTGATGTTCTTCGATAACGCGGCGGCCAACGTGGCCTACACGGTCGCCTTCGGCACGACGTTGACGGTGCGCGGCAACTTGCTCCTCTCCAGCGGCCTGCCGGGCGTCTTCGGCGATTCCATTAACTCGGGCGTCATCGAGGTGCAGGGCCACGTCACCAGCGTTGACTTTGGCGGCGGCATGGGCGGCAGCGCCACCATCCGCTTGATCGGGACGGGCGCTCAAACCCTCACCGGCAGCGGCAGCACCACCAACGGGAACCTGCCGGGCATCCAGATCGCCAAACCCTCGGGCACGATGACGCTTTCGGGCATCATCCGCACGACCAACAGTTGGACATTCACCAGCGGCGCATTGAACGTGGCCGGCAGTACGCTGGTCTTCGCCGGCACGCTGACCATTACCGGAAGCCATGCCCTCAACGACGTGACCTTCAACGACAACTCGTCCTCAACCACCAGCACCGTCTACACGATCGCGATCGGCACGACGCTGACGGTGAACGGCACGCTCAACCTGTCCAGCGGCCTTGCGGGCAATTCGAGCGATACCCTCAACACCGGAACGATCGCGGCCCTCGGCCACGTCACGGCGCTCGATTTCGGCGGCGGCGTCGGAGGCAGCGCCACGATCCGCATCGCCGGTTCGGGCGCCCAGACGCTCACCGGCAGCGGCAGCGCGACCGGCGGTAACCTGCCGGCCATCCAGGTCGCCAAGCCCGCGGGAACACTCACCCTTGCCGGAACCGTCCGCACGACCAACTCCTGGACTTACACCAGCGGCGCTCTGGACGTTACCGGCAGCATGCTGGTCTTCGCCGGCACGCTGACCATCACCGGAAGCCATGCGCTCAACGACGTGACCTTTAACGACAACTCGGCTTCCACCACCAACTCCGTGTATACGGTGGCCGCCGGCACGACGCTGACGGTGAACGGCGCGCTCAGCCTCTCCAGCGGCGTCGCGGGAAATGCGAACGACTCCATCAACACCGGCACGGTGGCGGCCCTGGGTCCCGTAACGTCTCCGGATGCGGGCGGCGGCATCGGAGGCAGCGCCACGATCCGTATCGCCGGCGCCGGCGCGCAGACGCTCCTGGCCGACGGCAACGAGACTAGCGGGAATCTGCCGGGGGTTCAGATCGCCAAGCCCTCTGGCACGCTGACGCTTTTAGGCATCATCCGCACTACGGGCAACTGGACCTACACCAGCGGCGGGCTGAACGTCGCGGGCTCCACGCTGGTCTTCGCCGGATCGCTTACGCTTTCGGGCAGCCACACGCTCGAGACGGTCGTTTTTCGCGGCGCCAATACATCCTTCACCTTCTCGACCGGCACCACTTTGACGGTGAGCGGCCCGCTGTCGTTGGCCGACGGCCGGCTGCTGCAATCGCCGGCGCCCGCGAACGGCACCGTTAAAGCCCTCGACGCGGTCTCCGTGCAAAGCACGTGGGACAACGCCGACACCGGCCGTCTGGTCTTCGCCGGCGCGGGCAATCAACTCTTCGACCTTACCGGCGCGTCCGATCTGCTGAACACGCCGGTCGCACTGGAAAAGCCTTCGGGCGCGGTCCTGCTGGCGTCCTCGTTCGTCGCCAACGCGGCCGGACAAACGGTGACGATCACGTCAGGCACGCTCGACCTGAACGGGTTCGACCTGACCGTCACGGGGGCGCTGACGGTGGCCTCCGGCGCGGCTCTGCGCCTGCAAGGCGGCGAGGCGCTCTCCACGCCCGTTCTGCAGGCCGGTTCGACGGTGCGTTACGCGGGCAACACCAGCGGGTTCGCGGACACCTACACGCTCAAGGCGTTCGCCTACCGCAATCTGGTGCTCGAAGCGGCCGATGCGGGCGAAACGTTCGAACTGCCGTCGGCACTCGCCGTGCTGAACGATCTGACGCTGGCCGGCGGGATTTTGGACGCCTCGGCCGGGAACTTCGGACTCACCGTCGGCGGCGCCTGGAATGCTTCGGCCGGCGGCGCCTTCGAAAGCCGCATGGGCGACGTCTTCTTCAACAACGCCGCGCAGATTTCCACGCTCACCGGCTCCACACTATTCTTCAATCTGACGGTGCAGACTCCGAATAAGGCGCTCGTATTCGAGGCCGGATCGACCCAGACGGTCGCCGGAGCGCTCACGATCAACGGCGGCGCGTCCGCCACGCGCGTCCAACTCGATTCCTCGGCCCCCGGCACGCCGTGGTTCATCGATCCGCAAGGCACGCGCAGCGTCCAGTTCGTCGACGTGAGCGATTCGACGAACATCCACGCCACGGCAATCCTGGCCGCCAACTCGATCGATTCGGGCAACAACGTGAACTGGGACTTCGCGCTCGATCCGCAAGCTACGGCTGCGCCGCTCATCGTTCTGGAAGGCTCCTCAACCAACCTCTCCTCTGCGCCCATCGGCGGTTCGGGCGTCTACACTGCGTTTGCCTGGAGCGGACCCGGAGGGTTTTCGTCGGCCGCGCAAAACCCCGGCGCGGTCACGCCTCCCAATCTTGGTCCCAATGTCTACCTGCTCACCGTCACCGATTCCTCGTCCGGCACCGGCATGGCTTCGGTGACCGTCACGGTTCTGGCCACGCTGGCCGCCAACCCCATGGCGTCGCCGGATTCGATCGAAGACGGCGAATCCACCAGCCTCTTCAGCACCCCCACGGGCGGATCGGGACCCTACACCTTCTTGTGGTCCGGTCCCGGCGGTTTCGCTTCGACGCTTCAAAATCCCGGCAGCATCATGCCGCCCGGACCGGGATCGCACGTCTACACCCTGACCGTGACGGATTCGAACTCGTTCATGGCCACCGATACGGTCACCATTAACGTGGGCGTACCGGAGCCGTCGGGCACCTTGGTCCTCTCGTCCGCACGCGTCTACTTGAACTTCAACCCGCGTTTCGCCGGGCGCGATTACGTCAAGATCAAAGGCATGGTGAACCTGCCCCCCGGCTTGAATCCTTTGGCGGCGAATACGGGCTCGTTCGAATTCGGAGGCATCGCCACGGGCGATCTGGCACTGGCCGCCAACGGCGCGAGTCCCAAGAACCCCACCCAAGGCCTGCGCTTTGCGTTCAAGAAGGCCGGAAGCCTGGTCAGGCCGGGACCGGCGGTGGTGACCGCCTACTTTAAGTTCGGATCCTTCGCGGACGAAATGGCCGCGTTCGGCATGACCGACGCGACCGTGAGCACCACGGTCACCGTTCCGGCCGAAATCGCATTGAACGGCTTCGCGTACCGCGGCGACGCGGCCATGGTTTACAAGGGCGTGGCGGGAACCAAGGGCACCGCTAAATAGCGCTACGCCAGGGCCTGCGGCGCGCCGCGGCCTTCCAGCGAGCGCTGCGCGGCGTCCAGGACGCGCAGGACATTCAGCGCCAGTACGCTGTCGGTGCGCGGCGTCGCGCGCGTTTTCACGCAATCCAGAAAATGCGCGCACTCGCGGCGCAGCGGTTCGTCTTTCGCAAACGGCACGTCATGCGCGCGGCCGGTGACGGCCACAGGAGCGCCGTTTTTGCGCTCCACCGCGTGATCGAAGCGCTGCAGCGTCCCGGCGCCGTCGTCGAAGACCACCGACTGCTTTTCGCCCACCACCGTCAGCGCGCGCTGCTTCAGCGGATGCAGCCAAGAGACGTGCACGTGCGCCCGCGCGCCGCCTTCGAAATGCATGAGCACCACAGCGTTGTCGGCGATCTTCGGCTGCAGCCAGGCGCCGCCCGCGGCAATCACTTCGCGCGGCTCGCGGCCCATCAAGCGCAGGATTAAACCCATGTCGTGCGGAGCCAGCGACCAGAGCGCGTTCTCTTCCGAGCGGAAGCGCCCCCAGTTCAAGCGTTCGCTGATGACGTAGCGCACCGCGCCCAGCTCGCCCGAAGCGAGCAGCGCGTGTAACGCCTCCACCGCCGGGTGGTATTCAAGCTGCTGGCCGACCATCAGCACGCGGCCGCGTGCCGCCGCCAACGCCACCAGTTCGCGCGCTTCGCCGACGTCCAAGGTCAGGGGCTTTTCAACCAGTACGTCCTTGCCGGCTTCCAGCGCCCGCTTGGCCAACGAGTAATGCGTCTCGGCGGGCGTGGCCAGCACCACCGCCGGCAGCGCGGGATCGTTCCAGACGTCTTCGGCTTCGCGCGTCAACGCCACGCCGGGCGCCCATTCGGCGATCTGCGCGTCCCCGCCAGGTCCGCGCTTCACGACCTTGCCCAGTGCGCCCAGCGCATGAAAGTTACGAATCAGGTTCTTGCCCCAATACCCGCTGCCGAAGACGGCTACGCGCGTCATGGATAATCTCCCGGCCGAGCCGACGAAGGGTTCATCAATACAAAGCCATGAAGGGGAGTGTAGCGACGGCGCGGCGGAAACGACAGGTCAGCGCACGATCAGGAAATAGAACAAGCCGGCCCCGATTACCAGGCCCACCAGCACGCCCACCACCGGCACCCAAAGCGTGTTGCCGGCGCGCGCCGCGCCCATGATGCCCGAACTGCGCCGGCGCGCGTTGCGCAAGCGCGACGAACTGGGCGAGCGTTCGCCCGAGGCCGCCCGGATCGAACTGGTCGGCGGTACGTGCTTCACGCCGCTGCCCGGAGCACGCACCGCGCTGCGCCCGCCACGCACCTTGCTTTGCCGGCCGCGCCGCACGTTGCTTCCAGGATTTCCGCCGAACAAGCCGCTCGGCGGGCGCACTTTGCCGGGCTTGGGCGGCACCTGCGGAATGCTATGAATGCCACTACCCACCCCTGGAACGCGGTGAATCCCGCTTCCGGATTCCTTTTTGTTGACGGGAATAGTTCGCGGCGGAGCTTGCAGCCCGCGTTTTTCCATGCACGACTTACACAACAGCGAACCGCTGATCCAGGCCGCGTGACCCAACTCCTGGTCGCGCTCCGTGACCCGACTATTACAGAGTTCGCAGTACTCGATCTGCATTACGTACTATCCCGTATTGGGGCTGTGTGGTAGCGCTAAATGGTATAGCACTCCCCCGGATTCGAGCCCAGCGAATACCGGGTTACTTCTTTCCTGCCTATATTTAACGCCGTCATCACGCACTTTGTGCATACCTTTTTTAATTATTCTTGTGCGCACTTTCCCCTTTCACCGACTGAATCGATAACTCTATGTTGTTCTAGAGGTTGAGAATTCCGAGCAGACCTTCAGTGCCCCGGGTTCGCACTCCAGGTATGCCGGTGCCGATCCTAATATCTCCCCATCGGCACACAGGTTAGGCGATCCTTCAAGCACCTCGATCTCTACCTTTCGGGTCCGCAGCATCCGTACAGAACTATGCTCCGTATGCCTGCCGGAAAAGACCAAGGGGAGCACCCGCACGATCGTTTCGCGGGGCAAGGCATCGACCACGCAAAGGTCCAATTGGCCGTCGTCCACTCGCGCATCGGGCGCGATTCGCATCGCGCCGCCGTAATAGGCCGAGTTTGCCGTCGCGGCCAGAGTGATCGGCCCTTCGAAGATTCCAAAATCGCCCGTCAGGCGCACCACCGGCGGCCGAAACGAGAGCAGCACGCGCAGCACGCCGTACACGTACTCGGCCGATCCACGCACCGGAAAGCGATGGGCGCGGACGAATTCGGTCACCGCCGTATCGAAGCCCAGTGTGGCGACAGTGCAATAGCGCTTGGGTGGACGGCCGTCCAGGGGGCTATAACGTGCCACATCGATGCGGCGAAAGGCGTCCGAGAGCAACGGCGCGAGCAGTTTCTCGAGCGGATCTTTGCGATGCAAACCCAAGGCGCGGGCCAGATCGTTGCAACGACCGCCCGGAAGGATGCCCAATCGCACCGGAGTAGCCGCCACCGCGTCGGCCAGCTCCTGAAGCGTGCCGTCGCCCCCGCAGCCGACGATCGTCGTCACCCCTTCGTCGAGCGCATGGCGCGCGCGTACACCCGCACCACCCGGACCTTCAGTAAGAAAAAGTTCCGCCGTACGGCCGGCTGCGCGTAGGCCTTCAACGGCCAGACGCGCCAACTCCGGCCCGCGCCGTTGACCCGACGCGGGGTTGGCGATGACGAGGAATTCGAGGCTCATGGACCGTCCCGCGGGGCCGGCCGGGCGGAATTTACGGAGCGACCGGCGGCGTGACCGGAGTCTGGACCAGCGTCTCGCCGGCGAGTTGAACCGAGCTTGCGTTCGCCGCCCAGAATTCTTCCCACTTCGCCGCGTGCCGGCCGGGGAGCTCGCCCTGATAGTTCGAGTGGTTGTGGAGCAGATTGACCAGAACTTCGTAGGTCACTTCCGCCAGCGGGCGCTGCCGAGTCGCGCGCCGCGGACCTTGCAAGCTGTACGACTTCAACGCGTAATCGTAGTCGCCGTCCACCTTCATGGAGTCGATGAGGAACGGCACCGCGTCGCGGCCCACCTTGATCAGGTCGGCCTGAGCCACGCGCCATTCGGGCGTCGTGAGCAGAGAAATCTGGCGCTTGATGCGTTCTTCGAGCGCCACCCGTTCGCGCGAGCGCATCAGCTCCACGTGCGCCGCATGCTCCGGATCGGGTTCGTTGATCAGTACGGCGGGCTCGCCTTTCTTCTTCTTCTTCTTTTCCTTGGGCTTTTCTTCGGCCTTCGCGGCCTCTTGCTTCGGCTCTTCCGCCGCCGGCTTGGCCTCGTCCTTCAACACCACCGGTTCGGCGGCAGGCGCGGCGGGCGCCGCAGGCTCCACGGTGGCCGAAGGGCCAGTCGTAACCCCTTTATCTTTCGCCGCATCGATGTCCGGAAACTTCTTCTTGGCTTCTTCCCAGGTGTAGCGCACGCCATCCACGATCACGTCGGGATGCCCGGCTTCGGCCGCAGGAGCCGGCGTCGGCGCGGCCTCCTCGCCCCAAGCCATTCCAACCGTTGCCAAAAAGCAGCCGGTGATCAACCACGAAACCGCGGGGCGTAAAGCCTGGGACATGCCCGGCCCTCCCTGTAAGCAGCTTGCCGATTAAAAGGTTGCAGCACCCGCCATGGTCGGAAATTGGCGCCCGAAAGTCAAGCCGGAAAAGCGCCCCCCTGTGCACCGGGGGAGGGAGGTTGCGACTTGCGCCTTTTAATCATTGGGCTTGGCAGCTAAAGCGCGCGGATCGGATCGCCCGGGCGGATCAGGCCTTCGGTCAAGATGCCCGCGCGCAGGCCGCCGCGGTGCACCATGGCTGGGAGCACGTTCTTACCCGTATACGCCACCAAGTCGCTGCACGGCTCGCAAAGCCGAATCCCCTTGGCGCGCACAGCACCCAGTTGGAATTCCCGGCCCACCAAGGCGTTCAGGTCGATTCCCGAGGTCAATACGTTTCGGCGGCTTTCGCATCCGCCCAGCGGGATACCATGCTCACGAGCCAGCAAGTCCAGCATTTCGGAAGCGATCAGCGTCAGCTCCTTGCCGGGATCCTTATGGCCTTCGGCCACGAAGTTCTTGTGGCCCTCAAGCCCACAACGCGGAACCGCTCGCGCTTCGGCCACTGCTTCCGGGGTGCCGTGGCGCTGTCGCGTGATGAAAATGGCTTCGATCCGTCCGCTGCCTGCATCAGGTGCGCTCATGGCCCGAAAGACTCCAGAACTTGCGATCCGCGTCGCACCGAATTTATCGGCAATTTCGATCGGCAATATCGCTCGTTAATATACACCACCGCGAACTCCGCTGCCGCCTCCCGCTCCAGGTGCATCGAAATTTTGCGCCGCGTTCAGCGACGCGAAGCGAGGTACTGGGTGGGCGAGACGCCGTGCATGCGTCGAAACACCTTGGCAAAGTAATTGGCGTCGGCGTAGCCCACCGCCAGCGCCACTTCCTTCACGGATAAACGGCCGGCGTCAAGCGCTTCGCGCGCGTGTTCCATGCGGATCTGAGTGAGGGTCTCCACGACGGAGAGCCCATAGACTTTCGAGAAGCGGCGGCACAGGTTAAAGGGGCTGACGTCGAAACGCGCGGCGAGATCGTCGAGCCCAATGCTTTCGGCGAAGTGCGCGTCGAGGAACGCGCGCACTCCCGCGGCGAGCTTTTCGCCGCGGCGTTCGGCGACCGCTTGGCGCGTACCCGCAGCCGAGTTCGTGCCGCGCCATGCGTTGCGCAGCAAAGCAAGCAGCGCTTCCCACAAGAGAACCTGAATGCGCGACGCCGAACCCGGTGCATCGCCTTGGTACTCTCGCTCCAATTCCTTCACGATCCTGTGCAAATGGGCTTTGGCGCCTTCCGGCGCATCGAGAAGCCCATGCGGATCGATGGATTCGAGCAAGACCTGCCCGGACGGCCATTCGAAAAAGAGGTACGCGACGCGGTAGTCGGGGCCTTCGGCGCGCAAGTCCTTGTGCTCGACACCTTGCGGGATGACGAACGTATCGCCGGGCCCCACGGCAAACGCGCGGCGTCGCGATTGGATCTCCGCGCGGCCTTGCAATACGTGGATCAGTTCGTGGCGAGGTGTGGCGTGAAAGCGCTCGCCCCAGAGGGCGCCCACACTAAGCACCTGGAAGCTGTGCAGCCTCGGAGGCGCCGCCCAGGCGCGCTCAAGCTGGCCGAGCCAATCCGGCTCCCTCTCCCCAACTCGCTTGTTGCGCACGCTATCGCGCTTGTCCGCCGCCATGCCGCCTGGCCCCCGCAAGATACTCCCCGTCTTGGCAAAAGGGTCGTCTGGCCAATCTGCCCCGAACGGGATTAACTGTCCTCAGATTCGATGCAACCCGCAAGGCATGATTGCGAACCCGGAGCCTCCCGCATGACAACCGCGACACTCGAAAAGCTGGCCTTGCACGGAGGCCCCAGGACGGTGCCGGAGGGCACGATCCTGCCTTGGCCGCCCAAAGACGCCTCCGATCGCGACTTGGTGCTGGCCTCGCTGAACGGTACGAATCACGCCTTCGGCCCCAACTGCATCGAACTGCAGAAAGAATTCGCGGCCTGGAACGGGAGCCGATTCGCTATCGCGACGAACTCGGGCACGGCGGCCTTGCACATGGCCATTGCCGCCTGCGGTTGCGGAACGGCGGACGAAGTATTGGTGCCTGCGTACTCGTGGTCGAGTTCGGCGACCTGCATTCTGCATCACAGTTGCATTCCGATCTTCGTGGATATCGACTTCGATACGATGCTGATCGATCCGGCGAAGCTTGAAGAAAAAATCAGCCCGCGGACGAAAGCGATCGTCGCCGTGCACCTGCACGGACTGTCCGCGGACATGGATCCGATCTTGGCCGTCGCGCGTAAGCACGGCTTAAAGGTGATCGAAGACGCCTGCCAAGCTCACGGTGCGCTCTATAAAGGGAAGAAGGTGGGCACGCTGGGCGATTGCGCGGCCTTCAGTTTCAATCAGAACAAGTGCCTCAGCGCCGGTGAAGGCGGCATGTTCGTAACCGAGGACGAAACCCTGCATCGGAACGCTCAGCAACTCTGGTCGTTCGGCGAAACGCGGGCGCCGTCCGAGTCGCGCGATTTCCACGCTTACGCACTGGGTTGGATGTACCGCACCAGCGATCTTCCCGCCGCTTTCGCGCGCGCACAACTCCGCAAGCTCGACGGCTATCTGGCACACCAACGCCGAGCCGTCAGCCGGTTGACCGAACAGTTGGCCGGGGTCGGCGGTTTGCTGCTGCCGCCGCAGCCGGATGGGCGCGTCTGGAACGGTTACAACTACGTGATCCGCTTGGATACCTCGCGCTCGCCGAGTGCGCAGGATGCCGCGGCGTATCGCGACCGCGTGGTGAAAGCGCTTCAGGCCGAAGGCGTGCCCGCAACGGTGTGGCAAAAATTCATTCTGCCGTCGATGACGGTCTTCCGCGCACAGAATGGCTTTGGCGCGGGGCATCCGTGGAGCCACCCCCTGGCGCGGCCGGTGGTGTACGATCCGGCCGAGTATCCGATTGCACAGCGGCACTGCGACACGCATTTCTGCATCATCAATCCCTTGCGCATGCCCAACGGCGATGAGGCGGTGGATGCCGTGGCGCGGGGCATCCACAAGGTCATGGCGAATCTGTCGAACCTGGACTAATCGGAGCGCGGCACGATCATGGCGATTCAAGTGGGCTGGGCGACGGCCGATATCACGCCGGCGCGAAACACTTTCTTGCAGGGTCAGTTTCATACGCGGATCTCAACGCATGTGAACGACCCGTTGACCGCTACGGCGCTCGCCCTGGACGGTGGTTCGGAGGGCGCCACGGACCAAGCTATTTTGGTCTCGGCGGACGTGGTGGGCATCCGGGCAGAGGTGCAGGAACGCGTACGGGCCCTGGCCGCGCCCAGGCTTTCCGGATTCGATCCGCGCAAGTTATTCATGAATGCCACGCATACGCATACCGCACCAAGCTTCCAGGAAGGCAACTATGTGGCTCCGGCAGGGTCCGACCCGCTCCCGCCGGCCGAGTATGCGGAGTTCTTCGCACGCAAAGCCGCAGATGCCGCCGTTCGCGCCTGGGAACAACGCGCACCGGGCGCGCTGGCGAACGCCTTCAGCCACGCGGCCGTGGGCCGCAACCGCAGAGCGGCCTACCTCGATGGCTCGTCGCGCATGTACGGCAAAACCAGCGACCCTCTATTCGACTCCATCGAAGGTTACGAAGACGACGGCATAGACCTCCTCTTCTTCTGGAACGAGCGGCGGGATTTAACGGGCGTCCTGATCAACCTGGCGTGTCCGTTCCAGCTGGACGAGCATGCGGAATATATTTCAGCCAGCTTCTGGCACGAGACGAGAGTGGCGCTGCGGCAGCGCTTTGGGCCTGACCTGTTCGTGCTTTCACAGTGCTCCGCCGCCGGCGACCAGTCCCCGCATCCGATTCTCTATAAAGGACTCGAAGCCGAGATGCGCAAGCGCCGCGGACTCACAGAGCGGCAGGAACTTGCCCGCCGGATTGCGCAAGCGGTAGCGGACGGCTTCGAATCCGCGGTTCCCGCGATACGCTCGGACGCGCCTTTTCGCCATCTGGTGGGAACTTTGGAATTACCCGCTCGCGCGGTCACCGAAACCGAGTTTAGTCAAGCAGAGGCGGAAGTTTCACGCTGCGAGACCGAGGCGCCCAAGGACTTCAGGCACGCTTCCATCCTGCATTGCATGAAGCAGCGAGCCCTGCGAGTCATGAAGCGCTTTCGAGAGCAGGGGCCACATCCGATCTGGACAATGGAATTACACACCCTCCGCATGGGCGATGTGGCTTTGGTGACAAACCCGTTCGAACTGTTCCTGGATTTCGGTATTCGTATGAAGGCGCGCAGTCCCGCGCAACAGACCTTCGTCGTACAACTGGCGTGCGATAGCGCTGGATACCTGCCCACCGCCAAGGCGGTCCGCGGGCGCGGGTACGGAGCGGAAGTGGCCAGTACCAAGGTCGGGCCGGAGGGCGGCCAGGTGCTGGTGGAGCGGACGCTGCAAGCGACGCAAAGCCTCTGGCCCAACGGGGACGTGCAGGGATGAGCATGCGGGCCGGTTGCGCCGAGATCGAAATTACGCCCCCGCTGGGCACCGAGAAGATCGGCTGGCTCAAGCGGATTACGCCGACGCGCGTTGCCGACCCGCTTTTTGCGCGGGCGCTGGTACTGGAAGCCAACGGCACGCGGCTGGCGTTCGTGGCGCTGGATACGCTGTGCGTGCGCTGGACGACTGTT
This sequence comes from Planctomycetota bacterium, assembly GCA_045863855.1. GTDB lineage: Bacteria > Planctomycetota > SZUA-567 > H5-PLA8 > H5-PLA8 > H5-PLA8. The sequence continues at coordinate 3,020 of BTVV01000095.1, read as the reverse complement.
GAGCGGATCCGACAGTCGGTCGAAACTCAGTACGGCATCCCCGCTTCGAGCGTCATGATCGCCGCGACGCACAACCACGGGGGGCCAGCCGTCGCAAAGGTGGGCCTCGTGCCGCGCGACGATGCCTACTTGGCAAGCTTGGAAGCACGCGTGATATCCGCACTGGGGCAAGCCGTTGAACGGCTCGAACCGGCGGAGGTTGGTTTCGGACGCGGAATTCTCTTCGATGCCGCTTTCAATCGCCGCGTACGCATGCGAGACGGCACCACCTTTACACACGGCAAATGCAGTAATCCGCTCGCGCTAGGGCTCGAGGGCCCCATCGACCCGGAGTTGCTGGTGCTGGGCGTGCGGCGTCCGTCCGGAGCTTGGCTGGGTGCGTTGGTGAATTACGCGGTGCATCCGGCGCACCACGGCGGCGACGAGTGTTTCAGCGCCGGTTGGCCGGGCGTCCTGGCTGACGAGCTTAAAGCGCGCGGAGTGCCTTGCCCGCTCTTCCTCAACGGCGCCTACGGCAACATGGCGACCAGCGATCCGGCCCGGGACGGCTGGGCGCTGGGTATGGAAGAGACCGGCCGCGCCGTCGCGCAAACGGCTTGGCAGGCGTTGCAAAGTCTCTCGTTCGAATCCGACCTTCAAGTAAGTGCCCGCCGAAGTGTCGTACGGCTGCCGTTTCGGAAAGCGACGGAAGATCAGATCAAGGGAACCGTCGCCGGCGCGCAGCGCTTCATCGATCCCAAGATATACGACGAACTGATGCCTGAACTCTTGGAGCAGATTCGGTCGCGCGGCACGCAACCGGCTGAGGTTCAAGCGCTGCGCATCGGCGCGCATGTCTTTGTATCGCAGCCGGCCGAACTGTTTGTCGAGCTGGGATTAGCCATTAAGGAAGGCGCGCATCCCCGGCGCGCCATCGTGGTGGGCGGCGCAAACGGAATGGTGGGCTACGTGCCCACACGCGAGGCGCACGCACGCGGCGGTTACGAAACCACCTTCGCCCCCAGCAGCAAGTTGGCTCCCGAAGCCGGCGAGATGCTCGTCGCAGCGGCCCTTTCGTTGCTGCGCGAATAGGGCCACGCTCGCATTGCGCCTTGCACGGCCGGTAGTACAACCTCCGGAATGGATGCGCGCGACGACGCCCTATTCCGCATGCTCGATCTGGGGCTGCCGGATCACCTGCCCGATGAAGACTGGCGGCGGCTGGGCTTTCGCGATCCGGAGCGCGTGCGCCAAGGTCTCGACCGGCTGCGCACGCGTGTCGATATCGCCCGCGTCTTAGAAGTCCGCTTCGCGGACATCTTGCGCGCGCTCTCGCGGAGCAGCGATCCGGACGGCGCCTTTGGCGGGCTGGAGCGCTGGCTCGAAGCTGGCGGAGCCGTTTCGGGACCCAGTCCGTTGGCATGGACCGAAGAGCCCTTTTTGAACGTGCTCTGCGCGCTCTTTGCCGGAACGCCGGCTCTAAGCGAATACCTGATGCGCTTTCCCGGCAGGACGTGGGCGGTGCTGCTTCCGGTACTCGAACGTAAAGTCACCGGCGGCTGGGCGTGGCGTACGCATGTGCGCAGAGCGGTATTGCAGGCAAGCGCCACGGCGCGCCCCGCAGCTTTGCGCCAAGCGCGCACCGAATCGATGCTTCAGATCGCGGCGTTGGATCTGAGCGGCGTCTCGAACCTGGAACACACCGTCCGCGCCTTAAGCGACTTGGCCGACGCTTGCATCGAAACGGCTTTGGAGGCGGGCATCGAGAATTTGCGCCCGCGCTTTGGAACCGCTCTGCCGCGTGAAGGCGTGCCGGCCAGCGAGTACCCGGCACCGCCGCCTTTTGCCATCTTCGCGCTGGGAAAGCAAGGCGGACGCGAACTGAACTACAGTTCGGACATCGACCTCATCTTCGTTTTCGAGGGCAACGGCACCACAGCGGGCTTGGGACGCGCGGCGCCGCTGCGCGATTACTTCACGCGCTTGGGCGAGGAAGTCATCGCGCTGCTGGATCAGGTGACCGAAGACGGCCGCGTGTACCGCGTGGACATGCGCCTGCGCCCATACGGTTCGGTCGGTGCGCTGGCGCTTTCCGCCGACGAGACGCTCGCCTACCTGCAATCCGAAGGGCGCACCTGGGAACGCCAAGCTTGGTTGAAGGCTCGCGTGGCCGCCGGAGACAAGGAGCTAGGCGAAGGGTTGCTTAGGCGCGCCGAATCGTTCATCTTCCGGCGCTTTCTCTCGCTCGACGCGATCGGCGTCATCCAGAATCTCAAGAAGCAAATGGAGCAGCTCGTCGCTCGCAAAGGCGGAACGGGCGACGAAGTGAAATTGGGGCGCGGCGGCATCCGAGACATCGAATTTACCGTCCAATTCCTTCAATTATTGCACGGCGGCCAGCACCCTGAAGTACGTACGGGGCATACCCTTTTCGCGCTGCGCCGATTGCGGCAGCAGGGGTTGCTCACGCAGTTCGAGGCCGACCGGCTGGAAACGGCGTATATTTTTCACCGGCAAGTCGAGCATCGATTGCAATTGCACGGCGACCAGCAGACGCACATGCTTCCAGCCGACCCCGCCGTGCGCCGACGCATCGCACGCAGCCTGGGCTACGCGGACGGTCTCGGCGAGGACGGGCAACCGGCCAGCGCCGAAGTCGTTTTCGAACGAGATCGCCAACACCACGTCAAGCGGGTTCGAGACATATTCGAGCACCTCTTTGCGAATCTGTTCAGCGAACAGCAAGGACCGGAGGCGCAGCTCTCCGATTTACTGCTCGCGCCGCAGCCCGAACCCGTGGAGATCGCGCGGCTATTGCCGCACTTCCGCTATGCGCCATCGCCCGAAGCAGCCAAGGAATTGATCGCCTTGGGGCAGGAACGATTGGCTCTGATGAACCCTTCTCGTACGCGCAAATTTTTCGCTTCGCTCGCGCCGTTGCTGCTTAAAGCGTTGGCCATCACCGGCGATCCGGAAGGCGCACTGCGGCGATTTTCGCGCATCGCTCATTCATTGGGCGGGAAAGCCGTCTTTTACGAGTC
>BTVV01000094.1:0-24411 GCA_045863855.1 Planctomycetota bacterium | reverse complement strand
TCATGGTATATCTCCCTCAAATTCATCTTTTCTTCGACACGTTATAGGCTCAAAAAGTGGTTTTTAAACCATTAAACCTCTTTTTTCTGAATATATTAGGGTCAAGTAGTTGGGCGGGTCGAGGCAGCGAATAACACCTTCTCAGCCAGTCCGCCTCGCTCGCTTAGGTCGGAGGCTTTTGAGAATTAGCATACACAACTTTTCTCGTTCTATATAACTAGTTGGATATAGCTGTACGCGTGGTCCTAGATTTTGATTATCTGTTATTGCTGTACCATCCTCCTTTTTTCGAATTAGCGCCCTACCACTTCCGAGTCGCATTGAAAACAAATCAAAATACCTTCTCGGACCAACTCCAATAAACGGACGGAAAACCACTCTCCCTTTAGCGCTATCTTCATCCCCTTCCTCTCCTTGAATCATTATGGCATCAATGTGCAAATCGAGCGCCCTGCTTTTCGGGTACGGCTCTATGAAGTAAACTTCTTTAATGCCTGCATCAATAATGTGCCTAGCGCAATTATGGCAAGGGAATGTAGTCGAAAATAGGATTGCCCCTCGTGTCGAAATACCATTTCTTGCACAAGATAGAATTGCCTCCATTTCCGCATGAACCGAACGTCCGAATTCAGTAATGCCCTTAACATCAGTCTTTTCAAGTGCTGACTTAATTTTACTAAGCCTTCGCCCATCATTGATCCCAAGTGATTTAGCTACATTGGCTTTTACCGATTCTACGATTCTAGCTCGCTCGGAGTGGTTGACATCGCACTTCTTGTCAAATTCAAAATCTCGCATGCTTGACGATATACTTGCGCCACGCCCGTATTGGCCGCCACCTGCGGCAGGTACCTCATTTGCCCCAATACCCAGTACGTCTCCGCTCTCGGCGAGGATGGCTGCCCCAACTTGACGCGAAAGCTCTGCAGATCGAGTAGAGGCAGCGTATGCTAGGTGCATTGCCTCCTCAACTGCCGTTGGCGGAATAATGGGTGAACCAAAGACCAAGTCGACAAACCTTCGCATCGCTCTAGTGTCTTCGTAATCAATAAAGACATCAGCCAGTTCGAAGGTATTTGTGGTTTGCTGACCAAACTCAATTTTTTCGTCGGCATCCTTTTTGATCAACCCTTTGGCTTCTTTATCCGGAATCATCATTTCGTTTGAAAGATAATTCAGGCGATTCCTGAAAGATGAATACAGTCCAATAAGAAAAAATCCGGACCCGTAAATTTTCCTCAATGCGTGGACCTCTTCGGGTCGCTTTAGAGACCTTATTAGGTGCAGGGTGTTGGAAAGCTTGCCGTCCGGGGTCTTGGACTGCCTTCGCGCTAGTATTTTTGCGGCAGCAACCCAGGCGAAAATATCTTCGTTTTTTGAGTTCCTTCTAAGTCTTGTCCCGAAATCCATACACTTATTCCAGCGAGCGCATTTGTTCGGGCTGTCAAAATCTTGATTTGGAAAAAACTCCTTTAAGTAGTCGCTCAGGCGGACTTCGTGGAGCTCGTAATTGTATTTATTATGCAAATAGGTAGAGAGGAATTGTTCGACTTTTTGAGCATCGGTTCCTACGGCGTAAGTAAATGCAAAGACGATTTCCGAGTCAGGGCAATCAAGCTTTTCTCTGGCGTCAGCCATTATTCACCCTCTAATCGCCTAATGGGCTTAATTCACACCTACTGCCTAGATACCTAACTCCTTTCCTGCTATGCAAAAATGATATATGATCTGGAGGCTCTTGTACAAGTATTTAAGTTCGCGTAGGCGCCTTCGCCCAACCACCAGGCTTGTGTTGGTGCCAATAGCACGAGTGGCTCCCCGACGCGCTAATTGATCTCCGTTACGAAATGGCTACCGGATTCTTGCCAGTAGGCTGCGCGTTAGGCGCATCACCCGCAGTGGGGGGCTTGCTCGTGCCTCCAGCCAGCCTATCCAAGCGGCAGTAGACGGCGGTCCATGATAAGCTTTTGGAAATCCAAGCTCACGGGCGGCCCGCCGCTTTTGAGCCTAATCGTTATGGTAACGAAGGGAGGCGCGCTATGCAGAACAAGAAGCTCCGGATCGTGGTAGGGGTCATCGTCCTGATCCTGGTCGTCGGAGCACTCGGCCTCGGCATGTCTCTCTATTCGAAAGGATACTATCATGCGATGCGTGGCGGGATGATGGTGAAGAAAGATCGCGATCAGGCGCTCCGCTATTACAAGGAAGCGTATAGGAAAAACCCGAATGCCTATATGGTAGCCCATGACATAGCGTGCTCCTATTCGGTCAAGAATGACCAAGCAGAAGCCATCAAATGGCTGAAGCTAACACTCAAAACGACCTATGCCGACGCTGCCCGCGATTGGGCGCGTTCAGAAAAGGATTTTAACAACATCAGAGATACCCCCGAATTCCAGGCGTTCCTCGACGGTTCCTTAGCAACGGAATAACCCATACGCAGGCGGGTGGCCGGTTCCGGCTGTCGCGGAGCACGCGTAGTCGGCGCTGCTTCGTGCTTCACCGAACGCACACGGAGCGGCTCTGCCTTCCCGCCAAGCTTCCGCTCTTGAGGATCGAGTACGAGGCTCCGCCTCGTAAGCGTCCTTCGCCCGCGCTTGACCCGCGCCGCTAGCCCGGAGCGCGCACCGAAGGCCGCAACCGCGTCTTGCACGCGCCATTGGCCGTGCGCCCCAGCGGGGCGCTAGAAGGTAGCCCACGGCGCAAAGGCCTGTTGAAGAAGCCGTTGATCGTTTCCCCTCTCCCTCTGGGAGAGGGGAGGGTGAGGGAGGTTTTCAACAGGCCCGCAAGCCGTGGGACGAATCGGCGCGCAGCGCGCAAGCCCCAGCGGGGCGACAGATCCTCCCCGCCCGGCTCGAACCTGCCGAATGCGTAAGCATCACACACCCGCCGCGAGCGTCGAAGATCGCCTACTCCCCTCCGCACTCTGGCCGTGAACTGGAAACCGTTCCGTCCTGCCGCCCCTCCGGGCTTGCGCACGCTTCGCGCGCCACAACGCCTCATCGCACGCAGGGCAGGCATACGCCCCGCACGCCGCTACAAGAACTCCTAAAACAACCTCACCAACCTAAGCACACGCGTAACCGCCCCGCGCCGCCGAGCGCCGAAGGCCACGGAAGGCCGCGCTTTTTGGGCCCCTGCACCACATGCACCCGTTCGGCCCCTCGCGCATAGCCGCTCAGGCGCTAAGCACCTGCGTGCAAAAATACGCTTTGCGTAAGCGATTTATAGCAGTTTTATGGCAGGATCGACTTTTTGCACGACGTGCGCAAGCACATCTAGACCACCGAGGTGTGGCCCCAATGGCAACTTCTATCGAAGTCCGATGAACGTCCCGGCTACTTCCCCAGATCCTTCAGCACGTCCACCGCGTGCGAAGCCGCGTTCACCTGAACGATCAGCTTTTCGATCGTCCCGTCCTTCGCGATCACCGCCGTCGCGCGCTGGCCGGGCTTGAAAGCGAAGGCTGCGGCTAGACTTGCATCCGGATCGCTGAGCAATGGATAGGTCAGCTTGAACTTGTCTTTGAAGGCCTTTTGAGCCGCCGGCGTATCCCGGCTGACGCCCATGGGCTGGTACCCGGCCGCTTGGTATTTGGCCAGTTCGTCCCGGAAGCCGCAGCTCTCTTTGGTGCAGCCCGGCGTATCGGCCTTGGGGTAAAAGAAGAGGATCAATCCGGCCTTACCCTTGAATTCAGAAAGCTTTACGTCGGCACCGTTCTCGTCCTTCAACGTAAACTCCGGCAACGGGTCGCCCACTTTAGCGCCCTCCTTTTTGGGTTCCGCGCCCCAGAGCGCGCTCGACAAAAACAATCCGGCCAGCACGACCGCAGCCCCGATCCGCATCGCCTGCTCCTTTGTAAACGAAGTTATAGCCTAAGCTTACCCGCTTCCCGGCGTTCGGCAACCCGGCCTCACGCACACGTAGGCCGAATCGCCGGCTTTGAGGTAGACTAGACGAATCGTCCCCAACGCACCCGCAAGGAAACTCGACATGCCTGTAACTCCCGTCCCCTTCGAACTTTGGCCCGAAGGCGCGCCACACGCCAAAGGCGCCGCCAAAGAAGACCGTCCGACGCTGACCCCGTTTCTGCCCGACGGCGCGGGCCCGTTCGGATGCGTAATCGTTTGTCCAGGCGGAGGTTACAGAGTCCGGGCCGAGCACGAACGCACGCCGATCTGCGAGTGGCTCCGCGGCTTGGGCCTCGCCGCGTTCCTGCTCGATTACCGCGTCTTCCCGTACCATTACCCCGTGCCGCAGTTGGACATACAACGCGCGATCCGGACCGTCCGCGCGCGCGCGGCCGAATTCCGAATCGATCCGCAACGCTTGGCGACGCTTGGCTTTAGCGCCGGCGGACATCTCGCCGTCTCCGCCGCGGTACTCTTCGAACGCAACTTCGAAGCGCCCCGCGACGCCATCGACAAGCTTGATCCGCGCCCCAACGCGTTCGTGGATTGCTATGGTGTGATTAGCTTTACGGATTTCGCTCACCCGGGGTGCACGACTAACTTCCTGGGCGCGCAACCGTCGGCCGAACTGCTCGCCTCGGTGAGCCTCGAGAAACACGTAACTCCGCGCACGCCACCGGGTTTCATCTGGCATACCTTCGAAGATGCGGCCGTTCCGGCGCCGCATTTCCTGCTTTTGGCGCAAGCCATGAGCAAGCACGGCGTACCCTATGAGTTGCATTGCTGGCCCAAAGGCAGGCATGGATTGGGGTTAGCCGTCGACGATCCCGCCGTCGGCGCCTGGACCGGCCAGTGCGCGCGCTGGCTGAAGGACGTCGGAATCCGTTAGCGAGGGGTGTTCAGGACCGCGCCCGCCGCTTCTAAGCCCGCTCCAGCCTTGATCTTAACGCCTTGTGCATTCAAGATCCCGCCCAGCGCGCCGAGGAACAGGAGCACGTGGTTCCCGACCGCGCCTTCGCCCATCAGTCCCACGCGCCAGCCTTTACCTTTAAGAGCGCCCAAGCCGCCGCCGATCTCCAGGCCATGCTGTTCGAGCAGCGCCTTGCGCGTTTTCACATCATCCGCTCCGGCCGGGATTTCCACGGTCGTGACGGTCGGGCAGCGCAGCGCCGGATCCTTGACGAAGAGCACCAAGCCCATCGCTTCCAGGCCCGCATGGAGCGCCTTGGCAGCATGCGCATGCCGCGCCCAGCGCGCCTCGAGCCCTTCTTCGTCCACCAAGCGCAGGCCTTCCAGCAGCGCGTAGGTCATGTTCACCGGCCCGGTATGATGATATATCCGCTCTTCGTTCCAGTACTTACGTACGAGCGTCAGATCGAAGAACCAGCTCTGGACCGGCGTTTTGCGGTTCTTGAGCTTCTCTTCCGCGCGCTTCCCGAAGGTCAGCGGCGCGATGCCCGGCGGCACCGAGAGGCACTTCTGGCTCCCCGTGTAGACCGCATCCAAATCCCACTTGTCCGTGTAAAATGGAACGCCGCCTAAACTTGCAACGGTATCGACGAGCAACAACGCGCCGTGCGTGTGGCAGATCCGGGCGATCTCGTCCAGCCGGTTTTGTATAACTCCCGTGCTGGTCTCGGCATGCACCAAACAGACGAGCTTGATCGGCACCTTTTTGAGTTCCGCCTCGATCTGCGCCGGATCCACCGCCTGGCCCCAAGCGATATCCAACTCGCGCACTTTTCCGCCGCAGCGCTCGGCAATTCCGGTCATTCGGCCGCTGAAAACACCGTGCTTTCCGACCAGCACCTCGTCGCCCGGCTCGATCAGATTGACCAAACTCGCTTCCATCGCGCCCATGCCGGTCGTGGGCAGGGCGAGCGTCAAATCGTTGCGTGTGCCGAAGAGCGTGCGCAGCCGTGCTTGCGTTTCGTCCATGACCTTGAAGTAGAGCGGATCCATGTGCCCGACGACGGGCTGGCTGAGCGCCGCGTAGACGCGCGGGTGCATGTTGCTGGGCCCGGGGCCCATTAAGGGGCGCGCCGGCGCGCGGTCGAAGTTCAGGTGCGGGGTCTCGCTCATGGGAAGCTCCTGGTTTTTCGCTCGAGAGATTTCGTCGACAGGCACGATAGAAATGAAGTGCGCGGCTGACAACCGCAAATGCGCGAAGGCCGCATCGCAGCCGCGGTGACAGGTGCACGCGCCAAACCAGGCGGGCGAGCGTCGCATGAACGCCGAAGCGAATCCCGAGATGCGCCGCTTGCGCGCGATTCTCTCCGGGCGCGTGCAGGGCGTGGGGATGCGCGTGACCGTCGCGGCGCTCGCGGAGAAGCTCGGCCTGACCGGCTGGGTGACGAACTTGCCGGACGGGCGCGTGGAGCTGGCGGCCGAGGGTCCGCAACGCAAGCTCGACGAATTGCTCTTCGACTTGCAGCGCCAGATGCCGGGCTATATCCGCGGCGTGGAGCGATCCTGGGAGCCTGCGAGCGGCGAATGGCGCTCGTTTTCGATCCGGCCTTGAGCGAAAAAAGTCGTAGTGAACGTAGCGGCGTGCATTTTTTCCTGCATTTTTTTAGAGGCGCGGAAGGGGCCGGTTTTGCTCGATACGAGCCCGAAGCGGCGGCGCGCTCAGGCGGGCAGGCGGGTTCCAAACCCGCGAGCTCAAGTGTCAAGCCCTACGGGGGTTATCAACCTTTAGATGGCGCCCGGTTCGATTTTAGGGAAATCGTTATAGGGCGTAAATTCACCGAACTGACCGGTTTCCAATAGGCTCGCTTCGCACAAGGTGTTTAATTTAAGGCACTTGGGTTTATGGGATCGAAAGGCTCTCGCCTTCAAAATTCTGAATATTAATCCTTGATGAAGTCGCACACGTGCCTAGAATCCCTAGCGCTTTCAAGAACGCTTTTGTGTTTGTGAAGCTCGCTGTGGATGGCGAGTGCGGGTTGGCATGGGGAATGCGCCCGTTCTCGATTCCGGCGGAAAACAGTTTACGCCATACGGTTCGCTACCGCGGGTCGGACGTATGAGCGTACATCGGGAACCGTGATTCATACCTCGGTACAGGGAGGGGAAAAGGAGATGAGCGTGGCCCGGAATGGGAAGTTTATCGGAGGCTTGGTTTGCCTCGCTTTGGCGTGGTTGGTGCTGCCTGCCGCCGCCGCCGAAGACGGCGCCGATGCCGCCACGGTGCGCGAGCTGCTTGAGCGCATGAAGATGATGGAAAAGCAGATGAAGGCGCAGGCGCAGGAGATTCACTCGTTGAAGGGTGACTTGAAGACGGCTCAGACGACGGCGGAAATTCGCCCGGCGCTGAACCAGCGGATCGATGCGTCGCTGGAGAAGGCGACGTCGGACCGCTTCTTCCACGATCCGAAGGAACACGGCCGCAAGATCCAGATCGGCGGGCATGTGGACGTGAGCTATCAGTTCAGCTTCAACCGCCCGGAAAAGATCGATCCGGACGGGACGCTGGTGAACAATTTCACGGCGGGCACTAATATAGTGGGCGTAGTGCCGACATTTGATGCCAATTCGTTGGCTCCGGCGCGGATCGGCAATACGAACAAGTTCCGCAGCTTCGACCGCAGCGAATCGAACGACTTCACGGCGAACCAGGTCGAGCTCTTCTTCGACGGTACGGCGAAGCAGGCCGGCGAAGCGGGCTTCCGCATTGACCTGAACTTCGGCGAAGACACGACGACGATTGCGGGCCTGTCGGGCGAAGAAGTCTTCACCTTCGACAACATCCAGCAGGGCTACATCAACTACATCGCGCCGATCGGCAACGGCTTGCACTTCACCGGCGGCCGGTTCGTGACCGACCACGGGTTCGAAGTGATCGAGTCCAAGTCGAACTGGAACTCGACCCGCAGCTTCAACTTCGGTCTCGCGATTCCGTTCACGCACACGGGCCTGAAGATGCACTACGACGTCTTCGAGAACTGGCAGGTCGCGGCGATGGTGACGAACGGCTGGGACAACACGCTCGACAACAACGACGACAAGTACTTCCACCTGCGCAGCCTCTGGAAGCCTTTGGAGTGGATCTCCTGGGCGGTCAACGGCAGCATGGGCAACGAAGGCGGCCAGAACGGCTACGACGAGAGCGCGATGCGCTACTTGGTCAACACGAACGTCTGGTTCAATCCGTGGGAGAACTGGGAGTTCGCCGTCGAGTACAACTACGGCGTCGAGAAGGACGAGTCCCAGCATCGCTTCCGCACCGGCAGCGGCACCTACAACGACGCCGTGTGGTGGGGTGCGGCCGGTTACATGAAGTGGAAGTTCGCCGACAAGTGGTACTTCGCCGGCCGTGGCGAGTACTTCAACGACAAGGGCGGTACGCGCACTGGGCTGTCGAACGAGTTTGGGTTCGATGGCGTGGGAGATGTGGCCGCTGCAGGTCAGCGCGTCGAGCTGTACAGCTTGACGGCCACCGTGAACTGGAACATCGCGGACAACATGAACATCCGCTTTGAATACCGGCACGACGGCGCCAGCCACAACGCGTTCGACCACCTGAGCCGCAATCCAGGCGTGGACCCGATCCGCGGGGATGCTAATCCGAATATGTTTGATCCGTCCCGCGGCGGCAAGGCTACGAACGACACGATCATGATGCAGTGGCTCTACAACTTCTAAGCTAGCCAGTCGGCTACGAAGTAAAGCGGGCGGCTCCTCAGGGGCCGCCCGCTTTTTTTGCGTGAGGAATGGAGGAGAGCAAGGAGTGAATAGTAAAATGCAATAAGCTCTAGGCATCGAGCCTGAGGTACTTGCGTAATCCGTCAGGATAGGCCGTGCGCCATCATCCGTTAGCTTTGGGGTCAGCCCCGGTTATTTTTACACCTTACTTTTTGCCGTCTCGCGCCTCCCGAATCACATCTGCCCAATGGACTTCAAGTAGGCCACCGAATTGGCCATGCGGGCGCAGGTCTGTTCGAGGGTCAGGTCTTCGCCTTCGATCCCCTCGATCTCCATCGTGAAGGGGCCGTAGAAGCCGGCGGCGTGGCAGAGGCGGAAGATCTCGGGGAAGTTGACGATCCCTTCGCCTTCGTGGAGCCCCGGAAAGTACCAGGTCTTGAGCTTCCCGTTGGTCTCCTTCAGGTGCACCGCGCCGAGGTAGGGGATGAACTTCTTCAGTTCCACGATCCCATCGACGCCTTCGTTGTAGTAATAGAGGTTGGCGCTGTCGTAGTTGAGCTTCACGTGCGGGTGATTCGTGCCGCGGGCGGTCTCGGCGCCGAGGTCGCCGTTGGTGACGAGGTCGGGGTGCGTCTCGAGTGCGATGGTCGCGCCGTGCGCGGCGGCGATGCCGCCCAGTTCGCGCAGCTTCGCGTAAGCCTGTTCCTTGGGCGCTCCGCCGGTCTTGACGCTGAGGAAGATCACCTTCGCGCCGAAGCGCTGGGCCATCCGCGCCAGGCCGGTCAAGGTTCCCACGGCTTCGGACTTGGAGAGGTCCACGCCTCCAGCGGTGCTGGTGACGCGGATGCCGTGGCGCTTGAGCTTGGCCTCGAACGCGGGCCATTCGGATTCGGGCAGGTAGCCGACTTCGGCGTTGAGGAGGCCGATCCGGGCCATGTGCTCGAAGGCGTGCTCTTTGTGTTTCCCGTAACAGCCGGTGCGGCAGGCGATGATGTTTTGGGGCATTGGGGTTTCCTTTCGGGGCAAACGTCAAACGGCAAGCACCAAACAAACGACAAAGGGCAAACTTCGATCGGCGGCGCGGCTACGGCCAAAGCCAAGACTACGGCTTAAGGCGGGACGCCGGCGCTTCGAAAGGCGCGGGACTTATTCTCCTGTCGGAGCTTCGGCCGGGGTTTTCGCTTCGGCCTCTTTAGCCGGTTCCGCGCCGCCCTTGGCTTCCGGCTCCGCGCCGGTCTTGGCCTCCGGTTCTTGCGCGGCCTCGGATTTCGATGCATCTACCGAAACATCTTCCACGGCTTCGCCCAAGCGTTTGCCTTGATACACGATCAGGGTGGGGAGGTCGTGGCGCATTTTTTCGACGGCATCGAGGATGCTCTGTACGGATGTCTGGATAAAGAGTTCGCGGGTCGGGAACTTACGGGCATCGGTGGTGACGCGTGCGCCCACGCCGGAAAGTTTGCGCTGGAAGCCGTGCTCTTTCAGTATCTCGTCGATGGCTTCGAGGACGCTGACCTTCTGGCGTCGGAAGGAGACGACGGGGTTGTAGGTCTTGCGCTGCGAATGGCGCAGGCCGCCTTGGAGGGCCAGGCGGGTGAGGGCGGGCTCGAGGTACATGCGCTCGACGGCAATCTCGTCGCGGCGAATGTAGAGTTCGCGCAGGCCCAGTTCGGCCTTGAGGATCAGGGGTCCGTTGCGGACGGCTTCGAGATCGCCGAACTCCAGGGAGAGCAGGACGGCACCGGCGCGCTCGTCGAGGGCCAACTGGACCTGGTCGCGGACTTCTTCGAGCAACTGCTGGGCGCTGCGGTAGGCCGCGCCGCGCCGGACTTCGATGGCCATCTGCAGCGCCGGCTTCTCTTTGGGCACCGTCTCCAGTTCGACGAGGAGTTCGCGGTACCAGAGCGGATCGCCTTCGGGCGCTTCCTTGGGTTTGATGACGTAAGGCACTTCGAGCACCTTCAGGGCGGGCTCGATCCGTTCGACGGGCTGGTGGACGCGGGTGGTGCCGTGCCCGCAGGCGGCGCAAAGCAGCAGCGCGCCGGCGGCCGCGCCGCGCCCGATCCGCCGGCGCCATCCGTTCCCGTTCATGCGGCGGTTCCGTTCGCTCATGCGTCCGTCACGCAGCCTTGGCTGGCCGGGCGCACGGCGCGAATGTATTTGTAAAGGACGCCCCCGGAGACTTTCAAGGCCGGGGCTTTCCAGGCCGCGCGGCGCTTGTCCATCTCGGCGGGTCCGACGTTCACTTCGATGGCGCGCGTCTTGGCGTCGATGGTAACGGTATCGCCGTCTCGTACGAGGGCGATGGGGCCGCCTTCCTGGGCTTCGGGGCAGATGTGCCCGATGATGAACCCGTGGCTCCCGCCGCTGAAACGCCCATCGGTCAGGAGCGCGACGTCGTTGCCGAGTCCGGCGCCCACGATCGCGCTGGTGGGCGTGAGCATCTCGGGCATGCCCGGCCCGCCCTTGGGGCCTTCGTAGCGGATGATGACCACGTCGCCCTTCTTTATTTCGCTGCGTTCCAAGGCCGCGAGCATCAGCTCTTCGCTGTCGTAACAGCGCGCCGGTCCGCTGAAGCGCACGCCCTCCTTGCCGGTGATCTTGGCAACGGCGCCGTCGGGCGCGAGGTTGCCGTACAGGATCGTGATGTGCCCGGAGGGCTTGATGGGTTGTTCCCACGGCACGATCACCTGCTGCCCGGCCTTGAGGCCCGGGAGCGCGGCGAGGTTTTCGGCGACGGTCTTCCCGGTGACGGTCATGCAGTCGCCGTGGAGCAGCCCCTTCTCGAGGAGCAGCTTCATTACGGCGGGCGTGCCGCCGACGGCATGGAGGTCTTCCATCACGTACTTCCCGCTGGGCTTCAAGTCGGCGACGAAGGGCACGCGGTCGGCGCTCTTCTGGAAGTCGTCGAGGGTCCATTCGACGCCGGCGGCCTGGGCCATGGCGAGGAGGTGCAGGACGGCGTTGGTGCTTCCGCCCAGGGCCATGACGACGGCGCAGGCGTTCTCGAAGGCGCGGCGGGTCATGATGTCGCGGGGCTTGAGGTCGCGTTCGAGGAGGCGCAGGACGGCCTCGCCGGCGTGATGGCATTCGGCCTTCTTCTCGGCGCTGTCGGCGGGCGCGGAGGAACTGTAGGGGAGGCTCATGCCCATGGCCTCGATGGCGCTGGCCATGGTGTTGGCGGTGTACATCCCGCCGCAGGCTCCGGCGCCGGGGCAGGAGTGCTTCACGATGGCCTGGCGCGCGGCTTCGTCGATCTTTCCGGCCAGGAACTCCCCGTAGCTCTGGAAGGCGCTGACGATATCGAGTTTTTTGCCGCTCCAGCAGCCGGCGCGGATCGTTCCGCCGTAGACCATCAGCGACGGGCGGTTCAGCCGGGCCATGGCGATGAGGCAGCCGGGCATGTTCTTGTCGCAGCCGGGGATCGCGACGAGCGCGTCGTACCAGTGCCCGCCGATGACCGTCTCGATGCTGTCGGCGATCAGGTCGCGGCTGGGCAGCGAGAAGCTCATCCCGTCGGTGCCCATGCTGATCCCGTCGCTGACGCCGAGGGTGTTGAAGCGCATCCCGACGAGGCCCGCGGCGACGACGCCCTGCTTGACCTGTGCCGAGAGGTCGTTGAGGTGCATGTTGCAGGTGTTGCCTTCGTACCAGTTCGAGGCGATGCCGACGAAGGGTTTGGCGAGGTCGGCATCGGTGAGGCCGGTGCCGTAGAGCATCGCCTGGCTGGCGCCCTGGGACTTCTTCTGGGTGACGTTCGCGGAGTACTTATTGAGCTTCCCCGCGGCGGTGGACGGCTTGGCCATGAACGGACTCCCCCTTAAGTGCATGCGAGTTCCACAATCTAGAGGGAGAGGAAGCCGAATTCAAACGGCGGCGGGGGCTTTGACTTTACGAATCCTGGGCGGCTAGACTGGGCGGCATGAGTCGTACGTCGCCGTTCCGGCGGGTGGCCGAGCTGCCCGCCTTGGCGGCTCATTGTCGTGCTGGCGTTTCCGACGCTGGGAGGCCCGCGGGGGCTTCGTCCGGCGGGGTGGCGTTGTCGCGCCGCGCGGCCGTGCGCGGGCTGTTGGGCGCGGCGCAGTCGCTGGCGGTGGGCGCGGTGGCGCTGGCGCGGGGCGCGACGCAGCGCCCGGGCCTCGTGCTGGCGGTGGTGGAAGGTCCGGACGAGGCGCTGGACCTGCAAGCCGATCTGCGCGCCTTCCGTGCCGCCGAAGAAGCCGACGCATCGGCCGGCGGCCGGCGCGTGGCTAATCCGGAGGGCTCGAACGAGGACGTCTGGGCCGACCAGACGCGGCCGGCCACGGCGAGCCTGCCCGACGAACTGAAGCGCGGCGCGCGCCTGGAGACGCTGCTCTTTCCGGCCTGGGACGTTCTGCCCACGGAATCGGACCGCCCCGAAGGCTTGACGCTGGCCGGCCGGCGGCTGGTTCAGGAACGCCTGCGCCTGCTGCGCGATGCGGCCGAACCGCCGCCCGAAGCGCTGGTGCTGATCGCGCCCGTTGTGGCGCTGCTGCAGCCCGTCGAAGCGCCGGAGGCGGTGGGCGATTACCTGGTGCTCCAGCCCGGCGAGACGCAGGATCCGATCCTGCTGGGGCGCAGGCTGGTCGATATGGGCTTCGAGCGCACGGCGCAGGTGGAAGTGCGCGGCGAGTTCGCACTGCGCGGCGGGATCCTGGATATCTTTCCGTATACCTCCGACCTGCCGTACCGGATCGACTTCTTCGGGGACACGATCGAGAGCATCAGCCCGTTCGATCCGATTTCGCAGCGCAGCCAGGCGGCGGTCGAGCGCATCCGGCTGGCGGATAGTTCGCCGCAGCGCCTGCGCAAGCTCTTCTCGCCCGGCGCGAGCGGCGGGCCGTTCACGCTGCTGGACCACCTGCCGGCTCATGCCGCGGTGGCGTGGCTGGGGCCGGAGCGGCTGGGACGGCGCGCGGAGCTTTATTCGGCGAGTCTCGTCTCGGGGCGCAGCTTGGGGCTGGACCTGAACGAACTGCGCGCGCGCGCCGAAGCGCACTTTTCGTCGCTGGATCTGCATCCGCCGGCCGGCGCCGAGGAGTCGGACGCGGCGCCGGACGCCGGCGAACCCGACGCGCCGGCCGAGATCCGCTGTACGTCGATGCAACGCCTGCAGGGCGAGCCGAGCGTGCATGCGGACGCGTGGAAGAAGCTGGCCGCTTCGCGGCTGGCGGTCTACGTCTTCTGCGAGACCGGCGGCGACCGGCAGCGCTTGGAGACGCTCTTGAAGGAAGCCGGGGTGCTGCCGGCTCCGTCGGTGCGTCTGGTGCTGGGGCGGCTCTCGGGGGGCTTCGACCTGCGTGCGGCCTCGCTGGCGGCGCTGAGCGACCGGGAGATTCTGGGGCGGAGCAAACACGCGGCGGCGCCTTCGGCGCGCAGGAAAGCCGCGGCCGGGACGCGCCCGCTCAGCAGCATCTTCGAACTGACGCTGGGCGATTTCGTGGTCCACGCCAGCCACGGGATCGCGCGGTACTTGGGCCTGGCGCGGCTCGAGAAGAGCGGGCGGACCGAGGATTACCTGACGCTGCAGTTCGCGGACACGGTGAAGCTGTACGTGCCGGCGCCGCACATCGGGCTGGTGAGCAAGTACATCGGCGGCGAGTCCGAGCCCGAGTTGTCGAAGCTGGGCGGGAAATCGTGGGCGCGCAAGAAGGCCCGCGCCGAAGCGGCGATCAAGGATATCGCGGAGGATCTGCTTTCGGTGCAGGCCGCGCGGCGCGGACTGCCGGGCATCGTCTATCCGCCCGATACCGAATGGCAGCACACCTTCGAGGATGCGTTTCCCTACGAGCCCACGACCGATCAGGCCGCGGCGATCGAGGCCGTGAAGCGCGACATGATGGCGACGTGCCCGATGGACCGTTTGCTCTGCGGCGACGTGGGCTTCGGCAAGACCGAAGTCGCGGTGCGCGCGGCGTTCAAGGCCGTCAGCGCGGGGAAGCAGGTGGCGGTGCTGGTGCCCACGACGCTGCTGTGCGAGCAGCACGGGCGCACCTTCGCCGAGCGCTTCGCCGGATATCCGGTTTCGGTCGCGACGCTTTCGCGCTTCAAGAGCAAGCGGCAGCAAAAGGAGTTGTTGCAGCGCCTCGCCAGCGGGCGGCTGGACGTGGTGATCGGTACGCACCGGCTGCTGCAGAAGGACGTTTCGTTCAAGGATCTGGGGCTGGCCATCGTCGACGAAGAGCAGCGCTTCGGCGTGGAGCACAAGGAGTTCTTCAAGCAGCTTCGCAAGAGCGTGGACGTGCTGACGCTGACCGCGACGCCGATCCCGCGCACGCTGCATATGGCGCTCCTGGGCCTGCGGGACATCTCGAACCTGATGACGCCGCCGCGCAACCGGCTCTCGGTGACGACGAAGGTCGCGCGCGTGAGCGACGATCTGGTGCGGCGTGCGGTGCTGCGGGAGTTATCCCGCGGCGGGCAGGTCTTCGTGGTGCATCCGCGTGTGTACGATATCGACGAGTTCGCGGCGCGGCTGGCCAAGCTGCTGCCCGAGGCGCGCTTCGCCGTCGGGCACGGGCAGATGGACGGCGACGAACTGGAAGACACGATGCGCCGCTTTCTGCATCACGAGATCGACGTGCTGGTCAGCACCACCATCGTCGAGAGCGGGCTCGATATCGCTTCGGCGAACACGATGCTGATTCACGAAGCGGACCGCTTCGGGCTGGCCGAGCTGCACCAGCTTCGCGGGCGCGTCGGGCGCAGCGACCTGCAGGCGTACTGCTACCTGCTGCTGCCGGAGTCGAGTCCGGTGACGCCGGAGGGCCTGCGGCGGCTGCGCGCGCTGGAGGAATTCGACGAACTCGGCGCGGGCTTCCAGATCGCGCTGAAGGATCTGGAACTGCGCGGCGCGGGGAACGTGCTGGGGGCCGAGCAGTCGGGGCAGATCGCCGAAGTGGGCTACGACTTGTACTGCAAGCTGCTGGACGGAACCGTGCGGCGGCTGAAGGGCGAACCGCCGCCGCCGCAGGAACTGGAAGTGAACGTGATCCTGCGCGGAGCCTCGTTTCTTCCGGAGACGTACGTGCAGGACGAGAAGGCGGTGCTGGAGTTCTACCGCCGGCTGGACGGCTGTCATTCGAATGCCGAGATCGACGCGCTGAAGGCGGAGGTGATCGAGCGCTTCGGTCCGCTGGCCGAGGCCGCGGAGCGGCTCTTCGAGGAAGCCAAGCTGCGCCGGCTGGCGCAGGCGGCGCATGTGCCGTACGTGGGCTTCGACCGCGAAGAGCAGCGCCTGATCCTGAAGCTACACGACTGGGATTTGAAGCTCGCCGACCGGGCCTTGCGCGGCCTGCCGGAAGTGAAAGGCGTGCGCGTGATCGACGGTCAGACCTTCTCGTTCGGGCTGACGCTCAAGGCCAAAACCAACGAAGCGGCGCTGCGCGAACTGGCGCGTAACCTGCTGGAGCCGCTGGCCACATTCCGGGCGCGCCACGGGGCCACGGAAAGCCGGACTTCGGGGCGCCCAGCCGCCTCTGTGCCGTCTATATAAGTCTTGGTTTTATAATATGTTATGAGATTACCCGTCGGGGCCGGGACGGGTTTTGAGCAGATTTACATAATGTCCTTGACGGCACTGCCGCCGTCACATTAAGTACCAACCGCAAGCCACATAAGGAAACCCACGCACCGACCAGGGATTACTCGATCCGGTGGCGTTCAATTCATAAGGAGGTCTCATTAGCCATGGCATTGCCCAAGAAGCCGTCCCGAGAGGCGGGATCCTCGGGCACCGGTCCTGCCCAACCTCGTAAGCGCGAAGAAGAAAGCCTCGGGCGCAAGCGCGGCAAGGGTAAGGATGAGGACGAGGAAGAAGAGGAAGAAGAGGAAGAAGACGAAGACGAGTGGGACGAAGACGAGGATGAAGACGAAGAAGACGACGAGGATGAAGAGGAAGACGAGGACGAAGAAGTCGAGGATGAGGACGAAGATGAAGTAGCAGCCGGCAAGAAGAAGAAAAAGAAGGCCGCCGGCGACGAGGACGAAGAAGAAGACGACGAAGACTGGGAAGAAGAGGAAATCGACGAGGAAGCGCTCGAAGAGGAAGAACTCGACGAAGAAGAGCTGGAGGACGAAGACTTCGACGACGAGGAGTTGGACGACGACGATCTCGACGACGATGACCTCGATGAAGACGACGATGACGATGACGACGACGATGACGACGAAGATGAAGATGACGATGAAGCCGAGGACGAAGAGTTAGCTCAAGCGGACAAAAAGAAGCCCGCGGCCAAGCCGGCGAAAGCCGGCTCGTCGGCCAAGGGCAGCGATAAGAGCACGGCCGCCCCCGCGGCCGCCGCCGCCGCTGCAGCCGGCACTGCTGCCGCCGCGGCGTCGGCCGCAAAGGGGAAGGCCGTCGCGCCCTCCGCTCGCCCGTCCCGTGCCGGTATGGCGGCGAGCGCCAAGAAAGACGATTCGGAAAAAGACAAGCCGACGGTCAAGTCCGCACCCGCGGCCAAGAAGGACGCTGCGCCGGGGGATGATGCGGAGAAAGCCCCCGGTACTTCATCTTCGCGGCGCGAAGCCGCGGCCACTCGGCGCGGTGCGGCTCCCGCGGGCTCCCGGCGCAAGCCTGCCGCTGCGCCCAAGAAAGGCGACTCCATCAAGATGGTCGCCATCGCCGTGTGCGTGCTTCTACTGCTCGGCTGCGTCGGCATGGGCGTTTACCTGCTGACGACCGGCAACGAGCCTCCGGCCGACCGTGTGATCGAACGCAACATGACCGGCGAACTCAAGCAGTTCAAGCCCCGTGCCCAGGGATTCTATGCCGAAGGCAAGAAGGCCGAGGATGCCGGCGATCTGGCCAAGGCCGTCGAACAGTACAAGCTTGCCGTGGCCGAATGCGAAACCGGAAGCAGCCGCATCGACAGCATGCGCTCGGAAGAAAAGTTCAGCGGTCCCGAGTTCGCGGGCTGGGAAGGGGAGGCCGCGCAGCTCAACCAGTTCCTGCTCCAGATCAACGACGATATTTTCCGCGTCGAGCAGCGCATCTCCCGCGAGAAGAGTTCGCCCGCCCCGGCGCCAGCCCCCGCGCAGAAGTCGCCTGACGCAGAAGCCAAGACTGCGGCCCCCGCGCCCACCGACGAAAACTACGATCCCGACGGCGGACAGGGCGCCAACCCGTAGCGGCCGGTCCCCCCGCTGCTTGTTGGCTTGCGCCCGGCAGTCGGCTCGAATTCCGTTGCTTAGCGCCCTTCAGGTTCCGGCTTCGCCGCCTCAAGGCGGCTCAACGCCCACGCCGCTCGCGCGCGAATATCGGCATCCGCGTCGCTGAGGCACGCTTCCAGCGCCGGGCGCAGGGCTTTCTGCCGGACTTCTCCCGCTGCGGTGAGAGCGCCGAGGCGCAGCCCCTTCCAGCCGGTGCGGCGCAGCGCGCTGGCTTCGAAGAGGCGGTCGAAATCGGCCTTGGAGAGCCCGATGGCTTCGGCGAGGCTCAGGCCGTGCCACGGCCGCGGCGCGGCGAGTTCGGGATCGGGTTGCGGTCCGCGCGTGGGTGCGTTGTAGGGGCAGACGGTCTGGCAGACATCGCAGCCCGCCGCCCAGCCGTGGTGCTCGGTCCACTGCGCTTCCGGCACCAAGCCCTTCTGCTCCAGATTCCAGGTTACGATGCAGCGCCGCGCGTCGAGTTGCCCCGGCGCGGTGAAGGCTTGCGTGGGACACGCCTCCAGGCAGCGCGTGCAGGTGCCGCAACGGTCGGTCGCGGGGGCATCGGGGGGCAGTGCGTGGTCGAGCAGGATCTCGCCCAGCACCAGGAAGCTCCCGTGCCGCGGGTGGATCAAGCAAGCGTTCTTGCCCACCCAGCCCAAGCCCGCGGCCTGCGCCCACGCGCGTTCCAGCACGGGTCCGGCGTCGACGTAATACCGCGCTTGGGTGGCGTGTCCGGCGTCGAGCAGCGCGCGCGAGAGGCTTTTCAACCGCTTCTCGAAGACCAAATGATAGTCGCGTCCATGCGCATAGCGGGCGACATGCGCGATGAAGTCCCGGCCCCATTGGCCGCGCGGTTCGCCGCCGTAGTACGCGCCGACGCACAGCACGCTGCGCGCCCACGGGAAACGCGTGTGCACGTTGCCGCGCGCCGCGGCGCTTTGCGCGACGTAGTGCAGCGGACCGTGCCGGCCATCGGCCAGCCACGCGGCGAGGAATTCGGCCTGCGGCGCCTGCCCGCCGGGCGGAACCGCGGCCAATCCATGCAGCGCGAAACCGTGCTCGGCGGCCAGTGCCTTGATCGCATCCGCTACGTTCATGCGCGCAGTATCGCGCCAGCGCCCGCCCCAGCGCAATCGCAGTTGCCCCACTGCGCGCCTTGCGTAGGCTCGACGGCACGCGCCCGCGCAGGGAGGAAACGACCATGTTGACCGTGGAAGGCTGCCGCGCCCGCCAGCGCAGGCTCGTGGAAGCCCTCGATCGCCTGGGCCTGGCCGGCGCGCTGATCACGCACCGCAGCCACGTCCAGTATTTCACCGCGCACCGTTCGCATGCCGCCCATGCGCCCGCCGCTTTTCTCGACAAGCGCGGCAAACTCACCTTGGTTGCCGGCGCCGAAGGCCTTTCCAATGTGGCCGCCGACGAGATCGTGCCCTATCCCGCGCTGAAGTTCTTCACCACCATTTCCGACCAGGCCCGGCAGTCCGCGGCGAAGCTGGCGCCCTCGATTCCGTCCGGCGCGAAGCTGGGAGTCGATCTCGAAGGCCCTGGCGCGCTCGCGCGGCTTGCCGGTCCGGACGCCGTGGACCTGACAAGCGAGATTTTGCGGCTGCGCAAGAAGAAGGATCCCGACGAACTGGCGCTGCTGCGCAAGGGCATCGATCTGTGCCAGACGATATACGCGTACACGAAGTCGGCGGTCAAACCGGGCCTGGACGAATTGGAACTCTTCGGCGAATTGCGCGCCATCGCCACCTGCGCGGCGGGCGGCGACCTGGAGCATTTCGGGAACGATTTTCAATCCAATTCCATGGCCGGCGCGCCACGCCGCCGTCCGATGCTGGAAGGCGAACTCTACATCTGCGACGCCGGGCCCAGCGTCGGCGGTTACTTCGCCGACAGTTGCCGGACCTTTGCCGTCGACGGCGAGGGCACGACCGCGCAGCACAAAGCCTGCCGCACCGTGATCGCCTGCCTCGACCACATCGAGTCCCTGGCCAAGCCCGGCATTACCGGCCAGGCGCTCTACGCCGCCGCGGCCCGGTTTCTCACCGAAGCAGGTTACAACGGGCTCGTGCATCATCTGGGGCACGGGATCGGATTGCAGGCGCACGAAGCGCCGCAGTTGAATCCGCAGTACGAAAGCGTGCTTGAGCCCGGCGACGTGATCACCGTCGAACCCGGCGTCTACACGCCCGAATTGAAGGCCGGCATCCGCCTGGAGCAGAATTATTTAGTGACGGCCAACGGCGTCGAGCGGCTGACCACCTTCCCGCTGGAACTGATTTAAGCGCCGGAAAACGCAAGGAATTTACCATGCCCTTTACACTCGGTACCGCACGTGCCCGCTCCGGCAAGGTCGTCTACGGCGCTTATCCGCTGATCGAGCATCCCACCGGCGGGACCGAGACGATCCCGGTGGTGCTTGCGCGCGGGCGCAAAGACGGCCCGTGCTGCTGGCTGACGGCCGGGATTCACGGCAACGAGCACAGCGGGCTGCAGGTGCTCCACGAACTGCTTACACCGGCGCTGCTGCGCGAATTGCGCGGCACGCTTTGCGTGCTGCCGGCGCTCAACCCGGCCGGCTTACGCGTCACCGCGCGCGCCGCGTATTACCCCGGCGGCGATCCGAACCGGCTCTGGCCCAGCGGGCAGCCCGTGCCGAAGCCCGACTTGGACCGGCCGCCGTCTTCGGCGCTGGAGCACGCCTTCGCGCGGCTCTTCGAGGAGATCCGCGGCGGCGCCGATGCGCTGGTCGATCTGCATAACGCCTGGATCGGTTCGGTCTCGTTCGTCTTCCGCGACCGCGTGCTGTACCGCAAGGACGGCAAAGGCGCCTGGAGCAAAGCCGGCGCCGAACGGCTCAGCGCCCGCCTGGGCGAGATGTGCGCCGCTTACGGGCACGCGGTGGTCAACGAGTACCCCGCGAAGAAGTACCTTGGCGAGAAACTTCAGCGCAGCACTTCCGGTGCGGCTCTGAACACGGCGCGCATCCCTGCGCTGACGATGGAATTGGGCGGCGGCGAGATGCCCGACCCCGCGATCAAGCGCGCGGCGCAGGCCGGCATCCGGAATATCCTGCGCTGGCTGGGTGCTTTAAGCGGCCCGCGCGAAGCGATTCGCGGCATCCCGGCGATCGACCCCGGCTTTCCCTGCCGGCGGCGCAGCGTCGCGCGCGTCGACGGTCCGGCCGTGGTGACGCATCTGAAAGAACCCGGCGAGCGCGTGAAAAAGGGGGAACCGCTGGTGCTGCTGCGCGACATCTGGGGCCGCCCGCTCAAGCCGCGCATCTTGAAGAGCGAGTACGACGGCTGGATCGTCGGGCGCAGCCATGGGATCGTTTACTATCCCGGGACGGCGGCATACGTGATGGCGATTCGCGACGACGAGCCGCTGGTCGCGCCCTACCCGAAAAGTTATTTCAAAGCGTAAGGTTTTCCGAGCCGCTACTTCGACCCGAAGTGGCGGCGGAAAAACGCGTAGGCGGTCTTGCGCGAATGCTCGGGCATGCTGTGCGGGCCGTCGAACTCCACGTAGCGGAAATTGGCTCCCGCGCCCAGCAGCTTGTACAGTCGTTTGAGGTCCGCCGCCGCTTCGCGCATGCCGTCAAGCGGGAAGCAGTTGTCTTTGTCGGCGCCGATAAGAGCGAACGGGCGTGGCGCGATCAACCCGCACAAATCTTGCTGGTCGCCCAGTTCCAGCACGCCGGGCGTGTAGTAATAAATCCCGTGGCTGTCGAGAAAACTCAGCCAAGCCGAGTCGTAGCGTTCGTCGCGGACGTTGCGGCTCAGGCTGGCGTAGGTGCAGACTCCGCAGACCGGGGCGCTGGCGGCGATGCGCTCGTCGAGCGCTGCCAGCATCCAACTGTGCGTCCCGCCTTGGCTCACGCCCATCGTGCCGATGCGCTCGGGATCGACATCCTCACGCGCGGCGACCGCGTCCAACGCGCAGATCAAGTCGTGCATCGACTGCGCGATGATCGCGCGCCCTTCGGAGATGCCCGGGCAGAAGGGGTACAACGCCGCCCGTGCGTCGACGATCGCGGCGTTCCAGCCTTCGGCCACGACCTCGTGCGCGTATTGGCCTTCGACCTTTTTGACGTCGCTGCCCGAACCCGGCAGGCACAGGATCGTCGCACGCCGCCGCGGGGTGCCGTGCGGGCGCAGAAAGGTCAGATTGGCGCCGGTTTGCGGCCCGGTGCGGATCAGGTATTCGAAGCGCGTGGCGTCCGGCAGCGCAGTTTCGCCGACTTGGCGGATGCCGAGCGGTTTACTGACCGGCGGCAGTCCGATCTGCGCGCGGTAGCGGCGGCGCAGCTTGGATGCATCCTGGCGCCACGCCGCGCCCGTACGATACGACGGGATCGCGAATGCGCGGTAGGACTTCGCGGCCTTGGAGACGTGCACGGGGGTCTTCGAAGCCTTGGGCGAAGCGACTGCGCACTGGCGTTGCAGCCATGCGATGGCTTGCGCGGTCGCTCCGGCCGGTAACTGCTTCAGCGCCGCGCGGGTTTTCGCGTAAACCGGCCGTGCCGCGCGCAGCAGCGCGCGCAGGTCGGCGCGGACCGGATCCTGAGGCGTGCCCGGCGTGCCTTCCAGCAGCAGGAGCGGCCGCGGCGCGAGCAGCGCGCAGACCTCCGGAAGATCGGTGATGCGGTGCGCGCCTGGAACGGCCAGCGCCACGGGTTCGATCGCGTCGCCCCACGCCAGCGGCGCCTCGGCCAGCACACCGGCCACGCGTTCGTCCAGCGCCCCCAACAGCAGCGCCAGCAACCCGCCCAGCCCGCGCCCCGCGACGAAGAGGCGCGCGCCGTCGATGCCCGGCCGCGCACGCAGCGCGCCCAGCGCCGCCGAGACCTCGGCGAGCGCTTCGCCCAGTACGCAAGCGCCTTCCAGCAGGCGCTCTTTGTTGCGTGTCGCGCTGAACGCTTCCAAACTGGGCAAGCGCGGGATGCCGACCGTCGTGCCTGCGGAGGCCAGCGCGCCGAAGAGCCCGCGCGCCGCGGCTGCGGGGCTCTCGCAGCCGTTCAAGCACAGCCCCGCATCGGGCAACACCAATACGGCGGGCAGCGGGCTTTGCGTATCGCGAGGGCGAAGCTCGAGCAGGCGCAGATCCGTGCCGTTCCATCCGGCGTTCGGCAAAACGTAGGTGCTCGCTTTGAGCCAAGCCGCTCCGCCGGCCGTAAAGCCCGCCGGACTCAGCGGCACGGCGTGTTCGAATACCGCGGCGGATGGCCGCTCCGATCGGCGGGTGCGCGCTAGGCCAAGCGCGGCGGCCAACTCGTTTCGCACATGCTCGGCATGCCGCGCCCATGCGGAGGCCGGCCCGCGCGCGTGCGTCTGGCGCTCGTTCCGGCGCTGCCTCAGCAGCCGCTCGTAGGCGGCTTCGTAGTCTGCATTCAGCTTGGCCAACTCGTCGTAGTGCGGAAATCCGCTCGCCTCGGCCGCGTTAACCCACTTCGAAAAGCGCACTCGTGCGGGCGCGGACCTGCTTGATTTTGAAGCCATTGCTCAGAAGTCCTCACAAGTGCGCCTCGGCTGAATGTGGTCAATGGTTCTAGGCGCGGTGCATGTACTCCCATAATTCCAGTTAGCCTCGGGAGTTCAATCGCGAAATGCAGATGTTCGAATTTGAATAAATGACCGATGAAAATGGTATACTCTTGGCGAGGGAGGATTCGGGGAACGCAAGAGCGCGAAGGAGGTTCGCAACTGTGAACGAATCCCACCACGAGTCTTCTCGGGAAGGCGATGCGCCGCAGGTACACGTTTTTTCGTTCTGGAAACCCGATCCCGTCCCGCCCAAAGACAACACCATTTTGCCGGTCGAACTCCATTCGCTGGGCCGGATCGAAGAGGTCAAGGAGCGGCTCTTCGAGGTTCCGCGGATCGCCGAAATCCCGCGTGAGCCTTGGGAAGTCGCCGAGGCTTCGCCCGTCACGCGGTTGCGTTGGCAGGTGGACGAGGGCGTGATCCTGAATGTCCGCAGCGAGCAGGGACCGCCCAAGCCCGGCGAGGTGCTGACCATTCGCGCGGAGACGGTTGCGCCGGGACGGACCTTCTACCGGCTGTACGTCCAGATTTACGAGCAACTGGGGGTCACGGTGCTGGACGAGCGCAGCCATCAATTCCTTTCGCCCCGGGAGTTCCGCCGCGCGCTGGCGGGGTAGCCAGTCGGGATGGATCCCTGAACTCTGTTAAAACGGGCGGAAGCGGCGCTAAATCGGCCTTTAGAGACGCTTGCATTGATCCGTCGGCCCCCCTATCATTTCGGCTTCCTTACGCCAGGTAGTGCGTTGGGGCTTTGAGGCGGCGCAAGCCGCTTGGGTGGCAGGTAGGGAGGTCGCAAGACCCGGTATGATTCGTGTCGAATCCCGTCCCGGCGAGTCGCTCGATAAGACGCTCCGCCGTTTCAAGAAGCAGTGCGAGAAGGAAGGCCTGACGAAGGACATGAAGCGCACGGCCTACTTCGAGAAGCCCAGCGAGCGCAAGCGCCGCAAGGTCCGCCAAGCCGAAAAGAGCCGGGAAAAGGCCAAGGTCAAGGCCCGCCCCGCGCCTTAAAGCCGGCTGCCGTTTCCGCTTAATCCAGATTCGAGCCGCCCCGTGCTCCGGTCGATCGACCGGAGTGGATGGGGCGTTGTCGTTTATGGCCGCGGGCTAAGCGGGCAGGCAAGCGCCTACAGCCC
>BTVV01000093.1:0-24498 GCA_045863855.1 Planctomycetota bacterium | reverse complement strand
CGCAAGGAAGTCCAGACGGCTGCCGAAGTGGCCACTAAGGTCGAGATTCCGGCCAAGACGGAAACGGTCACGAAGCAGGTTCTGGAAACTCCGGCCAAGCTGGTTTGGCGCCTGGTCAAGTGCGACTGCGGTCAGGAACGCTACAAGGAAGTTCCGGGCACGGGTCTGGACAGCCTGATGCCGAAGGCCGCCAAGTAAGCCCATCGGCCTGTATCCGATCCGTAAACACCGGCCGGCGCTATGCCGGCCGGTGTCATTCGCAAACCTCTGTTTTGGTGCCTATAAGGGAAAGGACTTTAGCATGCGCAAGCGATTCACGATTCTGAGTCTGTGCCTTGGACTGGCCTTGCTGGCGGCGCCGGCGTTTTCGGCCGACCGGGCGGCTCCCGAAGTGCTGGTCGAAGCGCGCACCGACTTACCTTCGATTCAGGCCGGCGAAGCGCGTTACCGCGACCTGCCCAAGGGCGTGGTGCTCGAAGAAGGCGCCTTCGGCGTGGAAGCGCTGAAGACGATCGTTTACGACAAGAAAGAGAACGTCTTCACCATCAACGGGACGGCCACCTACAAGCCGCCCGTCGACCGCCGCGAGTTCGCGCGCGTCTTCAAGGCGCTGCAGAAGGACGACCGCTTGGGCGTGACCTTGGTGCAGGGTGAAGCGCGGACGTACGGGAAGATCACCAGCAGCACCAATATCGCCGAGGACATGATTGCGACCGACCGCTTGATCGGCGGAGTGATTTTCGGGCTCGAGCATCTGCTGGAAGGGATCAAGCTGCCGGGCGGCTACAAGCCTCAGACAACGGACAAGCGCGATACGCCGATCGTGCTCTTCACCACGTTCAAGGGGTTCCGCTTCGAGAAGAAGGAAAACGCTTACCGCTGCATCGACTGCACCATGGATATCCAGATGGTGCCGATCAAGCAGGGCGCACGCAGCGCGCTGGGCGGGCATGTGGCCGATCCTGCGGCGGTGGTGAGCTTCACGCCGGCGCCGACGGACAAAGCGAACTTCGACCACCTGCGCTCGATGCAGGCCGATTACTTCAAGATGCGCCAGTTCTCGGGCACGCTGAAGTGGGGCGAAGTCGCGGCCTTCGCGCGGACGATCCGCGATTCGGGGATCGACCAGGAAGCTTTCCTGAAGCAGATCGACTGATCCGGTTGGACGTACAGGCCGTTCGAACCCGGGCCGCAAGGCCCGGTTTTTTTTATGCGCCGCGGCGCCCGCGCGGCGGAATTATCTCCATAGGGCGCCGCGCTCTGGCCGATAACGCTAATCGGGGGATAGACCAGGGAGAGTGCCATGCCGCGGCGAATCAAGGTCTTCCAATTCATGGGCTGGGCGCTGCTGTTCGGCGCGCTGCTGCCGGCCGCTACCGTGCAGGCGGCTTCGCGCGACGAGATGCTCAGAGCCGCCGTGCGCATCCGGTACGAGCGCATGGAAGGCGGCGCCGTCATCACCGGACACGGGACGGCCTTCGGCACGGACCTCTCGGCCTACGGCTATCCGGGCCGCCGCTACCTGCTCAGCGCCGCGCATAACGTGCTCGACGACCGCGACCAGCCTTTCGATACGCTCAAGATCGAAGTCGTCGACGGGCCGCGCACCTACTGGCTGCGCTGCCGCGTCGTCTGCTTCGACGAGAGCCTGGATCTGTGCATCGTGGAAGCCGGCGACGATCTTCCGGTGCTGGTCCGCCTGGCCGACCGCGATGCGCGGCCGGGCGACCGCGTGACTTTGGCGGGTTCGCCCAAAGGCACGCCGGTGGCGTTGTACGAAGGTTCGCTGACCAAGCGCTTTGCCCAAGGCTCGGTGCGCAGTTCGGCGCGCCTGCCCTTCGATCACGGTTGCAGCGGCGGGCCGCTCTTCGACGCCTCGTCCGGCGACGTGGTCGGCGTCGCCGTCGCGGGGATTCCGAAGGATGGCGATCTGGACCACAACCTGGGGCTTTTCGTACCGCTGATGGGCGTGCGCGGGTTCCTGGAAGACCACCGCCGAGGGTCGGCCGTTCCCGCGCCGGCTCCGGTGCAGGTCGCGGCTCTTTCGAGCCCCGCGCCTGCCGCCGTATCGGCTCCGGTTCCGGCGCCTGCTCCCGCATCGCAGGCCCAAACGGCACCCGCCGTGACGAGCGTTCCGGCGTTGCCGGGCCAGACGCTGCAGCCGGTTGCCGAAGTGCCTCCGGTGGAGGTCGCGATGCATCCGCGCGCCGCGGCGCCCAGCCCCAACCAGGCTCCGCGCTGGGTCCTCCCGGCCGAGAAGGTTCAACCCGCGAAGCGCGAGGCGGAAGCCGTGACATTGCCCGCCGTCGCAGCGCGTCTGGCCGAAGTGCGCAAACCGGCGGAATCGGTGAGTCCGCTGGAGTTCGCCACGCCGGCCCAAGTCGCGCCCGTGCCGGTAACGCAAGCCGCCAATGCCGAAGTGCGGCAGCCGCCCGCTTTGGAGCCCGCGCCGGCCGCCGCCGCACCGGCCGTCCAGGCCGAGTTGCCGCGGACGGTGCCCACGGTGTACGAAGTTCAGCCCGGGGATAACCTGACCAAGATCGCCAAGCGCCACCACCTGGGCTTGAGCGAACTGCTGGCCGCCAACACGCTGGACGATCCGAACCTGATCCGTGTCGGGCAGCGCCTGCTGATCCCGGCCGCACGATAAACCGGACGCTAAGGCAAGCAGGGAACGGCCGGGCGAAGACGCCCGGCCGTTTTGCTTTAGGCGTTTTTTTCCGCCGAACCGGGCGCGGGCGGGGCGTCGGCAGAGGACGGCAGTTCCCCGGGCGGCGCGTGGGGGGCGGGCGGCGCGGGAAAGAGCAGGGAAGCGGAGACCGCGACGACGAGCACCCCGGCCACCGTGGCCAGCGACCAAGCGGTCGGAATCTTGAAGGCCCACTCCACCTGGGCGTGGTGAAGTTCGGCCAGGAGCATCTTCACGCCGATGTAGACGAGGATGATCGAGAGTGCCGCTTTCAGGAAGCGCAGGGAACTCATCGCGCCGGCCAGCAGGAAGTAGAGCGCGCGCAAGCCCAGGATCGCGAAGATATTCGAGGTGTAAATCACGAACAGGTCATGCGAGATGCCCAGACAGGCGGGGATGCTGTCCAAGGCGAAGGCCAAGTCGGTGGCTTCGACGACGACGAGGACCAGGAACAGCGGGGTGGCGAGCCGCTTGCCTTGTTCGATCACGAAGAAGTGTTCGCCGTCCATCCTCTCGGTCATGGGGATGTATTTGCGCGTGAGCCGGAAGGCCCAGGACTGGCTGGGATCGTGGTTCGCGTCGTCGTGAAAGAAGAGCTTGAGGCCGGTGAAGGCGAGGAACGCGGCGAAGAAGTAGAGGATCCAGCGGAAGTGCTCGATGAGCTGTACGCCGACGCCGATCATGATCGCGCGCATGATCAGGGCGCCCAGGATGCCCCAGAAGAGCACGCGATGCTGGAAGACGGTGGGTATGCCGAAGTAGCGGAAGATGACGAGGAAGATGAAGATGTTATCGACGGAGAGGGACTTTTCGACGAGGTAGGCGGCGCCGTACTCGAGCGCCGCATCGTATCCGCGCACGTAATACACGCCCACGCCGAATACTCCGGCGAGTCCGATCCAGACCGCCGACCAGACAGCCGCCTGGGTCAGTCCGCGCGTCTGCGCTTTGCGGCTGAAGGCGAATAAGTCGACGGCCAGCATGCCCAGCACGAGCAGACCGAAGACGATCCAAGCCCACAACGGCGTATCGGGGCGAGGCGGGTGGACGATATTCGCCTCGGCGGCAAGCCAGACAAACATGACGGACTCCCTGAGCAAGCACAGGATGAAACTAACGATTCGATGGCAGAATTTCGGTTACGGTTGAGCTTGGTAGACCGGTTAGGCGGCGTACCCCGGATCGAGGCCCGGCAGGGTCAGCTCGAGGCGCTGGGGGCGACGGATGGATCGAGTGCTCACGTGCATTTTTGTACCGGAGGTTTGCTCAAACACAAGTTCTAACCCTGGGGCCGTGCGCAGGATCGGAGAAATCTGGCTTGGCTTGAATCGGCGGCGCGCATAATCTACGGCTTCACGAATGGCGTGTCCGCGGGCAGCGCAAGGCATCGAGACGAAACTGCAACCCTATGCCGCTTACCTTTTTGCGCGAGAGTATGAAAGACTTTAAAACCACCGGCGCGATCGCGCCGAGCAGCCGCTTTCTGGCTCAGGCGATGGCGCGTGCGTTACCGAAGCCCGCGGCGATTCGGCGCGGCTTCCGGGTTCTGGAAGTCGGCCCCGGAACCGGAGCGTTCACCAAAGCGGTGGTGCGGCACTTGAAAGGGCAGGGGCGGCTGGATTTGTACGAGATCAGCCCGCGCTTCGCCGCGCATCTGGAAGAACGCATCGCGAACGACCGCTGCTACGAAGCGATGCGGCGCAGGATCCGGGTGTTTAAGAGCGATGTCCGGGAACTGCCCGCGAAACCGAGCTACAACGCGATCCTGTCCGGTCTGCCGCTCAACAATTTCACGCCCGAAGAAGTGGAAGGGTTCTTCGAACACTTCCGCGCGCTGCTGCGGCCGGGCGGCACGCTGACCTACTTCGAGTATCTGGCGATCCGGGAGTTGCAGGCTCCGTTTCGCAGCCGCGAGTCGCGCAAGCGTTTGAAGGGCGTGCGCGATGTCGTGCGCGGGTTTATCAAGCGCTACGAATTCCAATCCCGCATCGTGCCGCTGAACGTACCGCCGGCGGTGGTTCACTACCTGCGCTTCGATGCGAAAACGCCATAGCGGCTCTAAGCCGACCGACAAAAAGTGTAACTTCCCGGTCATCGCACATGAGCCCATGCAAATTGATACAGGGCGTATGACAATCTCCGTCAGATTCGAGCAAGTGAATGATATATGCCACCTTCTTGAATCTTGGATAATGCTAAGAATAGGCTCATAATATCTTCGTAAACACTTACCATATAAGTGAATAATATACATACCAGATCCCATTGAAAAGAATATGCTCAATGTGGCGTTGGGGTTGCCATACATACCTTTGTAAGCTTACGGGCGAGTGCCGCTGAAGCTCGTCCGCTTCCTCTGCGCCCTAGGGGGGTGATAACCCGCATCCCCCGATTCTCCCGCAGGGGGCCCCTTTACCCCGAGGGGCCCCCTCATTTTTTTACGAGGCCGCCGGAACGATATCCGGCCGCACTTCGCCGGCCGCTTCCAGCCTTCGCAGGAGCGCCGCGCGCAGGTCGCCGCGCACGCTCGCCAGCGCCGGATCTTGAATCAGGTTGCGTTGTTCGTACGGGTCCTTGGCCAGATCGTAGAGGAATTGTTCCTCGTAGCGCTTGGCGCCGCCGGCGCCGTCCTCGGCGTCCTTGGACGCGCCAACGCTGTATTTCCACTGTTTGGTGCGGATCGCGCGGCCGATGTGACTTTCGCTGATCTGGACGAAGACTTCCTGCGGCCACGCCGGGGCTGCCTGTCCGCCGCGCGCGGCTTGGACGAGCGAGAGCACGCTGCGCCCCTGATAGCTTGAGGGTACTTCGATCCCGGCCGCATCGAGGAGCGTGGCGGGCCAGTCGAGCAGGCTGACGAGTTCGCGGACGGTCACGCCGCCTTCGAAGCCCGGCCCCTCGATCACCGAGGGCACGCGGATCGAAGCTTCGTGGCAACTGCGCTTGTACTCGCCGTTGCGCAGACGGAAATGGCTGCCGTGGTCGCTGCAATAGAGGACGATGGTATTTTCGGCGAGGCCGAAGTTCCGCAAGGCCGCGCGCAGGCGCCCGAGGTTGTCGTCGAGGCTGGCGCAGCAGCCCAGGTAGTCGGGCCATTCCTTCTCCCAGTCGCCCTTTCCGTGATGGTTGCGCAGGTCGTTGGGCACCCAGGCGTTCTTGAATCGTTCGCGCGAGCCCTCGGGGCCGTAGTAGCGGTTCATGTGGTTCTGGTGGTGCGGCTCGATGTAGCTGTTGAAGAGAAAGAAGGGCTGCTGGTGGCGCGCGCTGTCGCGGAGGTATTCGAGCATCACGTCGGTCTGCGCGTCGACGCGGTAGCCGCCGCGGCGGACTTCGACGCCGTTGGCATCCTGAACGCGGAAGGCATAAGGTTCGCTGAAGAATTCGAGGATGTTCGCGCCGTACCAATCCTGGTATCCGGCTCGCGCGTGGGGCGGAACCGGGGCGGTCCACCAGCGCTGGTTCATGGTGTCCTTGCCTTCTTCGAAGAGATGCCACTTGCCGATGTACCCGGTGCGGTAGCCGTTCGCGGCAAAGAGGCGCGCCAGGGTGTGCGGTTCGTCGTCGCGCAGGGCGATCCCGTTGCGCCAGCAGCCGGTGCCTTGGGGTCCGGCGGCGTAGCGCCCGGTTTGGAAGCAACTTCGCGCCGGTCCGCAGACGGGCTGGACGGTGAAGCTGTATTCCAATTTGGTCCCGCTGGCGGCCATGGCGTCGAGGTGCGGGGTGATGTTGGCGAGGCCGCCGTAGCAGCCGGCGGTGTCGTAGCGCTGCTGGTCGGAGAAGAAGACGATGACGTTGGGGCGTTGGGCGGGCATGGTCGTGCTCCTCGGGGTTGGTTCTTAACGCATCGAATCAGGTTTGGGCCTGGGATTGGGCCTGCTTCAGCAGTGCGGCGACTCCAAGATCGTCCGCCCAGCGGCTCAGATAGCCTTCGTCCAGGCGGCCGCGCTGTGCGCGCAAAACTTCCAGCAGATCCTGCCACTGGCGCTCCGAGACCGAGCCGCCGTCGCGGTACCAGACGAGTTTCTTGAGCACGATGTCTTCGGGACTCGTGCACCAGACTTCGGTCGCGGAGTCGCCGGGCAGCCGGATGCGCAGCCGGCGTGCAAATTCGCCACGCCAGTACAGGCCGGCCTTGACCGGAAAGATGTCGACCTTCAGCATCGTTCCCAAGTGAATCAGGTTGAACGAGCGGCCTTGAACCACGGCGCTGGCGGCGCTGTCCGCGTTCGATACGAAATCGGGATGAAGCGATTCCGCCAGCGTGCGCGCTTGCGCGGGGGACAGATCGGCCACCAGGTCCGCATCGCGGGTGGAGCGCGGCGCGCCGAGCAAGGAACTGGCCATCGAACCGCCCAATTCGTAAGGAATGCCCAGCGCTTCCAGGGCGCGTATCACGAGCAGGCAAACACCGACGATCTCGTTCTCGCTCACGTCCGCTCCCGCGCCTGCGTCTCGCGGCGCTGGCGGTCGCGGTTCACGAAAAACCACTCGGCCGTATCGCTCCCGTAAAGCTGAGTCAGAAACAGTCGGTCGCGTTCGTCCTGCGACTTTTCGGGATGCAGGCGGTCGATGGCCGCGCGCGTGGCGTTCCAACTGAAGCAGGTAAGTTGCAGGGCCAGCTTGAGGCGCTGCGCGGGCGTGGCGTTGCGGATCAGTTCGGCCTGGAGCGCTTCGGCCCAGGGCTCGGTGTCTCGCGAGAGCGGCGTCACGGCGGCCTCCGTTAGCGGGATGCCGAGTATAGCCCGCGGGCCGCCGCGGCGCACGGAACGGTTCGCCCCTCGGCTTGTGCCAGCCCGCCGTGGCGCGTACCTTGGGGGCGGCTCGAACGGCGAGGACGGCAACGATGGCGCAAGAAACGAATACGCTGGATGCGGCGGGCGTGCAGCCCGATGCGCGCGGATACTTTGGCGGCGCGGACGGCTTCGGCGGGCGCTACATTCCCGAAACGCTGATGCCGGCGTGCGAGGAACTGGAGCGCGCGTATGCGGCGGCGCGGAACGATCCGGCATTCCAGCGCGATCTGGACGAACTGCTGCGTGAATACGTGGGCCGGCCGAATCCGTTGACGCTGGCCGCGCGGATGACCGTCGATTTAGGCGGCGCGCGCGTGTACCTCAAGCGCGAGGACCTCAACCACACCGGCGCGCACAAGATCAACAACACGCTCGGACAGGCGCTTTTGACCAAGCGCATGGGCAAGCGGCGCGTGATCGCCGAGACGGGCGCGGGGCAGCACGGCGTCGCGACGGCGACGGCGGCGGCGTTGTTCGGCCTGGAATGCTGCGTTTACATGGGCGCCGAGGACGTGCGGCGGCAGGCGCTGAACGTCTTTCGCATGGAACTGCTGGGCGCGAAGGTGGTGCCGGTCACGACCGGGCAGCGGACGTTGAAGGACGCCTGCAACGAAGCGATGCGCGACTGGATGTCGAGCGTGCGCGAGACGCATTACATCATCGGAAGCGTGATGGGGCCGCACCCGTTCCCGATGCTGGTGCGCGATTTTCAGGCGGTGATCGGGCGTGAAGTGAAGGCGCAATGCCGGCAGAAAGAAGGCCGCTTGCCCGATGCGGTGGTGGCCTGTGTGGGCGGCGGGAGCAACGCGATGGGCATCTTCCATCCGTTCCTGAGTGACGCGTCGGTTCGGCTGGTGGGCGTCGAAGCGGCGGGCGAAGGAGTCTCCACCGACCGGCACGCGGCGACGCTGGCCAAGGGCGGGCCGGGGGTGCTCCACGGCATGAAGACGGTGGTGCTGCAGGATGCGGACGGGCAGACGGCGAACGTGCATTCCGTCAGCGCGGGGCTGGATTACCCAGGCGTGGGTCCGGAGCACGCGTACCTGCACGCGACGAAGCGCGCGGAGTACGTAAGCGTCACCGACGGCGAGGCGCTGGATGCGTTCAAGTATCTCGCGCGGCTGGAAGGGATCATCCCGGCGCTGGAGAGCGCGCACGCGATCGCGTATGTCCGGCAGCTTGCGCCGAAGATGAAGCGCGACGAGATCCTGGTGGTGAATGTGTCGGGGCGCGGGGACAAGGATTGCGAGGAGGCTCGGCGGCTGCTGGGGATGGGGGGATGAGCGCGGCCGAGCGGCCTTGGGTCATCCTATTAGGCGGACCTAACGGGGCAGGAAAGACGACGTCGGCCTCCACAATTATAAACGATTTTCTTGGCGTCGAAGCTTTTGTAAACGCGGACGTGATCGCGCAAGGCTTGGCGGGAGTTGGCGCATGAGCGCCGGTCATTCGCATTCGAGAGCACCTTGGCGAGCCGATCTTTTGTACCTTGGATAAAATCGCTCAAAGATTCCGGCTATGGGTTCCTGTTGCTGTATTATTGGCTGCCCAGCCCGGATCAAGCCGTGGCTCGAATGGCCGAACGCGTAAGCCGGGGCGGCCACGAAATTCCTGAAGCCATCATACGGAGGCGGTATCGCTCGGGGTTAAGCCATTTCTTCCGGCTTTACATGTCTATTGCGGATCGCTGGTATTTTTACGATAATTCAGATGCGAAGGCGCCCGCTTAGCGGCGTTCGGGACGTCGAACTTTGGCCGCAAGCGAGGAAATGGAGCCATGATTCGAAAGGCTGAACCTCGCCCGCTGACCGATCTCGTAGCCGAGGGCGCGGCCATCGACGCGGCGCTCAAGCGCGCGGCGCGGCAGGTGCTGCTCGAACAAAAGCTGCTCGGGCAACCGATCTGCGTCTGGGAGGACGGGAAGGTTGTCTGGATTCCGCCCGAAGAGGTTGTCGTGCCGGACGAGCCCGAGACGCTGGATGCGCCGCACGCCTGACCGCCTTCAAACTTCCCGATTCTCGAAAGGACTGCCATGCGCGCTGTGCGCGTCGTATCGATGATGGTGTTGCTGTGCGCCGGAGCCGCGCAGGCGGCGACGGAGTACGCGATCCAACTCCACCGGCCCGTTAAGGCCGGGCATCGCCGCCACGCGGTGCTGGTTCATTCCGAGAAGCTCAAGATTCAGCTCCAGCCGCCCGGCGAGGCCGCTCAGGGCGAGGAAGAGAACCGCAAGCTTGTCTTTGCCGCGGTGCAGAAGGTAACCGCGGTGGACGGCGTGGGCCGGCCGCTGGGGTACGAATGCGTCGTCGAAAAGTGCGAAGCGACCGACTCGAAAGGCAAGCGCGCGATCCTCGAGAAGGGGACGGTACTGGCCGTGAGCCGCGAGGAAGGGCGCGAGGTGTACCGCATCGACGGGAAGCCCGCGCCGCAGGAGACGGTGGAAGCGCTGGAGCTGTTCTTCGAGCTGGGCGGCACGGGACCGACCGAAGATCAGCTTTTCGGATCGCCCAATCCGCAGTTCCTGGGTTCGGAGTGGCCGGCCAATTCGGAGGCCGCGGCGAAGCGGCTCTCCGGCTTCGGCGGTTCGCTTAAGCCCGAAGACCTGAAAGGCACGGTTACGCTGGCCGGATTGAAGGCCGAGGGGCCGGTGGAATGCCTCGAAGTCAAAGCCACCCTGGAGACCGCGAGCTTCGTTCCCCCGGGCTGCCCGCCGAACGTGAAGCCCGAGCGCTCGGAGTTGTCGGTGAAGTACACGGGGCTGTATCCCAAGAACGCCGCCATCGGCAAGCCCAAGGACGCGCTGAGCATGACGTTCAGTTTCAGCGGACATCTGGAGGCCGAGGGGAAGACGGTAAGCATGACCGTGTCCGGCGAGATCGTGCTGGAAGGGCGTTATACGGAATTGCCCGAGCAGGACTTGGAGCCGGAGGCCGAACCCGGGCAGGAGTAGGCCGGTGCAGGAAGCCGGGGCTTCTGATATAGATAAGCGCAATGAATGGGCGATCGGGCGGACGGAGCCGGTTCTTGCGGCGCGCGACCCTTGGGGCGTTGCCGGCGTTAAGTGTGGCCGTCCTGAGTGCATGCGCGGCGGGTGAAGTGCCCGCGACGGTGCTCGATGCGATACCCGAAGCCTGGCATCTTACCCCCCCGCCTCCGTTGCCCGAAAAGGGCAGCGGCTTCGGCACCCTGAAAGCGTTTGCGTTCAAGTCCGACGCGGAAGGTTGGAGCGCCTCGCCGGGCGTCGAACTGAGCGTGTCCGAACCGGGCGTGCTGCGAATCAAAGGCGCCGAACGCAAGAACCTCTGGACGTTCGCCTCGCTGCCGAGCGTGGACGTGCCGCCGGGGCGCTTCGTGCTGTTGCGCTTCGAGTACCGCATCGAATCCGCCGACGCCGAGACGTATTCGCCGCACGTATGGCTGGGGCAATACGGTTTCGAAACCAAGGACGGCAAACAGGAGAAGGTTCGCAGGGCAACGTGCCGGACTCCGGATTTGCCGCTCTTTCCGCTGGGCGAATGGCGCGCGATGGACCTGGAGATTCCGCCGGACGCCAAGGCCGCGAAGCTGGAGGCGTCGCTGAGCAAAGGCGTAAGAGAACCGCGCAGCGTGGACCTTTCGATCCGCAACGTCGCGCTGCTGCTGACCCCGCGCCCAGCCTCGGAGTGGCGCATCAAGTCCACGCCGGCGCCGGATGCGTTCAAGCGCGACGCGCGCAAGCACCCGCGGCTTTTTTTCGATTCGGCGCAATGGAACGCCCTGCGCTTCGGCGCGCAGGACAGTCTGAAAGTGGCATCGGACCACGTACTCAGCCGCGTGCACGGCATGATCAGTTCCGGTCCGCGGGACTACACCAAGTTCATGGCCGACCCGCAGTATCAGAAGGATACGCATCAGCAATGGCAGGTGCCGACGGGCGACGCCATTCCCACGCTGGCGGTCGCGTACGCGCTGAAGGGCGATAAGAAGGCGCTCGATTCGGCGGTGGCGCACATCCATGCGTCGTGCGGGTATCCGCAGTGGGGCCTTGAAGAGTACAACGGAATCGACTGGGCGGCGGCGCGGCAGTTGCAAGGCTTGGCGCTCGGCTACGACTGGCTTTACGACAAGCTCGACGAGAAGACGCGCGCCCGGATCCGCGCGACCGTGCGCCAGCGCGCGGGGCTTGTCGCGCGCCGGCTGGCCATGCGCAACATTCCAGGCGCCGACGACCCGCTGAGTTTGCGGCGCGCCATTTTGTGCGGCGCGCTCTTTCAATGCGCGCTGGCGTTCAGGGAAGACGAACCCGAAGCCCCCGGCTGGCTGTATCTGGCGCACGAACTGCTGCTTGAAACGCTCGCCGCATTAGGCCCCGACGGCGGGCATCCGCACGGCGCTTACGCCTGGCAGACCGCGGCCGAGCAGTTGATGCGCTGGGCGGATCTGGCGCACGCGCATCTGGGCATCGATGTTTTCTCGCATCCGTGGTTTGCCGCGTCGCGGCGGTTCGGCATGCACACGCTTTTGCCCGGCGCGTTGCGCAATCAACGCCCGCATGCCGTGGGATTCGCGGGGAACGATACGTCCTGCGACAGCGGACCGGACCACGTGCTGCGCGCGCTGGCCAAGCGCTTCTCCGATCCCGCGGGGCTCGAACACGAACGCGCGCAGTGGCTGGCGACCGAACTCGCCAAGGCTTACACCTGCCAGGACCATTCGGTGTATCTGAATTTCCCCTGGTCGGGCTTGCAGGTGCGCGAACGCCCGCCGGACCGCGATCCGCCGCTGCCGACGCTGGCCCACTTTGCCGATCTGGATTGGGTTGTCGCGCGCAGCGAGTGGACGTCCGAGGCGACGGTGCTGTCCGTGCGCGCGGGCCCGCCGCTGGGCCACCGGGCCTTTGGCCTGCGCCGCGATTTCGGCCTAGGGCAGAACGAGCCCGATTGCGGAGCGCCGCTGCTGTACGGCTTCGGCGAGAACGCGCTGCGCATTCCCGACGACCGGCGCGACCGGAAAAGCGCCGACTCGAACGTGATGCTTTTCGGCGGCATGGGGCAGCTTGGCGAAAATGTGGGGCGCCTCAATTATCAGCCTTGGCAGCATGCGCCGCGCGCCCCGCGCATCGAACGCGCCGTCTCCAAACCCGAAGCCGATCTGATCGTCATGGACTTGGCGCCGGCCTATCCCGCCCAGGCCGGACTGACCAAGTACCGCCGCAGCATCCTGTACCTGAAGCCCGATATCGCCGTGGTGCTGGACGAGGCGTCGCTCGCCCAGCCCCTTGAACTGCAATGGAACTGGCATACGCAGGGCTACCTGATCGAACAGGACGGGCGCTGGAGTTCGGAAGGCGAACGCGCGGGTCTGGACCTCGCGGTGCTGGAGCCATCCAATGCGGCCGTGGAGGCGCTCGCCGATGTTCGCCTCGATGGGCAGAGTGCGGTCCAGGCCGGCCGCAAGCGCCTGATCTCGATCAAGACGGCCGCGCCGGCCGCCGAAGGACTGGGACTGATCGTTTTCCGCGTGCGGCCCGTTTCGCCGTGGGATTTCCCGCCGCCGTTCGGATTGCGCCGGCAAGGCAACGAGCTGGAACTGGAGAGCGAAAAGCGGCGTTGGAAGGTGACCCTGGCGCCCGGGGCCGACGAGCCGCTTTCGGCGCGGAGCGTGAAGTAAGATGAATGCGCCTGCCGCTGCGCGCCGCCTCCCGCTGGCGCGTTGGGGGCTGGCGCTGGCCTTGGGCGGCCTGCTGGGGTACGTCGGGATCGCTAAGCTGGCCGATCCGCACGGCTTCGCGATGGAACTCGCCGGCTATCGGTTGCTGCCCGCACAAGCCAATCAGGTGCTGGCGGTGATTCTGCCCTGGCTCGAACTGCTCTGCGGCGCGGCGCTGATCCTGGGTCTTTGGGTGCGCGCCGCCGCGATGATCTCCGGCGCGCTGATGCTGATTTTTGCCGCCGCCGTCGTCA
This sequence comes from Planctomycetota bacterium, assembly GCA_045863855.1. Classification (GTDB taxonomy): domain Bacteria; phylum Planctomycetota; class SZUA-567; order H5-PLA8; family H5-PLA8; genus H5-PLA8. Next base: position 11,074 of record BTVV01000093.1, on the reverse strand, counting down.
CGGCGCTTGCCCGCGGGCTGGATATTTCCTGCGGTTGCTTCGGGACCGCCCATGCGGCGCGCATCGGCCTGCAGACCTTGGCGTTGCAGGTAAGCTGTCTGGCGGCGGCGTGGGGCGTGTGGCGGCTGGCGGGCCGCGAAGAATCCGCGCTCCCGGCCTGACCGGCAGGCCGATACGCAGGCTGGGGCTTAAATCTCCGCGCCTTCCAGGCCGTCGGTGCTGCCGAAGCCGCGGGCGCGCAGGAGCATCGCGCGCTCGCTGAAGACGCGCGCTTTGGCGTACTGCTGTTCGCTTTCCAGATGCAGCGCGATGTCGTCCAGTTCGTCGGGCTCCTTGAAGAAGCCGGGCGGGACCTTGTCGAGGAACTCGATGGCCTTGCGGTCGTTCTGCATCTCGCGATAGGTGCGGTAGAGGTGGTAGTGCGCCAGATGCTGGATCTCGCCGTTGCCGTCCTGCGCGACGGACTGCAGGTTATCGATGGCCAAGTTGTAGCGCTTGGTTTCCATGTATGTGCGCGCAAGGCCCAGCTTGGCTTCCAGGCTGGCCGGATCGAGCTGTTTGGCTTGATCGAAGTAGGACTGGCTTTCGGCGTAGCGCCCTTCCATCAGCTTTACTTCGCCCAGCAGAATCAGCGGTTCGATGGACTGGCGTTCGAGTTCGCGCGCGCGGCGGAAGAGGTACTCGGCTTCCTCGATATCTTCCAGGTGCGCGGCGAAGAGCCGCCCCAGGGCGAGGAACGCGCCGGAGTCGAAGGGAAAGCGCCGGACCAGTTCGGCGGCCAACGTGCGCGCCTGCTCTTCCTTGCCGGAGAGTAGGCGCAAGTAGAAGAGGTTCAGCAGCGGAGCGTTCTGGCCGGGTTCGAGTTCGTGGGCGCGCTCGAAGAGATTGGAGGCGGCGGCCAGTTGCCCGGCGGATGTCGCGGCGATGCCGTCCATCAGGAGCATCTCGAAGCGGTCGAACTCGGGTTTGACGGTCTTCCACTGGTCGCGCCAGAAGCCGATCCGCGCGGGGCATTTGCGGCCCTTGTGTCCGGTCAGGCGCTTGAGAATCGCGGCGAGGTGCAGAGCGAGTTCGTCACCGAAGACCTCCCAGAAGCCCAGCAGGTCTGCGACGAAGCTCTCCTTGCTGGCCTTCAAGTCGCGCGCACGGCGGCAGCAATCGACAACGGCGGGAAGCTGTTCGGCCGTGGGGTAGCGCAGCAGCCCCATCTCGACGCAGCCGTGATAGTGCAGGTCGGCGAAGAGCCCCGGGATCTCGGCGTTGTTCAGGCGCAAGTGCGGCCGGGTGAGCAGCGCAAAGAACGCGGCCATGCGGCGAACCGTCTCGGTCTCCTCGGAGAGCAGCCCGTCGGCGCGGAGGCGGTTGAGCAGATCGAGCGCCTCCTGGTAGCACTCGCGCTGCAAGAGCCGCGTGGCGGCGATGAGCGCGCCGCCGCCGCGCAGGAGCGAGGGCTTGATCCGCGCCAGCCAGACGCCGAAGCGTTCCTTCGCGCCGAGGAGGTACATGCGCCCGGTGAGGAACTCCAGGATATCCTCGGCATGCGCGTGAAACGGATGCTCGGGCTGGTCCAAAGCCGGGATGAGCATCTCGATCAGTTCGAAGTAGCCGCGCGCGAAGGAGTCAAGTTCCTTGGAAGGGATCTCGGCCAGTTCGCGGGCCAGCATCTGGCGGCGCAGCGGAACGCGGCGCGGGCCGTGGCTGAAGAAGAGCGCGTGGATTTGCGGGAAGGGCTCGCGGTAATTCGAAAGCACGCGGCGCTCGCGGCGCAACCACTGCGCGCCGGCCAAGGCTTTCAGCCAGCGCGCCGCACGTTGCACATCCGGCGTCGTTTGCTCGGGAAGCTGGGCCAGAATTTCCAGCGCGCGTTCTTCCTGTTCGCGGTGCATCGCCAGCGCGGCTTGGTACAGCACCATGCGCTCGCGGCCCAAGCCGGTGATCAACGATTTCACGCGCGACTGGAAGCGGAAAAACGAAAGCAGGACGCGTACGCCGTGGCCGAAGAGAACCACGAGCATCAAGAGCGCCGCGCCGGACCAGAAAATGTATTGGTAGGCCGAGGTGAGCGGTTCGTTCCACAGGCGGTCGTGAACGAAGAGCCCCGTCATCGCCAAACCCAGCGCGAGCCCGAACTTTAAGGCTATGCGATAGGTGCGTGGCAGGTTCATCGCGCGAACTCTCGGGCGCCGCTCGAACGTCATGAGCAGCACGTTGCCTGGAGGCGTCTGAAGACCTTGCGTGGCGGTCGTGCACCACGTCTAACATTAACCACTTTGACGCGTTGGAGGAGGCAAGTCAACGCTTGGCTGGCCCGAATCGAGCGCGGTTGCAGCACCTGTGCAAAGTATCTACCGAGAGGCGCGCCTTTTTCGTTTCACAGGCCGCGAAGCGGGTATATCTACGAGAGCTTCAGGGAGTTAGGATTCGGCTGGCGGGCAGGTTCCCCAGCGCTTACCATGCACCATGTGTAGGCGGGGAGCTATTTCGAATCTTGGGACGGCCGGTGCGCAGGGCCATGCTTCAGCATGGCGTCCTGGCGTGTATGGATCGAGGGTTTGGACGTGGCGGCACGGCCTTGCGATTTCTGCGGAACGCCCATCACGGACGAGATGCTCGCGCGCGGGCAGGCGCGCGAGATCATGAAAGAGTACTTCTGCCTGCCTTGCATCGAGAAAAATAACCTGAATGAAGAAGAGGAAGAAGCCGCGCCGGCGCCGAAAGCGCCTGCGGCGCGTCCGTCTTCCAGCGGGCGTCCGGCGACGAGCGTTCGGCCGGCTTCGGGCGTGCGGCCTTCGCCCGGCACGAGCCGCACGCGTGCGCCAACGGGCCCGGCCCGGCAAGGCCCTTCGGGGCGCGCGCCTGCCGCGCGAAGCACTCCGGTGAATTCGCCTGCGGCCCGGAGTACGCCTGTGAATTCGCCGGCCGCTCGGAGCACGCCGCTGAACTCGCGCGCCGTGCGCCGCGGCAGCGGACCGGCGCGGGCGGGGAGCCCCGGGCAAGGTGTGCGCCCGCAGAGCGGCGGCGTGCGGGTGCCGCCGCCGCAAGCGCAGCCCGAAGAGGATGACAACGTTCCCGATCAAGGCAGCGGAACCACGTTCGCGACCAGTTCGGCGCGGCGGCGTTCGAGCGGCACGGTCTCCATGCCTGCTGGCGCGCCTGCGCCGCGCAGCGCGCGGAATACCGGCCGCGGGCGGCCGACCAGTCAGGGCCGCATTCCCGCGGCTGAGCCGCCGCGTTCGGGATTGCTGTACGCCGGCGTCGGCGGAGGGGTGGTTTTGCTGGGTGTGCTGGGCTACCTGATCTTTGGCGGCAAGGATCGCTCCGAGCCGCCGGCCAAGGGCGGCAAGAGCAGCATCACGGAGACGACGCCGAGCGGCGGAACCGAGCACAAGACGTCCGCGAGCGCCGCGAAGACGACCGCAGGTCCGCCTGCCGATCCCGCGCCGGCGCCGCCGGCCAAGCTGCTCCGGCCCGCGGCCACCGCCGCTCCGGCTTCCGAACGCCTGGGGCTTTTGGGGCGCTACTACGCGAATCGCAAGTTCGATGGGGAGCCGGCGCTGGTGCAGCGCGATCCGAACATCGAGTTCGACTGGAAGCTGGATCGCCCGGCCGATGAGTTGCCCACCAACGAGTTCGGGATCGAGTGGACGGGGCTGCTGAAAGCACCCGCGACGGGCCTGTATACGCTGGGCGTCAAGGCCGACGAAGGCGCGCGGGTGTGGATCGGCGGCGAGTTGGCCATCGAGGCCTGGGATTCGGGGACCGCGGGAACGATTCACGAAGGCAAGGCCGAACTCGAGAAAGACAAACTTTACGCGCTGAAGGTGCGTTGTCACGACGACACCGGCGCGGCGAACTGCACGCTGTATTGGACTCCGCCCGGCGGCGCGCGCGAAGTGCTGCCGGGGGCGCAGCTTCAACTGGGGACCGACGGGTTGAACGTCCTTAAAGAGCCCGTTGCGCCGGCGGCCGACCTTTTGCCGCAGCCATCCGACGACGAGCTGGCCGTGCTGCTGATGAGCGACGACGATCTCGACGCGGAGATGCGCGAACAGCGCCGCACGTGGCGGCTGGAACGCGGCAAAGCCGCCGCGGGGGGAACCGAGATTCTGCTGGGCACGTTCGAGAACGGCATCGAGATCACCAACTGGAGCTTCCGTCCGCGCAAAGACGTGCTCGCGTGGCTGGGCAAGCAGGGGGTGACCGAAGGCGGGAACGCGCTGCGGCTCTCGTTCGAGCCGCGCAGCATGGCCTATCCGGCCAGCGATTTTTACCTCAGCTTGGGCGCCGACCAGAAGTGGGATTGGACGGGCGCACTGCAGGTGCGGCTGGATTGCTTCAACGCCGATCCCGCGCAGCCGCTCGAACTGGCCGTCGTACTGCGCAGCGGAGACATCGGCACGGATACGTCGGGTAAGCGTGCGGAATTTCCGTTCAGCGTGGCGCCCAAGAGCGCGCAGTCGCTCGTCTGCGATCTGGCGGGCAAGGAGATCGACCTGAGCGAAGTGCGCTGGATCGGCGTGCGCGTCAACCGCAAGGACAACCGCGCGACGGTGCTGTACCTCGACGGTTTGCGCGTGCTTGGGGCGTTCAAAGGGGAGTGATTCACGGCTTCGGGCTTTTGTGGATGTCCCCGCCGTCTTTGTACTTCTCCAGCGCTTCTTCCATATCGATCCCGGCGAGGTTGGCCAGCGAGAGCAGCCAGGCGAAGACGTCGGCGAACTCGCCGGCCTGCGCGGCGCGGTCTTCCTCACGAAGCGCGGTGGCCAGTTCGCCCACTTCTTCGACGAAGTACATGAACGTACCGTCCAGGCCGCGGGCGCTGTCTTTTTCGAGGTAGACTTTGCGGATCAGATCCTGAAAGCTGCGGATGTCCATGCGCGTATCCTTTGAGAAGAAGTGACCGGGATTGGCTGCGTTGGAATTGTATTCCAAACGCCAGCCTGTACGCTTGTTTTTGGGCAGGGAAGTTGGTTGCGGCGGTATTCGAACGTTTCGGAAGCGTATCATGGCTTGTTATCGAGTGGTCATTCCCTACGGCACGGCGTTGGAGAAGAACACCGGGCGCATTCTGCGCTTCGTGGCCCAACTGGGCTGCGACAGCGCTCAGGAAGCGCGCCAGGAAGCCGTGCGCGGGTTCGCCGATCTGGCCGTCGCGAGCGGAACGCATCAAAGCGTCGATCTGCACGAAGAAGATGTGCTCTTCGAGGAGACCGAGCAGCGCGTGGACGTGAAGCTGGAGATGCGCGCGCTCGAAATCAAGCCCTCGCTCTTCGCCATGGATCTGCACGGACCGCTCGACAGCCTGACGGCGCTGCGGCTGGACAAGGAGGTCTACCGCTTGCAGCGCTACGGCGCGAAGAACCTCATTGTGGATCTCAGCCAAGTCCGCCCGCTCGGCACCGCCGGCTTGGGTTTGCTGCTGAACCTCAACGACCGCCTGAACCTGAAGCTTGTCCATGTGCCCGTCGAAGCGCGCAAGATGATGGAGACGCTGGGCCTCGAAGCGACGTTGCGGATTTTCGGAACCTACGAAGAAGCGCTCGCAGCGAACGCGTAGGACGTTACGCGCACGTAAATCGACCGCCTGGGCGGCTGCGTTTTCCAGTTCTCGTTTACGCGTTACTTGTTTGTGCCTGCGCCCCTCCGGTAGACCTGCTGGCCCCAGTTCAGATCCTCGGGCAAATAGAAGCACCCCATCCCGCGCCAGCGGCCGCCTTGCTTGACGTGCCGGATCATCGCTTTTTGGAGGCTGCTGTTCTGCGGCGCGCGGTCGGGGTCGGTGACGGGGCCGTCGAATACGCGCTCGAAGTGCTGTTCGTCGTTGGCGCCGGGCAGCGGGAGCAGGTAGTACTCGCGCAGGAAACGGACGATGTTCGATTCCGGCGCCAAATGCGCCTCGAACTGCGCGTCGAGCAGCCACGAACTGCAGCAGAAGCCGCGGACGCGGTATTCCGGAAAGTGGCGCGGAAAGAAATCGCACGCTTGGCGCATCGAATCGCCGCAGGCGGCGTGGTCCATCGGTCCGCTGGCGGCGATGTGAATGCCCAGCGCGTGATCGCCCCAGCCGAACTCCTTGCGGTATTCGTCGACCGGCAGTTCGACCGGTTCGCGCACGGCGAAGCCGGCCGGATCGATGCGGTTCCCGCGAATGAAGCGGCCGTCGCATTCGAAGCGGCTGGTCCAGAAGTCCTCGGCTTCCGTGCGGTCGGCGTTCCAGTACTGCCCGTCTGCGCGAAAGCGCTGCCCGTCTTCGGCCAAGGCGACGACGCGCCCAGTCGGCGTGTGCCGTAAGACATGCACGTGAAAGCGGCAGGGATGGAAATTGAATTGCAGCCGCCCGAGCTTGAATAGATCGCAGGTGAAGTGATGGCGCAACCAGCCGAACTGCCTGCAGCCCCAGTGCCCGGTCTGGCGTTTGTACTCGCGCGTCCACAGTTCCAGATCGGAGAGCGTGTCGAGGGTGATGGTTTCGGGAATGCCTCGCGCGGCATGGCGCTGGCGGACGATGCGGTGCCCGGACAGGAGCACCAGGCCCTGGAACATGCGTGCACCGTCCCCGAGCGATTCGGGCAGGACGCCCCAGCGCCCGCTGGCCTGGAGCGTATCGGCGGGTGCGTGAAAGAGCAGGTCGTGCCCGTGCCAAGCCAAGCGCCGCGCGGCCGGGTGTTGCGCCAGCCATGCCCGCCCGAGTTGGAAGGCTTCCGCCGCGTCGGCCGGCATCTTCAAGGCCGCGCAGGCTTCGGCGACCCACGCTTCGGTGAGCCATGGGATCTCGCGCCGCGCCGGGTAGGTCGCCTGGCTGGAGGCCCACGACGCTTTCCAAGGCTCGAACTCCGCCCCCAGCCCCAGCGCCTCGAAGACTTCGGCGGGATTCGCAAACTCGGGATGCGCCATGCAACGGCCTCCGCAGCTTAAACTTTAGGCTCAGCCTTGCAGCGCGGCTTTGGTCATCTCGATGCACATCCGCACGTCCTCGCGCCCGTCTTCGGGCGTCGTGCGCGGTTTCGCTCCGGTGCGCACGCAATGCGCGAAATGCTGCAACTCGCGGCGGAAGGCTTCGTCGAGGCTGGGCATCACGAACGATTCCTTGAAGCCCTGCCCCGCGGGACCATCGGGCAGATCGGGCGCGTCGGGGCGGTCGGCCTTGCCCGGACCGTCGGGTTCCCACAGTTCCACCACCGTCGGCGCGAAGGGCACGTAGGGGCTCGGAAACTTGACGTGGATCACTTCGCTGTCGGCGTAGATCGAGAGAACTTCGTCGAACTTCTTGAGCTTGAGGTTGGCATACTCGAAGACGCCGGTGATCTGGTCGCCGTAGTCGAGCAGCGCGTGGAAGGTGCGCCCGCCGCGCCCGTACAGCGCCGACTTGACGCGCTTGGGGCTGCCGAACATGCCGCGAAGAATGGTCAAATCGTGCGTGCACAGTCCCAGGAGTGTCCCGTACACGTGCCCGGCCGCCGGCTCGCTGCGTCCTTCCAGCGCCTGGTTCATGCGCTTGCGCATGACCTCCCGCGCGTCGTTGCCGGGCGGGATGTCCTTGAAGACGACCGTGCGGTGAATGTCTCCGGTGAACGCGCCGTTCGGCCCGACGAAGTCGTGCGCGCGGACGTGGAAAACGTCGCTGCGCTTGGCCACGCGCGCCTGCGCGTACTCGTAGGCCGGGTCGAAGCGCTTCATGTACGCCATCATCAGCGTTTTGCCGCTCTTGGCGGCGGCTTCGAGCATGCGGTCGCATTCCTGCAGGCTGTGGGCCATAGGCTTCTCGACCAAGACGTGACAGCCGGCGTTCAGCGCCGTGACGCTCGCGTCGGAATGGAGCACGTCGCAGACGAGCACGGCGTCGAGTCCCGCCCGTTCGACCATCGCTTCGGTTGAAGCGTAGCGCTGCGCGGGTTCGACGTGCCAGCGTTCGCCGCAGTAGGCCAGCACGCCGGGCGAGACGTCGCAGAGCGCCGTGAGCTGGAATAGTTCGTCCAACTGGCGCAGGTGGGGCAGGTGCATGATCTGGGCGATCTGCCCGCAGCCGACAATGCCGATGCGGATGGGACGGGTAGCTGAACTCATGGGCGAATGCTCCGAGCCAAGGTAGCTACCACGTTAGCTCCTGTGCGGTGGCTCACAAGCGCACGCGATAAGCACGGCAGTTCATGGGCCGTGCTTGGAAACGTGCAGAGCGCATTAAGATCGCAACCGTAAGCGGGTCTTGAACCTATAATTTCTATTCAAAACGGAAAGCGAGCGAAAATATCTTGAGTTGCACCGGTGCGTAATCGATTATCCGATTATGGAGCCGGAAAGACGGTTTCCGGCTGGGTTAGTAGACACCTAGGTCAGTCCGCAAGTCGGTGCGTACCGGTCTAAACGGTGGCCGGCAACCCCGACTTCCGACCCGCTCCGGGGGAGGTCAGGATGACTAAGGGAGGCCGCAGCACGAAAGGAGGTGGTCCAGTGACAGGCAGTAGTAACCTCTACGGTGACCGGAGGAGGCTGTCCTTGTAGGACGGACCTTTCGGTAGTACCTGGCCGCATCCTTTCGTTCGTGGCCTCCCTTTATCCATCAGGGTCACGATCTTAGGGCGCTCTGGAGAGCGACGTTTAATCGAAGGAGTGTCCCGACGCGGCGAACAGCCGCAGTCGGCCAGCCCCGGGGGGAACCGTCGGGGCTGACGAGCCAACTGCGAGGACAGTCCGGTGTACTCACCGGCCCGGCCGTCGGAGTGATTCCGCCGGCCGGGCTTTTTTTGGCACGCATCCCTTTAATCGTCTTTGCCGGATTGGTTGGCGGCTTGTTTGTGTTGCTCATTGTGATTTGATTTTTTTCGAAGATATAAAATGCAAAGTCCATTTACCGCCAAGAGCATGGCAAGCATTACTGGCGCGCACAAAGTCATGACCTGAAGTTTGGCCTTCCATCCGCGCTGGATCTGCATGAATTCCATGACGAAGGGAAGCATGGCGCTAAGGGCGAGCATCATTGAGACGGCTCCCAATAAGGAGATGCGGGGTCGGAACGCGTTTATCCTTACGGAGGCCCAGCGTACCGTCGCTTCGAAAGCGGCAACTAGCACGGCAACTAAGAAAAGGTAGATGGTGGCGTAACGAAACTTGTCAGAGATGGGATGGTCGGAGTGAAAAATCTCGAAAACAGACATTAATAGTAAGGTTGTGAAAATCAGAGTAAATGGATGCAGGGGGAGCTTATGATACCCAATTAGAGCACTTGCATCATTACGACACTCCATATCTTTCACAAAGGAAATCTGCCTAGTGCACAAGCAAAGGCCGATAAAGATCAAGAGTATGAGAAAGTTGGTTACGCATCCTCCCTCACGCCAAGTTTCGTGAACCTCGTATGGATAAACTCCAGAAGCACTAAAGTCGCGCCAAAAGTCTGAACGAGATTCGGAGCGCCATTCCGTTGGCGGAATGCCTGTCCGAACCGAATACTGGTGCGCTATTGCAGGCCATCCCCGCTCCTCCACGAATTCCACAGGTATGCCGGACGCCAACCCTGTTCGACCCTTAGACCATGTAATGTTTATCCCGAGGAAAATGCCCGCGGACAGCACGATGAAAATCAGTCTAGAAAGCCCAATCTTGGAACGCGCCATGAGGTCGATCCCATAAGGATTCATGAAATCCTTTGCAAGCGGATTATAAATCCACCGCGCGATCCTTTAGCTTTTCGTAAAGCGCTTTCACGCCCGGCATCTCGTGGCCGGAGGCTCGGGCGGCCTCGAGCGGGCGCTCGTACAGGTAATGCAACTCCGGTGCGCGGCGGCGGTCGAAATCGACTTTGAGGCTGGGCTCGTACTCGGGCAGGCCGCGCGTGATTTCCAGCATCTGGCCGCAGTAGGCGTCGTCCACCGCGGCTCCGCACGCGCGCGCCCCGGCACATACTTCAAGCATCAGCGCCTTGACCTCGTCCTCGTGCCGTTCCATCAGCGCGCTGGTGTCGAGCCCGTACTGGGCGCAGAGCCCGTTGAACGGGATGTTCCAGACCAGTTTTCGCCAGCGCGCTTCCTGCAGGTTCGCCGCGATTTGCGCGCCGATGCCCGCGGCGCGAAAGGCGGCGGCGAGTGGTTCCAGCCAAGCTTGGGCGGACGGGCCGAAAGCGCCCAGGCTGAGGTGCCCGTAACCGACATGCCGGACCGTCACGGGGCTTGTCGAGACCGCGCCCAAGTAGCAGAGGCCGCCGACGAGCGGCGTTTCGGGCAGGATGCGCGCGAGATCCTCTTCCACGCCGAGCCCGTTTTGCATGCACAGCAACACCGCGCCAGGACGAAGCAGCGGACCCAGCACCTCGGGAAGCCGCGCGTTGCCGACCGATTTGGTGCAGACGCAGAACACGTCGCACGGCGGCATTCCCTCGGCTTGCGCATAGACCTCGGCAGGTTGAATGCGGACGATTCCGGCGGCGGACTGGAGCGCGAGGCCTTCCCGCCGCGCCTGCTCGTAATTCGAGCGCAGCAGGAAGCGGACGGACTGCCCGGCGGCGGCGAGCATCACGCCGTAAAAGCCGCCTAGCGCTCCGCCGCCCACGATCGCGAACGACAAGCTCATGGAAGAAAGGTAATCAAGAGGATGCGGGAATGCGACGGCGCAAATTCGAGTGCGTGCGGAGCGATTCGGTTCGCCGGCGGCTAACTGCCGCCGCGGAAGACCATCAGGAAGACTACGATCACCAAGCCCACCATCAGCAGGCCCGAGAGCACGAAGCTGTAGACCATGAACTTCCGCGTGCGCTTCAGTTCGTCCTGCAAGACTTCGACTTCGCTCTTGGCGCGCATCGCCAGCTTCTGTTCGATCTTGAACGCGCGGATGATCGTCGACTTGCCGACTTCGAGCCGGTCGGTGGACGGGTCCTGCCCCATCTTGACCAGTTCGAGGTCGTCGAAGAGTTCGTTGGTGTTCTGGTAGCGGTCGTTGGGGTCCTTGGCCATCATGCGTTCGAGAACGTGGACTATGGCTTCGGGGATGTTGGTGTTGATGGTGCGCGGGTCGGGCAGATCGGACTTGATGTGCTGGCGCATCACCGAACTGCCCGCACCGTCGTACGGCGGCCTGCCGGTGA
>BTVV01000092.1:0-24772 GCA_045863855.1 Planctomycetota bacterium | reverse complement strand
CCACGCTCGAAGCTGGGTTGCAGGGCAATCCCATGTGCGTCGTCTACCGCGGCGGGTGGGTCAGTTACTCCATCGCGCGCATGCTCGTGGATATCCCCGTTTTTTCTCTGGTGAATATCGTGCTCGGCAAGTACGCCGTCCCGGAACTGCTTCAAAGTGAAGTCAATCCCCAGCGTATTGCCGCCGAGATCGAACGCGGGCTGACCGACCAGAAATACATCGAGCAGCAACGCGCGGCGCTGGCCGAACTCCCCAAGAAGCTCGGCGGACCAGGTGCCTCCAAGCGCACCGCCGAACGCATGCTCGCGTTCCTCGACGGGCGCGATTAACAGCCGTCTTTAATGCGATAGAGCAAGTAGTCCTCGTTGCACCATTCGAACGAGTCGATTCGAGAATCCGAGAAGTAGCTGTTCATCTCGTTGAACACCGGTGTGAGAACTTCCTCCTGAGCCTGCCCGGTCAGTGTCAGCATGCGGGCGAATACATTCGGGGCCGGTTGCAGGGAGACGTAGGGGATCGTCTGTTCGAGCCTCGAAGTCCAAATCCCGTACGTAGGTTGCGGCGACCAAGGCAGCGCCGCGTACCGCCCATTCAGCACGTACGGCGAACGCTCGGCGATGGCGAAGCGAAAGATGGGCAGCCGCCGGATCGCCCGAGCATCCGCGTCCCAGCGCGCGAGGACGTTCGAAATGCGCAGTCGAGCTTCGGCGTCTAGCTCCGTGTGGAGTTGCTCCAAAAGCCTGGGCCGTGCGATGGGGCCGAGGTAATAGAGGCCTTCCGTTGCGCATTCTCGAACGCTGAAATCGTCCGCGCTCAATTGCTCGGTCAACCGTTCGACCTCACTGGAACTGTCCGCGGCATGAAGTCCACAAGCCCGGTATTCCTCGGCGAACCCGCAAAGGGGCAGGCTCAGGAGCGCCGCAACGATTCCGATCCGGCGTGCCCAGTTATCTAATGGCATGGTCGAATACTCCTGTTTTCCGCGACTTATTCCGATACGACCCAATCCCTCCATAAAACCTGTTCCACTTGCGCGTCCGAATCGCCCCAATCGTTTTGGACGGGATTCATGCCCAAGCGTTGCTGCTGCGGCTGGGCCAGCAAGACGGGGTAGGGATCGGACGTGAGTTCGATCAAGCGGGCATAGGGATTCAAGATCTGCAGCCTCACAGCGCTGGATTGAGGCACTCCGCCCCATACAACTTGCGCGGCGCTTTCCGTAGTGGGCGACCACGGCAACACGGTGTACCGCCCGCGGACTACGGTCGGAGCGGATAGCGCTTCGCAGAAGCGGAACAGCGGCAACTGCTGCACCGCCATTCGTTCGAGATGCCAACGCGTAATCAGATTGGTTAAGCGCAAGCGCGCTTCCGGATCGCCGCTCGACGCGCATTGCTGCTCCAAGATCGGACGAATGACCGGGCCGAGGGATTGCAGTTTCCGGTTCGCTTCCTCCCGGATTTCGTAGTCCTCGGATGCCAGATCCGGAACGAGCCGCTCCGTCGCTGCGCGCTGCGCCGCCGTCGGTGCGTAGTAGCCGTCGCCGTCCACTTCGGCGCTCGATGCGCTCCAGACCCACACCGCCACCCAAACAGCGCACATCCCTACGAGCTTACGCATAACCGCATCTCCTGGGGTTCGAGCTTCGTCTTCAGGGATAGTAGTCCGTGTTCGGAAACTCGGAAGTAAGGCGTGTGTAAAACCTCACGCGCGCATACGAAATGCTTCCCATTCCGCTTCGCTTTTGGTTTTGAAAAAATCGGCATTGCGCTCGATGAGCGCCGTCTCCGCTTCGGGAACGTCCTCCTTGCGAAAAATCGCCTGGACTGGGCACTCGATCGCGCACAGACCGCAGTCGATGCACGAGTTCGGATCGATGACCAACTGGTCGCCGGCATCGTAAAAGCAGTCGATGGGGCACACCTTGGTGCACGCTAAGTCTTTCACGCCGACGCAAGCCGAAGTGACGACGTAAGCCATGGTCAGCTCCTTTCGCAAAGCGCCGCGATCTTTCAAGACCGCCGTACGTGATGGCCATGCGAACGATGGGCCGGATCGCGCGGGTGCGGTGCGTTCTGGAAGCGGTACCTATGCTTTGAAGGCAGGGGACGGCGGCAGGCATGCATCCGCAGTCATGGGCGTAGGACTTATTGGAGAGTGGCGGTTATTTAAGTTGAATAATGGTTTGGAATTCGAACCGATCGCGCGTGTATCGGCCGGAGACAATGCACGCTCGTTGCATCCCAACGCGCCTAAGTCGATACCTTCGGGATCGGACGCGACGGCCTATTTCCCGTCGGGACCGGCCAGCGAAAGCGTGCAGCGCGCGAGGCTGATCTTATTCTTTTGCGTCCAGACGCCCAATTGGCCGCGTGTCAGTGGATCCGGATCGTCGATTTCCAGCACCAATCTGCGGTCGAAATAGAAGCGCAGTTTGCTGCCCGAGCAGTGCGCGGCGACGCTGAACCAGGAGTGGTGGAGCGCGTGTCCGGCCGGCAGGCCGATCCCGCGCGCTTCGCCCAGCGTTTTTCCGTTTCTGGTGACGCGGCAGCCGTCGCTCTCGCTCAGCACCGTAAATTGATAGCCTTGGCTTAAATCTTTCCCGTTCCCGAACAGGACCAAGTCGAGATCGCGTCCTATTTCTTCGCCGTAGCGCGCGTCGGCGCGCGGCGCCATCAGCGCTTCCACCGCCACCGGCCCGCTGACCTCGTGTTTGTACCAAAGCACAGCATCTTGCCGCGATTCGCCGCCGTACCAGAGGTAATCGGGCGAGCAACTCCAGCGATTGACCTGTCCCCAGCGCCCGCTCCCCACGTACCAGTCGGTTACGCGCCCCGCGAACTGGAAGTCCTTCCAGCCCGTGGTGTGCAGCGCCAGATCGCGCGCCGGTGCATGGCCTTGCGGCCACTTCAGCCCGGGCAAGTCCGGACCGGCGGGAATCGCTACGCGTTCGCCATCGGCTTCCAGCGTTCCGCCTGCATACAGCGGCAAGGGAATGTTCAGGCGCGACGGATTGCCCGGGTCAGGTGTGAGAAACCATTGCGGCGCGTAGACGCTCAATTTTTCGAAGCAGCGCTGGTAGTAACGGTCCATGCAGCGCTCGGACGATTCCTCGTCCGGGGCCACGTCTCGGCCGGGCGTCAGGAGGGCCGTATCGACGATGCGCACGTCATCGAAGCAGGCTTCGCCTGTGACCGCGCAGAGCCCCGTTCGCCCGCGAGCATCGGGCGCGTCGGCAACCTCCAGGACGCGCGCGCCGTCCACGTAGCCTTGAGTTTTCCCGTCGCGGCGGAAGAGCGCAAGCCTGCGCCAACCCGCGTAGACAGGAACCTTCGCCGAGCCCAGCGTGCGAACCTTATCCGGATAATGCAGGGCAAGCACCGCTTCGGCGCCGCCTTCGCGCAGCGTGAGGCTCAATTGGCCGCCGTCGGGGGCGCTTTGCCAGATGCCGGCTTCGCCCGAGAGGAGTTTCACCGCCGCCATGGTGCGGTAATCGCGCCAAGACTCTTGTCCGGCGGCTGACCATGCCGGTCCCGAAGCGCGGACGGCGAAGGATTCTTCGCCGCCGGCGGCCTCACCTGTGAGCGTGAAGCGGCCGGAGAGCACCTTCCAGCCGCCTTTTTCGCCCGGTGTGCGCATGAAGTCGTCGCTGAGCCGCACCGCCGCACGGTCGGCGGGCGCATACGTAAAGCGCTCGTACGCAAAGGGGTACCGGTTCTGTAGCGCGTCGCGCAGAATGTTCGCGACGAACGGATCGACCTGCCGTTCGCGCCACATCGCCGCAAAGGCTGCGGGCAGGCCCATGTAGTAGAGCTTGCCGGCGCCGACTTCACGAACCAGCAGCGCACCGCCCCTCACGTTGCCGGCGTTATGAGACGCCTGGCGGCCGTAGATTTGGGCTCCGGGGGCGCGCGTGGCAAGCGGCAAGCCGTTGCAGCGCACATCCTCGTGGTAGCTCCGTTCCTTCGGCACACCGGCGAAGAATCGGGAGTCGTCGGCGAGGAGGAAGCCGCGCTTCCAGTACCCTTGGCGGTTCTCTAGCTGGAGGAACAGATCCTCGGGATCGTCGCGCTTCTGCGGGGCGCGTTCGTTCGGCAGGATCTCCATCACTACCGTTTTGCCGCTCTTGAGAAAGGCGTACAGCGTCTGGAAAAACTTGGTGCTGTTGGCGCGCGGGTCGCTGAGTACCAGAAGGTCGATGTCCTTCAGCTTCTCTGCGTCTTCCAGTTCGTGCTGGTACAGGCGCACGTAGGGGATGCCGAGCGATACCAAATGCCCTTCGAATCCGTCGCGGTAGCAACCCGCGATGCCCGCGACGAACGGCTTGGTGCGCGGCTTTTCCGGCGGCGGAGCGGGCTCGGCCGGTTTGACCGGCGCCGCTTCCGCCGGAGCTTCGCGAGGCTCCGCAACGGCCGGTGCTTCCGCCTCCGCTCGCGGTTCGGCGGGCTTCGGCTCTACCGGGATCGTTTCGGAAGGGGGCGGCTCGAGCTGGGCCACGGCCGTATTCGGAGCCTGAGTCTGTAAGAATCCGACGGGAGCATAGGCCGAATCGACGGGCACGAGCGCGAACTGGTCGAGCTTGATCCCGTCCTCGCGGTGATAAAGCTTGAGCCGTTGCGCACCGGCTTTGAGTTGTACCTCCGGACCTTCGACCCAATGCCACGCGTGATACGTCCCGTCGTTCCCCAGCACGTGCTGCTCGCCGTCGTCCACGGACGCGGCCACCGAGTTCGCGCAGCCGTCCGTCCACCACGCGCGGACCCACAGCGCATAAGCGCCGGTGGCGGGAACGTCGAGCACGTACTCCGCGCCGGCCGGCGGAGCGTGTTCGGCCTTGCCCGCTCCCAGCGGAATGGCCAGCACCGCGCCGTGCGCGGCCTCGCGGTTCGGCTCGAAGACCAGGGGATGGGCGAGCACTTGCGCGGATTCGGCTTCCCAAACGAGCATCGCAGCCGGTGGAGCGGGCGGCGTCCCCGAGCTGCCGCTGAAGCCCAAAACGAACACGGCGGCAGCCACCACCAAGAACGCGACGATCAGGAGTAAACCGATCCGGCCTATGCCTTTAGGTAGCGTGGACCACGGTGCGCGCATCGGCGGGGAGTCATCCGGGTGGAAGTCGAAGCAGCTCTTATCCTTTAATGTAACCCTTGGGACGCTTTTGGGTCGCATCTCGTTTCCAGATTGGCCGGCCAGCCGGAAAGTCCAGATACTTCGACGCCTTCCTTCATTCCCAAGTGCACCTCGGCGTGGTTTAGTGAGTCCACTTGACCAAGGGACCGGGAGAGCTCCGCGCATGACCGACGCACTTAAGTTCAATCAGGACTTGGACCTGCTGGATCGTGGCGAGGCCGCGGTGCTGGGCGGAGGGCTGGCCGGACTGACGGCGGCGCTGACGCTGGCCGAAGCCGGAGTCGAGACTTTGCTCGTCGAAGAGCGCGGAGCCTTGGGCTGGGAAGTGCCGCACGGCCTGGAATTGTACCTCGCCCGCGGGCAAGCGGTTCCGCCCGCGCTGCAGCGCATCGTCGATGCCTTAACCGCACGTAATGCCTTTCGCGACGGTACGTTGGATCCGGTCGCCTGGGAACTGCTGATGGACGAACTGGTCCAGGCGGCTCAGATTCGGGTGCACTTCCGCGCGCTGGCCGGCGCCTGCGATGCGGAACGCGGACTGGTGCGGTTGACCACGAAATCCGGTCCCTTGGCGGTTCAAGCCAATGTGCTGGTGGATGCCACCGAAAACGCGCGCCTCGCGCGCAGCGCCGGTGCGAAATTCCAAGGCGCGGCCGGCAAAGCCGTTTCGCGGGCCTTCATGGTCTGCGCCGTCGAACCGCCCGCCGCTCCCGAGAGCTTCGAGGTCGAAGGCCTGCGCGAAGTACTCGTGCGTCCGACGCTCTGGAAGAGCGAGGCTCAAGTTTCGTTCGTCGTCGATTCCGCATCGGCCGATCGCGCCGAAAGCGAGCAGCGTTTTGCGATCGCCAAGGCCGTCGAAGCTTTGCGCGCCCGCAAGCCCGGGTTCGATAAAGCGAACTTGGCGCTCACCGCCCACGAAGCTTTCGCGATTCAGGTTCCACGCTTGGAAGCCGCGACGCTGCACGAAAACCTGCGCGTGGCCGGCCCGAGCGTGCTGGGCCGGAAACCGAGTTTGCAGGAACGCGCCCGCTTGGGCGTGGAAGCCGGAACGGCGGCGCTGGAGCGCCTGAAGGCCGCCGTCGCCAAGTAACGTCATCCGTACCATGGCTGCATACGAACCGAACTCAACGAGGGAGTCCCGTCCATGAGCCTGTCGCTGCGCACGAATCGCTTGCCGGATCAGGAAGTTCAGGGCCGCACCAAAGCGCTGGCCGCGGACTTGCCGAAGCTGGGCTCGTTCGACGTGGTGGTCGTGGGCGGCGGCACCGCGGGGGCGGTGGCGGCCATTGTGGCGGGACAGGAAGGCCTGCACACGGCGGTAGTGGAACCCCAAGCGTTCCTGGGCGGGATCGGGACGGGCGGCGGGATCCACATGTACTACCACGGCCTGCAAACGGGCGTGCAGGTTCAGATCGACGAACGCACGGATTCGTGGAACAAGCGCTTGGGCGGCAAAGCCAGCGGCTTCCATCCCGAAGCGAAGAAACTGGCGCTGCAGGAACTGGCCAACGAGGCCCAGGTGCGCTGTTTTTACAATCACTTCTTCGTCGGCGCGGTGCTGGAAGGAAAAGCGCTGCGCGGCGTGGCGGTCGAAGGCCCCCTGGGTCCGGGTTGGATCGAAGCGAAGACGGTGATCGACAGCACCGGCGATGCCGATGTGGCGGCCGCGGCAGGCGCGCCGTTCCGGTTCGGGCGCAGCGGCGACCATGCGCCGCAGCCCTACAGCCTCGCGCCGGGCTTCGTGAAGAACCTCGAATCCGTCGGCTTCCACAATTTCGACGCCGGGTACATCGACGCCACCAACGCCCGCGACCAGAGCCGCGCGCAGTTCGAGGGACGCACGCATCTGCGCAAGACGAACTACGAAGAAGCCAACCGCATGCTGTATGTCTCGCCGATCCTGGGACTGCGGGAGAGCCGCTTCATCGATGCCGAGTATATGGTGACGCTTGAGGATCAGGTCCAGCAGCGCCGCTTTGCCGACTGCATCGCGCGCGCGAAGGCGCACTACGACAACCATGCGCTCGACTACGAGAACGAGTCGCTCGAAGCCGCGCTGTGGGTGACCGCCTCCGGCAACTGGCGCACGCTGATGTGCCACGATGTGCCGTACCGGTGCATGGTGCCGCTGCAGATCGAGAATCTTCTGGTCGCCTGCCGCGCCGTGGGCATGACCCACGACGCGCACCAGCTCTTCCGGATGCAGCGCGACATGCAGGCGCTGGGCGAGGCCGCGGCCGTGGCCGCCGGCGTGGCGCAGCGCAACGGTACCAGCGTACGCAAGGTGGATGTGAAGACCTTGCAGAAGCGGCTGGTGGAACGCGGCGCGCTCGCGCCCGAGGCTTTGGAAGGGAAGGGCCTGGGCACCACCTTGCCGGCCGACGAAGAGATGCCCAAGGCCGACGTAGCTAAGTTGTTCAGCTACTTCGGGACCGACCGCGAAGGGCCGGCGCAGACCGAGCTGATGCGCCGCGGGGCGAGCGCACACGGCGCATTGCGCGAAGCGCTGGGCGGCCAGGACGAGAACGCGAAGCTCATGGCGGCACTGAACCTGGGGTTGCAGGGCAAGACCGACGGAGTGGCGGTTTTGCAAGCGACGGTCCGCGCGCGGCGGCAGGATCAGGCAAAGTCGCGCAGTGCCGGCGCGCGCTGGGCGGGCGCGCTGTTCGTACTTGAAAAGCTAGGCGCACGCGAGCACGGAGCCATTCCACTGGCTTTAGAGATTCTTCTGGACCAGGAGTTAAGCCTCGCCAAGGCCGTGCAGTCCGTGCGGCTGCTGGGCCGGCATGCGACGGCGGCCGAGGCGCTTGAAGCCGTGCGCACGGTCCTGAAGCGTCCCGACATTCAGGGTAAGTTGACGCTCCAGGTCAGCTCTTCGGGCGCAAAAGGATCGATGCAGGATCGCCATTTCGAACTGCACTTGGCGGCGGCCGAAGCCTTCGCGCATTGGGGCGCCGTGGCCGAAGCGCGCGAGATCGCCGAGCGCTACACGGCCGATCATCGCGCGCTGGTGCGCGGCTACGCGCGGAAGGTGCTGCAGAGCATCGCTGAGCCCGTCGCCGCGCAATAACGCTTCGCGCTGATTTCAGAACGGAATCCCCCCGGCGCGCTTGGCGCTCAGACCGGATGGATCTCCGCGTACAGTCCGCCGCGGCGGCGGTGTGGCTTAACCGAGCACCCCGGACAGATCTTTTCCAATTGCTTCCGGCGCGTCGCCCAGACGTCGTGGGCCTTGACCAGCATGCAGTCGGCCTGCCCGACCTTGCCGTGCCGCTGTAGTCCCGCGGCGTCCAGGTCCGAGTCCAGTTTGCGCGGGCTGACCGGACAGCCGCCGGCGCGCCAGGCCAGACCGCCCGCTTCCATCGCTTCGCCCGATTCCGTTACGACCCAATCGCGGCTTCCGAACATGTCCAGGCAGCCGCAACCCAGCGAGATTTCGCCGATGTGGTACGCCGTGCTGCTCGTGTTATCCACGCCCAGCCCCAGAATGTAGCCGCCGTGGTGGACGAGCCGGCCGATGGGGCTTTTGGCCGCCCAGATTCCGTGCTCCAGGTGTCCGGCGCAAAACCACTCGGCTTTCGGTCCCAAAGCCGCCACAGCGTGGGTGCCTTGGAGGCTGCGGACGGCCTCGGTGCGCCGCCAGAAGGCATCCGGCAGCGCGCCGTTGGTGGTGGGCGTGGTCAGCGGATTGTAGACGCGCGCGGCGAAGTGGTTAAAGGAAGGCATCAGCAGCGTTCCGCGCGCGCCGATGGCTTCGAGCAGCGCGTCGATCACGGTTTCCACGCCGCCGGCCACGGGTCCGACCTTCGAGAGCGAACTGTGAACCATCAGGTCCATCCCGGGCTTGACGCCCAGGCGCTTGAGATCGCGCACCAATTGCGCGCGCGAGGCCTGCCCGCGCGGTTGGGACAGGCGCACATAGCCCAATTGTTCCAGCGCGCGGAAGTAGTCGAGGACGGCCTGAGCTTCTAGGGCTTGCTTGCGTCCGGCTCCGATGAGTTGGCGAATCTCTTCCAGCGTGCGGTTTCCGTCGGCCCAATAGAGCGCCCATTTGGACAGGCCGCTCTGCGCGATGCGTTGCCAGAGTTCGGGTGGCGTATTCTCGGCGGCGGGCGCCAGCGGTGCGGTGCGCCGCACCACGGGGCTGGACTTGGCGGCGGATGGCTCCGCGCGCGGTCCGGCCGCGGCCACGCGCGCGGCCGCGGCGGCGAAGCGCGCTTCCAGATCGGACTTCCGGCCGCCCCACCACCAGCGCCGCAAGCGATTCAGATTGGTGCGATGCGCCTCGCGGCGCAGATGGGCCAGGGCGGGCGAGAGGCCCGGCTCGGCCAGCGCCGCAAGCGTCCGAGAGGTGACGGACTCCGCCATTTCGAGCGCCTCGGGCGTCGCGGCATCGGCCAGATAGTACAGATATCCGGCCATGGCGGCGGCGCTGAGCGCCAAGCCCGGCGCATGCAGCAGCTTGGGCGTGTCGGCGTCGCTGTGGTAACCGCGAAACGGATGATTGGTCAACCACGGGCAGGGAAACCCGAATTGCGGATCGCCCAGGAGCGTGTCTTCGGTCGAGACAAAGGGCCGGCGTTCGAGCACGTACCCGGCGGAATCGATGGTGGATGCGGCTTCCAGGCAGCGCGAGCCCAGTTCGTCCACGAAATCCGCCGAACCGGGCACCGTTGCGTGCCAGCGCAGATGCTGTTCGCAGAGTTCAGGCTTCGCGCCGACGGTATCGATGCAGACGCCCGCCAGCGGCGGCTGCAAGCGCCGCGCGTGCTCCAGATAGTGGAAGAATCCGTAACATTCGTAACCGCTCAAAAAGCGGATCGAACGCTTGGGGCGGGGGAGTGCACCCTTGGCGATCAGCGCCTCCAGGACGCGCGCGATCTCGACACAGACCGCGACGCCGCTGGCGTTGTCCAGCGCTCCGGGTTCTGAACTGTGCGCGACCGCCCAGACTTCGTCCTGCGGATCGGCCGCGCCGCGCACCACGCCGCTGACGACGTCGTGCGTTCCGGCGTAGCGCCGCACATCGGCCTTCACGCGCAACCGGACGGCCTTATGCTTCGCGAGTTCCGCGCGCAGGCGCTCGCCCGCGCGTTGCGAAAGGGCCATGCCCACCAGGCGAGCCGATGCTTCGCCGTAGGGTAAGGAGCCCCAGCCGAACTTAAGCCAGCCCGTCGCACCGGGCAGATCCTTAACCGGGCAGTCGTACACCACTCCCAACACGCCTTTATCGAAGAGCAAGGTTCGCGTGACGCGCGGTTCCAGCCGCGTAAGTACGAAGCGTCCGCGCAAGCGATCCGCCGGGCGGTGTTTCAGTTCTTCGAGATCGTCTTCCACCACCAAGGTACCGGTGAGCCCTTCGGCTGCGGTGCCCGCCGTCCATTGGACCGCGTGCCAGGGATTCTCTTGAGCGTCGAGCAGAGGGCGGCGAAAGGGCGCCACGATCTCGGCGCGAAGCGTGTGCACGTCCGAGGCTTCGGCGACGATCCAGCGTCCCGAGCCCAACGCGCCGCCGGTCGGCGCACGATACACTTCCGCATGGGCGCCCGCATCGCGATACGCGCGGACCAAGGTTCGGGTCGTGCTTTGCCAGCGGTCGAAGCGGTTCCAGCGTTCGGTAGCGACGAGCTGTTTGACCAACGCCACCATACGCTTGCCTTGGGTGGCTTGGCGAATTTTGGGGATCACACTTAAGGTCAAGCGGTCCAAGGAGGTTAGGACAGGCGTGGTGTGCATGGGAGACTTTCTCGGCTTAGTTGAAGCAAGTGGACTAGACCTCCGTCCACCTTACTAGACAAGGTAGGCCTGTGTAAAGCCGTACACTCGATACTTGTAGCGTGTCGTGGAAGGGGCTACCTTATTGGATAGTGGGCACGATGGGATCGGACGAATGGGGCTGAAAGGAGCCATGGCCATGCGCGGTACGAGTCTTTTGGTTCTAGCGGGGGTGCTGACGGTTTCGTCGGTAGCATCCGCGATGACGCTGGACGATTTGAATCCCGGTACGACGGTGCACGGTCCGAGCCTGTCTTCGGCGGATTTGAAGGGCAAGGTGGTCTTCGTTGAGTTCTGGGGTACGCGGTGAGGGCCGTGTGTCGCTGGGCTCCCCAGGTTGGCGGAGCTATACAATAAGTACGCGGATCAGGGCTTTCACATCGTCGGTTTGGAATGCCAAGGCAGTGCGAAGGACGCCATCGTCAGCATGGCGCAGGGTAAAGGCGTGAAGTTTCAGCTTACGACCGGAGGCGATCTGCGCGGGGCCAACGTGCGCGGCATTCCTCACGGGTTCCTTTTCGGCGCGGACGGCAAACTGGCAGTCGAAGATCCTCGCGGCGCCGAACTCGAGAAAAAAGTCAAAGAACTGCTGAACGAGACCTCGGCGGCCATGGCCGGTCCCGGGCCGTATACGAAGCTCGCGGCGCAGGCGGCGCAGATCAAGGCCGGTCAAGGGCTGGGTGCGGTGCTCAAGACCTTGCGCACCAAAGTCAACAGCACCGATGCGGCCGAAGCCGGCGAAGCCAAAATGATGTTCGAAGCGCTCGAAGGAGCGGCGAAGCGGCAGCTCGATTCCGCACTGGCGCGTAAGGCGGAAGATCCGGCGGGAAGCCTCAAGAATCTCGAGCGCATCTCGCTGCAATTCGCCGGGGACGAGATCGGCGAGACGGCCAAAAAAGAAGCGCAGACGATGCGCAACGATCCGGCGGTGAAGAAAGAGCTGGAAGCCGCGGGGGTCTGGTTGCAGATCGAAAAGATGAATGAGGCGCTCAAGCCGGTTGCGGGGCAGAAGAATCCCAGAAACGAGCAATTCCGCCGCGCGAACGCTGCCGCCATTCAGCAAATGATGGGCGGCTGCCAGATGCTTGTGCAGCGTTATCCCGGCACCAAGGCCGCACAGCAGGCCGAGGATCTGATGAGCCAGTATAAATAAACATAGATAGAGGCCGTGGGACGATCGGGAAGGCCGCCTTCGGGCGGCCTTCTTTTTTGGGGTCAGCAGCCTTCTGGTGACAAGCGTATGGTGATTGAGTAGCATCCCTGAGCTGTAACACTCGGTTCGGTTGCGGTTCCAGAGGGTTCTAGCGTGGCGTTGCCGGTTGCATGCGTTTGCGGACACGAATGGCCGGACCTCACCGGATTCGAAGGCATCGTCGTCAGTTGTCCGAAGTGCGCGAACAAGCTGCGCGTGCCGGGCAAGCCGGCCACGGCGGCGGTTCCGGCGCCGGCGCCCGTTCACGTTTCCGAGCCGGCGCCCGAACCGGCCGAGCCTGCGACCAATGGACCGGAAGAGTCCGCCTCGCCGCACGGTTCGGGAAGGCAAAACGCCTTCGGGAGCACCGCCGGAAGCCGTACCGTGCAGTCGCCCAACGCCGATAAATTCAAAGGGTTGGCGCCGCCTAAAATGGCCTGGAAGGCCAAACCCAAAGCGGCCGTTCAGGAAGACCAGAAAGACACGCGCCTGATCTGCCGCAAGCAGCTCGGCCATCTCACGCTGCTGCTGCGCGCAGACCCGAAGTATCAGTCGCGCGCCATGGATCTGCTGCAATTCGTCAGCGAATTGGTGAACGCCGAGGGCGATTATCCCGAAGATTTTCGCTTCGTCTTCAACTGGTTCGTGTTGGGTGTGCTGCCGCGGGTGGACGAACGGATTCTGTGCGCGCCCAACTTTTCGCGCAACCCGTTCGACGATCTGATCGACGACCTGACCAAGGTATTCGAGGTGACCGCGGCGCAGCAGGAGGCCGTGGATCTAGCTCAGGTTCGCAAGCCGATGCCGAGTCTGTTCACCGACGAGATCCGGGTCGCGCGCGGGTGCCTCGATTACAAGCGGGTGCGGTTGTTCCGAAAAGACTTTCCCGCGCCGGGCAAGTCGGGGTGGCAGGTTGGCCCCGGCGATCCGGCCGATATCAAGCGCGTCGAGGCCGATCCGCGGCGCTGGGAGGTCATGCCCGCGTTTCGCCTGCTCGATTTGCGCCCCAAGCTCGTGAATTACCTGCTCATGCCGGTGGGATTTCAGGTCGATTTCGACGGCGAGCATGTGCGCCAGATCGTCAATGCCAACGGGTCGATCGCTTGGTCGCCCAAGGCCATTACCGAAGACGGGACCCTGGAAGGCTCATAGGAGTCCCGACCGTTCGACCAGCCAGTACGCCGCCAGCGCCAGCATTCCCGCGCGTCCCAGGCAACCCGATCGCTTGCTCCGTTCGCGCGCTTGAAGCCGTTCCGGCGCCACGCCCGGCGGCAGGACCACCGAGCGGTTCGCGTCCAATCCGGCATGCAGCGGGGCTTCGCCACGCTGAAGCCGTTCCAGGTCGGCGAGGAGTTCGGTGGCGCTGGCGTAGCGGTCAGCTGCGTTCTTCGCCATCAGCTTGGTGACGACGGCCACGATGCCGCCGCTCAGCGAGGGGTTGGCATCCTTCGGATTCGTGAGCTTGCCGCGGACGTGGGCCTCCATGAGCTGACCCGCTGAATGAGCCTCAAAAGGCGTGCGGCCCGTCAACGTGTGGTACAGCGTCGCGCCCAAACTGTAGAGGTCCGCGCGGTGGTCGATGGGCTTCTGCCCTAAGGCCTGTTCGGGCGACAGATAGTGCGGCGTGCCTACCACCTGGCCCGTCAGGGTCAATTCCGAGCTATCTTCGAGCGATTTGGCCAGGCCCAAGTCGCAAAGCTTGGCGAGGTTGTTTTCGGCCAGCAGCACGTTGTCGGGTTTCACGTCCCGATGCACCAGGCCCTGCGCGTGCGCGTGCTCCAGCGCTCGCGTCAAACCGATGGCTACCTGGAGCGCTTCGGCCTCGTCGAGCTTCCCCAGCCGCGCGATGCGAACGTCCAGGGATTCGCCCTCCACGTACTCCATCTCGAGGAACTGGACCCCGTTCAGGACGCCGGCATCGTAGGTCTTGACCAGGTTGGGATGTTCAAGTTGTCCGGCCAGACGCAACTCGCGCTGGAAGCGTTCCAGGTTTTCGCGCTCGAGGTTCTTGTTGCGCCCCAGCACCTTCAGAGCCACGACGCGCTCGGCGAGGACGTGTTTGGCTTTGTAGACGTCGCCCATCCGCCCGCGCCCCAAGCGTTCGAGCAGGCGGTAATCGCCGAAGCGTTCCATCGGCAGCTTTTTGTCGGCGTCGGCCATGCGGCGCCTGCGCTGCTCCGCCAGGATCCGTTTGACGCCTTCGGCATCCAACACGCGTGCCTTGACGAGCAGATCGCCCAAGCGCGTACGGTCGCCGCGGCGTTTGAGGTACCACTGCTGCTCGACGGCCTCTTTCAGTTGCGCTTCGGTAATCAGGCTCAATTCGACGGCCAGTTCGCCGAAGCGGTGGGGTTGGGGCGGAGTTTCTTCGGAGCCTGGCAGCATGGGCACTCTCGCGGAGGCCAACGAAACGCAGAGCGTATCAGACGGTCAGACGCGGCCAAGAGGTAAACGATTCGAGCCGCTTCCGGTTGGTGCGCCGCAAAATTAAGAGGGCCGCGCTGAGCGGCCCCGTACGGAAAAGCAGCAGGTCCATCCCCGGTTTAGTCTTTGGCCAGTTCCTCAGCCTTCGCCGCCCACAACAGCCCCCGCGCGCAGATGCGCTTCGGTTCGGGCTTCTGCAGGACGTCTGCCTTATGCCCCAGTGCGCAATAGAAAACGCGCCCCTGGCCGTAATACTTCGTCCAGACTTGCGGCATGTCCACCGGACCGTTGGGGCTGTGCGGTCCGTCGGCCACCGGAAAGCGCGTGACCGCCTGGACTTTGATCGCCGGATCGATGTGCATGTAATACTGTTCGCTGCTGACTTCGAAGTCGCTCATCCCGCGCGTGATGAAATGGTTCGGATCGGTGATCTTCACCGTGTACTTCGTGCCGTCGTTGCCCGGGTGCGCTACCCACTGCCCGCCGGTCATCCACTGGTAACCGGTGTTGTTGCGGAAGCTGTCACACATGCCGCCGTGGCAGCCGCCTATGCCGACGCCCGCTTCCACGGCCTTCAACAACGCGCTCTCCTGTTCGCCCGTGATCGAGCCCATCGTCCAGACCGGGACGATCAAGTTGAGTTGTTTAAGCTTTTCGAGATCCTTCAGCGAATCGAGGGTCTCCGACATCTCGACACCAAAGCCGTAATCCTTAAGGATGCTTTCAAACAGCTTGGCGACGAGGTCCGGCTCATGCCCCTTCCAGCCCCCGAAGACGACCATCGCGCGCTTAGTCATGATTTAAGCTCCTCGTGAAAGTGGCCCGATCCTTGCGCAACGATAGAACCACTGACCATTTACGGCAATCGCAGGTCAATCGGACAACAGCCCCTTTGGCGCAAACTTCGACGCCTGTTCGATCCGTGAACGCACGCGTGCTGCACCTGACAGGCGTGACGCTCGGAGGCAGGAAGTTCACCTCTTGTCCCGTCATTTGCTTATTCGTGAACCCAACAAGCAGGCGGTAAAACGGTTGGATTGGGATCGGATCTATTTTTTACCCCAAACGGGAGAGTGGGCGTCATGCGCATAAGCAAGACGGCTGGAGCTATAAGCTGGATCCTGGCGGTGGCGGCGCTGGCGGGCGCCTTGGAGGCGCACGAACATGCGGCCACCTGTTCGTGCGGCTGGTCGTTCGAGACCAACCGCTACGACTTCGAAGGGTCCGTGGTCGGGAAGCGCGGCGTAAATCTGCTGAACGGGAACAGCGTCGCGCGCTTCAGCAGAACGCCGCCGTCGCTGCCCACGCCCGAAAACAATCGCGGCGTGACGGTCAACTACTTCATCAACTTGACTTCCAGCGGGGTGGGAAACCTCACGCACGTGGGTCAGACGCTGGAGCCGATCGACGAATCGCTGTATCTGGGAGTGGGAACCACGGCGGACACCATCGCGCGCGCGGTGGAATCGTGGAATGTGGCCTGCGGCATCAACCTTGTGCGCGTCTTCAACCATACTCAGGCGCAGATGAAGATCGGCGAGCGGACGCTGGCGGGCAGCACGGTGGGTTTGGGCGGCTTCACCGCATCTTCGCAGGGCCAGGGCTTCTTCATCACCGGCGGCTTCGTGCAGTTGGATAAGGAGGTTACCACTGCGGGCAACTGGACCACCAATTTCCTGCTCACCGTGACGGCGCACGAGATTGGTCACGCCATCGGCTTGCAGCACACCAATATCAATTCGTTGATGTTTCCGTCGGTCGGCGCGATCGTAGGGCCGGCGCAGGACGAGATGTGGTGGACGCAGGCGGGCCTGTACGGGCGCGCGCTCCCCTCCATCCTGAACGCCGTGGACAACAGCGGGCAGGTGACCGTCTCGATGCGCAAGGTCGCGCAGCAGATGACCGGCACCAACAGCGACCAGACCTTCCAGAACAGCGCGCCGGCGCCCTTTGGGCCGGGCGTGGGCACCGGCGCCTTGACGCAAAACAACGTCTTACGGTACGAACTCCAACGCAAACTGGATGGCCAGGCCGACGGCTCCTACGTGACCGTGAATAACAACATTCAGGCCGGCGGAGGCAACAACGCCAACCCTTCAGGGACGTTGGCCACGAACACGTTTAACGCCGTGGACATGACCGTGCCGGCCAGCGGAAATTACCGCTACCGCTATCGCGCGGTCTTCGAGAACAGCGGGAACGATATCTTCAGCGCGGAGCGCCTGGTTTCCGTCACCGTCGTGGAGGCCAATCGGCCCGTCGCCAACAACGACATGTACGCGGTTGCCGAGGACGGTTTCCTGACCGTTAATTCCGCCACGGGCGTGTTGAGCAATGACGATGCGAAGGGCTTCGGCCTGACCGCCGTGCTCGTGTCGGATGCGCAAAATGGCGACCTGACGCTTAATGCGAACGGGTCGTTTACCTACGACCCCGATCCGAATTTCTTCGGCAACGACACGTTCACCTATTTTGCCCTGAACAACAACATGCCCGTGGATATGTCCATGATGGCCACGGTGACCATCATGGTCATCTCCATCAACGATGTACCCGTGACTTCGGACTGGTTCATGAACATCCAGGAAGATACGTCGGCCTCTGACAGCCTGTCGGTGGCGGTCACCGATCCGGACGGCGCACCGCCCTCGTATGCGTTGATAGACAACGTGGACAACGGAACGCTGATTTTCAACTCGGCGACTGGGGCCTTCACGTATACGCCGGACTCCGAGTTCAGCGGGATGGATTCGTTTGACTGGCGCGCCAACGACGGAAACGCCAATTCGAACACCTCCACGGTCTGGATCAGTGTCACGCCCGTCAACGACAATCCCGTCGCGGTAATCTCGGCGCCGGCCAGCGGCACCGTCACGGTGATGGTGGACGAGGTGGTGAACTTTGCCGGCGCCGGTTCCAGCGACGCCGACGGCACCGTGGACATCTTTCATTGGGATTTCGCGGACGGCGATACCGCGGATATTTCCAGCGGCACCAGTGCCATCGGTGCCACGATGCATGCGTTCGACACCCCCGGGTCCTATGTCGTTACGCTTATCGTCGAGGACAACGACCAAGGCATGAGCGCGGCCGACACGGTCATCATCGAGGTTATCGGCGGAGCGGGCGACGCCAACTTGGCGCTCACTAAAGGCACGCTGACCATTAACCATGCCAAGCCCAATTCCGATATCCTTATCCTTCAAGGAGTCATCAATCCGGGGCAGCTTCCGGCCAATCTAGGCGGCTTGGTGGTCGCCTTGACGCTCAACGGCACACCGTACGGGCCGGTCGGGGTGCTGGATGCCGCGGGTAAGTTTTCTTCGGCCACCGGCACGTACTCGATCGCGACGAAGGGCGGTAAGTTCTCGTTCACGGTAAAGCTGGCCGACTTGGCGGATATCGTGGGCATCACGAACGCCAGTTTCATTAACACGAACGTGCTCGACATTGGATTGAACCTCTCGCGCGTCTCTCCCGCCTTCGACATGGATTTCGTCGCGCAGCCGGAGTTCGCGGTGACGTCCACGGTGAACAAGTCGGCCAAGGGGACGTTCGCGCTGGCCAAGAACCGGCTGCTTTCGGGCGCCTTCCTTGCGGCGAAGGCCTCGGTGAAAGAAGTGGCCGGCGGGCACACCTTCGTCCTGAGCGGATTCCTGACGCCCGGTGGCGGCGCGGCGACGAGCTTGAACCTGGGT
The DNA here is from genome assembly GCA_045863855.1 of Planctomycetota bacterium. Taxonomy (GTDB): domain Bacteria; phylum Planctomycetota; class SZUA-567; order H5-PLA8; family H5-PLA8; genus H5-PLA8. Next base: position 6,553 of record BTVV01000092.1, on the reverse strand, counting down.
GGAAACGGGATCGACCTTGAGATCGACGGCGACTCGTTCAATATTCCGCCTAGTGCGCTGAACATCAGCGGGGCGGGGACCACGGCTGTATTCAACCTGAATACCAGAGCGGTCACGAAGCCGCCGGAAGCGGCGAAGTTCCAGATCAGCAATTCGAAAAAGACGTTTGCCCTGACGACGACCGCACTGGCTACCGGCGTACCAACGGCCGGCGGCGCAACCGCTTACAACGTGCCGGTGATGGTCGAGATCGAGATCGCGAGCGGCGATGTAGTGTCCTTTGATGCGACGGTGAGCATCATTCGCACCTCGAATACGGCCACCTCGTGGACGGGAAGGTAGGCGGGGACGCGTGCCATTGTTGATGCCGTGTGAAATACTTGGCCGTGCGGCGTAAAGAAGCGCCGCACGGCCAAATTATTTTGGGATTTTGTGTAATAGAAGCTCCCTTGCTTGGTTCTGGTATACCCAATGGGGCCGGACCGGAGAATCGCCATGTACTTCGACGGCAAAGACTGGCGTCCCGGAGAACCGCCGCCGTGGCATGCGCCGCGCGAGGCCAGCCATTTCGGAAAAAGCGCCACGCTCGTCGCGCTCCTCGCCTTCGTGCCGCTCCTGGTATTGCTGGGGTGGACCTTCAGCGCCACGCCGGAAGCGCCGGATAGCCTGACCGTGCGCGGCTTCACGGCCGCCACGGCGATGGTGTTCATGGGGTGGTCGGGCTGGCTGGCGTATCGAGCGTACGACATCCACGAACAAGACCACTGGCCCGCGGCCGCGCTGATGACCTTGGGCGTGGAAGCTTGTTTGGTGTTCCTCGTTTTCCTCGGAGCGCTGGCCTAACGTTTCAGCTGCGTTACACTCCGTTCGGCTTTGAGGAGGTAGCGCATGGATTGGGCTCGTCTGGTGGCGCAGCGTGCGGCGGGGCTGGAAGCCTCGGGCATTCGCAAGATTTTCGATCTCGCCGCGACGTTGAAGGATCCGGTCAACCTCTCGATCGGCCAGCCCGATTTCGACGTGCCCGAACCCGTCAAAGAAACCGCCGCCGCCGCGCTGCGCGAAGGGTTTAACCGCTACACGCCTTCCGGCGGCATCCCGGAACTGCGCAAGGCCGTCCTCGACCGCTTCGAAAAGCTGCACGGCATGCGGCCCGAAGACGTGTTGATCACCAGCGGCGTCAGCGGCGGGCTGACCCTTGCGCTGATGGCGCTCGTCAATCCCGGCGACGAAGTTCTGGTCCCCGATCCGTACTTCGTCAGCTACAAGCACCTCACGGGATTGTGCGGCGGCGTGCCCGTCTATTACGACACCTATCCGAACTTCACCGTGAATGTCCCGGTGCTGGAGCAGCTCGTCACTTCGCGCACGAAAGTGATCCTGGCGATGTCGCCGGGTAATCCGACCGGTGCGTGCCTGGACGATTCCACCAAGCGCGAACTGGCGGCATTCGCGCGCCGCAAGGGATTGGTGCTGATCAGCGACGAAATCTACGAGCTGTTTACGTACGGCGGCCGTCCCGACCGAAGTCTGCTGGCTTGGTATCCGGAAGGGACCGTTTCGTTGAGCGGGCTCTCGAAGACCGCATCTATGACCGGTTGGCGGGTGGGGTGGGCGGCCGGCCCGAAGGTACTGGTCGATCAGATGACCAAACTGCAGCAGTTCACGTTTGTTTGCGCGCCGAGTTTCGCCCAGAAGGCCGCGCTTTCGGCCTTCAAGTCCGATCTCTCCGCGGCGGTGCCGCTCTACCGTCAGAAGCGCGACTTTATGGTCCAGGGGCTGCGTTCGGCCGGCTACGAAGTCAACGAGCCCGGCGGCGCGTTTTATTTATTCCCTCGCGTGCCGTCCCAATACCCGAGCGGGCAAGCATTCGTCGAAGAAGCCGTGCGCCGAGAGTTGCTTCTGGTGCCGGGTAATGTCTTCTCCGAGCGCGATACCCATTTCCGTATATCCTTCGCCGCACCCGACGCCAAGCTGGAGGCGGGCCTGCACATTATGCGCGAAATGGCGCGTTGACCTCGAGCTGACGGCGGCCACCGTTTCAAACTGACCCATGGCCGGTCACTTTGACTTGGGCTTGCTGAGCCCCTCGATTCCTGTGTCTGATTTAACTCAAGAAAATTCAAGGCATTAGCGTGTCCGCTCAGGGTGCACCTGGATGGCACGCGCTTTGTATCGCCCCTTTCAGAGTGCCTGAAATCGTCCGCCGTAAGCGGGCGCGGCACGGGAATGAGATGAAAGGGGTCACGCGATGCTTACGCGACGTATGGTTACGGCTTCGCCGTTTGCGCAATTTCAGCGCGAGATGGATGGGTTATTTCACGGCTTTTTCGGAGCGAATGGGAGCCCGTCCGCGGGTGCGTTCCCGGCTTTGAACGTGTGGGAAACGCCGGAGGGTTACCGGGTCGAGGCGGAACTGCCGGGTTTGAAGCTGAATGAACTGGAATTGGTCGTCCATCAGCGCGAGCTGACGATTAAGGGCGAGTACAAGCCGGCTTTCGGTGAGCAAGACACGGTGCATCGGCGGGAGCGCCCGCTGGGTCCATTTTCGCGCACGGTGCGTTTCCCGGCCGACTTGGATGCCGGGCAGGCGCGCGCTGAGCTGAAGGACGGCGTGCTTTCGGTCGTCCTGCCCAGGCTTGCTTCCAGCCAGCCGCGCAAGATCGAGATTCGTTCGATCGAGTAAGCATTCACCCCAGGAGAAGAGGAGAACGGTCCATGAGCCAGCAAGCGTGCGAAGTTCCGGCGGGAACCGAGGCGGCGCGGCGCTACTTGCCGCGAGCGGATTTGATCGAGACGGCCGACGAATTCCGCGTCGTTGCGGAATTGCCGGGCGTGAAGTCCGGAGACGTGCAGGTGGATTTCAGCGAGGGCACGTTAACGGTGTCGGCGCGTGTGCCGCAGCGCCATCCGGAGGGGGCCCGGGTGCTTTTGGGCGAATACGGCGTGGGCGATTTCCGGCGCGAATTCCGCATCGCGGATGCGGCCGTGGACGCCGCTCGCATTGCCGGCGAGTTGAAGGACGGCGTGTTGATCCTGCATCTGCCGAAGCCCGCGAGCCGGCAGCCGCGCCGCATCGAGATCGAGGCGCGGTGAGCGCGGGGGGCGGGTGCACCGAGAAAGGAGGATGCCATGAACTTGCTGCCTTGGCGCGCCAAGAAGCGCGAGGACCTCGCGCCGGCGCCGGTGGAGCGGCTCCAGGACGAAATGAGCCATGTGATTGACCGCTTCTTCCGAGATCCGTGGGCCGGATTCGAGCCCGTCTGGCCGGGCTTCGAGAACTGGGGCCCCGCGATGGATGTGAAGGAAGATGCCCAAGCGTACACGGTGCGCGCCGAGCTTCCGGGCGTGGACGCGAAGGACATCCACGTCGAGTTGCACGACGGCGTGCTGACGGTTTCGGGCGAGAAGAAGCAGGAGGCCACGAAGGACGAAGGCGGAATGCGCCGGACCGAATGCCGGTACGGACGGTTCGCGCGCAGCGTGCCGCTGGCCGAGGACGTGGACGAAGGGAAGATCGCCGCCGAACACAAGAATGGCGTGCTGACGGTGAAGCTGCCCAAGCTTCCAAGCACTTCGGCGAAGCGGATCGAAGTCAGGAACGGCTGACCGGACCGCGGCGGCTTCCGTGCCGCGAGGGCAGGCCGCATGCGGCCTGCCCTTTCTGTTTTAAAGGCGCTTAGGCGTTATTCCGCGCGGATCGTAAGTTTCCGCGGGACGCCGGGCTGAAGCGGTTGGGCGACGATGCCCAGCGCCTTTTCGGGCGTGTAGCGCCCGTCGCGCCAGTGCGTGTTGTACGGGAGCACGTGCAGGACCGCGTGCGCGCCGGAGAATCCGGACGCCCGGAACTTGCCCACGCGCCCCAAGTACGAGCCGATGTGCTGAGGAAGCAGCTCGTTCAGGATGTCCAGCTCCGCGACTTCGTCGTGCTCGGTGCGGACGTGGCCCGGGCCTTTCAGCAAGAACGGAAGCTGCCAGTAGATCGGTTCGGCGGACGGGCTGCCGAGCAGCGGATCGGCTTGGGCTTCGAGCGTAACTTCGGTATCGGTGACCTCGGCGCGCAGGCGGGCACGGAAGCCGGAGTAATCGAGGCGCAATTCCGCGCCTGCGCCTCCACGCTTCTCGACGGTGCCGTTCAGGGCCAGACACGGCAGTCCGAGCGGGCGCGAACCGCCGGTAAAAAGCGAGAGCGCCGCTTGGCGCTTGCTCCCGCCGCCGCCGAAGATCAGGCCGCGTTCGGCGTGGAAGACCGAGAGGTGCGTTTGAAAGTCGAGTGTCCAGCGTCCGCGGGGTTGCGCGGGACGCGTGAAGCCGCTGAGCCAGACGGTCCAGGGGCCGCGCTGAATGGAGCAGACGGGTAGGCCGGGCAGCTCGTGCAGGCCGGGACCGGCCAGCGCCGTGCCGCCGGCGAAATCCTCACAGTCGGGCAGATCCCGCGCGAACTGCGTGAAGAACGGCAGGCCGAGCCAGCCGCCGTGAACCTGATGCCCCGCGCCCAGCGGCTGTTCGAGCAGCTTGTCGAGGATGAAATGCAGGTACGCGCACCCGTCGGGGTCCAGCGCCCAAGTGGCCGGCGGCATGGAGAGGACGTAGCCGGTGTAGCGGACGCGCCCGTCGAGGACTTCGGCGGGATGCCCGTTCGGATAGGTTCCGACGCGATAGTATGCGAGGCTGCGGCGCAGGGCTTCGCGCGCGGTGGGGGCTTGCGTCAGCGCGTGGTAATGCGAAAGCGCGCTCATGGTGATGTGCTGATAGACGACCGCGGGGCCATCGTGTTCGTACCAAAGCCCCGCCGGATGTTGCGCGGCGCAGATGCGTTCGAGCTGCTCGCGCGCCCATGCCGCCTTATCCTCCAAGCCAAACTTTCTCGAGAGCACGTACGTGGCGAGCATGTACCACGCGGGGTGGTTCGCGGCGTTGTGGCGCGCACAAAAGTCGGCGCTTGCGGCCTGGCCGCGGGCGGTTTTCTCGACGGCGTTGAGCGCCCGGCGCAAACCGGCTTCGCAGTCGGCGACAAGCTGCTTGTCCAGATGGGAGCCGATCAGCTCCAGCGTGCGCAGCCAATGGAAGCTGCGCCAGTTGTTCGCGTGCGGGTGCGGGCCGTGATCGTGCGTGGACATCTGGAACTGGCCGTCGGGAAGGAGGATCGCCAAATTGTTGCGCAGGCTTTTCTCGACGGCGCGCAGGAGGCGTTCGCTTCCGCGCCAGGGGTTGTCGGGATGCTCGAGCGTATAGAGCCACGCGAGAGGATAGAACGCGAACTGCTGGTAGTCGGTGTTGAACTCGGCTTTGTAATACGCATCGGGCCAGAAGACGCCGTGCTCATCCTGTTTCGAGAGGATCTCTTCGGTATGCCGCGCCAGATGGCGCACGGCTTTGTCGCGAAGTGTAGGCATTTTCGGTTTCCCCGGTGGCTCACCCGCCTTGGGTTCTGCCGCGAGCGGTGTTCAAAAGCAAGCGACGCGGGGGCGGGTGATTGGCCGTCGCTTGAAAAGGGCAAATGTTCCACGTGGAACGTTCGCATGGTGCGTGCGGGGCGTTGCAGGGCCCTTGCCGCCGCTCGCGGTTGAGCGGCCGAGCGCTTAAGATTCAAGATTCCAGTCGAGGTGGTTGCGGCCGGGAGAATTCGGTATGCCTATTCATTACGCACGCGGCTTGGCCGGGAAGGAACGTACGGCTCGCGCCGACCGGCATCTGGGTTGGACTTTGGCCTTCATTGCCGGGGCCGCCAACGCGGGGGCGTACCTAACGGTCAAGCAATACACCTCGCACATGACCGGAATAGTCTCGTCGATGGCCGATAACCTGGTTCTCGGGGACTACCGGCTGGTCTTGAATGCGTCGGGTGCGCTGCTCTCGTTTTTACTCGGCGCCACGACGACGGCCATCCTGGTGAATTTCGCCAAGCGCCGGCATTTAAAGAGCCAGTTTGCCTTGCCGCTGCTGCTCGAAGCCGCGCTGCTGCTTCTTTTCGGCGTGATCGGCGCGCAGCTCCATGGGGTGCAAGGCCTCTTCGTGCCGGGCACGGTGGCGCTGCTGTGTTTCATGATGGGACTTCAGAACGCCGTGATTACCAAGGTATCCAATTCCGTGATCCGGACCACGCATGTGACGGGTCTGATCACGGATATGGGCATCGAGATCGGGAAGCTGGTGTATTGGAATCGCACCGTGAAGGATCCAGCCCTGCGAGTGGTTGCCGACCGGGAGCGTTTGCTGGTGCTTTCGCTGCTGGTGCTGGCGTTTTTCGTAGGCGGGATCGTCGGCGCCCTCGGGTTCGAGCGGCTGGGTTATGCGATGACGGTTCCGTTGGCCGTGGTGCTGGTGATCGTTGCCGGCGTGCCCGCGGTCGACGATATCAAGGATTACTTCGCGAGAACGAGCGCGTAAGGCCGGCGGCGGCCATCTTCGCAGCAGCCTTGGCGCCGCGTGCCGCTCGCGGCTGGCGCGGATCGTTTTGGAAAAAGCGGGCGATTATCACAGCAGATCGGTGGGGCGTGCGGAGGCCATAACAAAAACGCAAATGTTCCACGTGGAACATTCACGATGCGAAGCG
>BTVV01000091.1:0-24924 GCA_045863855.1 Planctomycetota bacterium | reverse complement strand
GGCCAGAAGACTTTGCTGGAGATCACGAGAGTGTGGCGCGGGAAGTCCTTAAGCACCTTGCCCATGGCGGTTTCGGTCTTGCCGCGCGCGTAGATGTCCGCGATGTCGAAGAAGTTGATGCCCGCCTCGTAGGCGCGCGAGAGAATCTTGCGCACCATGGCGTCGTCGCCGACGCTGTCGCCGTAGGTGGTCCAGCCGCCGATGCTCAGTTCGCTGACCTGCAGTCCGCTGCGTCCGAGCGGACGATAGCGCATGTTGTTTTTGCTCATGGCCGTTCTCCTTCAAAGCAGAGTAGCGAAGAAAACATACTAACACCGTTGCGATTAACCGTCTGCCATGTTCGCGGATCCGAGAGTCTGGATCATGCGGAATGGACGAGTCGTCAGTACGAGTAAAGGAGCAGGCGTGAATGCTAATAATTACCCATCTTGCTTTATCTGAACATTTTTGATGTACAGGTGTATGTGGAACTTGATTAAGGTCGTGCCGCACTTGCTAATAATAGGCGCCAACTGTAGCACGACAACAAATAAGGAAGGGTTCACATGGGCTTCTCGACGCGATTGATTTTGTTAGGCTTGGTAATCCTAGTGGATGTATGTGTGCAGGCCGGTGAGATTGCCGAGCCCGATCCGGCGGCGTATCGGGAGCAGTTGCTGAAAAACGGGAATCTGCATACCGGTTCGGGCGAAGGATTCTGCTGGCACGCGAGCTACGGCTCGGGCCTGTTCATCGACGGTTACGAAGCTTTCAAGAATCCCAAGTGGCTCGAGCAGGCGGAAACGTACTACGACTGGTGGCTGGGCAAGCTATCCAAGGATCCCGACGGCTACGAAGGCTGGATCGGGAACACGATTCAGGATACGGCCGATATCAAAGGCGACGCGCTGGTGGGCGACAGCATCCTCTGCGCGCATCTGGCGGCGTTCGCCGAAACGGTTCACAACGATCCGGCACTGAAGGAACGCTTCGGCAAGACGGCGCAGCGTTACCAGGATCTGGCGACGAGGATCGTCTGGGAGAAGTGGAACAAGCGCGGCTGCTACTACGAAGACGCGGCGGGGTGGGGCAGTTACCGCACGCACGACAAGTATATCGACGCGAAGACGGGCCAGTGGGTGGCGCGTCCGGCGACGGTGATCAGCGACAACCTGAACAAGCATTATTCCGCCGGGCTGGTGTTGCTGCGGCTATGGCGGATCACGGGCAAGCCCGAATACAAGGAGCGCGTGAAGAAGATCTACGGGCGCGCGAAGACGATGTGGCGCTATTTCCCCGACGAGGACCGCATCGTCTGGAATTTCTGGATGCCGCACGGGTCGTACGACATCGAAGGCACCGCGCCGAAGAGCTGGGTGGGCGTGCATTCGTCGCGCCCCGGGTATCAGGCCGGCGAGGTGGGCGACTTTGTGGAGGTATACGACAGCGGGCTGGTCTTCGAGCAATCCGATTTCGAACGCATGATCCGCACGAACCACTGGATGTACAACGACGGCAAGAAATGGCGCTGCGCGGACGGCACCAGCGACGCGGGCATGCTCTGGTCGGCGCTGGGTCGCTTCGACGACAAGATTCGTACGCTCAGCGAAGCCGGTCTGAAGGGCAAGACCGACCCCGCGAGTCTCGTGCGGCTGGCGCAACTGGCCAAGTCGGCCGAGAAACCGCTGGGTTGGAAGCGCCGGTACGTGAAGGACGAATCCCAGGTCGAAGTGACGAAGGTTCCGCTGCAACCGGGGCGGTTCCTTTCGATGACGCAGGTGATTCCCGACAGCCTGGAGACGGCCAATTCGGACCGGGTCAAGTTCGTGACACAGGCGCGCGCGAAGGGCGAAATGAAGATCGAACTGCTTGACGCGGCGGGCCAGAACGTCCTGGGCGTGCTGCACACGCTGCAAGTCGACGGCGACGGTGGCGCGTACTTCGCGCCGCGTTGGGACGGCACGAATCCGAAAAGCGGCCAGAAGGATCCGGGCGAGTACCGCATCCGCTGGTCGCTGGCCGGCGAAAGCCGCACGATGCCGGTCTGGGTCAAGGTGGGGACCAAGCGCGAGAAGACCGGTCCGCAGGCGTTGCAGCCGGGGCAGACGGTGAGCGCCGATTTCGAAGGCGACCTCGACCCGCGCTGGTACGTAGAAGGTGCGACGCTCAGCGAAGAGCAGGCGCACGGCGGAAAGCGCAGCTTGAAACTCACCGAAGGCCATCAGGCCAGGCTGACGTTCGGCGAGGACGACGACTTGCCTGTGAAGGTGACGTTCTGGGCGTACGATTCGGGCGCGAAGCTGGGGGCGAAATCGACGAACGGGAGCGGCTGGGGCGTCCAGACCGCCGCGGGCAACAAGTTCGTGGTGCGGCAGTGCTGGCGCAAGTACTTGGGCGGCGACAAGGAATACGCTTGGTTCAATACAGGCGAGAATCAGTGGTTCAGCCCGCATCCGGCGAAGCTGGCGCGCAAGGCCGGGTGGAGCCAGTGGGTTTTCGACTTCAGCGATCCGAGGAATGTGCGGGTCACGTGCGACGGCGAAGCGCTGGGGAACACCGATCCGAAGTGGATTCCGGTGGGCTGCACTGCCTTGTACGTGGTGGCCGGCGACAAGGCGGCCGGCGGCGTGTACCTCGACGACCTGACGATCGAATACCCCGCCAAGTAAACGCTTGGCTTCGCCATTCTTTACACGCGCCCGTCCCGGTCTTCCGGCACGGGCGCGTGCAGTTTTCGCCGTACTCGGGCTCGTTCCCCGGTTACAATCGCCGCTTCCTTCGGGTGAATGCAGGACTCGCGGAGTATCCGCATGAGCGGCCGGCGCGGTAAGCGAAAAAAGGCCAAGCGGTTCAATCGCCGTCCGCCGGTGGGCGCACCGCCGGGCACACTGATGGTCGCGCCGCAGGCCAGCCCGTCGAGCGTGCGCGTGCTGGCTTACGGCCCGGATGGCATCGCCGAATCGGCGTTGCCCGATATCGCCAAGCTTCAGGAGTTCCGCGACCGGTTCCCAGTGGTGTGGGTCGATGTGGTCGGTTTGAGCGACTCGAGCTTGATGACCAAGCTGGGCGACCATTTCGGTCTACACCGGCTGGCTCTGGAAGACGTGACCAGCGGCGATCAGCGTCCAAAGGCCGAAGAATTCCCCGAGCACCTGTTCATCGTGGCGCGCGAGATTCTGGCGCGCGAAGGCATCCATTCCGAACAGTTCAGCCTATTTGTGGGCAAGAACTTCGTGCTCACGTTCCAGGAACATCCCGACGACGCGCTCACGCCGGTTCGCGAGCGACTGCGGCAGAACTTGGGCCGCTTGCGGCAACTCGGTTCGGATTACCTGGCGTATGCGATCCTCGATGCGCTGATTGACGCGTACTTTCCGGTCCTGGAGTCGATGGGCGAGCAGATCGAGTATCTCGAATCCACCATCGTGGATAAGCCCGATTCGGAAGTACCCTTCATCATCCAGCAGCTTAAGCACGATCTGATCTACATGCGCCGCGCGGTCTGGCCGCTGCGCGAAGCCGTCAATAAACTGCTCCGCGATCCGCATCCTTGCATCGGGCCCGAAACGCGGCTGCATTTGCGCGACTGCTACGACCATCTGGTGCTGATCGCCGATTTCATCGAAACCGACCGCGACCAAGTGGCCGGATTGATGGAGCTGTATCTCAGCGCGATGAGCCACCGCATGAACGAGGTGATGAAAGTTTTAACCATTATCTCGACGATTTTTATCCCGCTCTCGTTCATCGCCGGCGTGTACGGCATGAATTTCGATACCGATGCATCGCCCTGGAATATGCCCGAATTGCATTGGTCCATGGGTTATCCGCTCGCGCTGGTGTTGATGGGCGGCGTGGCGGCGGCGATGCTGTATTTCTTCTGGCGGCAGGGCTGGCTTGCGGTGCTGCGTCCCGCGCCGCATCCGCAGGCCGATGCGAACGGCGATGTGCCGAAAGGTTCGCCGGCTGGCCTCCCGCCTGCGCGGCCGGCGTCTTCGCGTTCGCAGCCTTCGCCCATCACGTCCACGACCACGCCGCAAGGAAAGTAATCATGTCTTCCGCTCCACGTCCCAACATCCTGTTCGTGCTCACCGACCAGCAGCGTTTCGACGCGCTGGGTTGCTCTGGTAACAAGCAGATCCAGACCCCTCATCTCGACGCACTTGCCGCGGACTCTGCGTACTACCCCGTTACCTATTGCCCTTATCCGATGTGTACGCCTTCGCGCTATTCGTTGTGGAGCGGGCGGTACGTGCACCAGACCGGCGCGTACGCCAACCGCAGCACGCTGGCACAGGGGATTCCCGCGTTTCCGCGTGTGCTGCGCGACGCGGGCTACCGTACGGCCGCCGTGGGCAAGATGCATTTCAACCCGACGTATCAGGACATCGGGTTCGAGCGTTTGGTGCTGGCCGAGCAGGACGGCGACGGGCGCTTCGACGACGACTATCACCGCGCGCTGCGCGCCGCGGGGCTTGTCGATGCGCTGGACTTGATCGACCAGCGCGGGGAATACCGTTCGCGGGCGCCGCGGCAGTATTGGGAAACGTGCGGAGCCATCGCCAGCAACCTGCCCGAAGCGTGGCATTCGACCTCCTGGATCGGCGCGCGCGCGCTCGATCAACTGGAAGGGTGGACGGGCGGGGGGAATTTTCTCGTAGCGAGCTTCATCAAGCCGCACCATCCGTTCGATCCGCCGGCCGAGTGGGTCGCGCGCTACGACGAGGCGAAACTCGATCCACTGCCGGGCTGGACACCCGAAGTGCCCGCGCACGATCTGGCGCAGGCGCGGGGGTACTTTCCCAACGACGAACTGACCGAGGCGTCGCTGCGCCGCGTGATGGCGCATTACTACGCGAGCATCTCGCATATCGACGCGCAGGTCGGCAAACTCGTCCGGAGGCTAAAGGAAAAGGGGCTCTACGACGAAACCGTGATCGTCTACACGAGCGACCACGGCGATTATCTGGGCCATCACCACATGATCTTGAAGGGCAATTATCCGTACGAACCGCTCGCGCGGGTGCCGCTGCTGGTGAAGTATCCCGGCCGCGCGGGCGCAGGGCGGCGCGAGGTGCTCGCGAATCTGGTCGATCTGGCTCCCACGCTGCTCAAGCAAGCCGGCTTGGACGTGCCCAAGGGAATGGGCGGCCTCAATCTGGCCGATCCGGATGCCGCGCGGCCGTACGTGTTTCAGGAGTGGAGCGGGCAAGGGCACTACGTGGCTCGTTCAAAGCGCTACAAGTTGATCTACGGCCCGCAGGAGGAGCGCTGCTTCTTCTACGATCTGGAGTCCGATCCATACGAGCTGACGAATCGTTACCGCGATGCGGATGCGCAGGAGGAAGTATTACGCCATCGGGAGGCGCTGGTGCGCTGGCGGCTGTTCGAGGCGCCGCAACCGGAATATCGGGATTACTCGGCTCAACCGATCCGCGGGGAGAATGTGCCTGGGCCGGGCATGCAGCATCGCGCCGACGCCGCGGCTTATTTCGAGCGCGCGTGCGCCGGCTTCTTAGAGCGCGTTAACCAAAGCGGGTCGCTGTAGCTCTCGTTACGCCTTCGGCACGGAACCTGGGTCGCCGTCTTGTACGGCACGGGTCAGCAGCAATTGCTTCAGGGAACCGATGTATTCGCGGCCCAGTTCCCGCGATGCGCGTAAGGACGGCCACGCGGCTTCAGCGCTTCCGCCCAGCGACCTGCCCGCTTTCTGGGGCGTTTCGGGCAGCGCCTCGACTCGGTACTCGCCCGAAGCGCGCTTGGTTTTGCGACGCCTGAGTCTGGATTCCGGTGCGGCTAGCATAGGGCCGATCCTTTCCTGGGGACTACACGGAGCCTACCAATATCAATTCGTGTGCCGCGCATGGATAAAACATAAGTTGAGCAATTAAAGGAGGTTGTGGGAGGGGCGCTGAATCGGGTCCAGATCGCAGGATTAAAGCTTCCCGACTTTTGGATCAGTTCGCCCCAAAAAGCACACGGGGGACGTGCGCGGAAACGTCCCCCGATCCTATACGTAATTCAGGCCACTCCCTGCGTTCCGCTAGGCTTCGGGCTGGGCCACGTTCAGAAACGCTTTGGTGCAGTCCTTGACCTCGAAGAGGATCCGGATCTGCTCTTTCCAGTTCTCCAGCCCTTCGACGGGGTGCGATAGCAGTTTGGTGAGCCAGCCGGGATAAGCGGCTTCGGACATCGCGAAGTCCTTCAAACCCTCTTCGAAATAGCCGCGGTGCGCGTTGACGGTGCCGAACATGACCTTGTTGCCGAGGACGAATTCGATGTTCAAGCGGTCGGCTTCGACTTCGCACTTACGGTGCCCGCCTGTGACGGAGCTGAGGATCAGGGCTCCGTTCTTGGCCAGCGCGGACATGGCGTCGAAGACGACAGGCGAGAAGCCGGTGGCTTCGAAGACCATATCGAACGGTCCGTTCTTTTGGACTTCTTCGGCGAGCGGGCGCTCCTGCACGCTGTAATAGGTCGCGCCGATTTCGTCGAGCAGTCCCGCATTGCGGTAAGGACGCTTCTCGACGCCGAAGACCACCGTTTCCAAGTTGCGGATTCGGTAGGCCAGCGCGGTGAGGAGTCCGATCGGTCCGGCGCCCATGACGGCCACGCGGGACGGCTTCCAGACCTTGAGCCGCCGATTGATCTCGTACGCCTGCAAGATGCCCTTGATGCAGATGCTCATCGGTTCGAGCAGGATGGCGATGTGCTGCAACCCTTTGGGAACCTTCACGAGGTACTCGGGATCGTCGACGAAATACTCGGTCATGTAGCCGTGGCGGAGGTTGATGCCGCGTTCGTAGTAGGTCTCTTCGCTGGTCATGTCGTACGTGCCGATGGTGTCGAAGAGCGATCCGCCGGGCCGGCGTACGGTGGGGACGACGAAATCGCCGCGCTTGAATTCTTTCACCTTGGGGCCGACTTCGACCACCTGCCCGAAGCATTCGTGTCCGGTGACGAGGAAATCGTATCCGGGCGGGGGCGCGCCGTATTCGCCCAAGTGCAGTTCCTTGTCCGTCCCGTCCACGCCGACTTTGAGAATCTTTACTTTCACGCCCCGGCCGTGCGGCACTTCGCTCACTTGAGGCTCGGGAAGTTCGACCAGACGAGCCGTGTGAGGTTTGCGCGGGGTGATGCCGACGGCTTTCATGAGCCTGCCCTTTCGTATGGGCTGGGGGAGCCGCTACCGCGCCCAAGCCCGGCCAGATGCACAGCATGCAAAGCCATCGTCGCGAACGGAATCAAGCCCGCATGAAGGAAAGATGCAGAACTGCGTTTATCCGAAGCTTTCGGACTGCCAAGCCTTTTCCGCTTGGGACACGCATTTCTTTATACGGTCATCAGGGGGGTGTCAGCGGCCGAAAATGCCACCGAGGAAGCCGCCCTTCTTTTTGGGCGGAGCGCTCGATTCCGGGCGGCGTTTGCGACCGGCATCGGGCTGATTTTGAACACCCGCCGGCGCGGGGGCGGCGCGTGACGGAGCGGGTGCGGGCTTCTTTTCTTCCGCCTTCGCTTCGGCTGCCACTTCCTGCTTTTGATGCTCGTCCGATTCGACCGGCGCAGACTCCTCTTCTTCTGTTTCAACTTCCTCTACATCCGCATCGATTTCGGCATCGGCTTCCGGCTCGATGTCCGCGAGGGGCTCGGGCGTACTGGACGCCGCGGCGCCGGGCGGCGTCTCTGGCGGCTCCTGCGCCTGGCGAGCTTCCGGCTTCGGCGCTTCGGGTTTCTGCTGCCGCGGCGCTTCCGGCTCGGGCTCCGGCTCTTCGACGGCGCCCGGCTGCGCGAGGACACGCTGAATCTTCTCGCCCAAGGCGGCCTGGCGTTCGGCAATGGACTGCCGGCCTTCTTCGACGGTGGCTTCCCACTGATCGGCTTTCTCCAGCGCTTCTTTCATGCGCTTGGCCGTGGCGCGGGCCTTGGAGAGAACGTCTTCGTAACGCGCCTGCGATTCGGTCTGCAGCGCGCGGTGTTCTTCGCGCAGCGCATCCAGGTTCGCGGCGGTCCGTTCGACGACTTCGGTTAGCTGGGCCTGGACGGCGAGCGCGTGCTTGCTGCGGGCTTCGGCTTCGCGGCGCGCCCGGTCGCGTTCGCCTTGCAGCGTTTCCTTGGCGTCGGCTTCGTTGCGCAGGCGGGCCTGGAGTTCCGCGACCTTCGCTTCCAGTTCGCCGCGGGCGGAGGAAAGTTCGTCGCGCTCGCCTTGCGCCTGCGTGCGCGCTTCCTCGGCCGACGAGAGCTTGGATTCGAGCTGCGCGATCTTGGCCTCGCGCTCGCTCACGGTGTCGGAAAGTTCGTCCTTCTCCTGGCGCGCGGTACGCTTGGCTTCCTCGGCGATCTTCAGCTTGGTCTCGAGATCCGCGATGCGGCCTTCGAGTTCGTTGCGCAACTGTGCGAGTTCCTTCTCCTTGCGCGCGATATCGGCCTTGGCGCCGCGTTCCGAACCCAGTCGCCGTTCGAGTTCGGCAACTTTGGCTTCCAGTTCGTTGCGCTCGTGCTGCAACTCGTCTCGTTCTTTGGTCGCGCCTTCAAGATACTCGCGCTGCGATTTCAGGCTGGCTTCCAGTCCGGCGAGCTTTGCGTCCAGTTCGCGGCGCGCGTCGGCGAGCGTATTGCGCTCCGCGCGCAACTCCTGCCGCGCTTCGGCTTCCCCCGCCAGGCGCTGCGCCAGCTCGGTGGCCTTGGCTTCCAAGGTCTGCCGCGCTTCCTGCAACTCGTCGCGCTCGATGCGCAGGCTTTCCTCGCGTTCCTGCCCGCTTTTGGCGCGCGCCTCCAGCTGAGCCACCAGCGCGCCCTGCTCGCTCTTGAGCCGCGCCAGCTCGTCGCGCTCTTTTTGCAGCGCTTCGCGCGCTTCGGCTTCCGCGCGGCCCTTCTGTTCCAGTTCCGCGATCCGCGCTTCGAGGTCCGAACCTTCCTGCTCCAGCGCTTCCCTTCGGCGGGCAGCTTCCTCGATTTGCTTGCGGTCGGCTTCGGTCTGCGTCTGCAGCCGGGCGAGCTGGCTCTTAAGCTCGCGGTTTTCGCCGGTCAGTTCGTCCTGCGCCTTCGGCGCGGCTTCGTACTCCTGGACGCGCGCCTTCAGCTCGGCGACCTTGCCTTCCAGTTCGCCTTTGCTCTTGGCCAGCCCGTCGCGTTCTTTCTGGAGGCCGTCGCGGCCCTCCTTCTCCTTCTTGAAGCGCGTATCGAGTTCGGCAATGCGGCCTTCCAGCGTGGCCTTAGCCTGTGCGAATTCGGCGCGCTCGCCGGCCGCGGCTTCGCCCTGCGCGCTCGCGGCGGCCATCTTTTGTTCAAGGTCGGCGGCGCGGTTCTCGAGTTCCTTAAGCGCTCCGGCCAAGCGGTCGCGTTCGTGCTGCGCCGCTTCGCGCTCGGCGCGCGCTTCCTTCAAGCTCGCCGCCAAGTCGTCGACCGTCTTCTGCACATCGGCTTGCGCGCCCGCGTCGGCGCCCGAGGCCGCCTGGTTGTCCTCCAGGGCTGCTTTCAACAGGCTGCGCAACTCCGCATTTTCGCCTTCAAGCTTGCGCTTTTCTTCGCCGGTCTTGTTGCGGTCGGCTTGGGCCTGCTTGGTCGATTGGCGTTCGGCCATCCAGCGGACGTTGAGGTCTTCGAGTTCCTTCTCGAGCGTACGGATGCGCGCGGCTTTGTCGGCGTCGCTGAGGTCTTCGGGCTTGGGGGGCGGCTTAAGGGCGCCGAGATCGAGGTCCATCTCTTCGACGGTGAACTCGTCGCCGGCGGCTTTCTCGACGTCGATCACGCGTTCGCAGCCGGGGCACTTGATGCGCTTATGCGCGGCGTCGGCCTTCAGCTTTTTGCCGCAACCGGGGCAGCTTAAAACAGTCGCTTCCGTGGACACGGTATGGTTCCCCCCATCCGTCCTATTGAAGACGGGTAAAACCTAATTCTGGAGCGGGCGGGTGTACAGAGCGTTTCGCTTCTGAGCCGGATGAGCTTCTAAATTAACGGAGGGCGAGGCGGATAATTCGCGCGGAGAAGTGCACGAAAATTACCTGCGCACGTGTGCGCCGCCGGTTAAGGACGGAACGGATCGCTGCGATCCACCGGCTTGTCCGTTTCAACATGAGGCTTCTGCTCTAACGTGCGGTCGTCGAGCGTGCTCTGATTGCGCGGGCATCCCGTGGCGCCCAGCAACAAGCCCACCGCAAAGGTCAATACGGCCCAACGGCGCAACGTTCGAGCGATCTGGCGCATGGCTTTGGCCTCGATTCGAGAAATCAAGCGGAATCAGTGTAGAGCGCAGGGTGCATCACGTCGAGGGCAGGTCAGGCCTTCGAGCGGCTCTTCTTGCGGCGCAGCTTCTTGACGAGCGTTTGGAAGCGCGGGTCGGTGTGCAGAATCTTGAGGTCGCGGTCCTGGCGCAAGTGCTCCACGTCGTTGTAACCGCGCGCGACGGCTTTGAGCAGCGCCTGCAACGCTTCTTCTTTATTCCGATTAAGCGCGTAACTGCACGCGAGGTTGTAGTGGGCAATGGAACTTTCAGGGCGCATGCCGATCAGGCGCAGGTCCGTCTCGAGGCTTTTTTCGTAATCGCCGCGGCGGACGTACGCTTCGCCCAGCAACGCGAGTGTTTCGAAGTGCTCGGGCGCGCGGGCGAGGATGTCCTGGCAGAACTCGACTTCGAAGGCGCCGGGGGAGCCAAGCGGAACGTCCAGCGAACGGAAAACGGAACGGCAGCCGCCTTCGGAGTAGTAGCGCCGCAGGTCTGGCGGCAGGACGCTGCGCATCGAACGTCGTCTGCGGCTGCGCATGCAGGGTCTCGCGTGCTTACACAGGAAGAACTTTTCCCGTCTCGACAAACCTAATCCGGCTCGTATCTTTCATCAAAAGAGCCCGGCACGTCAAGAACATAAAAGGAAACCGTAGGGGCGAGCCGGACCGGACCCATTTTCAACGGGCTGCTATGCGGCAGTTGAGCTTCGTCTTTGCCGATCCGCCCACCGAGGCTGCCGCGCCGCCGGCAGCACCCGTTGCATCCGTCGAATCGATCGAACCGCACGCAGCATCTCTCTTTCGTCTGGCGCGTGTGCGCGATCCTGCCTTCGAACGACGCGTAGGCGAACTCTTCATCGCCGCCGCTCAGGAGCGCCGCGTGCGTCAGATTCGGCGCGCGAAGGTGAGCTTCCGGCCGTTTCGCAGCACCTTGTACAGCTTCCGGATCGCGGCCGACGGGCAGGCGATGCTGCGCTTTCACCTCGTGTTTCGCTTGGCGGGCGAGGCGGTGATCACGCAGGCATGCCACTTGATGCTCGCGCGGACGCGTCGGTCCAAGGCCGGCGTCGAGCGCAGGGCGTACGACGCGTTCATCGCGGGATTGCCGCCGCAGGTCTTTCGACTGCCCGGGGTGCGTCGGCCCGCGCCGCGCGCGCGCAGCGGCCCCGGCCGGTTCCGCTCGCTGGACGAGAGCTTCGACCGCATCAACCGTTCGTATTTCGAGGGCCAACTCGCGCGCCCGAAGCTGTGCTGGAGCCCCAAGCGTTCGCGGCGCATCCTGGGCAGCTATACGCCCGAGGACGATCGCCTGATCGTCAGCCGCGTTTTCGATGCGGAGCACGTCCCGCTCTTCGTGCTCGATTATTTGATGTATCACGAGCTGTTGCATAAATATCTGGGCATCGGGCGGCGTCAGGACGGCAAGCGCTGCATGCACGGCGCGCGGTTTCGTGCGCTGGAAAAGCGCTTCGACCGCTTCGAGGAAGCGCAGACGTTTCT
The DNA here is from genome assembly GCA_045863855.1 of Planctomycetota bacterium. GTDB lineage: Bacteria > Planctomycetota > SZUA-567 > H5-PLA8 > H5-PLA8 > H5-PLA8. The sequence goes on along the minus strand of BTVV01000091.1, from coordinate 13,224 downwards.
GGAAGCGCAGCGATTTTAGGTCACGAGGTGCGTAAGGCGTTCGTCTCAGGAGTGGCAAGGGGTCTGGGGCGGGCTGGGCTTTTCGGATTGACAGGGTAGCCTGGCGTTCATACAAATCCTTGGTCTGCACTGCATTTGGATTCGGTTTTCGCGGCACGAACGGCGCCTCGCGGCGGCCGTCGCTTGGAGGGTGTTCGTATGCTCCGTCGAGGCATGAGTCCGGGTATCCCACTCGCGGGGTTGCTGGCGGTGCTCGTGGCCGTGGCGGCGCATGCGCCGGCGCGGGCGCAAGGCGCAGCGGCCAAGCAGGAAAAGACCGTCGCCGAATTGGTTTCCATCGCCAAGAAGCGCACGGGTTACCCCGAAGACCGTCTGGACGCCGTACGCTCGCTGAGCAGCCTGCGCGACCGGGATAAGGTCAACGAAAACGACGTCGTCGACGCGCTGCTGTGGGTCGTGCAGCAAAAGGACGACGATCTGTTCGTCCGCATCGGCTGCATCAAGGCACTGGGCCAATTGCAGGGCAATCTCTTCACGCTCGACCGTCTGGCGGCTAAGAAGTACACGGAGGTCTTTACGAAGCACCTGACGGACGACAAGGAAGAGACGCACATCCGCGCCGAGATCTGCCGCGTTTTCGGGGCCACGCTGGTGCTGAGCAGCCTGCCGGAAGAGCGCGCGCTGGAAGCGCTGCAGAAGATCGCCTCCGAAGAGGGCCGGCAGGCCGGTAACATGCCCGACTTGCTGATCCGCGAAACGGCGGTTCGGGCCATCGGCCAGGTCGGCAACGGCGCATGCCTGGACACGCTCGCCAACATCCTGATCCAAGTGAACCTCGACAACCGGCTCAAGGAAGCGGTGCTCTCGGCGTTCTACGCCCTGCTCAGCCGGATCGACAAGGACCTCGATAAGCTGGTGACCCCGCCGACGGTGAATCGCTTGATTCAACTCGTGGAAGAGAAGGCGATGGACGCGGAGATTCGCGCCGAAGGCATGAAGGCGCTGGCGCGCCTGGAAGCCAACGGCGTGCGCACGGGCAACCGCGTGTTGCCGGTGATCGAAAAGATCCTAAAGGAAGAAAGCAAGCCGGTGCTGCTGATTGCGGCGGTGGAAGCGCTGGGCGTGACGGGCAAGGACGAGGCGCTGCCGGCCCTGATCAAGGCGTTCGAGGACATGTACAACGCCGATTCGGCGAGCGGTTCTTACGCCAACGACTTGAAGATTCGGCAGACGATCGCCAAGACGCTAGGCTACATGCTGGCCGCGCAGCGCGTGCGCAAGCCCGCGCCGGTCGCCGATTCGGTGGCCAAGATGGCCAAGCTGCTGCTCGACATCGTCGATCCGCAGGCGCAGAAGAAAGAAGTCAAGGAGGTGATCCGCTCGGCGATCTTCTCCTTGCGCTACCTGTACCCGATGCAGACGCCGTTCAAGGAGTTCCACAAGGATGCGCTGGAGAAGCTCCTGTACCACCTGCGCAAGGACGAAGACAAGGAAGGCCGGGCGGTGCTGCTGGAATCGATCGAGTACATCAGCCGCCAGAACTTCGGCGACGATGTCGTGCGCTGGGACAAGTGGTTCGATGAAGCGTACCCGGGCATGCGGGTGAAGAAGTAAGCAGGCCGGGCCTTACATAAGGAACGGTACGATCGGCGGGCGCTTGCGCCCGCCGATTTCATTTGGAGGGTATCGGATGATCCGCGACGATCTGAACAACGCTGCGCTGTATGCGGGGCTGGGGGCGGGCATCGCCAGCGCGCTGGAGTACCTGCGAACGACCGACCTCGCGGCGCTGCCCTTGGGCAAGCACGAGATTCGCGGGCAGGACCTGATGGCCATCGTGCAGGACTACGAGACGAAGCCGGCCGCCGATTGTTTCTGGGAAGCCCACCGCAAATATCTGGATGTGCAGCTCATCGTCCGCGGCGTCGAGCGCATGGGATACGCCCCGCTGGATGCGCTGCGCGTGATCCAAGCCTACGACGAAGCGAAGGATTTCATGAAGCTGGATGACCCGCGCGGGGTGGGGGATTTCATGGACATCCGCGCGGGGGCTTTCGCGATCTTCGGCCCGCGCGACGCGCACATGCCGGGGATCGCGGCGGGCGCGCCCAGCAGCGCGCGCAAGGTGGTGATGAAGGTGCGGGTAGGCTAAGTGCCACTAGCAAAACCATCATCGGTCGTCTGCTTGCGGCGGTGTTTCGCGGGACTTCGTCAGGTTCAGGCGCCGGATGCTCGTCCCGATCCGGCTTCTTCGCCTTCTTTGCCCCGCTTGACCGTCGCCGCCCAGCCGCCTCGACGCTGGTCTTGTTCGCGGCTCTAAGGCTTGGTTTTGGCGCCGGCTTCTTCGTTCTGTGCTTCCGCCAGCGCCTGGTCGAGTTGCTCCGCCGAAACGCGCCGCTCGGGCTCCAGCAGGAACAGATCGCGGACCCAGCAGAAGACGCGCCCTCCGTCGAAGGGCTTGGCTCCGGCCGAAAGTTCGAAGACCAGCTTAGCCAGGCCGCGCTGGGGCCGCGGTTGGCCGTCGGGCGCTTGCGCCTCTGCCAGATCGCGGTCGTCGCCGACGCGGCGCAGCTTCAACTCCTTCCAATGCAGGTCGTCCAGGTTGCCGGTGAACCGGACCAGCGCTTCGACGCGCTGGGTGCCGTCGGGGCGGATGGCGGCGGTCCAGGCGTAGAAAGTAAGCTGCGGGTAGATCGTCGAGATGTCGACCTGAGTACCGGGTTCTTCGTGTTCCGGTTCGGGCGCGGGCTTGTGAACGGTGGGCAACGGGGCCGGCTCGGTGACGGGCTGCTGATTGAACTTGTAGAAGTAGATCGCGGCAATGACGACCAGATACATCCCGACGCGTACGCCAATGCGCGGCAAAAGGCCGGCGCGAGTCTTCGGGGATTCGGGAGCGTTCATGGCCGATTCTGCCTCCGCGTTCATCATGTTAACGGATCGGCGGGCCTGAGCAGTCAAAAATAACCGCCGCCCGCCAGCATGCGCTAATTGCCGCCCTCGGCCGATTCGGCCGTGGTGCACGCGCCGGAGATGCGCTATATAGACGCGCCATGGCCAAACAGAATCCTCCGCTCCTGCTCGACCTGATTCTATGCGACTACACGATTCGTGAAGGCGGTACCAACAAGCCTTCGCTTATCGGCATTTTCAGCATGCTCAACGTCCAGCGCTTTCCGTACACCTTCCCGGCGTTCTGCGTGTACGTGGCGCTGACCGACGGGCGCGGCCAGATTCCGTGCAAGCTGCGCATGCTGGAACTGGAGTCGCAGCGCGAGATCTTCGCGCTCAATGGCGGCATTACCTTCAACGATCCGATCGGGGTCGCGGAACTGATCTTCCGCCTGCAATCGCTGCGCTTCGATAAGCCCGGCGAGTACGCGGTGGAGTTCGTCGCGGACGGCGAACTGCTCGGCAGCCGCAAGCTGCGGGTGCTCCAGGCGCCGGTGCCTCCTGCGCCGTAACCTACGTACCGGATTTTCAGATAGGGATGCGGCCGGCGCGGCGTGCTCGCATCAGCGGCCTTCGCGCAGGCGATCGGCGAGGAAGTTGTCCAGTTCGGGCACCGCGTAAATCTTTTCGACCACCGGCTCGATGTTGTATTCCACGCGCCGCCAGACCACCGTATCGCCGTCGAAGGTGACGAAGCAGGCGCGCGGGTCGCCGTCGCGCGGCTGTCCCACCGATCCGACGTTGATCAGCACCTTTTCGTCGCTGCCGAGCATGTAAAGGTCGAACATGTCGCTGGGATGCGTGAAGCCTTCGTAATTGAAGATGCCTGGCGTGTGCGTGTGCCCGCAGAAGCAGAAATCTTCCAGGCAGTCGAAGATCGCCTTCATCTTCTTCTTGTCCTGGGCGTCGCGCGGGAGCACGTACTCGCGCGTGGGCCCGCGCGGCGAACCGTGGACGTAGGTCACGCCTTCGATGCGCGTCTGGACCTTGAAGGACATCATGAATTTTCGGCGGCTCTCGCGCAGCTCCGGCGACTCGGTCTCGTCTTCGAGCACAATCTTACGCGTCCACTCGAGGGCCTTCTTCGCCCGCGGCGTGAAGTTGGGCGGGATGCCGTACAGCACCGCTTCTTCGTGGTTGCCGAGAATGTTCAGGCTCGTGACGCTTTGGATGATGTCCAGGCACTCTTTCGGGTCGGGTCCGTACCCGATCACATCGCCGAGGCAGATGATTTCTTTGACGCCCAATCCATCGATATCGTCGAGCACTGCGCGGAGCGCTTCGAGATTGCCGTGGATATCGGAGATGATCGCTTTCATGTACGTCGAGCAGGTCCGGGCGCGAAAGCAAAAGGAGCTGTGGACGCGCGCCGCCGCGCGCCCCAAAGACCGCCTAACCTTAGTGCGGGCAAACCCTTCCTGCAACAGCCGGAAAGCGCTCAGAGCGCCGAAATTCGCTCCGGAAGCCCGCTTTGCGCGCTGGCGTAGGCGGCTTCCACCACGGCGGTGGCCGCCAGCCCGTCTTCACCGCTGACCGGGACCGGCGCATTCGCGGCCAGCGCCTGCACGAAGGCTCCGCCCAGTCCACCGGAGGCTTCGTCCCCGAAGCAGCGTTCCACCTGCTTGCCGGTGGCTTTGGACGCCACCAAGACGCGCTGGCGGAACGCATCGAGCTTGGCCACGCCGTGCGTACCGACCAACTCGATTTTCACGTCGCCCCACGTCGGGTACTCGGCCGGGCGCGACCACGAGCAGTCCAGTGTGGCCACGCTGCCGTCGTCCAATTCCAGGCTCAGGATGCCCGCATCGTCGACGCGCCGCTTACCCACCGCTTGCGTGGTCAGCCGGAAACGGTTGTAGCCGACGGCCGTATGCACGCGGACGAATTCGCGTTTGAGCAGCCAGCGCAGCAGATCGACGACGTGAACGGTATGGTCCATCACCGCTCCGCCGCCGCTGAACTTAGGATCGGCGAACCAGCCGCCGGGCTGGCGGCCGTGATTGGTCGCGCAAACGCCCAGGATCCGGCCGAGCTCGCCGGAATTCACGCGCGCTTTGAGGGCCAGGACCGCGCCTAGAAACCGGCACGGGAAGGCCGTCATCAACGGCCGGCCGGTTCGCTTCGACGCCGCGATCATCGCGCGGCAGTCGGCCACCGTCGGCGCGAGCGGTTTTTCGCAGAGCACGCCCGCTCCGGCTTCCAGCGCCGCGATCGTATCCTCGGCATGATGAACGTTCTCGCTGCAGACGATCGCGCCATCGGGTTTCTTCGCCAAAAGCTGTTCGCGCTTCGCGAAGGCCTTCGTGTCCAGCAGCTTGGCCATCTTCTTGGCGCGCGCGAAATCGCGGTCCCAGATGCCGGCGAATTCCACCGATCCCTTGGGCAGCGCGCGAAGCTGCGAGGCGTACCCGTACCCGTGCATATGCGCGAACGAGAGGAACGCGAGCTTCACCTTTTTAGTCATGTACGAACTCCTTTATATGGAGAGGCCGCGAACGATTACTCTGGGTGCGCCGCCGGGAGCGCCCGTCCGCGCTGCTTTGCCGTCCGTGCGGAAGATCCCCCGCGCCGGGGTGGCAAGCGTACGGGCTGGCGCGAGCGCAGGGCTTCCAGGCTGGCCAAGGCCAGTTCCACGGCCTCGCGCGCTTCCTCGGGCTTGATCAGGGGCTTGGCTTCTCCGCGCACAACGGCGACGAAGTGCTCCAACTCGGCCTGATAGGGCGACTTGGCGAGCGGACTTTCGGGCACGACGTTTCCGCCGCCACCCGAAGCAGCCTGCGTGTAGGCCACTTGAAGCGCCGCGCTGTCGCGCAGATCGAATTCGGCGATGCCTTCGCGACCGGCGGCTTCGAAGCTCGTCGCAAACGTATCGTGGCTCCAACTGGACTCCAGATGCGCAATCGCGCCATCGGTCCACTGCAGCGTCAGGTAAGCCAAGTCTTTCAGGCTTGGCGCATCGCGAAACCCGATGCCGTAGACCGAGGCCGGGCGGCCCAAGGTCCAGGTCAACCAGTCGAGGTCATGGATCGCCGTATCGAGCACGCAGCCGCCTGAGGCGGCGAAATCCCAGTACCAGCTTCCGGCCGGACCCGGGCTGCAGACGACGCGCTTCATACGCAGGACGCCCAGGTCGCCGAGATCCCCGTTCAGGATCGTGTTCCGCAGCGTGCGGTACTCGGGAAAGAAGCGGACGACGTGGCCCACCAGCAGCGGAACCTTGGCGCGCTTGCAGGCGTCGATGGCGGAATCGCACTGTTCGAGCGTGCGGCCCAGGGGCTTTTCGCAGAAGACCGCCTTACCCTTTGCGGCGGCAGCTTCGATCTGCTCGAGGTGGCAGGGCGTCGGCAGGCAGATGTCGACGACATCCACTGCATGAATCAGGTCGTCGCGGTGCGCGTACACGGTTCCGCCAAAGCGCGCAGCGAGGGATTCGGCGCGCTTGAGATCGGTGTCCCAAACTGCGGCGAGCTTAGCGCCAGGAATGCCCGCATAAGCCGCGGCATGTGTGGCGCCCATCATACCGGCGCCACACAGCCCAATGCGTAACGGAGAAACGGAATGCAGGCGAGCCACGGGTGATCCTCGCGATAGTTAGAATCGGATGAGCGAACGCTTTGCGCAGCATAGTGCGGGGTCAGATACGGTCAACTGACGGCCCGGAAGCGTCCGTAGCCTGCCCATCGCATCGAGAAAGCATGAACAAATTTCAGGCCTGGAGTCGCCGTGGCATTAAATTCAAAGCCCTTCTGGCGATTCGATCTAACGATTGTAAATCCATAAAAAATAACCGGATATAAGATTGATACACAGAGCGGGAGAGGGTATAGATAAATTGGTTATTCGGTGGCTGATTTCAAAGCTCTCGTCATGCTGCGTCCGACGTGAGGTCCCGAATAACGGCGCTGCGCGCCTTATACAATTTCCCGTGGTCGCTTTTCGGCGCTCTCGCGCTGCCTGCATGGCATCGTGCCGTATGGCATTGTCGCCGTGCTAATGACGCACAAGCATCCTTCGGATGTTTTGCCGTTCGGAAGGCTATCGTCTTCGCCCGGAGTTGGGATCGGGCGGGGGCTTTGAGGAAGCAACTAGATGAAGAAGAAAAGGAGGGACACCCCGATGGTCCACACACGAATCGAGGCTCGAAAGCCGAAGTTTTACTCTTCTCGCGATATCGAACGACTCCCCCAGTTGCAGAAGCTTCCTGAAGAAATGCGCTTCGCCATGAAGGTCGTCGCGCATGTGTTGCCGATGCGCGTGAACAACTACGTGGTCGAAGATCTGATCGACTGGACGAACGTCCCCAACGATCCGATTTTCAATCTGACCTTCATGCAGCGCGGGATGCTTACCGACGAACACTTCGATCGTGTGGCGGAGGCGGTCCGCGCGGGCGATGACGCGAAGATTAAGGCGGCCGCGCATGCCGTGCGGCTGGCCTTGAATCCGCATCCCGCCGGACAGAAGACGGCCAACGTGCCGGTTTGGGAGGGCGATGCCGTCAGCGGCGTTCAGCACAAGTACCGCGAAACGTGTCTGATCTTCCCCTCGGCCGGCCAGACCTGCCATGCGTACTGCACCTTCTGTTTCCGTTGGCCGCAATTCGTGGGGCTGGACGATCTCAAGTTCGCCACCGATGAGTCCCTGCGCTTCCAGGATTACCTGAAGGCGCATAAGGATGTGACCGATGTGCTCTTCACCGGCGGCGATCCGATGGTGATGGGGATCAAGAATTTGCGCGCATATATCGAACCGCTTTTGGGTCCGGACTTCGAGCATATCCAGACGATCCGCATCGGCACCAAATCGGTCAGCTACTGGCCTTACCGCTACGTGACCGATCCGGATGCCGAGGAAGTCTTGAAGCTTTTCGAGCAGATTGTCGCCAGCGGCAAGCACCTGGCGATCATGGGGCATTACAACCATTGGATCGAGTTGAGCACGGAGGTGGCGCAGGAGGCCATCCGCCGCATTCGCGGCACCGGAGCGGTGATCCGCTGCCAGTCGCCTTTGATCCGGCACATCAACGATTCGGCCGATGTCTGGACGCGCATGTGGAACACGCAAGTGCGCTTCGGCTGCGTACCCTACTACATGTTCGTCGAGCGCAATACGGGCGCGAAGGCGTACTTCGAAATCCCGCTCGCGGAGGCCTACGAAATCTTCCGGGAAGCGTACAGCCATGTCTCGGGTCTGGCGCGAACGGTTCGCGGCCCGTCCATGTCGGCGATGCCCGGCAAGGTGGCCATCGAAGGCATCACAGAGATCAAGGGCGAGCGCGTCTTCGTGCTTCGGTTTATCCAGGGCCGCGATGCGGACTGGGTCAAGCGCGCGTTCTTTGCGAAGTTCGATCCGCAGGCCGCATGGCTCACCGACCTCAAGCCCGCATTCGGAGAGAAGCACTTCTTCTACCAGGCAGAACTAAACCGTATCTTGCAGCAACGGGAACGCGATCTGGCTGAGGCCGCGGAGTAAAGCACGGGACCGAGGAGCATTCATGGAAACCTTCGAACGGATTTCGGCCAAGATGAGCAAGTTCCGCCCGTCGCTGACGCTGGCGCTCAAGCGTCTGGCCGAAGAGCGCCGGCGGCAGAAGCTCCCCGTCTACGATTTCGGTTTGGGCGAGACGAAGGGCGAGCTGGATCCTTCCATTCGGGCCGCCGGCGAAAGGGCGTTTCACGAACAGCACACGATGTATTCCGATCCGGCGGGAATGCCCGAGCTGAGGCAGGCGGTGCTGAAGTGGCTTGGGCAAGAAAATGCATACGGCATCGACAACGTGATCATCAGTTCCGGCGCGAAGCAGAGCCTCTTCAATACATTCCTGGCCGTCTGCAACCCCGCCGACTGCGTGCTATTCGATGCGGCGCCTTGGGTCAGCTACCAACCGCTGGCCACGGCCGCGTACGCTTTCCCGGTACAGGTGATTCCAAGGGAACGGCACGAGCAGGACCTGAAAATCGTCCCCGAGGACCTCGAGCGCAATCTGCGCATGCGCCCGCACGCGAAGCTATTCCTGCTCAACAATCCCGTGAATCCGACGGCGCAGCTCTACGACCAGCACGAAGTGAATGCGCTGCTCGACGTGTGCATCAAGCACCGCATCTACTTCGTCTACGACCGTCTGTACTGGCGGCTGGTTTTCGACGGCCGGAAGTTTCCGGAGCCGTGCATCGACGACCGCACTCGGCCGTGGCTGATACAGATCGACGGCATGTCCAAAAATTTCAGACGTACCGGCGGATTGCGCATCGGCTGGGCCATCGCGCCTGACGACACCGCCAAGGCGATGGTGAACCTGCAAAGCCATTACACGTCCGGCCCCGCGACGCCGACGCAGGTGGCCGCCATCACCGCGATCTCGCAACCGTACGATCAAGGCCTGCACGACGAATTGCAGGCCCTGCGCGATCTGATTCAAAAGGAATCCGAAGGCATGCCGCACACGCGCGTCTGGCCCACGCCCGCCACCTTTTATTCCTTTTGGGATGTCCGAGCCTGCCTAGGCAAGCGCACGCCGGACGGCAAAACCATTTCCAGCAGCGACGACGTCTCCGAGTACCTCTGCACGTCTTCGGGTGTCATCACCGCCAGCGGCACCGGGTTCATGCAGGACGGCTATTTGCGCTTGAGCTTCGCGACGCCGCGCGAGGACATCGTTCAGGGCATGGCCGCCGCGAAGGAAGCGCTGGGCAAGCTGCGTTGACGCGTTTTCCCGTAGCCACACGGGGATGCCCGGTAAACTGAGTGGATGCTACTCGTTGGTGTGGACGAAGCCGGGTACGGTCCGGTGTTGGGACCGTTGTGCCACGGGCTGTGCGTGCTGCGGGTGCCGGATACGGCGTCTCCGGCTTGGCACGGCGACTTATGGCGCAAGCTTGCGCCGTTCGTTTCACGCATGCCCGCTCCGCCTGGCACTATAGCCGTCGACGATTCGAAGCGAGTACACGCCGGCCCGCGCAAACTCGAGCGCCTCGCTGCGGCGGTTGCCGCATTCCTGCATGCCGTGAATGGCGATCCCTGGGACGGCGGGGTTGAGTCGCTTCTGAATGCCGAAGACGCGGAGGCCCTCGCACGGGAACCGTGGGGCCGCGCGCCGTTGCCTCCCGTCGATATTCCGGGTGGAGTCACGCATGCCGCAGCTCTGCGCGCCTGCCTTGCCGCGGGGGCTGTGGAAGTCGTGCACTATCGCGCGCGTGCGTTGCCGGCCGGCGCTTTTAACCGGGACGTGGAACGCTGGGGCAATAAAGCCGAAGTGAACGGACGCCGCGCCGGCGCGCTGCTTCGCGCCGCCGCAGATTTCGCCCGGCCCGGAGAAGCCGTGCACGCGGTGGTGGATCGCCTGGGTGGACGTAAGTTCTACGCGCCTGCGTTGGCCGCATCCTTCGGCGGGGCGCTGCCGCGGATTGCGGAGGAGTCCAAAGCGCGAAGCGCCTACGAACTGGATTGGAATGCGCGACGCGTTGCGGTGGAATTCAGAGAAAAGGCCGACGGTGCGTCGCTGCCGGTGGCGCTTGCCAGCATGGCCGCGAAGCTCGCACGCGAACTGAGCATGGCGCGCTTCAACGCATGGTTCCGCACGCACGCTCCGGAACTCGCGCCTACCGCCGGCTATTACACCGACGCGCAACGTTTCCTGCGCGAGACGGCGGCTTTACGCGCGGATCTCGAGCTGGTCGACGCCGACCTGATCCGCGCGCGGTGAGCGTTACTCGAACAGGCAGGCATCCCCGTAGCTGAAAAAGCGGTACCCGGCCGCTTTAGCGTGCTCGTAGGCGCGCAGGACGAACTCAAGGCCGTCTTCGCATCCAGGGGACGAAAAAGCGGCGACGAGCATCAGGAGGCTCGAGCGCGGCAGGTGAAAGTTCGTCAGCAGCGCATCGGCGACCTGAAAGCGGCACGGCGGGCGCAGAAACAAATCGGTCTGCCCGTACCCCGAGCGCAGGGTTCGCGCCGGCGCGTCCCAGCACGCTTCCAGGGTGCGCGTGGCGGTGCTGCCGATGGGGATGACGCGCCGCCCTTCGCGTTTCGCCGCGGCAACGGCATCGGCCGTGGCGGCCGGCACCTGGAACGGCTCGGGATCGACGTAGTGCTCTTCGATCCGCTCGGCCTTGACCGTCCGAAACGTGCCCAAGCCCACATGCAGCGTCACGGCCGCGCGACGCACGCCGCGGCGATCCAAAGCTTCGAGCAGTTCGGGCGTGAAATGCAAGCCCGCCGTCGGCGCCGCCACCGCGCCGCGTTCCCGAGCGAAGACGGTCTGGTAGCGCTCGCGGTCTACGATATTAGAAGCGCCTTCCGCTCGAGCGATGTACGGGGGAAGGGGGACTTCGCCGTGCGCATCCAGGTAGGCGTCGAAACGGTCCTCGGGCAACGCGAATGAGAGCACCTCGCCGGCTTCGCCGCGGCGTTCGAGCAGCCTGGCCTTCAATCCGCCGGGAAGCGCCAGCGATTCGCCTGAGCGGAGCTTTCCGCCGCTGCGTGTCAGCGCGCGGCGCACGGTCTCGCCGGGCGCGAGCGGCTGAAGCCGTTCGAGTTCGCCCGGCTCCGGCGGCAACAGGAAGACTTCCACTTTGCCACCGGTCTCTTCCCGCGTTGCGCGCAAGCGGGCGGGAATGACTCGCGTGTCGTTAAAGACGAGCAGGTCGCCGGGACGGAGGATCTCGGGCAGTTCGAGCACCGTCCGGTCGCGCCAGGTGCGCGCCGCGCGGTCGAGCGTGAGCAGGCGCGCCCCGTCGCGCCGGGGCAACGGTTGCTGCGCGATGCATTCGGGCGGCAGGTGGAAGTCGAAGTCTGCGGTCTTCACGCCGGAACGGTAGCGAGTGAAGCGCGTCGCGTCAAAGAACAGCGGCGTGGGAGTTTAGAAGCTCCCACGCCGCCGGGGTGAGCGGGCCGGAGGGAATCCGGCCTGCCGCATGCCGGGGCCTGCATCGAACCGGTTTCATCCGTGAATACAGCGGCGTGGGAGTTTGGGCTCCCACGCCGCCGGGGTGAGCGGCCGGAGGGGGTCCGGCCTGCCGGGAGTTTCGGCCTCGCTTACGGCGCGCCGTGTTCGGCGGCCAATTTCGCCATGGACGGGGCCGTGGCCACGCCCAGAGCTTCGATCGACTGGCCACCCGACGTGGTGACCATCGTATCGCGAGCGTAGGCCTCGTTGCCGTGCTCGTGCAGGTCCAAGCCTTCGATCTCTTCCTGCTCGCTGACGCGCAGGCCGACCGTATGCTTGAGGATCGTGAAGAGGACCATCATGGTGGGGAAGACGAGCAGGAAGGCCGCGCCGACACCCATGAGCTGGGTGACGAACTGCGCCGAACCGCCGCCGTTCAGCAGACCGATGGGCTCCAGGGCTTCACCGCCGTACTTGACGCCCCACAAGCCCACCATCAACGTGCCCAACGAACCGCAGACGCCGTGGACCGAAACCGCGCCTACCGGATCGTCCACTTTAACCTTGTCGAAGAAGAGCACTGCGCAAACCACCGCCGTGCCGCAAAGCAATCCGACAAGAATCGAACCCGCGGGTGTCATGTTTGCGCAACCCGCTGTGATGCCTACCAAGCCGGCCAGCACGCCGTTGAAGGTCATCGAGGTGTCCGGCTTCTTGAAGAGGATCCAGCTCAACACCAGCGCAGAGAGCGCGCCGGCCGCACCGGCCAGATTCGTGGTTACCGCGATCCGGGCCATGTCGCCACCCACCGCGCACGTGCTGCCCGGGTTGAAGCCGAACCAGCCCAACCAGAGGATAAAGACGCCTAAGGCCACGTAGGCCATGTTGTGGCCCAGAATCGGACGGATATTGCCGTCCTTCGTGTACTTGCCAAGGCGTGGCCCCAGTACGATCGCGCCGGCCAGCGCGGAGACACCGCCAATGAAATGCACCACCGTCGAACCCGCGAAATCGATAAAGCCACGCTGCATCAGCCAGCTCGTGTTGTCCGCGAAGAAGAGGTTACCCCACGCCCAGTGTCCGAAGATCGGGTAGATGAACGCCGAGATGACCGCGCTGTAGATCAGGTAGCTCACGAACTTGGTTCGTTCGGCCATGGCGCCCGAAACGATCGTCGCCGCCGTGGCCGCGAAGACCGTCTGGAAGATCAGGAACGCCCACGAGAAACCAACCGACTTGCCCGACGCTGCGGCCAGCGGCTCGGCGTCGAAGAAGAAGGCGCTCCCGCCGATCCACCCGCCTGCCGTAAGCCCGAACATCAGACCGAATCCAAGGATCCAGTACGCGATGGACCCGATCGCGAAGTCCATTAAGTTCTTCATCAGAAT
>BTVV01000090.1:0-25215 GCA_045863855.1 Planctomycetota bacterium | reverse complement strand
CGTCGAAGCGCTGAACCGGTATCTGCAGACCCATGCGCAGTCCGAGCGCTTGGCGGATGCGCGGCTGTTACTGGCCGAGAGTTATTACCAGTTGCAGCAGTATCCGGAGGCCGCGGCGCAGTTCGAAGGATTCCTGGCTAGCACTCCAAAATCCGACCGCCGCGCGCAGGCGCAGCAGCGTGCGGTGAAGGCACATTACTTGGCCAAGAGTTTCGAGAAGGCCTTGGCGCAAGCCGAAATATTTCTAAAGGAACATCCCGATCCGCGCGCGCCCGGCGCCCATCCGGCGCTGCCGCAGCTTTACGAGCACGTGCTCTATTACGCCGGCGAGTCCGCTTATGCGCTTAAGCGTGGTCCCGTGGCCGAAGGCCATTGGAAGCGGCTGGAGACGCTGTTTCCGGAATCTAAACTGCTGCCCGATGCGGCGGAAGGGCTGGGCTGGATTGCCTTCGAGCGCCAGGCCTACGATGCGGCGCTGGCTCAGTTCAAGCGAACGGCCGAGACGCCGGAACACCCCAAGGCCGGGGCCAGTCAGTTGATGGTCGCGCGCAGCTTGGCGCAATTGGGCAAGCGCCCCGAAGCCTTTGCGGCGCTGGACGGAGTGGCCAAACGTCCGGGCGGAGGCGAACAGACGCGCGCGGTGGCGTATTGGCGCGCATCGATCCACGTCGATGCGGCGCAGTGGAAGGAAGCGCTCGCGGCGCTACAGGCGCTCACGGCGGCCTTCGCGGACCACCACGATACGGCGGCCCTGGCGGCTCAAGCGGCGTACCGTGCTTTGCAAGAGCATCAGTATGCGGAGGCTCTGGCGCTGGCGGATCTGTATCTCTCCAAGCTGAAAGGGGAGGGCCGCCCGGCGGTGGCGCGGGCGAAGGCGCAAGCGTTACGCGAGCTGAAACGCGAGCCCGAAGCGCGTGCGGCGGCACAGGCTGCGGTGAAAGAGGCCGAGGCGGTGGCCGATCCGGCGCGTCGGAGCGATGAACATGCCGCCGCGCTGCTGCTACTGGCGGAGACGGCCCCTGAAGATGCAGCGGGAACGTATGCGGCTCTGGTGAAGTCTTACGCAGAGCGGCCGCAAGGCAAGTTGGCGCTGTATCGTCTGGCGCTGTTGGCCGGCAAGCGTAAAGACTGGCCGGCCGCGCGTGCCCAAGCCGAAGCGCTGCTGAAGGTGTTGAATGCGAATCAACCCGAAGATGTGGAGTTGCTGCGGCTGGCGCTTTTCGCCGCGGCCGACTTTGCGTTCTGGATGGAAGACTATGCCGCGGCGGAGCAACACCTCACCGCGTATCTGGCGCGGAAGGAAGTTCAAGAAAAGCCACAGGAGCGCGAGGCCGATTTGGCGGCGCTGCGTCTGGCGTGGTGCCGCTTCAAGCAGAAGGATGGCGCGGGCTGTCTGAAGCAACTTGGCGCGCTGCCGGCGCCCTTTGCCACGCCGGAGCGGGACGCGGAGGCTTGCTATCTGCGCGGTTTGGCGCTGTTGGGGCAAAATCAGCCTGAAGAAGCGTTGCAGGCCTTCAAGCTGCTAATCGACAAGCACGCGGCTTCGCCGTATGTGGCCGATGCGAGCCATGCAGCGGCGGAGCGGTTGGTATTGGAGAAGCAGTACGCACCGGCGCTGCCGTGGCTGGACCGGCTCCTGGATACGCCGGCGTATGCGGATGCCGCACGCCGGACGGACGGCCTGCTGATGCGCGCGCAGGCGCGCTTGGGAGCGGGACGTCCTGGCGAGGGGCTCGCGGATGCCGAAGCGCTGCTGAAGCGCGAAGACCTAGGCACGCGGAAGGCGCTGGCGCTGCTGTTGAAAGCGCTTTGCCTGGCCGAACTGCCCGAACGTAATGCGGACGCCGAAGCCGCGCTTGGGGCGCTGCTGACGGAAGAGTTTGCGGCGTCGGCGGAAGCGCGGCAGGCGCGGTTGATGCGCGCACGCATTCGATTCGCCGCGAAGCGCTTTGCCGATGCGCGTTCGGATTTGGATGCTTTCCTGGGCGCGGAGCCGCTGACACCCGAGCCGAAGGATCGCCTCGATGCGGCGCTGCTGCGCGCGCTGAGCTCGAAAGAGCTGAAAGATACGGAAGCCGCGCGCGCGCAGTTCGACGCGCTCTTGGCATTGCCCTTGCGGGGCGCGGCTGCCTTCGAAGCGGCGTTTCAGGCGGCGAATCTGCGCTATGACGCGGGGGCTCAGGCCGAGGCCGTACCGCTTTATCGCCGGGCGTTGGAGGCGGCGACGCAAGCACCTGACGTGCCCGCGGCAGCCCAAGCGGCGGCATGGCTGAATCTGGCGTGGGCGTTGAAGCTGGGCAAACAAGCCCAAGATTCCGAAGCTGCGTTCGCGCAGGCGTACGGTGTGGCGCCGGAAGGCCCGTTGGCGCCCGAAGCGCGGCATCAACGCGCGCTCCTGCTCGCAGAGAACGGTCAGGTGGAAACGGCGTTGACGGTCTGGACAGAGCTCCAGGAAAAGCACCCGGGGCATGTCTTGGCCGCTCAGGCGCTTTCCGCTCAAGGGACTGCACTTGCGAAGGCAGGCCGGTACTCCGATGCGGCGGTTTCGTTCGAGGCGTACTTAAAAGCGAAGCCGGAAGGCGAGCTTGTTCGTGAGGCGCAGTGCGGACTGGGCGAGTGCCGATTGCAACTCCGCGCGTTCGACGGCGCACAGACCGCTTTCATGGCCGCGTTGGGCGCAAAGGGCCTCGACGCGGAACTCGACGACTTGGGCGAGCGCGCTCTGCTGGGTCTCGCGGAATTGGCGCTGATTAGCGGGGAAGCCGCACAAACGAAGAAGCTGGCGCTGCGGGTGGTGCTGGACCGCCCGGATTCGAGTTGGCTCGATGCGGCGTTGTATTTGTGCGGCAAGGCCAGTGAAGAACTGGCCGAACCGCCGCAAGCGATCGCCTATTACCGCCGCCTGATCGAAGCGCGGCCGCAGAGCGAGCGCTCAGCGACGGCAAAAGAGCGCCTGAAGGCACTGGGGGCTGAAGCCCCTGAAAAGCCCTGAATCGCGTCGGCAAAGCGTGCTTGGCACGAACGGAGCGCGCGGCGAGAATAGTTCGATTCAACGATCGTGGGAAAGTCAGAACGCATGAATGTTCCGAATGAACGCCGGTTCTGGTCGATGGGTCTGGCCCTGCTGTTCGTGGCGGTGGGGTACGCCGCCTTGGCGCAGGCCGCGGAAAGCGTACCCGCGGCGGGAGCTGGACCGAAGAGCCTGATCTTCGGCGACGGCGACACGCTGTGGGATATTTTCCTGCGCGGCGGCAAGGTGATGTGGGCCATCCTGGCCGCTTCGATCGTGGGACTGACCTTCTTTTTTGAGCGCGCGATCGAGCTTCGCCGCCCCAAGCACGCACCGAAGGACTTCGACAAAGACCTGGTCCACATCGTGGATACGCGCGGCGTCGACGCGGGCTTGGCGGCTTGCGCGGAGAGCCGGTCGTCGCTTTCCCGCGTGCTGTACGCGGCACTGTTACGGTACGGCACCACGCGCCAGGAAATGGAGATGGCGATTCAGGACGAAGGCACGCGCTTGCTGTACGACTTGCGTCGCAACGGTCGCGTCATCGGGATCATGAGCAACGTTTCTCCACTCATGGGGCTCCTGGGCACGGTGCTGGGTCTGATCAACGCCTTCGACCAAGTGGCCGCGCACGGCGGTACGGGCAAGGCCGCCGTACTGGCCAGCGGTGTCGCCGAAGCGCTGTTAACCACCGCATTCGGGTTGATCGTCGCCATTCCGCTCCTATTTATGTACCACTACGCGAAAGGTAAGGCCGACGATCTGGTGCGCGAGATCGAAGAGCGTGCGCTGGATGCGATCGTGACGCTGGATCGCAAAGCCCGCCGCAGCATTCGCCAAATTGAAGACGTGGAAGAGCATCTTGAAACCAAGGATATGGTTCCGCCCAAGGAGGCTCCGCCTCCCGACCTGGAAGGCGAGTTCGAGTCGACCGACGAGGAACGCGGCGTACAGACGTCCATCGCCACGCCCGCACACGCTCCGGCGCTATCGGAATCCCAGATTCGCGCGGCAATGGACGGCATCGACGAAGAAGGTGCCACCCAAGTGGATGTCAAGGCGCTGACGGACGTGCCCGAGACGAAAGGCGCACAGGCGCCGAAGCAGATTCAGCCGCCGGCCGGGCAGGAGCCGCGTGCACCATGAAGGCGTTGATCGAAGAAGATAACTTCGAACTACCGCTGACGCCGATGATCGACATCGTCTTCCTGCTGCTGATCTTTTTCTTGCTGGCGACGACGATTTCGGAAGAGGAGGTGGATCTGGCCGTGAATCTTCCGGGCGGTACGCAGGGCTCGCCCGTGGGAGAAGCCGCGGGTACGCGGCTGATCGTCAGCGTGCGCAAGAACGGCAGTATCACTTTGGGCGGTCAGGAGTTGCCTTGGGAAGAGATCAAACAGCGCGTGCTGGATGCCGGGCGCAGGCAATATCAGCCTAGGGTCTATCTGCGCGGCGATCAGGAAGCGCCGTACGGGAAGGTGGCTGATGTATTGCAGCTTTGCCAGGAAGCGGGCATTAAGCAAGTGAACTGCGAATTCCGGCTGCACGAATTACGTCCCTAGAGAACCTCTATTTCGCGCCCAATCGCGCCAGCGCTTGTTTGGCAGCGGTGTCTTCCGGATTTAACTCCAGCAGCTTACGATAGATCGCGATGGCCTGCGGGCCGTTGCGTAGCCCTTCGCACGCCGAGGCCGCGATGCGCAGCGCGACGATGTCGTCGCCATCGGATTCGAGCAATTTTCTGGCGAGTTTCAGCGCTTCGGTGTGGCGGCCCAGCTTGCCTTGGGCGATGGCGATACGCTGCAGAATCGGAATCTCCCATTCGGCGGGCGCGTGTGGGCTGAGCTTCTCGTAAATGCGCAACGCCTCGGCCGGCTGATTGGCTTTCAACTTCACTTCGCCGGCCAGGAGCCCCAGCGCGATGTGCTTGGGCTGGATCTTGAGCGCCTCGGTGACCGTGAGATCGGCATCCTTGAGCTTGCCCTGCCGAAGCAGCACCTCCACCAAGCCGCGCAGGATTTCGGGATCGTTGGGCTTTCCTTTGAGTGCGGAGCGGAAGGCAACCTCGGCCTCGGTCCAGTTCCCGGCAGTTAGTGCGTGCTGCGCCTGCGAAAGGCGTGTGGGCGCATGGTCGGGATCAAGTTCGAGCGCCCGGGCATAAGCGCGAGCGGCCTCGTCAAGTTGTCCGACGGCGCGGAGCGTTTCGGCGAGGCCGCAATGCGCGTCGGCAAGCTTGGGATCGATTTCAAGAGCGGCGCGGTAGGCCGCTTCGGCATTCGGAAAATCGCCGGCATGCCGGTAGGCGGCGCCCAGATTCGTGCGCGCGTGGACATCCTTGGGTGCGGCTTCGACAAGGCGTTTGAGTATGGAAACCGCCTGCCGGTAATCGGCCGTGACGAGATGCAAATTGGCAAGCAAAGCGAGCGCTTGCGGATGTTCGGGCTCTTCATTCAGCGCCGTTTGAATCAGTTCCAAGGCGCGAGTGGAATCCTTCGCGTTCAAAGCCACCTCGGCCAAGCCCAGGCGCGCACCCGTCAAGCCGGGTTGAAGCTTGAGCGCCCGCTCGAAAGCCTCCTGCGCGCCGAGCGTGTCTCCGAGCTTCAGGCGGGCCATGCCCAAGTTCTGGTGCGCGGCCGCGTATTCGGGTTGAAGCCACATGGCTTGTTCGAGTAGCGGGAGGGCCTGGGCCGCGCGGCTGTCCTCGATGCGCGCGGCGGCGAGGTTCACCAGCAGCAGATTGGCGATTTGCTTGGGCGTTGCGTTGTTCAGGATGTAACCGCGCTTGAGATCCTCGTCGCGGAGCTTGAAGAGCGCCGTGTAGTGCGCATCCGAGTGCGCGGCACCGCGTTCGGTAGGATCGAAATTCATGCGTGTGGTGCCGTCGTCAAAGCGCACCAGCAAGTGCCCGGGTCCGCTGAGGCGGTTAGGCACCGGCACGCCATGGAGTGGGAGGCCTGCTCGGTCGGCGAGGGCCAAACACAGCACCGACAAGCCCAAGCAGTTGCCGCGCTTGCGCTCAAGGATCTCACCGAGCAGGAATGCCGCGGCGTCGTCGCGTTCGGGAAGTTGAAAGCCTTCGGCGTCGAACAAGAGGGTTCGAAGCGTATCGAGCTTGCCCGGCACGGTACCGGATTGGGTGAGATCCTTGCGTAGCCGTTCTCCCCAAGCATCGAGTTTGGCCGTGGCGGCCTCAAGATGCGTTTTTGGGTATTCCTCGCGGCTGATTAGCAGCGCAGCGCGAGCGAGATCGAAATCGGTTTCGGGTCGGCGCAGATAGGCGGCCCACTCGGGCAAAGCAGGCTCGGCGGAGTTCGCGTAAAGCGCGGCGCTCCAGAGCACGATGACGAATAGGCTGCGCCGCGGCATCCGCTTGCTCCAGGACTTCTATCCATATCATTGTAGACGAAATCCGGCCACGTGCCGTTAGCGGCAGATCGATAACGCACTCCGTGCATTGCCTCGAACGGGGAAGGCGCGGCCGGGTGGCGTACATATAATGAAGCGCGGCACTTTTGGTTCGAGGGTGGTATGAGCGAGCGGGTACACGATCTGATCGTGGTCGGCGCGGGTCCGACGGGCATCGCGTTGGGCGCGGAAGCGGTTCAGCATGATTTGGATGTGCTGCTGGTGGATAAAGGCGCGCTGACCCAGGCGCTGCTCGATTTCCCCACGTTTATGAACTTCTTCACGACACGGGATCTGATGGAGATCGCCGGGATTCCGATGTCCATTCCGCACGACAAGCCCACGCGGCAGGATGCGCTGGCGTATTTCCATTCGGTGGCGGCGCATTACAAGCTACCTCTGGCCTTGCATGAAGAGGTGACCGATGCGCACGCGGATGGCGACGGATTCGTCTTGCGTACCGTTCAGGACGGACAGCCGCGGGTGCGGCGCGCGCGTGCGGTGGCGCTGGCCACCGGCTACTTCAGCAATCCGATTTGCCTGGAAGTACCGGGCGCCGAATTGCCTTGGGTGCACGGCTACTACCGCGATCCGTACCGGCATTTCGGCGAGCATGTGGTGATTGTCGGCGCCGGCAACAGCGGCTGCGAAGCGGCTTTGGAGATGTACCGCAACCATGTCCGGGTGAGTGTAGTGCATCGTGGCAGCGAGCCCAAGCAGAGCGTCAAATTTTGGGTGAAGCCCGATTTTCAGAATCGGGTGAGCGAAGGATCGATCAACGCCTATTTCGAGCATGTGCCGGTCGCGTTCGAGGACAAGCCTCGCGGAATCCGCATTCGCCCGGTACGCGGCGGGGAAGAGCGCTTTCTGGCATGCGACGCGGTTTACACGCTGGTTGGTTTCCTGACCGACGTGGACCTGGAGCGTCGCTGCGGGGTGCGCGTCGATCCGCGGACGCTGGTTCCGGAGTTCGATCCGGCCACCTGCGAATCGAACGTGCCGGGCTTGTATATCGCCGGAACGTTGCAGGCGGGGCGCGATACGCATGCCATTTTCATCGAGAACAGCCGTCTGCACGCGCCCAAGATCGTGAAGCATTTGAAGAGTCGCCTGCGATCGGCAACGGCGCAGTAAACATCGATTCGCATCCCAGGCGCCGCGCATATGCCCTACGTCTTTTTCGTGCTGATCTGCCTAATCTGGTCCGTCAGCTTTCTCCTGATGAAGAAGGCGGCGCTGGCGTTCGGGCCGATTGGAATTGCCGGGTGGCGTTGCCTGAGTGGAGCGGTGATTCTGGCGCTGGTGTGGCGCTGGCGCGGGCATGCGTGGCCCCTGACGCGAAAGGAATGGCCGCCGCTCCTGGGCATCGTAGCGGTGGGATTCGCTTGGCCCTATGCGCTGCAACCGTACCTCGTGACACATCACGGCAGCGGCTTCGTTGGCATGACGATGGCGTTCGTGCCGCTGCTGACCATAGTAGTCTCGATTCCGATGCTGCGGATTTATCCGACCGTCTGGCAAGTGACCGGCGTGGTCGGCGGCCTGGGCTTCATGGGACTCATTTTTGCAGACAGTCTGAGCCGGTCGATGCCGCTCGCGCACGCTCTGCTGGCGATCACCATTCCGCTTTCGTACGCGCTCACGAATACCTTTCTCAAACGGCGCTTCGCGAGCGTGCCTCCGTTGGCGCTTTCCTTGGCGGCGCTGAGCCTGGCAGGCACGGTGCTGACCCCCGCTGGATTCATCCTGCCCCAAGAGGGTGTGCGTCTGGGGCCCGATTTCGTATTCGCGGCGCTGTGCTTGGGATTTCTGGGTGTAATCGGTACCGGCGCGGCCATGTTCATGTTCTATAAGCTGATTCAGGACCGAGGACCGCTGTTCGCGGGCATGACCACGTACGTGATCCCGGTCGGCGCCTTGATATGGGGCTGGCTGGATGCCGAACCGTTATCCGCACGGCAGGTGCTCGGACTCGCGGGCGTACTGGGCATGGTCGCGCTGGTCCAGTTTGCCGATCGACTTCCGCGCGTGCGTGAAGCGCCGGCGCTTCCGGCGGAGTAGCGCGCGCTTGCGCGCCTTTGGACGCGCTCTATGTTGGACCAATCGCTCATTCTATAGGGGGGCAACAGATGATTAACAAGGAGCAGTACCTTGCGGCCATGCGCCACGAGGCGAACGTGTGCCAGCACCTGTTCGGCAAGATTCCGGAAGGCACGTGGAATTACCGGCCCACCGAGGGCCAGCGCAGCACAATCGAACTGCTGCGCTATCTTCCGCACAACCTAGGCTCCATTCCCGAAACGGTGGTTAGCGGGGACTGGAAGGGTATCGGTCCGAAGATGCAGCGGACCAAAGAGATGCCCGCCGATGCCTTCTGCGCGGAGATCGATGCGCAGTACGACCGCCTGGTCAAACTGTTTGCGGGTCTAAGCGAGGACGATTTCCAGACCCGGCAGGCGACCATGCCCGACGGCCGCACCATGGCATTGGGACCGGCGTTGCTGATGTTCGGCCTCAGCTTCATGACCGCCTATAAGATGCAGTTGTTCCTGTACATCAAGTCGAACGGAGTACCGAACATGGGGACGGCCGATTGTTGGCGAGGGGTGGATACTCAGCCGAAGAAGTGAATCGTCTCGCACCGGAAGACCGTCCGCACGGACCGGACGCTCTGGCGTCCGGTCCGTTGCTGGAGCGCTTGGGCCTGCGCTACTTTGCGCGGCTTTCGCGCCTTCATGCCGTCGCTCAAAGTTCGGATGCGGTGCATACCCTGACCAGCGCCGAGCACGCGGAGCTTCGCGGGATCGAACGCGCAGTTCTGTTCAAAGCTGCGACGGCTGGAGCGCTTTCCGCTTGCGGGTCGGCGGTACTTGAGATCGGGCTGGCGCCGGTGTATCGGACGGAATCCGGCGGCCTGGATTGGCGCTATTGGGTCTGGATCGGCACCGCGACGGTAATCGTATCCGCGGTGGAAATCGCCTACCTATATTGGATGTCCTTGAATGCGGTGCATGCCTTGAGCCGTGCGGCGGGTCTGGAGTTGTTTCCGAAGCAAGGCCGGGAGGAAGGCGCCCGCGCGGTGGCGGCCGCATTGGCTCGCGCGGCGCTGGAGTTGCCTAATCCCAAGGACGCGGTCGCAGGTTTCGATCCCCTGCGCGAAGCGCCGCGGTGGAGGCTGGTGCTGGCTTCGGTCTTCTACAAAATCAAAATCGGGCTGACGAATTTTTTAGTCAAAGCTTTGGTGCGAAGAGTGCTCGGGCGCGCGGCCTTGCGCGGCTACGTGCCGTTGGTGGCGGTGCCCGTTACCGCCGTGTGGGACATGCTGGTCTGCCGCTGGGTGGTACGCGAAGCACGCGTGCGGGTGATGGGTCCGTCGGCGGTTCAGGAGTACGGCCGAGAACTGCTTGCGAAAGTTCCTGAACTTTCCGATACGGGCCGCGAAGCGATCTTCGACGCGGTGGCGTGCGTGGCGATCTGTACGCGCGATTTGCACCCCAATCTCGCTGCGTTCTTCGAGTTTCTTCAGGCGAACCTGGGAAAGCCGTCCGGCGACCTGGGCAATCGTCCGGCGTTTCTGAACCGCATGACATCCTTGAGCGACCAAGAACGCGCTGCGGTGCTTGGTGCGATGGAACTGTCTTGCGTGCTGGACGGCCGGTTGCTTAAGCAGGAGCGTGAACTTTGGATCGCCGCGGCGCGGGCGTGCGGGCAACGCGCCGACGAATCCCGCTTGAAAGCGTTGCTGCGAGCGTTCTTGAACGGCGAGCGCTTTCCGCAAGGCTGAGACATTGCGCAAGTGGACAAGACGGCCAGACGCGGTACGCTCGCCCCTTCTTTACCCGTTTTACATCAGGGTCCATTCGGCGGCGGAATCCGCCGCGAACCAGGAGGAGTGCAGGGTCATGGTCAAAGATTCGGGGAAAAGGCTGCGCGTGGGATTCGTGGGCGCCGGCGGCATCGCGGGTACGCACGCCAACAATTACCAGAACATGCCGGATGTGGAGATCGTGGCGGCCAGTGACGTTTCCGAGAAGGGTTTGAAGGCCTTTCAGGAAAAGTACAAAGTGCCCCAGGTATTTACCGACTGGAAACAGATGCTCAAGGAATGCGAACTGGATGCGGTGAGCGTCTGCACGCCGAACTTCTTGCATTGCGAGCCGACCATTGGTGCGCTGAACGCGGGCTGTCACGTGCTGTGCGAAAAGCCGCTGGCCATGAGCGCCGCCGAAGGCCGAAAGATGCTCGCCGCGGCGAAGAAGAACAAAAAGCAGCTCGTGATCGCGTTCCAGTTTCGCTTCGATGGTAAAACTCAGGCGCTGCGCCGCGCGTACGACGAGGGTTTTTTCGGTAAGGTACTGTACGTGCGCGTGAAGGCGATTCGGCGGCGCGGGATCCCGAACTGGGGTGTCTTTGGCCGCAAGGATCTGCAAGGCGGCGGACCCCTGATCGATATCGGAGTGCACGCGCTGGAGATGGCGCATTACACGGTCGGCGCGCCGCAGCCGCTAAGCGCACTGGGTTTTACCTGGACTTATCTGGGCAATAAGCCCAGCAACACGGCGTGCTCGTGGCCGAATTGGGATTGGAAGACCTACACGGTTGAGGACTTGGCGGTGGGTACGATACGCACGAAGAACGGCCCGGTCTTTCATCTCGAGAGCGCCTTCGTCGCCCATACCGACCAGGAAGGAATGGACTTCACTATATTCGGCGAAAAGGGCGGTGCGCAGTGGAGCACCACGTCGCTCTATCACGATCACGCGGGCATGATGGTGAACAGTACGCCGGCGTTTGTGGCGAAGCAGGATGGATTCGTTCACAAAATGCGCCATTTCGTCGATGTGTGCCAAGGCAAGTGCAAGACCGAAGCTCCGGCTGAGCACGGTCTGATGGTTCAGCAGATGCTTGACGGCATCTACGCTTCCGCGAAACAAGGCAAGGAAGTGAAGATCAAATAGGCTGAACGATTGCGTTCGGCCGGAATCAATCACGGCGGCTGTCCGAGATCGGGCAGCCGCCGTTTTGCTTGTAGCGACTATTCGAAAGTAACGACCTGCCTCACCGTAGCGCCACGATCGAGCACATCGAAAGCCGAATTGATCTCTTCCAGCTTGATCGTTTGGCTGAAGAGCCTATCGACGGGCAGAGCGCCTTGGCGGTGCAGATCGATGTAACGCGGAATATCCCGGCGCGGGACACAGGATCCCATATAGCTGCCCTTGAGCGTTCGTTCTTCGGCGATCAGCGAGACGGGCGAAAGCTCGAACCGCCGGCCGGGGTGGGGTAGCCCAATGGCTACGGTAGTGCCGCCGCGCCGCGTGGCCGCATACGCCTGCGCGAGCACTTTCTCGTGGCCGACCGCATCGAAGGCGTGGTGCGCGCCGCCGCCGGTCAGCGTCTGGATTTCTTCGACGAGGCGCTCCCCCTTGGCGTTCAAGGCATGCGTAGCGCCGACTTGCCGGGCGAGCGCCAGTTTGTCCTCCAGCAAATCGATGCCGATGACTGGGTAAGCGCCAGCCAGTTTGGCGCCCATGATCGCACTCAAACCTACGCCGCCCAATCCGAAGACAGCCACGCTTTCTCCGGCTTTGACGCCCGCGGTATTGATCACGGCCCCGACCCCGGTCATCACAGCGCACCCGAATAGCGCCGCTTGAGCCAGCGGAAAGGAGGGGTCCAGCTTGACCAGCGATTCCTGGGCTGCGACGGTGTACCTGCTGAAAGCGCTGACGCCGAGATGGTGGTTCAGTTCGCGTCCTGCGGTGGTGCGGAAGCGCCGAGCGCCGGAGAGCAGGCTGCCTTTTCCGTTGGCCGCCGCACCGCGTTCGCACAGACTCGCGCGCCCCGTCATGCAGAAGCTGCAGCGCCCGCAGATGGGGACGTAGCTGAAAACCACATGGTCTCCGACGGTCAATTCGTTAACGCCCGAGCCGGTCTCGCGCACGATGCCGCTGGCTTCGTGGCCCAGCACCATCGGCATGGGCCGCGGCCGTGCGCCGCTGATGACGGAGAGGTCGCTGTGACACAGGCCGGCTCCGGCAATTTCGACGAGCACTTCGCCCGGACCGGGGCCCTCAAGTTCGAGTTCCTCGATCTTCAGCGGCTGAGACTGAGCGTACGGCGCGGGGCGCTCCATTTCGTACAACACGGCGGATACGGTTCGCATGCGGACTTTCCTAGCGTTGTTTGATCACCACCATCTGGATGTTGGTCATGTCTTCGATCGCAAAGCGCAGCCCTTCGCGGCCCAAGCCGGATTGCTTGTTGCCTCCGTAGGGCATGTGGTCGGCGCGGAATCCGGGGAAATCGTTCACGATGACGCCGCCGAAATCGAGCGACTTTACGGCGCGCAGCACGCGGTCGATATCCTGCGTGAACACCGCCGCCTGCAGTCCGTAATCGGTGGCGTTAGCGGCGGCCAAGGCTTCCGCAAAGCTGTCGCACGTTTGCACTCCGGCTACGGGCCCGAAGACTTCCTGCGTCATCACTTTCATTTCGGGCTTCACGCCGGCCAGGATCGTCGGGTAATAGACGTTGCCTTCTCGCTTGCCGCCCGTAAGCACACGGGCGCCCGCATTGCGCGCCTCATCGACCCACGCTCCTACCCGGACGCAGGCCGAGGGCTCGATCATGGGGCCCACATCGGTATCCGGCTTGAGCGGATCGCCTACTTTTAGGGCCTCGGCGGCATCGACAAAACGCGCGTTGAATTCTTCGCTGACTTTGCGGTCCGCGTAGATGCGCTGCACGCTCACGCAAACTTGGCCCGAGTTGTAAAACGCACCCACCGCGCAGCGCTTCGCGACATAATCGAGATCGGCGTCCGGCGCAATAATCACGGGCGAGGCGTTGCCAAGTTCCAATGTAACCTTCTTGATGCCGGCGGCGCGCGTGATGCGGTCGCCCACGGCGCGGCTTCCGGTGAAGCTGATTTTCGCCACGCGCGGATCGCTCACCAGCGCTTCGCCGGCGACTTCACCCAATCCTTGTACGAGTTGAATGGCGCGTTCGGGGACACCGGCTTCGAGCAGGATTTCGAAGAGTTTTATGGCGGTAAGCGGCGTCTGCTCGGCCGGCTTGAGGACGATCGGGTTACCGGCGGCGAGTGCCGGCGCGATCTTGTGCGCGACGAGATTAAGCGGGAAGTTAAACGGAGTGATCGCGGCCACGACGCCCAGCGGGCGGCGCACCCAAAAGCCGAAATACCCTTCGCCCGATGCCACTGCATCGAGCGGGACGGTCTCGCCGTGAATGCGCCGCGCTTCGTCGGCGGCCAAGTCGAAGGTGGACGCGGCGCGATCCACTTCCAGCAGGCTGTACTTCAACGCTTTGCCCGCTTCGCCGGCAATCGTGCGCGCGAGGATTTCCTTGTGCGCAATCAGCAGTTCAGAGGTCTTGCGCAGCCATCCGGCACGGCGATGCAGCGGCGTATCTGCCAGCACCGGGGCAAACGTCGCGGCATCTCGGACGGCGCGCGCCACATCTTCCTTGGTAGCCATCCCAACCTGCGCGAGCAGCGCACCGCTGAACTTGTTGCGCACGTCCAGCGCCTCGCCGCCCTCTTGCCAGGAACCGGCAATGAAGAGCCCGCTCTTATTCAACGAATACCTCCTTGCGACGATCAAGGGGAGCGCTTCAGCGCACTCGGCCGCACGAAATCCTAGCCGATGGGGCGATTGTTGCTCGGCCGGTTGCAGCTTGGTGCCACGAGTTCGAACATTCAGCGATCCGTCAGCCTAAAGCTGTTGCCCAGCGGCGCGTAAACCTCGGTGATGACGCCGGCATGGTTGTCCCGGCCGTGCCCGCGCGCAACGGCGCTTATCGTGCGTGCCGCGCAGCCGTGATGTCTTCCATGTGGGAAATGTTGGCGGGCGAGGTTCAAGTAGGCGCGTCCCAAGTCCAGAGCCTCGCGAGCCCACTGTTCATTCCCGTCCATTTCGGCGACCAGACCCAGAAGCACGGGCGCATGCCTGCGAGGGCGGCCGTCTTCCAGCCACCGCGGCATATCGGCACGCTTGCCGACCCCCGCGGGCCGCGTGTCCACCTTGGGAGGGGTCACGAGCTGCAGTTCTTGGATCGAGGCCGGGTCCAACGCGGCGGCGGCCGAACGCAACGCTGCATCGTACCTCGTGCGGCCGGTCACGCGCCGGTAGCGCCGCAGGTCGGCCAAAGCCGCGCCGGCGTCGGGATCGCTTACCTGCGTTGCAAGTTCGTCGAGTAGGCGTTCGGCTGCGCGCAGGAATCGCTCCTGTTGGGTGCGCTCGAACAGTTCAAGGAACGTCTTGATTACGCCGCTTGCCAGAAAGTTCTCGGCGCGATCCAGTTCGCTGGCCAAGCCCTTTCCCTCCGACGAGAAAGCCATACCGGCCACCTTCCGGTAGGACTCGCGCGCATCTCCTTCGAGCGCATAGACCCCACCGTCCGCATCCAGGCCCACGGGCAATTCGGGGCGCGCCAGAATCGCGTCCGCCCAACGCCCGGCATAAGCTACGCTCAATTGAAGGTAGCGATCATTGGATGTGGCGCGTAAGGCCAGCAGCGCGATGTTCACGCAGCGCAGGTGATCGGGCACGTTCAGCGCCGCGCGATCTTCATGCTTCAACCCGTCCGTTCCAAACCACATGCTGCGATACAGATGCCGATCCCAGTCGTACCAATCCGGCACCTCGTTGGACCAGTTGCCCAGATGTTCGGCCGCGTCGTCGAACTGCTTCGCCGTGGCGGTATCGCCGGGTGCCAGGTCACTCAATGCGCCAAGGAACAGTTCGAAGTGCTCCGTGCCGTGGTGCGCTTCCTGCATCCGCCAATAGCCGTGCCGCCATAAGCCGTTGGACTCGAAATGAAGCGCGATCCGGTCACGCAGGTCCAGCATGAAGCGGCGCACGTCCGCATCGCCGGTGGCTAACGCATACGGCGCCCACGACGTGGTGTACGTGGCTTGGTCGTGAACGTCGGTGGGTTCCTGGCCGCCGAACTCGGCGATCGCATCGCGCGTCCAGGCCGCGATTTCTGCTCCGAATCGTGCGTAGGCATCGGGCAGATTTTTGGAGCGTTGGATGGGCGTGGCGGGCATAAGTGCACACTCCGATCGATGGCAATAGGCTCATTCTAGCGCCTCATCCGAGCGCTTGACAGTCCACGCCGGACGGCGAAGGTACGGGGATGGCTAAATCCAAGAAAGCTCCTAAGCGGCATACAGCCCAGGATCTGGAGGTTTTGGTCCGAGAGCGCTACCGCCAAGCTCAGATCGGCACCGGCGAGGCCAGCCAGCGCGTGCGCGAAGTGGATGCGCGGATCCGGCAAGTCTTCGAGCGTACGGTTGCGGTGATGGTCCTCGACATGGCGGGCTTCACCCGCATCACGTTGCAGCACGGCATCATTCATTACCTTTCGCTGATCTGCCGCATGCGGGAACTTTGCGTGCCGGCGGTCAAACGCCACAAAGGCACCTTGGTGAAGCTCGATGCGGACAACCTGTTTGCGCATTTCCCGAACGTGGACGACGCGGTCGCGGCCGCTTTGTCCGTGCGCGAGGTTGTGGAAGAAGCGAACTTCGATACCGACGACGACTTCGACATTTACGCCTGCATGGGCATCGGCTACGGCCCGATCCTTGTTCTGGCGCATGACATGTGGGGCAGCGAGTTCAACATCGCATCCAAGCTGGGCGAGGACGTGGCGGGTACCGGCGAGATCTGGCTCAGCGGAGCCGCGCGAGATGCCTTGAAGAACAAGCAGCATCATTTTCGAAAGCGTACGCTGACTCTGTGCGGCGTGCCGTACGATGCCTACCTATTGAAGCCGGGGCGACACTATTCGCCTGGCCACGGGTAAGACTCCGGAGCAGGTCCATGACCGAAGTCGCCTGCGGAATGGTTTTCGAGGCACGCTGGCCGCGTTCGGGCGCCGACCGATCCGGCGAGGTGAGTACGCTGCCGCCGCTGCGCTTTATCGCGCCTTCCGGCCGCGAGCATGAGGTCACTCCATTTTGGGCCGGCGGCGATAGCTGGAAAGTACGCTTTGCGCCCGATGAAATCGGGACCTGGCGATACGAGATCGATGGCCGCGCCGAATCTTTCCTGGTGCAGACCTATTCGGGCGAGAACCCAGTGTATCGGCGCGGTGCGCTGGTGCTGGCCGCGGATCGCTTGCGCTTGGCAACCGCCGACGGGCAACCTTTCTTCTGGCTGGCCGACACCGCCTGGAATGGCGTCCTGCGCGCTGCTGCGGCCGACTGGGACCGGTACCTGGAGGCCCGGCGTGAGCAGGGTTTCAACGTCATTCAGTTCGTGGTGACGCCGTGGCGTGGACTTGAGCGGGACGAAGCGGGCGAAACGGCCTTCGTGGACGGGCCACCGTTCCGGGTAAACCCTTCCTTCTTCGAGCGGCTTGACGCCAAAGTGGCGGCCATCAATGCCCACGGACTGTATGCGGCGACGGTCATGTTGTGGGGGCTCATGCCTTCCGATCCGGGCTATCGGTTGAGCGATACCGACGGATTGGCGTTGGCACGGTATATCCAAGCGCGCTACGGCGCGTACCAGGGCGTCTGGTTTCTGGGTGGCGACGCGAATTACCGGAAAATCGGGCTCGACAAATGGAAGCATTGGGGGCGCGAACTTTTCGGAGCGCGCCACGAGCGGTCGGCCAAATTGGTAACGCTGCATCCGTGCGGAATCTCCTGGCCCGCAACCGATTTTGCGAACGAAGGCTGGTACGACTTCATCGGCTATCAGAGCGGGCACGGCGATTCCGAGGAACATCTGCGCTGGCTGGTGGGCGGACCCCCGGCGCTGGCGGGCCTGGAAGCGCGTAAGCGTCCGATCTTGAACCTGGAACCGAACTACGAAGGTTTTATTTCCTACCATTCAAAGCGGAAGTTGACGGACTACGAAGTCCGCCGCGCCGGATGGTGGAGTTGTCTGTTGGCGCCGACAGCCGGAATCAGCTACGGCTGCAACGAAATCTGGAACTGGGGTGTGCAATCCGAGGCAATTGTAGGGCACGCCGAATGCGGCAAGGTTGCTCCCTGGCATACGATGCTGGATGCTCCGGGCAGCCGGTGCATGATTCTGCTGCGCCAGTTCTTCGAGCGGCTCCCGTGGTGGCGTCTGCGACCGGCGCCACAGATGCTGATGCGACAGCCTGGATTGGAGCATCCAGACGCGCACGTGGCGGTTGCATTGGCCGATAACGGCCGCGTGGCGGTGGCCTACTTGCCCAAGGGTGGAAGCTTGCTCTTGCGCACCGACGGACTGAATCGCCCCAGTGTGGCGTCGTGGTTCGATCCCAGCGAAGGCCGGACTTTTAGTGCGGGAGTAGTTTCCGGATCGGAATACACGCTTGAAGCGCCCGATAAACGCGATTGGGTCTGGCTGGCAGCAGGGCAAGGCCCCGGCGGGTAACACGCGTTACAGCGTCTCGCGATAAATCCGCTCCACCAATTCCATGGTCTGTACGGCATCCGTGAGGTTGTTCGGTGGCTGGCGCTTGGCGCGAATGCTGTCCATGAAGAGCTTGTTCTGTGCGAAGAAGCCGCCGCGCATGAAGATCGCTTCGCTCCCGGCGGCCTCGGTAGCCGTGGTGATCCGAACTTCGGGATTACCGTCGGTGTAGCGCCGCGACTCCACTTCCACGTTGATGTAATCGGTCATGCCGCGCGCGTGAATTTCGCAGGAAAAGACGCGCATACCGGCCTGCCAGTTTCCCTGAAGAATCCCTGTCGCGCCGGTCTTGAACCGGATCAAGGTGGTGAAAAAATTCGGGTACGGCTTATGCCGCTCGCGCACATCGCTGGCCATGGTTTGAATCTCGCCGCCTGCGTAGCGCAGCAAGTCGACCGCATGAATGCAATCGCTGGTCAGGATGTCCACCTCGCCGCCGAAGTACCCGCTTGGGTCGTCGTAGAACTTATAGAAGCTCGAAACGATCATATCGACGCCACCTCGCCGCCGGGCTTCTTCCAGCGCCGGAGCCACCAGCGGGGCGTAGCGGCGCTGGAACCCGCACATCGTGATGCAATTTCGGGCTTCCGCCTTGCGCGCAAGATGCCTCGCTTGCTCCACGTTCAGGCCCGGCGGTTTTTCGACAAACAGGTTGGCGCCTAGCTCCAAGCATTTGAGCGCGTGCGGAAAGAGCGCCTGAGGCGGCATAACTAAGTAGACCGCGTCCGGCGCCTCTTTTTCGATCATTTGAACGTAGTCGGTATAGC
The DNA here is from genome assembly GCA_045863855.1 of Planctomycetota bacterium. GTDB lineage: Bacteria > Planctomycetota > SZUA-567 > H5-PLA8 > H5-PLA8 > H5-PLA8. Next base: position 6,589 of record BTVV01000090.1, on the reverse strand, counting down.
CGCTGGGGATCCGGTATTGGTCGCGCACCTTGCACATGCGTTCTTCGGATAATTCACTGACCGCGCAAAGCTCTACGTCGTCTAGGCGATGCAGGGAAGGGTAGTGAACCGAAGTGGAGTGGTTGCCCGCCCCAATCATGGCTACACGCAGCTTATTGCCCATGGAGATCTCCCGAACGTGAACCGTCTTGGCGATAGTCTGCCGGATCTCTGGCCAAAGGCAAGACGTATTTTACTGACCATCGGTAAAATAGGTCTAGATTGGTATGGGGGCGAAAGGAAACCTGCGTTGCGAACAATTAAGTCCAGCTAAGGCTTTGGGTTGATCGAAGCGGGCGGATTGGTTACGGTCCAGCCTACGAGCCGCAGGCAATAGGAGCTACGTCATGGCCAAGCAATGCCACGAGATCGATTACCGGATTCTGGGCGACGACATGCAAGCGGTAGTGGTCACTCTGGATCCGGCGGAGCAGGTCATCGCAGAAGCCGGCGGGATGCTTTACATGGGCGAGGGGATCGACATGCAAACGAGCATGTCCACCGACAAAGATAAGGGCTTCTTCGGAAACTTTTTCAAGGCCGCTGGTCGCATGGTGATGGGCGAAAGTTTTTTCATTACGACCTTTAGCAACTCGGCTGGCGTGCGAGCCGACGTGGCGTTTGCGGCGCCGTATCCGGGAAAGATCATTCCTCTGCATATGGATCAACTGGGCCAGGAGATGATTTGCCAGAAGGATGCGTTTCTCTGTGCGGCCCAAGGCACGCAAATCTCCATCGCCTTTCAAAAGAAGATCGGGGCGGGGCTGTTTGGCGGAGAAGGCTTTATCCTGCAGCGCATTCAAGGCGACGGATTGGCGTTTGTGCATGCGGGCGGTACTGTTTTCGAAATGGTCCTGCAGCCGGGCCAGACCCTGCGGGTGGATACGGGCTGTTTGGTCGCGTTTCAGCCCAGCTTGAATTACGACATCCAATTCGTCGGCGGCTTCAAGAATGCACTTTTCGGCGGCGAAGGCTTGTTCTTCGCGTTGCTGACAGGCCCGGGAAAAGTCTATCTACAGACGCTTCCCTTTGCGCGTTTGGCGGACCGCATCGTCGCCGCGTCCCGGCATATGGGCGGTCAGCGGCGCGATGAAGGCAGCGTGTTGGGCGGCCTCTTCATGGGCAACAACTGATCCGCTTATGACGGGCGCGAAAGGCTCAACAGGATCACGGTCTTGGGGTATGTTCAAAGCATGCCTCATGCACGCCGAACCTGGATCGTAAGCGTATCGGCCGTTCTGCTGGCCTTCGGGTTGGCGGGGCTGCACCATGTCCTGGGGCGGCCCGATCGGATCGCCGCTGCGGAAGACGAAGCTCGCTTGCGCATGGTCGGAGACGAGGTGCTGCGCTGGGAGCTTGAGCACGGCGAACTTCCGGACCGTCTTGACGAACTGGTTCCCAGCTATCTTCGCGCCGATCAGCTCGAGCGGGATGGCCAAGCCTTCTATCGTTACGAGCCCGAACACCGTTTGCTCGAACAAGCCCGTGGAGCGGTGGTGCGTGGACTCTTCAGCGTCGTGCGCGAGCCGCTGCGGTATGCGTTGCCGCCTCGGCAAGAGGCGGTCAGACATCCCGAGGTATCCGCTCCCGTAGTACCCGCTTCCGCAACCGGATTGCGCTTCGCTGACCTAACCGTGCCCGACCTTCCGGCGCCGGCAGAGGGCGCGTACGTTTTCGAGGCCGAACATTTCACCGATACCAATTACGGATGGGAAGCGCACCCCGATCCGGCGTGTGCGGGCGGCGCGTATTTGCACTGCAAGGAAGGCATCGCCAACGGACCGGGACAGACACGCCATAATGTCGGCGATTTCTATGCGCTGCATGCAACCACCGATTACACTTATCTGCGCTATCACTTCCACTTGCCGCAAGCTGGACGCTTCTACCTCTACGCGCGCATGTGGACTACCGACACCACTTGCAGCAATCACCTTTGTTGCGAGATCGATTCCGGAGGACCTGATAGCGGCGGCCTCGATAATCGCGCGCCCTTTCGTTGGTTGTGGAGCGGCATTAGGGACGAAGCGCGCGACTTGGCGGCCGGCGACCATTTCATTCATATTTTCATTCACGAGGACGGTATACGGCTCGATCAGTTTGTGCTCAGCCCTGTACCGCTCAAGCTGGAAGACGAGCGCTTCCGCTCCAATTTCGCGCCCGGCGATGGGACGGCTTGGAGCAAGCAAGCAGGTCCGGTGGTGCATGTTTCGTTCGATCTTCAGAGCATGGTGGTGACCGCCGCCGCGCCGCCGGAATGCCGGTTGGTGCTGCGACGATTACGCGCCTCCGAGGGCAAAGCTCAGCTTGTCGTGACGCTCCGCGACGCCGAGCCGAGCGGGAAGGCACAGATTCTCGCCCAAGGCCCGCTGGACTGGAAGGCGGTGGGCAAGCTTGCATTCCTTCCCATTTCCCTGGCTCAAGTCGACTGGGCGGCGCGGCCTCGGCGCGAATACGCGCTCGAAGCGACGATCACGCAAGAGGGTCGAGAACCTGTGCGCGCGGCGGTGCCGCTGATGCATCCGTGGGCTTGGGAGGTCTTCGGTCCCGGCGGATACTTGGGCAACGATTCGCCGGGTCCGCTGGATATGGATGGGTTGCCCAAGCCCGGCGACGAACGCCGCTGGGAGCCTTTCGCGCCGGCGAGTTTCGATCACTTTGGCGTGTTGGATTTTGGAATGCACACCACGGGCAATGCGAAGCATCCACCTACGCAAAAGACGATTTATGCGCGAACTCGTCTTCAGGTGGCGCAGACCGGCGAATACCTGTTCAAGGTTCAAGCCGACGACCAGATGCTGTTGTGGCTCGACGGCCGCGAGATTTACCGCCACGACCACACCCGACCGGTAACGCGCGCGGCCTATACGTTCAAGCTTGCCTTGGAAGCCGGCGAACATCGCCTGCGCATGCGCGTCAATCAGCAGGAAGGGCGCTGGCAAGCCTCGCTTCGCATCCGCACGCCCGACGATGACCTAAGCACCGTATCGGGTATCGAACCGCCCCACGCGCCCTAGCGGCCTATTAAAATGGGTGCGGCGCACATCGCGAGGAGCATGCCCTGTCGTTGCGACCCTGCTCCTGTGGGGTACCATGCCGTTCTCGAGCCATTTCCCGGATGCCAGGAAAGGTCGCCATGAACGGTTCCGTTCGCGTTCCTCCGCTGGATCTCAAAGCTCAATACACTCGGATTCGTACCGAAACGGAAGCCGCGGTGGCTCGGGTATTTGAGAGTCAGCAGTTCGTGCTGGGACCGGAAGTCGAAGCGTTGGAACGCGAGATCGCTGCGTACTTGGGCGCTTCGCATGCCGTCGGCTGCGCCTCAGGTTCGGACGCGATTCTGCTGGCGCTTTTAGGGCTGAACATCCAGCCCGGCGACGAAGTGGTATGTCCGGCATTTACGTTTTTCGCGACGGCCGGGTATGTGGTGCGAGCCGGCGGCATACCGGTCTTCGCGGACATCGATCCGGTCACGTTCAACCTGGATATTGTTTCGGCGCGGCGGGCCTTGGCTCGCTGTACGCGCGCGAAGGCGCTGCTGCCGGTGCACCTATACGGCCAAACCGCGCCTCTGGGTGAAGTGGAAACGCTTGCACGGGAAGCCGGCGTGAGCCTCGTGGAAGATGCGGCGCAAGCCATTGGCAGTTGGGACGCGGAAGGGCGTAAAGCCGGCACCGTCGGCACGGTCGGCTGCTTCAGCTTTTATCCCACCAAGAATCTGGGCGGCTGCGGCGATGGCGGCATGCTGGTCACGCGCGATCCGGAGGTAGCCGAACGCCTGCGTGTGCTCCGTTCGCACGGCAGTAAGCCAGCGTATTTCCATCATGTGGTGGGGCTGAATTCACGATTGGATGCCCTGCAAGCCGCGGTGCTGCGCGTGAAGTTGAAATACCTGGATGACTGGACTGTAGAACGCCGCAGGCGGGCGGCGTATTACGATGCGCGCTTTCATGCTGCCGGCGCGGCTACTTCCGCGACGCCGTTGGATACCGGCGGCTTGCCGCTGCGCACGCCTCATCCGGCGCCGATTGGAGCCAGACACATTTACCATCAGTACGTGGTGCGCGTGCCCGCGAAAACGCGCGATGCGCTTCAAGTCCATCTGAAAGCGCAGGGCGTCGATACGATGGTGTACTACCCGCTGCCCCTGCACCTGCAGCCGTGTTTTAAGTACCTGGGGTATAGTGAAGGCGAGTTTCCGGAAGCAGAACGTGCCGCGCGGGAAGTGCTTGCGCTTCCCATGTACCCTGAATTGACCGAAGCGCAGCAGGACCGGGTTGTGGACGGCATCTTAAGCGCCTTAAACAAAGCGTAACGGATTTTAAGGAGTATCCATGGCCTGGTCCGGCGAAGGCAAATCCGAGCCGTGTGTGGGTGTCATCGGTCTGGGCTACGTGGGCCTGCCGCTGCTTCTGCAGTTCAACCGTGCCGGTGTTCGCGCACTGGGTTTCGATATCGACCCCGAGACGGTGGCGGCCCTGAAAGCGGCGCGCTCGTACATCAAGCACATTCCGTCCGATACGTTGAAGCAGGCGCTGGCGACGAACCGGTTCGACGCCACTTGCGATTACGCCCGCGTGGCCGAATGCGACGCGCTCCTGATCTGCGTGCCGACTCCGCTGACCAAGCATCGCACACCGGATATCGGGTACATTCTTTCGGCAGGTAAACAGATCGGCCCCCACCTGAAGCCGGGACAACTGGTGGTGCTCGAATCGACCACCTATCCCGGTACGACCGACGAAGACCTGAAGCCGGTGCTCGAAAGCCTCTCGGGATTGCGTGCAGGCCTGGACTTCCACTTGGCGTATTCGCCCGAACGCGAGGACCCCGGCAATCCGAAGTATCGCACTGCCGATATTCCCAAAGTAGCCGGCGGGTTGACGCCGGCGTGTCTGGAGGCGGCGCTGAAGCTGTACTCGGTGGGGGGGCTCAGCATCATTCCCGTCAGTTCGACGCGCGCCGCCGAAGCGACCAAGTTGATGGAGAATATTTTCCGCGCCGTCAATATTGCGCTCGTCAACGAATTGAAGCTCGTCTTCGAGAAAATGGGTGTGGATATCTGGGAAGTCATCGGCGCGGCCAAAACCAAACCGTTTGGCTACATGCCTTTTTACCCCGGACCGGGCTTGGGTGGCCACTGCATCCCCATCGATCCGTTTTACCTGACCTGGAAGGCGCGCGAATACGGCTTGCATACGCGATTCATCGAACTGGCCGGCGAAATCAACACCGCTATGCCCAAGCATGTCGTTCAGCGCGTGCAGGAAGAATTGTCCCTGCGCGGTAAGCCCCTGAAAGATGCCCGGATTCTCCTGCTGGGTTTGGCTTACAAGAAGAACGTCGACGACATGCGTGAATCTCCGGCGCTGGTGTTGTGGGAAGAACTCGAAACGCGCGGGGCCCAGGTGCGCTATGCCGACCCTCATATTCCCGTGGTGCCGAAGTCACGGGAGCACGCTCACTTTGCCGGCCGTCGGGCGGAGACGGTTTCGGACGAACTGCTGCGTCAGCAAGATGCCGTGCTGATCGCCACCGATCACGACGGTGTGGACTACGCTCAGGTGGTGCGGGAGGCGCCGCTGGTCTTCGATACTCGCAACGCCTGCAGCGCGCTTGACGAAGCGCTGCGCGCCGCCAAGGTGGTGAAGGTTTAAGCGAGAAGGGTTATGGAGCCACCCGTGGGACTCGAACCCACGACCTGCGGTTTACAAAACCGCTGCTCTACCAACTGAGCTAGGGTGGCTCGTTCGATCCGAGCCCACAACAGTAAGGTACGCTTTCCTCTTGGCTACGGCAAGCAAGACCTGGCGACTTAAACGGGACATTCGATCTGGCGCTGTTGTTCAGTGACCGTTTCCCAAAAGAGAATTTAAATGCGGCTTTGCATTGACAGTGTTCACTGGCTACTGTATTTTACCAATTAGTAAATTAACCGAAAGGTAAAATAAGTGAAGTCTGGCAATCACTTAAATGCGACTTTTGCCGCTTTGGCCGATCCTACACGGCGGGCGATTCTCGAACGCTTGGCGGCCGGTGAGGCGTCGGTGCTGGAATTGGCCGAGCCTTTCAATATGTCGCTGCCGGGTGTCTCGAAGCATCTGAAGGTGCTGGAGCGGGCCGGGCTGATCAAGCGCGGCCGCCAAGCGCAGTTCCGGCCCTGTAGCCTGGATGTCCAGCGGCTTAAGGAAGTCTCCGATTGGGTGGGGCATTATCGCCAGTTCTGGGAAGCAAGTCTCGACCGGCTGGACGATTACTTGCGAGAGCTTCAAGCCAAACGGAAAAGGCGAAGCAGGAAGAAGTAGCGTGGTGGCGTTGGCAGTTGAGTACTTTGGAGAACTCACTCTGGGGTGCTCGGCAGGCTTTGGTTCGTCTTGCCGGGTACTTGTCGTTCCGCTAGCTTGGCTATTTCCGAATTGGAAACGTATTGCGGGAGCGTATTCATGCTCAAGAAAGCTCTAATTGGATTGGCGATTGCGATGGTGCTGTTTCTTTCGGTGGTGGCCCTGCAACCCGCCGACTTCCGTGTCTCACGCTCCACATCCGTAAG
>BTVV01000089.1:0-25519 GCA_045863855.1 Planctomycetota bacterium | reverse complement strand
CACGTCCCAAATCCTCTCAAACGATTTACCCTGAAATTCCCGGACAGGACACTTGACGCTTTATACCCCACCCTTTGCTGCATGGGCGGGCGATTCGATGCCCGGGGCGTTGCTCATGCGGGACAATTCGTTAGATTAGGAGCCATGGCACGCATTCTGGTTCTCGGCACGAACAACGCGCACAAAGCGGAAGAGATCGCTCCGCTGCTGGCGGGTTTGGGCGTGGACCTGCGCGCGGCGAGCGCCTACGGGGCGTTCGATCCGGAAGAGACGGGCTCGACGCTGGAAGAGAATGCGATCATCAAAGCTCGGGCGGCGCTGGCGTTGTCGGGCGAGTGGTCCATCGCCGACGACACGGGGCTGGAGGTGGACGCGCTGGACGGGCGGCCGGGGATTTACGCGGCGCGCTACGCGGGAGTCGGGTGCACGTTTCAGGACAACATCGCGAAGCTGCTGCGCGAGCTTGAGGGTGTGCCGGAGGAAAAGCGCACGGCGCGCTTCGTCTGCGTGATCGCGCTGTGCCGGCCGAACGACGAGCCGGCGCTCTTTCGGGCCTCGTGCGCGGGGCGGATCCTGACGCGGCCTCTGGGCGGCCGCGGTTTCGGCTACGACCCGATATTTTTCGCGCTCGACGCGGGCAAAGCGCTGGCCGAACTGACGCTGGACGAGAAGAACCGGCTGAGCCATCGCGCGAGGGCGGTGAAGCTGCTGCGCAGCGAACTGCTGAACTTGCAGCGGCAGAGCGAACGGATGGAACGCTGAGCGTGCGAATTCTATCGCTGCTGCCATCGGCCACCGAGATCGTTTGCCTGCTGGGCTTGCGCGAGCAGCTCGTGGGGATCACGCACGAATGCGATTATCCTCCGGGGATCGAACTCGAGAAGGCGGTGGTGATCGAGAGCTGCCTGGGCGCCGAAGGGAAAAACCTTCCGCCGGGGGAGATCGACCGGCGGATCCGCGAGACGCTGGCGCGCGGGGAAGGCGTGTACCGTTTCAAGCCTGGGCTTTTGGAAGCGCTGCGCCCGGAGCTGGTGCTGACGCAGGGGCTGTGCGACGTCTGCGCGGTGCCGCGGGAGCATGTGCTGCATAGCGTGCAAGCGCTCCGTCCGTCGCCGGAGGTGCTCTCGCTGGACCCCACGTGCCTGGCGGAGATTCTGGAGGATCTGAGGCGCGTGGGCGCTGCGGCGGGCGCCGGGGCGGAAGCGGAACGGATCGCGGCGGGCTTGCAGGCTCGGATCGACCGCGTGGCGGCTCGGACGAAGGGATTGCCGGAGGCCGCGCGCCCGCGCGTGGCGTGCCTGGAATGGCTGGACCCGATTTTTTACGCGGGGCATTGGGTGCCGGAGCAGGTGGCGCTGGCCGGCGGCGTGGACGTGCTGGCGAAGGCCGGCGAGGTTTCGCGGCGGATCGAGTGGGACGCGGTGGTTGCGGCGCGGCCAGAGGCAATCTTCGTGATGCCGTGCGGATACGACGAAGCGAAAGCACGCGGGGAGCTGGGGTTGCTCGAAGCGCGCCCAGGCTGGCGGGAACTGCCCGCGGTGCGCGCCGGGCGCGTACACGTGCTCGATGCGAACGCGCATTTCAGCCGTCCAGGCCCGCGCGTGGTGGATGGGTTGGAAGAGCTGTCGCGTATTCTTCATCCGAAGCTCGCATCGGATTAACGGGCTTTTGGATGGTGGCAGGGTGCGCGCAGGCGCTATAGCATGAGTTCCCAATTCCATCGGAACCTTCGCCACACGTAACCGTAAAGAGGAGCAGATCCCGTGAGCCGAGATGTCATCGCGTTCGATTTGGGCGGCACCAACGTTCGTTGCGGGCTGGTGAGCGAGGACGGAAAGATTCTGGCTCGCGCGAAGCACGCGGTGGGCAAGAAACCGAAGCCGGAAGAGGCGGCCGCGCAGATGGCGGAGATGGCCAAAAAGCTGCTGAAGGAAGCGAACAAGCGGCACGACGAAGTGGCGTGCGCGGGGATCGGTTCGCCGGGGCCGCTGAACTCGCAGACGGGGATCATCGTCGAGACGCCGAACCTGGGCTGGAAGAACGTTCCGCTGGCGAAGCTGGTGCAGGACGGGATCGGGATTCCGACGTATCTGGAGAACGACGCGAATAGCGCGTGCTGGGGCGAGTACATGCGCGGGGCGGGCAAGGGCACGCAGACGATGTTCATCCTGACGCTGGGTACGGGCGTGGGCGGCGGGCTGATATTGGGCGGGAAGCTGTGGAAGGGCATCGACGACATCGCGGGGCATTTGGGTCATATCGTGGTGGATCCGGACGGCCCGAAGCAGGTCTTCGACAATCCGGGTTCGCTGGAAGCGCTGTGTTCGGCGACGGCGTTGATCCGTGACGCGAAGGCGGCGGCGAAGGAGCATCCGAAATCGAAGCTGGCAAAGCTGGCCGAAGACGAGGTGAACGGGCAGACGGTCGCGGAGTGCGCGGAGGCGGGCGACAAAGTCGCACTGGAGTTGTTCGAGCGCCTGGGGCGGCATCTGGGCATCGCGTGCGCGTCGTTCGCCAACGTGCTGAATCCGGAGGCGGGGGTGATCGGCGGGGGGCTCGCGGCGTCGTGGAAGCTCTTCGCGCCGGCGATGCAGAAGGAAATGAAGCGTCGCGCGCTGGGTCCGGCGGGCGCGCGCTTGAAGCTGCATCAGGCGAAGCTGGGCGACGACGCGGGGATGACGGGCGTCGCGGGCCTGGCGCTGCTGCGGCTGGACGGGAAGCTGTAGCGGCCCGTCCCGTTTGAACGGGTGGAATGGTCGGTCCTCTTGCCTGAGCTGGGACGCTTGCACGTACTCTTGGCGAACCATGTGAATTGAAAAGGGCGCGGTCGGTTGTTCCTGGCGCCGTTCGATGTCGTCTTCAACGATGAGGATGTCGTGCAGTCCAACCTGCTGTACGTATCGCCGGCGCGCGCGGGAGTCGTGCGCGAGGAGGGCGTCTCCGGCGGCCCGGATCTGTGCGTCGAAATTCTTTCGCCGTCCAGCGGCGAACTGGACCGCGAGGCAAAGCGGACGCTCCATGCGCGCCACGGCGTGATCGAGTACTGGATCGTGGGCCCGGACGCCGATGTGCTGCAGGTCTTCCGGTTGCAAGAAGACGCGGAACGCGCGGCGAAGACGCTGGGCGCGATGGACACGCTGACGAGCGCGCACTTCGAAGGCTTCGCGGCGGAGTGGGGCGGCGTCTTCGCGCGTTAAAGTACCTGCTGAAATCTGCCTCACCCTACGGTCTCCCGGCGGGAGCGGGGAAAAGATCAACGGCTTCTTCAACAGGCCCTTAAGTTCGCGGTCCGATCGGTTATTCTCCCCGTATGTCCTGGTGGTTACCTCTTTTCGGCGCGGCGTTGTTCTGGGTGCTGGCGCGGTACTTCCTGCGCGCGCGCGAGGAAGCTCGTCGGGCGCCGGAATGGCGCATGGATCCGGACGATCCTCTGTTGCCGCAGGCGTTCGAGCGTGCGCGAGCGTCACGCGCGGAGTTCGAGGCGCTCTTTTATCAGCGGCCGCGCGATACGTTCGTGCGGATCGCGGCGTCCGATGCGCAGGCGGACGAGCGATTCGTCTGGGTGCGGCTGGTGGAACTGGGCGAGGACGAGATGAAGGTTTGCGCGCCGGTTGCGCCGATGGCGGCGGGCGCGGCAGAACCGGCGCCGTACGCGGTGCCGAGGGCGGCGCTGGAGGACTGGCAGGTCGAATTGCCGGACGGGAACATTCGCGGCGGGTTCACGCTGGAAGTGCAGTTCTTGCGGGCGGCTCAGGCATGGAACGGGTTGCCGCCGTGGATGGCGGAGCAGCACGTGCGCTACGTGGATCACGTCTGGAGCCGGGAAGAGGCCGCTCAGAAACCGGAAGGAGCGTAACGCTCATGCCCACACGCCACCGCGCGCCGGCGTTTTCTCCGTCGCAGTACCACCTTCAATGGCTGGATGCGCACCCGCCGAAGCTGGGGTATCGCGGTGGCGACGCGAAGCGCTGGCAGGCCAGGCTGCGCCAGAAATTCCGCGCGCTGCTGAAACTACCCGAAGGGCCAAAGCCTCCGCTGGCGCCGCGGACGCTCTGGACGCGCGAGCACGAATTGGGGCGGATCGAGAAGATCGTCTACCGCAGCGAGCCGGGAGCGGACGTGCCGGCGTACGTTTGCCTGCCGCGTAACGCGCAGCCTCCGTACGCGTGGTTCGTCTGCCTGCAAGGGCACACGACGGGGATGCACCTCAGCATCGGCGTGGACCGGGAGGACGAATCCAAGCCGTTCGCTCCGGAAGGCGACCGCGACTTTGCGCTGGGCTGCCTGAAGCGGGGCTTCGCGGCGCTGTGCATCGAGCAGCGCGGCTTCGGGGAGCGCGCCGAGCGCGCGCTGGCGTCGCCGGTGAAGCAGACGTGCCATCAAGCGGCGATGTCGTCGGCGATGCTGGGGCGGACGCTGCTGGGGGAGCGTGTGTACGACATCGAACGCGGGCTGGACTACCTGTGGACGCGCGGCGACGTGGACCGTTCGCGCGTGGGCGTGATGGGCAATTCGGGCGGCGGGACGGCGAGCATCTGCGCGGCGGCGGTGCTGCCGCGGATCACGCACGCGATGCCTTCGTGCAGTTTTTGCACGTACCGCGAGGCGTGGCTTGCGATTCATCATTGCGCGTGCAGTTACATTCCCGGGGTGCTGGAGTGGGCCGAATACGCGGACGTGCTGGGGCTGATCGCTCCGCGGCCGTGCGTGGTGGTGGCGGGCGCGGTGGATCCGATCTCGCCGCTGCCGGCGGTGCGGAAGGCGTTTCGGGACGCGAAGCGGATCTGGAAGGCGCTGGGCGCGGAGCGGAAGGTCAAGCTGGTGGTAGGCCCCGATGGGCACCGGTTTTATGCCGAATTGGCGTGGCCGGCCATGGAGGGGCTGCTGCGTGCAGGGCGATAAACGTGTCCGGCTTGGAATCCGGGGGCGGATGCGCTAAGCTGTGCGCACCGCCGTGGCCATCCGGCCTTGCGGCGGGTTTGGGGCGGGGCAAGGCCCGCCCCTCGTTCATTTTGGGACGTGCGTGCGTTCATGAGCCAGTTTACGCGTAACTTCTGCATCATCGCTCACATCGACCATGGCAAGTCGACGCTGGCCGACCGGCTGCTGCTGCGCTGCGGCGCGATCACGGAGCGCGAGTTCCGCGAGCAGTTGCTGGACGACATGGATCTGGAGCGCGAGCGCGGGATCACGATCAAGCTCAGCGCGGTGACGGTGAAGTACACGCATACCGACGGCCAGGAGTACCAGCTCAACCTGATCGACACGCCGGGGCACGTGGATTTCAACTACGAGGTATCGCGCAGCCTTGCGGCGTGCGAAGGCGCGCTGCTGCTGGTCGACGCCACGCAAGGCGTGCAGGCGCAGACGGTGGCGAACGCGCTGCTGGCGGTGAACGGCGAACTGGACATCGTTCCGGTGCTGAACAAGGTGGACCTGGCCAGCGCGCAGATCAACGAGACGGCGGAAGAGATCGAGCAGGTTCTGGGGATCGCTCAGGAAGAGTGCCTGATGGCTTCGGGCAAGACGGGGCTGGGCGTGGAAGAGATTCTGGACGCGGTGGTGACGCGGCTGCGCCCGCCGCAAGGCGATGCCGAGAAGCCGCTGCGCGCGCTGATCTTCGACTGCAAGTACGACGACTACAAGGGCGTGATCACGTACATCCGGGTCGTGGACGGGAAGCTGAAGAAGGGCGACAAGATCCGCATGCACCACCTGAATTCGTCCTTCGAAGTCGCGGAGGTGGGACAGTTCACGCCGCGGCCGGTGCAGGTGGCGTCGCTGACGGCGGGCGAAGTCGGCTTCATGACGGCGACGATCAAGGATATCCACCAGGTCAAGGTGGGCGACACGATCGAATCGGGTCTGGTGCCTCGCGGGCAGACGCAGCCGCTGCCGGGCTACCGCGAGCCGCAGCCGATGGTTTTCTGCGGTATTTTTCCGGCCAACAACGGGGCTTTCGAGTCGCTGAAGAACGCGCTGGAGAAGCTGGTCCTGAACGACAGCGCGCTGCGCTTCCAGGCGGAGAATTCGGCGGCGCTGGGCTTCGGGTTCCGCTGCGGCTTCCTGGGCCTCTTGCACATGCAGATCGTGCAGGAGCGGTTGGAGCGCGAGTTCAACATCGAGCTGGTGCAGACGGCTCCGAACGTGACGTATGAAGTGCAATGCAACGACGGTACGGTGGTGACGGTGACCAACCCGACGCAGGTTCCGGATCCGTCGCGGATCAAGGAGTTCCGGGAGCCGATCGCGCGGGTGGAGTTCATCGTGCCGGGGGAGTTCATCGGTCCGCTGATGACGTTGTGCGAGGACCGTCGCGCGAAGTTCATCAAGCAGGAGTACCTGGGCAGCAAGCGCTGCATGCTGCACTACGACATACCGCTGGCGGAGATCGTCTTCGATTTCTACGACCGGCTGAAGTCGGCGACGCGCGGGTACGGGACGATGGACTATCACGTGACGGGCTTCGTGGAAGCGGATCTGGTGAAGGTGGACATTCTGGTGCACGGGACGCCGGTGGACGCGCTATCGGTGATCTGCCACCGGTCGAATTCGGAAGCGCGAGGGCGCCGGATGCTGGTGCGTCTGCGCAAGCAGATCCCGCGGCATCTGTTCGTGATCGCGCTGCAGGCGGCGATCGGCGGGAAGATCGTGGCGCGCGAGAATATTTCGGCGCTGGCGAAGGACGTGACGAGCAAGTGCTACGGCGGCGATATCACGCGCAAGCGCAAGCTGCTGGAGAAGCAGAAGGAAGGCAAGAAGAAGATGCGCAGCAAGAATATCGGCGCGGTGGAAGTTCCGCAGGAGGCTTTCCTTGCGGTGCTGGACACGCGCGAAGACGAGTAGCGGGGATTGACTTCGCAGTCGGGCGTTCTGCCGGGGGCGGCGTATACCGAAAACCATGGCAAACGGCGCGTCGGAAGAAGGCGGTCTCGAGGCGGCCTTGGCGCGCTACCGCGTGACCTTCGGCTATATCATGGAAGGCTGCCAGCTCATCGGGTTCGACTGGCGCTATCTTTACCTCAATGAAACCGCGGCGAAGCACAATCGCCGCCCGAACTCGGAATTGCTGGGCTTGCGCATGCAGGATGCGTGGCCGGGCATCGACGGGTTGCCGGTTTTCGCGATGCTGCGCCGCTGTATGGACGAGCGGATCGCGCTGCATATGGAAGTGGAATTCCAGTTTCCGGATGGCTTCCGCGGCTGGTTCGACGTACGCGGCCAGGCGGTGCCCGAAGGCATATTCGTTTTTTCGATCGATATCACGGAACGGAAGAAGGCGGAGCTGCGCAATCGTTATTTGAACCGTGTGTACGCCGTTTTGAGCGAGATCAACCACACGATCGTGCGCGAAAAGGACTCGGATCGGATGCTCGGGGCGGCGTGCCGGATCGCGGTGGAATCCGGCGGCTTCCGGATGGCGTGGATCGGTCTGTTCGACACGCGGACAGGGAAGCTGGGGGTGCGTGCGCACGCGGGCGCCGACTCCGTGACGCTGGGATTGCTCAAGTCCCTGATTCAATCCGAGCCTCCGGCGGGCTGCGCGTTCACGCAGCGCGCGTTGAAGCAAGGGACGCACGGAATCTGCAACGACATCGCCTGCGATCCGCTTTCCGAGAAGTGGCGCGAGGCGGCCCTGGAGCGCCAATACCTCGCGATGGCGGCGTTTCCGTTGAAGTCGGAAGGCCGGATCGTGGGCACGTTCAATTTGTACGTCGATGAGCGGGGATTTTTCGACGAGACGGAACAGCGGCTTTTGGACGAGCTGGCGATGGACATCGGTTTCGCGCTGGAGGTTTCGGCGCGTGAAGCGCAGCGCGCACGGATGGAAATCGAACTGCGGGACAGCCAGGAGCGCTTCCGTCAGTTGGCCGAGAACATCGACCAGGTGTTCTGGATCCGGCTTCCGGGCGAGGAACGTCTGGTGTACGCCAGTCCGGCGTTCGAGGCGATCTGGGGCCGCTCGTGCGAGGATCTGTACGCGTCGCCCGAGCTTTGGCTGGACGCGGTGCATCGCGAGGACCGGGAGCGGGTGCGCATTGCGCTGCTCCAGCAAACAGCCGAAAGCTACGACGAGACGTACCGGATCGCCGGCCGGGGCGGGCAGGAGCGCTGGATTCGCGACCGGTCTTTTCCGCTGCGCAACGAGCGGGGCGAGGTATTCCGGATCGTGGGCATCGCGGCGGATGTGACATCGAGCCGGCAGATGGAACAGCAGTTGAGGCAAGCGCAGAAGCTCGAAGGGATCGGGCAATTGGCGGGAGGCATCGCGCACGACTTCAACAACCTGCTGACGGTGATCAACGGGCGCAGCATGCTGGTTTTGAACAAGCTGCCGGCGGCCGATCCGATCCGGGACGAGGTGGCGCAGATATTGAAGACGGGGCAGCGCGCGGCGGCGCTGACGAAGCAGTTGCTCGCTTTCAGCCGCAAGCAGATGCTCGAGCCGCGCATCGTGAACGTGAACGTCCTGATCGCCGAGATGGAGTCGATGCTGAAGCGGCTGCTGCGGGAAGATATCGAGTACCAGAGCCGGTTGAGCGGGAATGTGGGCACGGTGAAGATCGACCCCGGGCAATTGGAGCAGGTGCTGCTGAACCTGGTGGTCAACGCGCGCGATGCGATGCCGGAGGGGGGGAAGCTGACGGTCGAGACGGCGCGGGTCGAACTGGACGAGAAGTACATTCGTCAGCATTTGGACGCCGCGCCGGGCACGTATACGCAGATTTGCGTGAGCGATACCGGGGAGGGCATGTCGGAGGAGACGAAGCGCCGAATTTTCGAGCCCTTTTTCACGACGAAAGAGCAGGGCAAGGGCACGGGTTTGGGGCTGGCCACGGTCTTCGGCATCGTGAAGCAGAGCGGCGGGATGCTGGAAGTGTACAGCGAACTGGGATCGGGAAGCGTCTTCAAGATTTATTTACCGGTGGTTCGGGGCACCGAAGTCCGTCCGACGCGATCGGACGGGATGTCCGCGCCTCACGGCCACGAGACGGTGCTGGTGGTGGAAGATGAGGTCGAGTTGGGCCACTTGTTGCGGGATATCCTGACGTCGTTCCGCTACCAGGTATTGCTCGCCACGCGCCCGTCGGAAGCATTGGCGCTGGTGCGGGATCCGGCGCGCAAGGTGGATCTGGCGATTACGGACGTGGTGATGCCGGAGATGAACGGGCCCGCGCTGGTGCAAGAGATTCGCAGACTGCGTCCGGGCCTGAAGGCGATCCTGATGTCGGGCTATACCGATCTGGCGCTGACGCGGAGCGGGACGCTGGACGGGACGGTGCATTTCATCCAGAAACCGTTCATGCCGGACTTGATCGCGCGGAAGGTGCGTGAGGTGCTCGATCAGACGGAGGATCCGGCGCCGGTGGTTTGAGCGTGGTTTCGATGCGGCCCGCGCGAACCTTCTTGAACCACCAAAGGGTTGCGCGGTACGCGGCATAGAGAGACATGCCCGCGACAAAAAGGAACATGGGGTTCAGGATGCACGCCATGGGATTCGGGTAGTCGCGGCCATCGTCCCATAGCACGAATGGAATGGGCACGCCTTCTCCGCAGAAGCCCGTGAAACCCTTCGGGATGCCTCCACCTCTTGCTACTGTGACCGAGCCAGTGGGCACGAACAGTCCCACATAGCCCAGCACGACTGAGACGACGCCCCAAGCCATTCCAACCGCCTCGGCGGAATCGACACGCCACGCCAGCAAGGCCAGCAATCCGAAGCAGCCCGTTAGGAAAAAAGTGCCTGTGTAAGCAGGGGGCTTTTCGAAGCTCGGCGCATCCTCGCGAAAGGCGGCCAAGAAGGCGGGTGCCAAGAGGGCCATGCAGACCATCAGCGCCAAGCAGGTGCTCAGGTAGGCCTGCCGCCAAGGGATAGGGGGTAGAGATTCGAACAAGGGTCGTGGGGGTTCGACGGATGCGGCCATATACAGTCCTATGGGTTGCTATTCAGGTATCAGCCTGACTACTTTCGGTTTGCGCGCCTTGCGGAGAGGAGCTTTTTCGCAGCGCCTTTCCGATCCGAAAAGACTACGCTTTCGACCGGCCGCTTGATCGGTTTGGAGACCTCATTCGATATGGTTGCGCAAAAGTCATGGATCCTGAAGGGCAAGCCGGAGTTGGACGCGGAGCAGATCAAAGGGTGGTGGGAGGAGGAGCTTCGGGAGGCCGGGTACGCCGTTCAGGTGCAGGTACAGGCGATGGCGGAGGCTCCGCGCGAGGATACGTGGGGCTTGGGCAAGGCGCTGCTTGCGGCGGTGGTGCTGCGCACGCATCAGACTCACGGCAGCTACCGCTACAGCGCCGAGATCGCCGGTTTGGCGTGGCCGTGCCAAGGCATCGTGGTGACCGATCCTAACGGCCATATCCTGAGCGTACACGTGGCGGTGCGCTTTCCGATTCGGGCTTCCGGTCCCGGCTGCTTCATTCGGGAGATGGCGTGGGTGGGCCATCGCGGCGAGTTCGAGGGCGAAGGCGGCGAGCGCTTGAACGCCAACCCGGCGCTGGCTCAATCGCTGAAGGATTCCTTGAACCTGACGTACGTGAAGGGTTCATCGATGTTCGAGATTAAGCGCGGCACCTACCAATGGGAGCCGGTGGACGCGGGGACGCAGGTGTACGTCACGACGTTGCTGCGGGTGCGCGACGGATTCTTCGGGATCGTGAAATCGACCAAGCACCTCGGCGTCGACCTGATCGTTCCGGCGCTCGCGAAGCTCGAAGTGGCGCTCCAAGCCCCGTAGCGGGCAGGGCACCAAGTGCAGGCGGGAGGGTGGGCGGAGCGTTCGGCCGGATCACCTGGAAGCGGGTTAACTCTTTTGGTTGATTCGAGATAGGAATACGCTAGGGTAGCGCGGCCTGAGTTTGCTCGAAGGCGGGCCACCTGCGCACGTCGCTATCCGGGAACCTTATGGCCATCGCCGCTTCGAATCCGCCGCCCGCTCAACCTGACCCCTCTGCCGCCCCCAAGCCGAAGAAGAAGGTCAAGTTCATCGATACGTGGACCGGGCTGGGGGTCTTCGTACTGGGCATCGTGCTGGTGCGGACGTATCTGTTCGAGCCGTTCAAGATTCCGTCCGGGTCGATGGAGCCGAGCCTGATTGGGCACCAGGATTACGGCGACCGGATCGTCACGAACAAGATTCCGTTCAACTACCTGGGGACCGAACCGAAGCGCTTCGAGACGATCGTCTTCGACTACGACAGCGCGTGGGAAGGCCAGAAGCCGGGCAAGAAGAAGTACATCAAGCGGCTGGTGGGTTTGCCCGGGGAGACGATCGTGATCTCGGGGGGGGATCTGTTTTTGAGAGACCCCGCGACGAAGCAGGAGCGGATCCTGCGCAAATGGGAAGACGGTTCGCCGGAGTTGCAGGAGAATCTTTGGCTGCCGGTGAGCGTGGCGCGGTTCACGGAGCAGGCGCTGCCTGCGGAAAAGGAAGGCGAAGGCGCGGACGAACGGTTGGCGCGCGAGATTATTCAGGACGAGAATCACGCCGCGTTTCCGTGGAAGGTCGAAGCGGCCGCGGGCGCGGTGACGCGCGAGCGCGGAGCGCTGCGGGTGCAGGGCGCGGCGGCGCTGGAGTACGCGCACGCGGTGAGCAACGTGTACGTCAAGATGGGGCACTGGCCGTTCTGGCACCGCGGCTGCCCGATGGCGCATCTGCCGCCGCTGGTGAGCCCCGAGGGCGTGCCGTTCAAAGATCCGAAGGAGACGACGGAGACGATCCGGCCGTACATCGCGAGCCCCTGGACCGGGGTGCGCTGCCCGCACTGCGGGCGGCTGGCGTTTCCGGTGGAGCGCGCCCGCGAAGCCGAACCGCGCATTCTTCCGGCCAACGCGGGGCCGCGGCTCGCGCTGGAGGTTCTGGAGGTGCTGCCGGGCGGGCTGCGGGTGAAGGTGCTGAACGGGACGGTGATTCCCGGCGACCGGATCGCTCCTGCGGAAGGTCCGGCCGGCGCGGTGGAATTGAGCGTGGAGCGCGTGTTCGAACTGCGCGGCGAAGAGCGGTCGGAAGCGCTCGAGCTTCGCGCTCAGCAGGTGGGCGTGCTGGTGGGTCCGCTGACCGCGAACGAGACGATCGAAAAGGGCAAGCCCGCGACGTGGGAGGTCACGCCGAAGGAGTCGACGCCCTTCTTCTACGGCGGCGGGGACACGGTCGGGGATTTGAAGCTCGAAGTGGAGCTGACCGTGGAGCAAGCCGGTGGCGCGCTGGAACTGCGCTGCGGCTCGCAGGTGCGGCAAGCGGTTTGGGCCTTGTCGCTGGGCGGGGACGTTCCGACGGTGGCCGCCGCCGAGGGCGTGTACGCGGTGGCCGAACCATCCACGCTGGCGCCGGGCACGCATCGCTTGAGTTTGGCGTACGTGGACGGGAGCGTGCTGGCGGAACTGGACGGGCGCACGCTGCCGCCGCAAACGCTGGACGTGAAGGCGCTGGGCAAGTCGGCGAAGAGTCTGAAAAGCCTGGCGCGGGTGGTTTTTCACGGCGCGGCGCAGGTGCAGGTCACGCGCCTGAACCTGCACCGGGATCTGCATTACACGCTGGAACTGGACGGCGGCCCGCGCTTGACGTCGCACCACAACGCGTTGCGCAAGTACGATCCCCAGGAAGGGCGTTACGAGTTGCAGATTCCGAAGTACAACGCAGCGGAAGATGCGTCCGAATCGAATGTGGACGGTTTCATGATGCTGGGGGACAACTCGCCGTCGTCCCAGGACAGCCGGGTGTGGGGCTTCGTGCCTCGGGAAAACATCGTGGGTCAGGCTTCCTTGGTCTGGTGGCCGCCGACCCGCTGGCGTATCATTCGTTGAGACCCGTACGGGAAGAGAGACGCACGTTTTGAGCGAGCCGTCGCCCCAGCCTTCGAGTTCCACGGCCGAGGACGCCGATGCCGGCGCCCCCGCGGCGCCGTCCGCGGATGCGGCGCCCGCCGCGCAGGGCGAGACGCCCGAGGCGAAGCCGGACGCCGTGAAACCGGGTGCGGTCCCGCCGGGTACGATGATCCTGTATCGTTCGATGCAGAACGAGCACGCGTCGAAGGCGCCGCCTCCGCCTCCACCATCTTCCTCTACGCCGGGGCAGTCCGATAAGCCGAGCGAGCCCGCGGAGCCGCTGAAGCCGGGCGCGCTGCCGCCGGCGACGGCGGTGTTGCACCGTTCGATGCAGGGGGGCGGGACGGCGGTGCTGCCGCCGCCGGATTCGCCGTTCGCGCCGGCCGCCGATACGTTGAACGAAGACTTGTACCCGTCGGCCAAAGGCGTGCCGCCTCCGTCTGGGATTTTCCGGCTGACGCGGGCGATCGCGGAGAAGCCGCCCGCGCCGCGGCCGGAGCCGATTCTGGTCGCCGAGGGACTTTACAAAAGTTTCGGCGCGCGCGAGGTGGTGCGCGGAGTGAACCTGGAAGTCGGCGCAGGGGAGATCGTGGGGCTGCTGGGGCGCAACGGTTCGGGCAAGACGACGACCTTCCGCACGATCATGGGGATGCTGCGGCCGGACAAGGGGCGGGTGAGTTTCGAACTGCGCGACATCACCTCGGCGCCGATGTACGACCGTGCCAACCGCGGGATGGGCTATCTGGCACAGGAGCCGAGCGTCTTCCAGCGCCTGACGGTGGAAGAGAATATCCTCGCGGTGATGGAACTGCGCGTGGGCGGCCGCGCGGAGCAGCGCCAGCGGCTGGATCAGTTGATCCGGTCCTTCGGCCTGGAGACGGTGCGGCAGAGCCAGGCGGGGAGCCTTTCGGGCGGCGAGCGGCGGCGCTTGGAGATCGCGCGGGCGATGACGCTGGACCCGAAGATCGTGCTTTTCGACGAACCGTTCGCGGGGATCGATCCGATCGCGGTGACCGAAATTCAGGGCATCCTGCGCGACCTTAAAGGGCAGGGCAAAGGCGTGCTGATCACCGACCATAACGTGCGTGAAACGCTGACCATCACCGACCGCACGTATATCATGGACGAAGGCAAAATCTGGATTCACGGCTCGCCGCGCGAAATCGTCAACCACCCCGAGGCCCGGCAGCGTTATCTGGGCATGGGCTTCCGATTGGATTTTTAAGCCCGTGTGGGTAGCGTAAAGGGGCCGTTTCGCGAGTCCACGAGGTCAGCAGGTATGAGTACCGTATCGGTCGTGATTTTAGGCGCGGGCACCATGGGCACGAACATCGCCCTGGATCTGGCACGCGCGGGGTACCGCCCGCAAGTCGTGGAGGTGGACGCGGACCAGCGCAACCGCAGCCGCGAGTACGCTCGCGCGGGCGCGCGCTTCATGCACAGCAACGGGCTGACGGACGTGCACGGCGAAAAGCTGGCCGAGCGCGTGACGTACGCCGAGAGTCCCGAGCAGGCGCTGCCCACGGCGGAATGGGTGATCGAGGTCGTGCCGGAAGACCTTGCCGTCAAGCAGCGCGTGCTGGCCGAGGCCGAGAAGCTGGCTTCGCCGACGGCCACGATTTCGAGCAATACGTCCTCGATCCTGCCCAGCAAGCTGGCCGCGGCACTGAAGCATCCGGAGCGCTTCCTGGCGACGCATTTCTGGAACCCGGCGCACCTGCTGCCGCTGGTGGAAGTCGTCCCGCACGCGGGGACGAAGCAGGAGGTGATCGACCGCGTGGTGAAACTGCTGGCCGACGCGGGCAAGCATCCGATCTTGCTGAAGCGCGAGATCGCGGGCTTCCTGGGCAACCGGCTGGCCTTCGCGCGGCAGCGCGAGGCGATGGCGCGGGTGGCGCGGGGCGTCGCGCCGCCGGAAGACATCGACGCGGTGGCGGCGCTGGGCTTCGGCCGTCGGATGCCGATCAGCGGAATTTTCGGGACGGCGGATTTGGGCGGGCTGGACGTGTACCGCGCGATCTGCGACGAGCTGTTCCCGGGGCTGTGCGCCGACCGGGCCGCTCCGGCGAAGCTGCGCGAACTGGTCGAACAGGGCAAGCTGGGGGTCAAGTCCGGCGCGGGCTGGCGGATCTACAGCACGGCCGAGATCGAGAAGCTGCAGCAGACGCTGAGCGAAGAACTGGTCCGCCACGCGCAACGCGATCAGGCCGATCAGACGCGCGCGGCCGCCGCTCAGCACACGATGATCCTCGACAGCCGCAGCGACGCGTCGTTGCGCCGGATGAAGCAGGGGCAGGGGTAAGCGTTCCCCTTTGAGCGCCATGGCCTCGCAGACGTTCGCGCCGCACGCCACCTTCGACGGCGAAATCCGCGAGGCGCTGGCGATCGAGTCCGCGGGCGGGTTTCGGCTTGGCGCGACCCTCCATCGCCCGCTCGATGCATCCAAAATCCAAAACCCAGAATCGAAGATCCTGATGCTGCCCGGGTGGTCGGGTCCGCGGACGGGGCCGGCGGAGCTGCTGGTGCTTTTGGCGGCGGACCTGGCTCGCGCGGGGCATACGGTGCTGCGGCTGGACCTGCGCGGGCGCGGCGACGCGACGGGGCGCTTCGAGGACGGCGATCTGGACGGGATGATCGAGGACGCGCAGGCGGGCCTGTCGTTTCTGCGAAGCTCAAGCGATGGCGCGGTTACGGTGCTCGGCATTTGCTCCGGCGCCAACGTCGCGCTGGGTCTGGCGTCGCTGCACCCGGACGCCGTGGGCGCCGCGGTGGCGCTTTCGGTGCTGCCGTATCAGCCCTCGCGGGGGACGGACCTGGAGCGAGCGCGGCGCTGGAAGAACTGGAAGCTGTTTTTGGGCAAGCTGCTGCGCCCGCGCAACTGGCTGCGCCTGCTGCGCGGCGAGGTGAACGTCGGGCGCGTGAAGCAGGGGCTGACGGGATCGGAAAAGCCGGGCGGAGGCGAGCGGAACCTGAAGGATTCGGCGCGGGATATCGAGAAAGCTCTGGAACGCTGGAAGGGTCGCGCGCTTTTTGTCTGGGGCGCGAAGGACGAGGAGGCGGCGAAGGCTCGGGCGCATTTCGAGGCGCTGCATGCGCGCGGAGTGGCGGGCGCGGCGGTCTTCGACGAGGTGCCGGGCGCGAACCACAATTTTTACGGTCAAGGCTGGCGCGCGCAACTCAGCGCGAAGGTGTGCGCCTTTTTGGGGCAGGCTTGAAAAACAACCAGGGGCGCCCCCCACGGCGCCCCTGGTGTTGCGACAAAGGATTAAGTTCGCAGGACGATCAGCGCTTTTCGCGGGCCTCGCGCGGGGCGGTGGCGTTCAGCGTCGGCGGCATCGGGACGAATTCGGAAGCGGCCGGGCTTTGCGGCTGCGCCGGCGTCACGCGGCGCGCGGCCGGTTCTTCGGCGACTTCATGATCGGCGTCCACCGGCGCGGGCTTGATGTTCGCCAGGTTCGGCAGGACGAGAACCTGCCCTGGGCGGATCGACCCCGAGGCGTCGAGCCCGTTGGCTTGGGCGACCTGGTTGACGTACTTCGCGTTTCCGTAGTAGCGCATGCAAATCTTCCAGAGGGAGTCGCCGGACTGGACGCGGTGCGTCGGCAGCGCACCGGCGGTCGCGGCCGGCGTCTGGGCGTTCTGCGCGGGGGCGGCGGCGACCGGCTCGTTGGGCAGCGGCGGCAGCGGGTTGGGCGCGGGGACGGCGGGCGCGACACCCACCGGTTGCGCTTCGCCCAGCGGTCCGACGGGCACGGACGGCATGGTGCTATCGGCGGGCGGCGTGGGATTCGGCGGCGGCAGGCCGGCTTCGGCCGGGGCTTCGCCCGGGAGGCCTTCGGCCGTTTGGGTTCCGTCCGGGGTGTGCACCCAGCGGTAGATCAGTACGCCCATCGCCAGCATGATCGCCAGCGTGCCAATCCCTAATGCCATTCGAATCATCGCGTCACTCGCTCCTGCGCTGGACCTGGAACTGCAAGTGTTTATCGTCCACGCAGGCCCCGAATCTGTAGCCAATACCTTTAAGGAATTGCGTGGGCGGCCGCGCCGAACCGCCGCCACGCCACCAGGAGTCTCCCGCGATGAGCAAACCCCAACGGATCGTGCTGGCCGGCTGCGGCGGAATGGCTCGCGCGTGGCTGAACGGATTGAAGGATCACCCGCGCGCGCAGGTTGTAGGGCTGATGGACATCCGCCGCGAAGCCGCCGAGCAGCGCAAGGCCGACTTCAACCTTTCGAACGCCGCGACGGGGACCGACCTGAAAGCGCTGCTGGCGGAATTGAAGCCGGACCTGGTGATCGACGTGACGATCCCGGCCGCGCACAAAGAGGTGACGCTGACGGCGCTGGCGGCGGGCTGCCACGTGCTGGGCGAAAAGCCGCTTTCGGACACGCTGTCCAACGCGCGCGAAATGATCGCCGCGGCTCAGAAGGCGGGCAAGGTGTACATGGTCAGCCAGAACTACCGCTGGAATCCGCAGGTCCGCGCGCTGCGCCAAGCCGTCGCCGATGGCTTGCTGGGTCCGGTGAGCACGGTGAACGTCGATTTCTACATCGGCGCGCATTTCGGCGGGTTCCGCGACGAGATGGCGCATCCGCTGCTGCTGGATATGTCGATCCACCACTTCGATATGGTTCGCTGCGTGACGCAGGCCGATCCGGAAGCGGTGTACTGCCGCGAGTTCAGCCCGCACGGGAGCTGGTACAAGGGCGATGCGGCGACGACGGCGATCTTCGAACTGAGCGGAGGCGTGGTCTTCACGTACCGCGGAAGCTGGTGCAGCGAAGGGCACAACACGGGCTGGAACGGGGTCTGGCGCGTGGTGGGTCCGAAGGGTTCGATCGTGTGGGACGGCGCGAGCGCGCCGGTGGCCGAGGTGGTCAAGCCCGGTGCGGAAGGCTTCACGCGGCCCGGGGATAAGATCGAACTGGCTCTGACCGAGACGCGTCCGGCGGGGCAGGTGGGCAGCTTCGAGCGGCTGCTGGAGGCCGTCGATGCCGGCGGCCAGCCCGAGACGTGGTGCGGGGACAACATCAAGAGCCTCGCGATGGTCTTCGGGGCGGTGGAATCCGCGGAGCGCAAGGCGCGGCTGCCGATCGCGCTCTGAGGCAGGGCGTTAAACGTCTAACTTCAAACGGCAAGAACCAGACAAGCGGCAAGCGGCAAACACCAAGTCTTCAACGGCAAGAACGGCAGCCGGATCGGCGCATGAGCCGCCGTGGCGGGCCCTAGGCGTATCTTGCCGTTCGAGGTTTGTTTTGATCTTGGAGTTTGTCGATTCTCGCACGGCATGGAAATCAACCGAAGATGGGCAGCCGCGCCAGCACCCTGAGCGATTACGTGCCGATCCTGACGGCCGTGGGCATGTGGGCGTGGGGCACGCCGCTCTACAAGTACATGCAGGGGCATGGCGTCGACCCATACACGCTGGTCTTCTACCGCGTGCTGAGCACCACGGTGGTGCTGGGCGGTTGGGTGTGCTGGAAGCGCGGGGCTGCGCTGCGCGTGACGATGCGCAAGCCTTGGCCTTTTCTTTTGATGGGCGTGCTGTTCGCGGGCGGTTTGGTCACCTTCACGGCCGGGACGTACGAGACCACCGCGACGCTGGGGATGCTGATCACGCGCGCGATTCCGCTGATCGCGATCACGCTTTCGGCGATTCTTTTTCCGGACGAGCGCGAACTGGTGCGGCGGCCGGGTTTCCAGGCGGGTTTTTTGCTGGCGGTAGCGGGCTTGCTGGGCCTGTGCTTGGTGCGCGGCTCGGGCGAGATTTCCAGCCATTCGATCCTGCTGCTGATGCTCACCGCGGGGCTGTGGGGTTGCTACAGCCCGTGCGCCAAAGCCTGGCTTAGAGGCCACGATGCGTTCGCGGTCTCGACCATCGTATTCGGGCTCTCGACGCTGCTCACATTTCCGCTGGTCTGGTACCGTGGCCATTTGGGCTGGGTCACCGACGCGCCGCTCGTCCCGTTGCTTGCGATGCTGGCTTCGGGCCCGGTGCTGATGGGCTTCACCGAGGCGATGTTCTACGTCTCGGTGGGTCGGCTGGGGCTGGCGCCGAGCACCGCGATGACGCTGCTGGTGCCGCCGATCACGCTGCTGTACGCGTGGCCGCTGCTGGGCGAGACGCCGACGCCGGAACTGTTGGCTCTGGGCGCGGTGCTGCTGGGCGGGCTGGGGCTGATTGTCCGGTCGCGCGGGAAGCTCTTGGAAGAAAAGGGCGCGGTGCTGGAGCCTGTGACCAGCCGGGAAGGCGGAGGCGCGGCGACGGCCGGCGTGGTCGAACGGGAGTTGAAGGACTTGCCGCATGCGGAACGGTAAGCATTAAAAGTTACATCATCAAAACCCAAAGGTAATACGTCACGCTCGAAGGGCGCGGATTTTCTCGGCCATCGCCGCGAGGTCTTCGGGCTTCGCCTTCACGCGCGATGGAAAGGGGAAATCGGCCAGCGAGTTCATCGGGATCAGGTGAATGTGCGCGTGCGGAACTTCGAAGCCGAATACGCCGACGCTGACGCGCGCGCAGCCGGTGGCCTTCTTCAACAGCCCCGCGACGGTCTTGCTCGCGCGCATCAGTTCCAGGTAAAGCGGGTCGTCCAAGTCGAAGAGGTAATCGACTTCCTGCTTCGGGATGACCAGGGTGTGCCCGGGCGTGACGGGCATGATGTCGAGGAAGGCCAGGCAGCGCTCGTTCTCCCAGACCTTGGCGCAGGGGATTTCGCCGTTCACGATGCGTGTGAAAAGGGAAGGCATGGCGGGCTCCTTTCGGTTCGTAAATGTAGCCTACGCGAGGGCGCGCGGCGTTCAACGCAGCGCGGCGAGCAGGCGTTCGGTTTCATCGTCCTTCAGGAAGCGCCATTGCCCGGAGGGCACGTCGAGTTCCAGCGGGCCGATGGAGAGGCGCTTCAGGTCCATGACCTTGAGCGGAGTGCCGCGCTTGGGATCGCGCAGCGCGGCGAACATGCGGCGGATGTGGCGATTCTTGCCTTCGTCGAGCGTGACGCGCAGATGGGACTTAGGTCCGGTCATGCCCAGCGCTTCGACGGCTTTCGCGCGGAGCACGCCGACGGAACTCGCGACGCCTTGGAGCACCGCGGCATGGTGCTCGGGCGTGAAGCGCCCGCGAATCGAGACCTCGTAGACCTTCTCGCAGGCGCCGGGGCGGGTGAGGCTTTCGACGAGCGCGCCTTCGCGGACGAAGAGCAAGAGTCCGCGCGTGTCCTGGTCCAGCCTGCCGACGGGAACCCACTCGCCGCCGCGCACCCACGGCGGCAGCAGATCGTAGACGGTCTTCTGGCCGCGTTCGCCGGCGCGCGAGACGATCGCGCCTTTGGGCTTGTGGAACAGCAGCACGCGTCCGCGTGGGGATTCGGGATCGAGTTCGATCATGCGCTGGGGTGTTGCATCGCTGAGGCCCACTCTTGGACGCGCTCGAGCGCGATGCCGGCGTCCTGTTCGAGGCGTAGCGGATGGGTTTCGTCGCGCACGCCCAGCAGCGGGAATTGGCCCAGCGGGCGGGGCTGGACCCAGACGGGCAGGCCGAGCGTCGGCGGGTAGCCCGGGATGGCCGAGGCGAGCGTGCCTTCGCCGCGCGGAGCGCTGGCGTGGCCGCCGGTGTGCGCCGGATCGTGGGCGAGCCGGAAGAGTTCGGAGCCGACTTCGGCCCAGACGCCCCAGGTGAAGGGCTGCATGAGATCCAGGATGGGCAATTCGAGGCTCGCGCGGAGGAAGTGGCGCGCGCCGTCGAGGACGGCATGGGAATTCGAAAGCACCGCCCGCGCATCGCGTTCTTCGCGCGGGATCTCGTAATACGCATCCGGGGCCGGCGCGTTGAAGCTCAACGGCAGCTCCTCGTGAAAGCCGCCGCAGGTGCGGCAGAACCAGGGCTCGGTGGGGATCATGGGCGCATCAGTCCACGGCTCGCAGAGCCGAATCGGGGTTCTCGCCGGCGCGGAGCGATTGGCGCGCGCCTTCTTCGCCCAGTTCCATGCATTCGAACAGGTTGCGGATCACCTGGCCCAACCGGTCGTCGCCGATGCGGTGGCGCTCGACGGCATCGACGATCTCGCGCAGCCACACGGCGGCTTGCGCCACGGCGGCCGCGGCTTCGGCAGGCGGCGGATTGTCGCCTTGTTCGAAGAACGGATCCAAGAGGTTTTGGAGCCGATCGACGCGCGCTTCGAGGGCTTCGCGTTCGTTGAGCACGAGTCCGTGGGTTCTGCAGACGCGGTCCAATTGGTACAGCAGCCTGCGATTCAAGGTCGCTGCGTGAGGCAGGTTCAGCGGGACGCGAAAGTAGGGCATGCTCATGCGCACAGAATAGTCGGGCGGGCTTCGTCGCACAACGCCACACCCTTGCGGCGGGCGCGATGCATAAAATTGTGTTGGTCCAATTCTTGCGAATATCGCCTTGAGTATCCGGGGAAGGCGGACCTTTGGGCGGGTCCGCGCGCCAAGGACGAAAGGGGTGGACGCATGAGCAAGCACGCAAATCCAAGTGAGGTAGGCATTAACTGGAAGCATCTGATCATCGGTTCGGTTTCGGCACTGGTGCTTTGCGGGATCGCGATGTTCCTGTTGCTGAAGATGTAGTCCCTCGCTGACACTTCTTGTTGACACGGCACGTCAGTGCCAAGCCGGGGCAGTGACCGAAAGCGGCAGCAGGCCCGCGGCCTGAACCGAATCTTCCCTGCCCCGGCTTTCCGGAATCCTTCCAGACGGCGAAGGTTCTCCGAGGTAGTCTGAAGCGCGGCTTCGGTCACTTCGGATGCACGCATGCGCTTCGACCTGGATCTGACTCTTCCCGAACGCGTTGGCTTGGCGACGTATCCGTCGGGGGCTACCTTTGGCCCGCGGCAGATGCGCGATTACGAGTTCGTCTGGATGGTGGAAGGCGACGCTCAATACCGCTGGGGCGAACAGACCGTCGAAGCGCCTGAAGGTTCGTTCGTGCTCTGCCGGCCGGGGCAGACCGACTACTTCCGCTGGGATCCGCGGCGCCGCACGCGGCACGGCTTCATCCACTTCATGATCGGGCGCATTCCTCCGGACTGGCCGGCGCCGGAGACGTGGCCGCTGGTCCGCGCGCCGCTGGAAGGCGATCTGTGCTGGGCGCTGGTGCGTCATCTCGGCGCGTACGTCGAGGACGGCGACCGGCGATCGGTGGAGCTGTCGGTGATTCAATTGCTGTGGGCGTTCGTGAGCGGCGAGCGCGCGACGGCGGCTGAGCCGCAGCTCAAGTATCCCGATCCGGTGGAGCGGACGCTGGCGTTCATTCGCGAAGCGCTGGATAAGAATTCCGCGCGCAAGCTGGCGCTGGGCGAATTGGCGCGCGCGGCGGCGGTGACGCCCGAGCATTTATGCCGGCTCTTTGTGGAGGCGACCGGTTGCACGCCGGTCCAGACGGTGCGATTGGCGCGGCTCGACCGTGCTGCGACGCTGCTTTCGCGCACCAACTTCACCCTGCAGCAGATCGCCGAGCAGTGCGGCTTCGCGAGCCCGTTCCATTTTTCACGGACCTTTAAGGCGGTGTACGGCAAGCCGCCGAGCCAGGTGCGGGCGGAGGTGGAGGCGGGGGCGACGCCGCCGCTGCCCCGGCTGCTTCGTTTTAGGGATAAAGTAGCCCGGCCTATATCAATTTCAGGCATGAAGTAGCCAATCGCCGCCATGTCTCGAAAGCGCGAATAAAGGTACTATCCTGGGGTGATTCAGCGCGTTTCGCTCCAGGAGGCGTCCATGCCGATCGATCAGAAAACATCAGCCCGGGACATGCAGAAGCAGCCGAAGTACCGGCTCTCGATCGAAGAGTACGTGCGCTTCAACCGGCAGGGCTTCCTGGTGGTGAAGAACCTGGTCTCGCCGGAAGAGATTGAGGAACTGCGCCAGCACACCGAAGACTTGATGCAGGGGCGCTTGCCCGAACAGCAGCAGCAGATGAGCGTGCGCGATCCCAAGAAGGACGGCGCGATCACCTGCCAGGCGCTGGAAGCGCCGCCGGCGCATCTGACGCCGCACGAGAAGGCGCAATACTTCCTGCGCATCCACATGCTGCACCGCAAGCTGGCGATTCACGAGAAGTACATGCTTCAGCCGCGCGTGCTGGACGTGCTGGAAATGCTGATCGGGCCGGACGTGCTGGCGATGCAGACGATGCTGTTCCTGAAGCCGCCGGGCAAGCCGGGGCAGGGCTGGCATCAGGACAGCTTTTACATCCCGACGCATCCGGACACGCTGATCGGGGCGTGGATTGCCGTTGACGGCGCGGACGAGCAGAACGGCGGAATGTGGATGGCCGAAGGGAGCCAGAACGAGCCGATCTACCCGAACGCCGACGGCTACGGGCATTCGAACCAGCGCCGCTTGTCGGACATCCATCCCGTGCGCGGGGTGAGCGACCCGGACGACGGGAAGAACGATCTCTCGCGGGTGGCGAACAAGTACAGCCAGGTGCTGGTCGCGGCCGAGCCGGGGGATGTGGTTTTCTTCGGCGGGCACGTGTTGCATCGGAGCAAACAGAACTGGACGACGGACCGCTTCCGGCGCGCGTTCGTGAGCCACTACTGCAACGCTCGGTCGTTCACGCAATGGGGTGCCGACGGGGATCCGCGCGTCGACGTGCACGCGTCGCCGTCGGTCGATCCGGTCACCAAGATGACCAACGGGAGCCACATCCTCGCGCGAGGGGACACGCACCTGCCGTTCGCTCAGCCGCGCTTCGGGACGCCGTGCGCCGCGGCGCTGACGCCGGAAGAGCGCGCCAAGGAACGCGAGTGGGTGATGGCGGCGGTGGCGGACATGAACAGCGGGGACATGGGCGTCGCTCCGGCCGCGGGCGACCGCGTGGACGACGACGATCACGAGGACGTTCCGGTCGCTCAGCCGGCCGCGGCGGGCTATTGATCGGCCTGCCAGGACGCAGCGGCTACTTCAGGACGATCTTGTCGCAGACCAGTTGTTTGTTATTCGTGTGCTTGAAGTTGTGGTTGATGTTCACCAATCCGTAGAGGCCCGCCGACGCGGCATCCAGGACGAAAACGCTCACGGCCGATCCGCCTGCGGGAATCGTCACGCTCGTCATGTTCCGCCAAGTCCCGGCCGTGCCGCTCACGCGCCGGTCTGGGTCGTTGAAGCTGATCATGGGTGTGAAGGTGATCGCCGTCGCCAAGCCGTTGTGCCAGGTCGCTTCGATCCGCTGCCCTGCCGCGAAGGTCCGGGCCGTCCCCTTCACGCCCTGGTAGTTGTAGCCTGCGTTGGAGCCCCTGACGATCGCCGTCCCGCCGGGCCCCGTGGCGACATGACTGGTGTAGCGGTCCATGATCACGGTTGTCCACCCGGAGAGTCCGAAGGTGTTGGCGGCCGCTTGCGCGCCGAAGTCCACGAGCACAATCGAGGTATTCAAGGCCACGCTGACGGTAGCTCCGGCTGAGGTTGTCGCCGCGCCGGCGTGATCCACGGCCCGGGCGGTGAGCGTGTAAGTACCCGCCGCGACGTTGCCCCAGCCGAGTCCATAGGGGCTCGTGGTGTCGGATCCGATGAGGAGCCCGTTGGCGTAGAATTCCACGCGCGCCACGCCACCGTCGGCGTCGGAGGCGTTCGCGGCGACGGCGATGTTTGCCGGGGCCGTGAATGACGCTCCGTGCAGAGGCGCCGTCAGGTTCACCGCGGGCGGCAGGTTGGTCGCCGGGTGCACGGTTACGCTCACGTCGGCCGTGACCGAAGCCGAGCCATCGTGGACCGTGACGCGCAGCACGTAGCTCCCCGCCGCGCCGAACGCCGCGGAGCTGCTGTCGCTCAGCGCCGTGCCGTTGGGCGAGAAGGCGACGGTTCCGGGCCCGCTCACTTTCGACCAGGTGAACTTCAACGCTTGCGGTCCTTCGTCCGGATCGCCGGCCACCACGTTGACGGCCGCGGCCTGCGGGAGCGTGACGGGGTTGGGGTTGGCCCATGGCGAGGACTCGATGTAGGGAGCCTGGTTGGGAGGCGCGGCGGTGGTCGCTTGCGCCTCGTTGGAGTAGCCGGAGTTGCCCGCGGCGTTGGACGCGCGGACGCGGAAGAAGTAGGCCGTGCTCGCGGCCAAGCCGGTGCTGCTGTACGTCTTCACATTGGCGCCCACCGTCGCAATCTGGCTCCAGGAACCCGAGCTGCCGGTCTTGCGTTCGATCTTGAAGCCATCTTCGTTGGAGGAGAGATCGCTCCATGCGAGGTCTATCCTTGAAGCAGAGACTGCCGCGGCGGTAAGCGCGTTCGGCGCGCTGGGCGCGGCGAGCGTGGAGCCCACGAATTCGTACGCGCCGATGTCGTAGGCGGCGCCCTGAGGTCGCGCGACGCCGTCGCGATCCGTCGTGACCGCGGCGATCGTCAGCCCCTTGTTTACCAGCGCGGAGGTGCCGAGGAGCCGATAGTTCGCGGCGGCGCTGTTGACGAAGTGCGCGCTCGTGACGATCGCGTTGGAGGCGTCGCCGGCCGCCGCGGGTTTGGCGGACATCCAGGCGTTGTTGAGCAGCGACCAGCCGAGGGTGGTGCTGCCGTTGGCGAATTGGATCATCGTGTCGATCGAGTGACCGAACGTTCCGTTGTAGATCTTGAGATTGGCGAGGCCGTCTTCCGCGCGGATGGCTTTCTCGCATCCGTAGACTACGGCGTTCGAGAGCGTGGTGTTCGCCCCGCCCAAGGATCCGCGCAGCCGGAAGGCG
>BTVV01000088.1:0-25594 GCA_045863855.1 Planctomycetota bacterium | reverse complement strand
GAACTCACAAAGAGATCGCCGTTCGACTGGCTCCAGAAACAGGCGGATTTGAAAAATGGTCGGGGCGACAGGATTTGAACCTGCGACCTTCTGACCCCCAGTCAGACGCGCTACCAAACTGCGCTACGCCCCGAACCAAAGTCTTGCCGCTTCTAGCCTTTGCACTGGCCGAATGCAAGTGGAATAGACTGCAGAGCTAGGCGTGCGGGCGCTTCCTTTTAAGAGAGATAGACAGGATTTCCGGCCAGAATCTCCACACATTCGGGCGCGGCGGGGTCCTGGGCTTCCAACTCCAGCCGAACGTAGCGCTTCCCGCGCAGATCGACGGGCACGCTCAGGCGGCCTTCGGTTGCGCCCAGTGGAGCTTGGCCGGGCGGCAAATCGAAAACCGTCGCGCCGTCGGCGATCAAGCGCAGCGCCTTGAGCGGTACGTGCGTGTGAAACGCAATCAGCGCCTCGTGCTGCTGCGCGGCGGCTGTTCCGCCGCAAGTGGCCGTGCCCACGCGGAAGGCGTCCAGCACCGGATGGTCCTCGCGCCGCACGCGCCCCGATTGGAGCGCTCGAGCGTAAACCTCCTCCACCACCGCTTTCGGCTCGCGCCCCGAAAGCAGCGGATACTGTTTGAACTCCCACCACGGCACCATATGCGTGATCGAAGCGCCGTTATCGACGGGGTTGGGCCGCGCCGGCCAGCCCAGTTCGGCGTAGGCGTCGGCGTGCCAAGTCCCGGAGAGATACGCACGCCCGGCCACCACCGCATCGACGATCGCATCGGCTTCGAAGGGTGTATCGAGCACCACCGTGCGCAAGCCCGAGCCCGCCCACAGGTCCGGCTGATGCGCGTCGCTGCCGCTGGAGAGGCTTATGCGCCGCCCTGCGCTCAACATGCGATCCCAATGCTTCAGGTTCGGGCGCGCGAAGAACGGCCGCCGCTCCTCGATATCCAGGCGCACCTCCAGCCCGTCGATCTCCGAGCCGTCGAAGCGTTCGAGCGGCGCGCCTTGGTCGATGTGCGCAACGATCGTCCGGTAACCCGCTTCCTTACAGGCCCGGATGGTGTTCACGTAGTCGCGCCCCGCGTAAAAGGATTCGTCGGGGATCGGTGCGCCCGATGGCGGATGCAGCTTGGTGTGGAACCAGCCTTCGCTCGCGTTGCGTTCTTTCGCAACGATCCAGCCCAATTCGACGGCCGGGATGCACAGATGCCGCGCGTTCGAGGCGGCGCGGCAATCTGCGGCGTAGCGCTCCCAATCGGCGGATTGCAGCCACTTGCCGGCGGCCTTGCCTTCAGGCACGCGAATCAGGTGGTGATCGGTCTGAAAGCGCCAGTCGAGTCCGAACGACTCGTAGTGCGGTGTCTGTTCGGGGATCGCATAGAGGCCGTCGCTGTAATGCGAATGCGTGTGCGCATCGCCCCAAAGTGCCGGCCGATCCATGTAGGGTCTCCTTGCGCGCCGCTACGACTGTTCACTCTACCTTGCTGTCTACGCCTGCTCGCAAGCGGGGCTCATGGATTCCGCGACTTTAGCGCACTTAAGCGCAGGTTTGGGCGTGGACAGGTAAGGCCTTCACGCCATGATGGCCGCGATCCAGCCTGCCCAACTTCGAATTCACGGAGGCTTTCATGGCATTCCTGCATGCATCCTTCTTCAGTCCCGTCCTCCAAAAGGAAGTCGGGCTCAACGCGATCGTCCCCGAAACCGGGCGCGGACCGTTCCCTGTCTTCTATTTGCTCCACGGACTGAGCGACGATTACACAATCTGGCACCGCCGCACGCGGATCGAATGGTACGTCCGCAAACTTCCGCTCATCGTGGTCATGCCCGACGGCTACCGCGGCTTCTACACCGATAACCACGACGGCGCGGCCTACGGACGCTACTTGGTGGAAGACGTGATCGGTTTCGCCGAACGCACCTTTCCGGCCATCGGCAAACGCGCGGCGCGCTGTATCGGCGGGCTCTCCATGGGCGGCTACGGCGCCATGCGTACGGCTCTCGCGCATCCCGAGCTCTTTGTCAGCGCGCACAGCCATTCGGGCGCGCTCTTCGACCTGAGCAAACCGTTTCGCCCCGAACGCCGCGCGATGCTCAAGAAAATCTATGGCCCGAAAGCCAAAGGCAGCGCGCACGATATCTTCCATTTGGCTGCGCATCACAAGCGCCGCGGCACGCGCTTGCCCAAGCTTTGGATCGATTGCGGCCTGGACGATCATCTCATCGCCAACAACCGAGCCTTCCACGCGCACCTCGAGAAGCTGGGCGTAGCGCACCATTACGCCGAGCATCCCGGTGTGCACGACTGGGATTATTGGGAGAAGCACATCGTGGCGGCGCTGGCCTTCCATGCCAAGGCGCTGGGTCTGGATTCGGGAGAAGGCATCAAGCGGTTGGGCGGCGGTTAGCAACCCACGAAATCCGTTCGGATCGCCGCATGGTGCAGGACTCGCCGAATTCAAGAAGATCTCGACTTGATTCCCCGCCGTAACGCGGCTTAATGGACGGGCTCTGACCGGCAACCGCAACCCCGGAGTGGGGATCGGACGGCAGGATGAAGGGCCGATCCGGCCCGGGTAGCTCATTGACTTAAGGAACGTTGCACAGCCATGGCCGAGAAGATTCGCATTCGAATGGAAGCGTACGACCACGAGTTGCTCGATCAGTCGGCGCAGGTGATCGTCGAGCGCGCCAAGGCGACGGGCGCCAAGGTGCACGGTCCGATTCCGCTGCCCACGCGCGTGGAGAAGTACACCGTGCTGCGCAGCCCGCACGTGGACAAGAAATCCCGCGAGCAGTTCGAGATTCGCACGCACAAGCGCTTGATCGACATCCTCGAACCCACCACCAAGACCGTCGGCGCGCTGGGCAAGCTGAGCCTGCCCGTGGGCGTGGACATCAAGATCAAAGCGTACTAAGCGCATCGTAAACGGCGCGGCGTGGAGTTCGAACTCTGCGCCGCGCCGCTTCGTTTTCGGACTTCGCCCGCCACGAGCCCGGCCATCGCGGAGCGCGCATGTTTCTGCTCCTGATCGCTTTCGCCTCTCTGATGCTGATCGGCGTCCTGATCTGGCTGGCGATCGTATTCCATCCCGCGCGCGCATGGGACTTCCAGCCTGTGGCCGAGGACGGATCGCCCCCGCCCGCGCCCACCGTATGGCCGCCCGTCGCGATCCTGGTCCCGGCGCGGAACGAAGCCGACAGTTTGCCGCTCACTCTGCCGGCGCTCTTGCAGCAGGATTACCCGGGTTCGTTCCGCGTCATTCTGGTCGACGACCGGTCCACCGACGGCACGGCAGACGTCGCGCGCAAACTGGCCGCCGACCGCACCCTCGCGCATAAACTCAGCGTGTTGCAGGGCGAAGCGCTTCCCGAAGGCTGGGTGGGCAAAGTCTGGGCGCTGGAACAGGCCGCGCGCCATGCCGCGGCGAGCAAGACGCCGCCGAGGTACCTTCTCCTCACCGACGCCGACATTCTCCACGCGCCGCATTCGCTGCGCCGGCTGGTGGCCGAAAGCGCCGCCGGCGGTTTGGCGCTCAACAGCCGTATGGCGCTCCTGCGCTGCGCGTCTGGCGCGGAACGACTGCTGATTCCCGCTTTCGTCTTCTTCTTCAACCTGCTGTATCCGATGCGCTGGGTGAACCACCCCGCGAACCGCGTCGCGGCGGCGGCCGGCGGGTGCGTGCTTCTGGACCACGACGGACTCCAACAGTCCGGCGGGCTGGCCGCCATTCGCGGCGAAATCATCGACGACGTGAACCTCGCGCGGCGCATCAAGGCCCCCGGCCGGCCGATCCGCCTGGCCCTCAGCCGCGACGACGTGCGCAGTCTGCGCGCCTACGAAACCCTCGACAGCATCTGGAAGATGGTCCGCCGCACGGCGTTCACCGAACTGAATCACTCGTGGTTGAAGCTCGGCGCGTGCGTCTTTCTGCTGTTCGTGATGTTCCTGCTTCCGCCGCTGGCGATCGCCGCGGGCGCGATGTTTGCCATTCAGGCCGGCACGGGCCTCCTGGATCCCGGCGCGCTGGGGCTTTGCGTAGGCATCACCGCCAAGGGAATCGTTGCGTGCGTCCTGATGTCCGACGTCTACCGCCCGGCGGTGCGCTTCTTCGGACTGCCCGGCTCCTACTCCTGGTCGCTCCCGGTGGCCGGGGTGCTGTACGGCCTCATGACGCTCGACTCGGCCTGGAAGCATCTTTCGGGCAGGCAGCGGGGCTGGCGATAGAGCTTTCCCGGAAAGTGTGCTAGGCTTTCCGCGATCTTCGCCGGAACGGGGGCGGCGCGATGGCGGAAGACAAACCCAAGCCCAAACCAAGCGCGGCCGCAGGCAAGCCCAAAGCCGCGGCCAAGGCCGTGGCCAAGCCGGCGGCTTCCGCGCCGGTACGGAAACCAACGGCCGCACCGCCCTCAAAACCCGCGCCGGACAAACCCAATCCAGAGGACGTAGCGCGTAAGCCGAAAGCAGCCGCTGCGAAGGCCGCCACACCGAAGGCCCAAGCCAAGCCCGTGGACGCGCGCACGCCGCCGGCCCCTAAGCCCCAAGCTGCCGCCGAACCGCCTGAAGAAAGCCCTGACGAAGAAGGCTCCGACGGCGCAGAACTTACCGACGCGGAGAAGCTGGCCAAGGCGCAAGCCTTCGCCGAAGCACGCCTGCGACAGGAGGCCGAAGCGCGCAAGATCGAGAACAAGCGCCTGATTTCCCGAACGTGGCAGCGCCGCATCCTATGGGTGGTCGTGCTCATCTTCGGCATGGGCGTCTTCAAGCTGGTTTCGCTCTACACCTTTCAGGAACCTCCGCGAGCGCGGACGCGGACCGAACAGACCGCGATTAACAAGCTGGGCAAGCAATCCCTCGCCGACATGCTGCCGCTGAAGGCGCCGTTGCTGAAGCCCGATCCCTGCCCGTGGCCCGCCCACGTTCAGCCGCTTCCGGAACCGCGCATCGCCGCCACTCGGGTGGCTGTTGTTTCCGGCTGGCCAAACCGCGAGGCCGATTCGGCGCCCGCGGAAGTGCGCCAAGCTGCCGCGGCTTTCACGGCGCTCTTGCGCCGCGATCTGGCTTTGGTGGATACTTTAAGCCTCTTCGATCCCGACCTGGCCAACTCCGCCACCGGTCCGCTCAAGCAGCAACTCGAAACGCTTAAGCCCTATCTGGTGGGGTTGGAAGCGGTGGTGCAGTTGGTTGCGGAGCAGAAAGACGGGAAGCTTACGATCCGCATGGAGTATTGCACGCCGGCCGGAACGCCGGTCCGCGGGCCCGAAGCCGTCCTGGAAAAAGGCAAGTGGGGCGAGATCGCGCGCCCGTTTGTCCAACGCGTGCTTTCGGCCCTGAACGCGAATCCATCGGTCGAAGCGCAGAAGCGCATCGAAGCGCTAAAGATCACCGACCGCGACCTGACCGCCACGGGCCTCGAACTGCTGAATACCGAGCCGGGCAAAATGAGCGGCGGATACGCCGGCATGCCGCTCGTGACCGCCGAACTCCTGCACGGGCTGAAAGATCAGCCGCTGAATATTTACGTGCGCGCGGTGCTTTTTCAGGATCCCCATAACGTCGAGACCCTCTGGCGGCAGGAAGGCGCGCTGCCGCCGGGCGAAGCGAACGATTTCGGGCTCAAGATGCTGGACGAAGCGCTTAAGCGCTCTCCGCACTTCGGTCCGGCGAACATGAGCCGTGCGCGGCGTCTGCAAGCCACCGGCGCGCACGGTCCGGCGCTCGAAGCCGCCGCGCGCGCGGCGGCCTTGATGCCCGGACATCCTGGCGCTCACACGCTGCTCGCCGAACTGTACCTCGCGAATCGTGCCCCGCTGCCCGCGAAGCAGCATGCCGACCGCGCGCTGGAGATCGATCCGCTCCACGCCGGCGCCTGGGCGCTGCGCTGCGCCATCGCCACGGCCTCCGACGACCTGCCCGCCGCCCTGGAAGCCGCGGATGCGTTTCTCGCCAAGCTTCCCGCCGCGCCCGAAGCGCAGGCTTGGCGCTTTCGCACGCTGCTGAACCTGAACAAGCCGGACGACGCCAAGGCCGCGCTCGAAGCGGCCAAAGACGCCTGGCCCGCCGATCAGCGCGCGCTGCTCGAAGCCGAATGGCTCGGCTGGAATGGACGGTTCGAGGAAGCCTTGGCCGCATTGGCTCCGCTGGAAGCCGGCGAGAAGACGCCGGGCACGGTCCGCCGCATGCGCGAGCGGTTGCTCGAACTTAAAGATCTGCCCGGTACCGCGCACAAAGTTCTGGAAGCCGCTCAAGCGGCGGAATACATGACATTCCTGGCGCGGGCCGGACGCCTGCACAACCTTGGGCAGCGCGAAAAGCTGGCGGAGACGATCGCAAAACTTGAGCAACTCGCGCCGGAGGATCCGCGCTCGCTGCGCTGGCGCATTCAGCTCATGGCGCACGAGGATGCGCGCTTCGAGAGCTTGCCTTACGTCGAGAAGCTCGACGCGGTGCTGCAAGGCATGCCCAAGGCCGAAGGTTCGGCCGCCGTGCCCCCGAATCGAGAGGATGCGTACCATGCCATCGAAGCGCTGCTCGCGCATGCGCGCTTCGACGACGCGCGCAAGCGCCTCAGTGCCTGGCCACCCCAGGAGCCCGGGAGTCCGCGCCAGCAGATCGAAGCCCACATCTTGCTCACCGAAGGGCTCTTCTACGCCACCCAGCTCAACGACTACGAGCAGGCCGCCAAGAGTTTTGTCGCCTGCCTGAACCGCGACCGCCGCCGCGAAAATCAGCTCGTCATCCTGGAGCAAATGGAGGCGTATCTCCGAATCCTGGGGCAAGCCGGCAAGGTGGACGAATCGGCGACGATCCAGAAGCGCTTTTCCAGCGTACTCGACGACGCCCTCGCCGCCCGCCTCAAGACCGCCATCGAAGAAGTCCAGTCCGCGGCGAAGAAGAAATAGCCCGCGGCATTATCCGGCCGCGCCGACCGGCTGTTCGACGGGGAGCAAAGGCACGCCGTCGCGGATCAGGTGTTCGCGCAGCGCCGCGGCATCCACCTCCCGCACCGCGCCGCCGTGGCGGGCCACCGCTTGAGCCGCCGCCGCGCCCGCCGCATGTCCGAAGGACATCGCGTTGATCATCACCCGCAGCGCGCCGGCCGCTTCGTGCGTCGCGGAGATGCAGCGCCCCGCCGCCAGCACGTTCTTCAGACCTTTCGGAATCAGCGACCGGTAAGGCACGCAGTAGCACGGCGTGGTCTTCTTCGGCGCGCCTTCGGGCTGTCCGTCCCAACGCCGGCCGATGCCCGTCCCGTCCCCCTGCACTTCGTATTCGGTGCCGTCGAGTTTGCGGAAAACGATCCCCGGCCCGGTGGGATTGTGGATGTCCACCGGATACGTGCCCTGCGCGATGGTGTCGTGGAAGCGGTACCCTTCGAGCAGTTCGTGCTCTTGGACGGTGTATTCGCCTTCGATGCGTCGCGTCTCGCGCACGCCGATCTGCGCCCCGATGTCCACCAGGCTGCAGTTCTCGTAGCCGGGGAAGCGCCGCAGATTCTCCATCACCCAGCGTAACTGGTATCGCCCTTCGATCTCCGCGCGCGTGAAGTCGTCCCACTTGGAGCAGACCACGCCGGGCACGCGCACGCCCGCGAACATGTACTCGTCCTTGCGCCAGACGCTCTTGGTGCCCCACAGGAAGGTGGGATACTTTCCGCCGTTGTAATCCATGGTGCCTTTGAAGAGCTCGGCTTGGATGGTGCGCGTGTTAACGCCCGCGTCCTCGGCTTTTTTGAAGTCGATCCCGCCCACGCGAAAGCACAGGCTCGGCGGCTGGCACAGTCCCGCGGCGTCCCCGACGTTCGTCGGCGCACCGGCGCGCGCGCAGAGGTCCGCGTCGCCCGTGGCGTCGATGAAGACCTTCGCGCGCAACGCCCCGCGCCCGGATTTCGTCTCCAGAATCGCGGCCGTGATGTTTCCGTACTCGTCGGTAGCCGCGCCGGCCAACCACGCATGCAGGAGCACGCGCACGCCCGAGCCCACGATCATGTCGTCGTAGCAGAGTTTGGTGCTCTCGCTGCAGATGGTGTACATCCCTCGCCCGTCGGGGCGGTTGTTGCGCATAGCGCCGATGGCTTCGAGCCGGTCGAGGATCTCCTGCGCCAGCCCGCCGATCACCTGCTGCTCGAAGGTCTGCGACCAGAGCGAATGCCAGATGTTCACGTTCGCGGCGGTGGCCATGCCGCCGAAGTACGCGTGGCGCTCGACAATGATCGTGCGCGCACCGGAACGCGCCGCGGCTACCGCGGCGCAGACTCCGGCCGGACCGCCGCCCAGGACGGCCACGTCGCATTCGGCCAGCACCGAGACGCGCCGGGCGGGTTCGGCGATGCTGGCCGATTCACGCGGCGTATCGGGAAGAAAACGCGGCAGCGGACGCGGCGCGGGCAGGATGTTCGGCGTGTGCGGTCGGTTCTGCGCGGACATGAGGTAGCTCCCGGTCGATGGAGGAAACGTCGCGAAACCGATGCGTTTCGCTTACGTCCCTCAAGATACCTTCCCGGGTAGAGGGTTAGCTATGGAGGCGATGCACGATCTTATGGAGAAAACGCACGATCTTCCGTTGGCCAGCGTTTCCAGAATCCGCGGTACAGGCGCGAAAAATAGAGCGGATCGCGGTAGCCCACCGCTTGAGCCACCTGCTTCACCGCCAGGTCCGTCTCCTGCAGGAAGCTACGCGCCGCGCGCATCCGCAGCGTCAGGATGTAGCGCTGCGCGCTCAGCCCCGTCTGGCGCTTGAAGAGCAGCCGGAAGTGATTGGCGCTCAGGTCCGCGCGATCCGGCAAACCCTCCAGCGCATCCGGCTCGCGGAAATGTTCGCCCAGCCACGCCACCGCGCGCTCGATGCCCTGCGCGCCGGAGCCGCCTCGCCGAACCGCGGGCTCCTTGCCTGTCCTGCGTATGCGCGCGCCGAAGCCCGAGAAGAACCGCGCCAGCAGCGCCTTCAATTCGCCTTCGGCCTGCAGGGCCGCGCCGCCGCGCGTGGCCAGATCCTGCAACCGCGCCAGACTAGCCGCGTCCAAGTCCGCGTCCGCCGAACGCCGCAGCAGATAGGGCTCCAGGCGCGAAGCGGGGCCCAGTCCCAGCGCGGCGTACTCCACCCAGGCCATGGAAAAGCGCCCGCCGCGCGGAACGTGCCAGCCGCGCCTCACGCCGGCCGGAACCCACAGCAGCATGCCGGCCGCGAAACGAAACGTACGGCCTTCCACCGCGTAGC
Source organism: Planctomycetota bacterium (assembly GCA_045863855.1). Classification (GTDB taxonomy): domain Bacteria; phylum Planctomycetota; class SZUA-567; order H5-PLA8; family H5-PLA8; genus H5-PLA8. The sequence goes on along the minus strand of BTVV01000088.1, from coordinate 16,381 downwards.
GCGCTGCGCCGGCGCGCGCGAGCAGCAGGCGCGGGGTGGGCACCACAAGTTCTGCCGTGCGAAAACCGCCGCCGCAGGCAAGCGCCTGCGCGTGCATCACGTCCAAGCGGGTTTGGAGGAGCCGGCGGAGGTACTCGAACGCCGGACTCATGATTCGATTAGCGCTTCACCACCACGCGCGGATTCACGTTGATCTCTTTGAAGCGCTGGCGGATCGCGTCGGCTTCGGCGACGGGGATGTTCTTCACGATCGGCACCACGGCCTTCTGGCAATGCCGCTGCGCTTCCTCGGTGGTGATGCCCTGGATCTCCGCGACGAGTTCGTGGACCTCCGGCTTGCTGGTGCGGCTGATGAAAATGCTGCAGAGCGAGTCCGGGTCGTCGTCGATGGGTTCCAGTTCCGGCGCGGCGGCCGCTTGCGGCATCGGCACCTGCGGCGAAGGCTGCCGCGTGCGCGCCATGCCCGGACTCCGCGCGGGCGCCTGACGCGCTCCCGGCTGGATGTCCGGCCCCGACGGTGCGGGCGCCACATCGGACGGCCCCATCTTGAGTCCCGCTTCGAAATCCTCGAGCGCCATCGGCCCCTTGATGCGCGGGTCTTGCGGCCCGGCCAGCGAAGCGGAAGTGCTCGCATGCGCCGCCGGCATCGGCATGGGCATGCTTTCCACCACAGGCACTTCGGGCAGCGGAATCACGCTGCTGGGCGTCTCCGGACGGGCCGGATGAAGTTCTTCCAGTTCGACGTCGATGGGTTCCAGCGCCGCCGCATCGTTGCGCGGACCCGGACGCCCCGGCGCGCTCGGGCGGCCCGCAGCCGGCGACGAAACCGGCGTGGCGCTCGCCGCGGGCAGCGGAATCGGCGTCGCCGCGGGCAGCGGGATCGGAACCGGCGTCGCGCCTTGCGCGGCCGCCGGCTTGGGAATCGGAATCGGAATCGGCGCCGCTGGACCGCGAGTCGGCACCGCCGTGGAACCCGGCACCGGCGTCGCGCCGCGCGCGGGCGCCGCGGATACGCCCAGTTGCGGTGCGCCGCCTTCGTCGGCTCGCGACAAGATCAACTTCAGGACCATCGGCTGGCCCGTATACGGGCAAGGCAAAACCACTTCGGTGACCGCGATCGCGTTCGCGCTGGTGCTCGAACGAGGGCGCGCGATCATCCCGAAGCTGCCGACCGTCCGGCCGAATATCTTGCAGTCCGCGGGTTGGTTCACCAGCGGAAGCGCGGGATCCAAATGATCGACGATCTTGAAGCGGCAGCCAACCTTTTCCACTTCCACCAGCGCTTCGTAAATCGCTTGTGCCTGCGGAGCCGTCAATCCCGTCAACACATGGATCGGCGAAGCGCCGACGATCTGCAGACCCCAGTTGTCGTCGCGGCCGAAAGCCTGAGCCAATGCCTGCGCTACCGCCCGGTCCTTGCCCGGAAAACGGCCCAAAAAGACGATCGAGAATCCTGGTTGCACCGCCATGTGGGCCTTTCGTCTTAACGCATAGCCGTAACCGCGGTTCGTAAAGAACCGGGCCGCGACGCCGCAGAGACCACGCCGCGCTTCCCCTTACGCACCCCACGCGACCGGCTCATCCGTAGCTTTAAGATACGTTATCCGGTGCGAATTACCAAGGCAACGCACAGACCCACTTTACAGCACTCCACGAACCTCCATCCGCACTTCTAAACCCGGGTTGCACCAGCGCATTGGGGCAATATCAGGTGCAGCTCTTCAAGATTCGTTCCAGAATCCAACTTCGAGCGGCCGAGCTTTGGACGTCCAGCGCCACTTCAACCACGGGCCAGCCCAAGGCCGCCACGCGTCTCGTGGGCCGGCGATCCGAAACCCATAGACCCGCGGCACGGCCCGCTTCGACGGTCTCCAGCGCCATACGCCGCCACGTAAAGAATTCGGGGCGCAGGATCGAGCAGGCCGCCAACGCGTCGTGAATAAAGGTATGCCCACCGGTTGAGCCAGCCTTGGGAAACGGCGCGCCGAATCCGGATCGCGGCGCCGGACCGATCCCGTCCTGAAATACCACCAGCGCGCGGACGAAATGCGCCAGCGCGCGAGCGCGCGGCGTACGCAAGCGTTCCAGTTTTCGCGCTTCCGCAAGGCCAAAGGTTACGCGATGCGTCACGTCCAGCGGCACCCAGCGCTGCGGCACCCCGCTTCGAAGCACCGCGCGCGCCGCGCGCGGATCGCAAGCGATATTGAACTCGATCTGCGGCGCGACGTTGCCGGCATCGAAGAGCGCGCCGCCCATGAGCGTAAGCCGGCGAACCTTTTGGCGTAGCAGCGCATCGTCGCGGTCCAGAAAGGCCGCCAGATTAGTAAGCGGGCCCAGCGTGAGCAGTTCGACGGACGCGTCCGGTACGGCGCGCAACGCCGTACGCAAAAGCACTCGCCACGCCTCGGTTCGGCCGGACGCGCGGGGCAAACGGGAGGCATACCCGCCCAATCCGTCGCCGCCGTGAACCTCCGGCGCATGCAGTCCTCGGCGCGGTTCCAGCCCGCGCCCCGCCGGCACCTCCGGGCGGTCCAGCAGCGCGAGCAGCGCACGCAGGTTCGCAAAGGTGCGCGCGAGCGGAACGTTCCCGCCCACCGCCAGCGCCGCGCGCCAGTCCAACTCCGGCGAACCGGCGCAGACAGCCAAAGCCAGCGCGTCGTCCAACCCCGGGTCGGTGTCCACGATCAGCGGCCTGCGCTTACGCAATCCCATTGCCTCCGCTAGCCAAGCCCCGCCGCCAGGATATACCTATAGGCCTTCTACGGACACCTAGCTCGCGGAGTACCAGACATGGCGTTCAAGGCTTTTCCGGCGGCGACCGGTTCCGGCAACACCGTCTTCGAAGGCGATGTGTTGAACGGCTACACCACGCCCGACGGCAAGAAGGTGCGGCTCCAGTTTTACGGCAACGACCGCGGCTACACCGCCGCCGCGTACCTGACCGACCACGAAGGCGCCAAAGCGCTGCTGCAGGAACTCGAATCGCTCGCCGCTTCGAACCTCGAACGCGGCGGGATCTTCTCGGCCGAGAGCAACAACAAGAATTTCCGGCTCAGCCGCGAGTTCGAGTCCAGCCCCCTGATTCTCTTCCTGAACGGAAACGACCGTATGCAAGGCCGTACCTTTCATCGGGGCGACGCCGCGGCCATGCAGAAGGTGCTCGAAGAGTTCAAGAAGGTCATCCAGACCATCGACGACGTAGTGGCCGGCAAAGGCCCCGGCGCCGAACCCGAGTAACCGCGACTTACCCTTCCCGAACCGGCACGCCGTCCAACTTCAGCGGCCCGAACGCAAACGCGGCATGATCGCGCGCATCGGTCAGGGTCGCGAAACTCTCCACGCCCGCTCCGTAGTACAGCGCCGCGCCCGGCGGCGGTGCGGGTTCCAGCTTGAGCGTCACCGCACAAGGCTGCGCGGGCTCGACGTAACTGTCGAAGATCGCCAGAATCGGCTTTTCGGAAGCGTCGTGAATCGAGAAGCCGCCGACGCGGCGCGGCGAAACCAGCTTTTCGTGCACGCCTTCGTAGACGAGCTTCAAGCGCGTGCGCGCGGAATTCGAGAAGTACGCCTCTTTCAACCGCGGACCGGTCTCGATCCCCGCCTCGCCGTATACCGAACGGCAGGCCGCATCGGCCATGCGCTTGCCCAGCCGCTTCAATCCGTCGGTGCTGATGTGAATCGCATCGTCCAGGGGCAGATCGATGGCCGAAACCATGCCCGCATTCGGAATGGACGACTCCGCCTGGCGCTGCAGTTCGCGAATCGCGTTCCAGCTCGCGCCGTCCACGCCGTCGCGCACGAAACGCCCGATCTGCACATACAGGAATGGCAGATCGGGAGCCTGCAAATCTTCGCGCAGCGCGGCGACAAGCTTCGCGAACTTCTCGGCGAAGACCGCCACCGACTGCGGACCGCATTCGCTTTCGCCCTGATACCAGAGCACGCCTTTCACCTTTCCGCCGCACGCCGCCACGCGGCGCAGCAAGCTCCCGTACAGCGAACGCCCGCCTTCGCCCTTCTTGTCGGGACTCCACTGATTCATCGAAGTCCCGCCGTGCGCGCACGGAATCAGGCCGATCGGGTAACCGCGGCGCTTGACGAGTTCCTTCCCAAAGGTGATTCCCAACCCCGCGCCTTTGGTGCGCGTTTTGCGCGCTTCCTCCACCAGCCGCGGACGGTCCTCGGGCGTACAGCTCCAATGCACCGGATCGATCGACTCGATCAGCGGGTGCAGCGGCTCCGTCGCCGTCTCCCATTCTTCGCGCATCGCGTAGCACTTCACGCTCTTATGCGGCGTCTCCACACGTTCGTCCAGATCGCCGATGCCCTGCATGTTCGACTGACCGGCCAGCACCCACAGATCGCCGGCGTAAACCTGCTTGACCTGCGTACCGCCCAGTTCGGCCGCGTTTTCGCCCATCACCCGTAATTCAACGTTGTACGGGCCGCCTGCCGGAAGGCCCCCCAGCGTCCCGCGAAACGGCTCTTCTCCCCCAGGCGTCGTGGCGATCTCGCGCCAGCCGAGCCGTTCGTCCTTGCCCTGCATGACGCGGGCTTCGATCCGGCCGGCGTGCACGCAGCGCCCGGTCAATATAGCTGCGGCCAAACCGCCAGCATCGACCTGGATCACCCCGTGCGGCGTGAGTCCCGTTAATACCTCGAAGGCGCGGCGAGCCATGGGATGCTCCTTAGTGGTGGGGATTGAAGTCCGGCGGGGCAACGGGCCGGACAACGCACGGCCCGGACAACAGGAGATCTGCCTGCTCGAACCGTCAGCGCGTCCGGAACATCGTCGCGAGCTGGTCGAAGCACCAGCGCGAACCGAAGTAACCCAAATGGCCGCCCGTCTCGGGCAGCACGAGATGCTTCGCATCCACCGCGGCGACCAGCGCGTCCACGTCGCCGGGTTCGCAGAACGGATCGTCCTTGCAGACTACGGCGCGGGCGTACGGCGGGAGCTTCGTCATCACGCGCGTCATATCGCCTACGGCCCACATTTCGTCGACCGTTTTAAACGCGCCCTTCTTTTGCCAGTACGGGAAGCACATCTCTTCCATGAAGCGCGTGAAACCCCAGGCCCGCGCCATCTCGTTGCGGTTCTGGCCGGCCGGGAGGTCTTCCTGGAACGGAATATGCTTCAGGCGGAAGAGGTAGTCGTTCTGGTCCACGATCTCGGTGAACTCGTCGCGGATCACCGTCCCGATGCCCGCGCGCATGAAATCGTCGTCGAACGGGATCGCTTGGCCCGGCTCCACCGGATCGTGATTCATGATCGCCAGGCCCATCTCGACGCGCGTGAATTTGAAGCGGTCCATCTTGTAGAAGTTGTCCAGAATCCGCGCGGTGTGCTGCAAGCGCACCGGCGGCGAGAATCCCAGCGCGGCCTTCAGCTCGAACGGCAACTTCCCGTCGGCGGCCATGCGCGCGAGAACCATCGCCTGCGTCGCCCCCAGGCTGTAGCCCACTACACCCACATCCGTCACCTTGCCCTGCACTTCCTTGTGCTTCAGGAACGCCGCGACGATCTTCGAGATGTTTTCGCATTCGTGGTCGAAGTTGCCGGTCACGCCCGTGCGCAGATCCTTGACCATGTTCGGACGAAACGTCGCGTCAAAGTAAAGCACGTTCCAATGCAGGCCTTCGTTAATCCAGTACGGGAAGAGCCGGCCCAGCGGCCACGCCGACTTTCCGTCCCCGCCCAGCAGCACCACCGCCAGCGGCGCGGGCTTGTCCTGCAAGAGCGCGCGGACCTCCAGCTTGCCTTTGAAACCTTCCACCTCGAGCTTGATCTTCTGTTCGCCCGCGATATCCGGAGCGCCCATCAGGAAGGCGTTCAGAGTCGCATAGAGTGGATTCTTGTACGGGTCGACGTACAGGCCGCCGCGCGCAGGAGCGGCCTCGGCCGCCGGAGCTTCCGCTTCGCCCGCCGCCTGCGCCGTCCACGCCATCAGCGCAAGCATCCCGGCCGACACCATCCCAACGAACACACTCAACCGGCGCATGAACAGCTCCTCTCGCAACCATTTCTATCCGCCCGCATTCGCTCGCGGCGGCTTGGGGAAAGCGCCCTACTATACTCGCCGGAAGTCTCGATGGGAACGCTAGGAAAGGGCTCGCGCTGAGCCGCATAAACTTCTGCAACCCTACTTTCGGCCGGACGTTAGCTCAACGGACTTGATCAAGAGCGACGCGTCCTCTTTGCTCGGATCGGACTTTTCGCCTTCCAGGATCAAAAGCCCGATCCAGGCGTTGCGCAGCGTCAACCCGTCGTGCTTGACCTTGGACAACTCCACCGTGGCGGTATTCCAGGCGCTCCCCTTTGGGTCTTTCAGTTCATGCTCGAAGACTTGCTGGTGCGTGCTGCTGAATAGACGCAGGAAAACTCGCTTCAAGCCGTTCGACTTGAACTCCACCTTAAAGATCGCCTGCTCTTCGGCAAAACTGGTCGGATACAATATTTGAATCCCGGCCTGGCCGGCCTTGGAGGTAACCGCGGCTACCTGCGTCTCTCCTTCCTTTTCCTTCTTGAGCTGGGAGCCATCGAGGGGGCTGAAGCATTCGCCCAACCGGTGCGCCTGGGGAATTTTGAAGAGTTCCTTCGAACGGTCGCGCGGAGCCAAGGACTGCATCAGCGCCTTGTACGCTTCGGCCTGCAATTCGTCCAGCCGCGCATCGGGCGGCGCGATCTGTGCGCCTTTGTAGGTGTGAATGGCCTGAATTGCGCCGCGCAATTCGCGCGTACCCGGCGCCAGGACCACGTCTTTTAGCATATGCAGCCAGGCGGAAGGGCCTTGCTTGTCGAGCAGCTTCTGATGGATCACCCGGAATTGCTTGACCGCTTCACCCGCTCCGGGCGTACCCGAAAACTCGCGGTTCAAGATCCCGGCCTCGACCAGCGCCGCCTGCTTGGGCTCGTCGCTCTCCAATTTGCCCTTTAGGCGGTCCCACCACTGTTGAGCGGACTGTTCGCGCCAGTTTTTGACCAGATCCAGCGCCTTCGTTCCCGCTTCGGTATCTTTGCGGCTGCGGCCGAACTTCAACACCCGGTCGAGGATGTCGTCTAGATCCTCGTTCAGGCGCGTCGCTTTCGCCGTCGCTTCGCGGAACGGCGCCGCGCATTGCGTATTGTAGTCCTCCGTCGCGCGCAGTTCCTTGTGGATCTTAATCAGATCCATCGCCGCCTTGGACGTCTCGGTCCCGTCGTAATCGCGCGTGATGAGCCCTAGTTCGCTGACCACGGAACCCATTTCTTTAAGATCGTTGGCCTGCCGAGCGCGTGCAAAACGGTCGCGCAACGGATTGAACTTCGACTGTGCTTCCGTCTCGCTCACCGTCGGCGGGCGAAAGGTCGCTGGCGCCACCGCCGGAGGACTCGGCGTGCTAGCCGGCGGCGCTGGCGTAGTCGCGGCCGGGACCGGGGACGGGGTAGATGCCGATTTGGCCTGCGTACCGGTGGGGGAGGCCTGTGTGGATTCGCTCTTGACGGTTTCGGCCGTGCCTTCAGGTGCGTGCGCTCGCGCCGGATCTTCCGCCGGTTTGCCGCCGGAGAAGAAAATCGCCACGCCAATGCCAAAAACCAGTACGCCCACTCCTAAAAGCACGAAGGGGACCGGCGAACCGGATTGGGCGCTTGGCGCGCCGACCGGCCGCGAAGCGGCAACCTGCCCGCGCCGCGTCTGGTGCGCGCTGGTGGGCGGTTTGGACGATTTAGCGGTCGAACGGCCACGCCCTTGTGCAGTCACGGCTTCCTGGTCGCCCGTAGGTGACTGGGCCACGCAACCCGCACAATACCAAACCCCTTCCAACTGCCGGGCTTGGGGTAACTCTTCTTGAGTAATACGCTTACCACAACGGCAATAGACGATTTCCATGTGCGGCTAAACCTTTTCCAAACGCTGTCTTAGGTAAGTCGAGCCTGGGTCCTATTTGCGGCAAGAATGTACGCTGCTTCAACTTGTGTACACCGATTCCGCTAGTTGGCGGTTTCGCCGGCTTGCGGTGGCCGAGGCATTTGGCGTCCGCGGAAACAGGCCTTGGCCTCATCGCGCAGCGCCGCCGCGCAGCCCGGGCACAAGTCGAAGCGAAAGGATGCATAGCTTTCGTCCGACAAGCGCTGCACTTCGGAGGCCGGAAGCGCCTCCAGTGTACGGATCGCGGCTTCCAGTTCACCGCGCATCTCGCGCCGCTGCTCGGCCGGCGCCACTTCCATAGGGTCGAACGCCTGGGCGATATCCAGATTCACCGTGTAACGCACGTCGGAGCCCAGCAGATCGCCGCCGCAGCGGTCGCACGTCGCGCCGAATGCCATCGCCCAATCGCTCCCATGCCCCGTCCGCAGCATGCCGGAATTCGGCCTCTACATACAGCCTACCCCATGCGCTCCCGGACGTACCAGTCCACCGCGGCCTTCAAGCCGGCGCGTATCGATACGCCGGGGAAATACCCCAACCGTTCCTGTGCACGGCTCAGATCGGCCCGCGAATGCGCCACGTCGCCCGCGCGGAAGGCCTCGAACCGCGGCGCCGGCGGCGCCAACCCAGGCCGCGCCGCTTGCAGCGCCTCCACGAGAGACGCATGCAACTCCAGTAAACTCAACTCTTCTCCGCTGCCGACGTTAAAACAATCGCCCGCGACCGCGTCCTCGTTGGCCATCGCCGCAAGCAGATTGGCTTGCACCGCGTTCTCCAAGTAGCAGAAGTCGCGGCTGGACTGGCCGTCGCCGTAAATCGTGCACGGGCGACCGGCGAGCAGATGGGCGATCCAGCGCGGAATCACCGCCGCGTACGGGCCGTCGGGATTCTGCCGCGGGCCGAACACGTTGAAATAACGCAAGCCCACCGTCGGCAAACCCAGCGCTCGCGTGAACGAACTCGCGTAAAGCTCGCAGGCGCGCTTCGAGGCGGCATACGGCGAAAGCGGCAAGCCCAAGCGCGCCTCGACGCGTGGAAGCTCGGCCGAGTCTCCGTAAACGGAACTGCTGGACGCATAGACCACGCGCCGCACGCCGGCTTCGCGCGCCGCGTGCAGCACGTTCAAGGTGCCGGTGGCGTTCGCTTCGTGCGTGGCTTGCGGGTTTTGAAGTGAACGCGGCACCGAGCCCAAGGCCGCTTGATGCAGTACGTAGCGCACGCCTTGGCACGCGTGCAGGCAATCGGACGGTTGCACGATGTCTCCGGCCCGGAGTTCGAACCGCTTCCACGCCGCCTCGCTCACTCGAGCGCGCACGTCTTCCAGGTTCTCGCGCCGGCCCGTGGCGAAATTATCGAGCCCCACGACCTCCTGATTCAAATCCAAGAGCTGCCGCAGAATCCCGCTGCCGATGAAGCCCGCCACACCGGTCACCAGCCAGCGCTCTGGATGCGCGCGAAGGTGTTCGGCTGCTTGCGCGTACCTCCCGGTGACCATGGCGATCCCCTAACGTTCCTAATTAGGTAACTCTATACGCTGCGGGTAGCGCATCCGAACTATCAATCTGGGAAGATCAAGCGGCAGCCTTTTTCATCTCCCTTACCCGTTACCCTGCCTTCATTTGGCACACCTAAGCGCCCCTGTAAAGGAGACATTCGAGTTTGGCACCCTGTGTGCACTTGAGGGCAAACGAAAAGGGAAGACCGTGATGAAAGGTAACTGGGGATGGCCATGCTGATGTCTCGAAATCATCCTCACCGGCGCGTACCGGCGGCGATTTTGGCGTTGGGATTGGGTGGGCTGGGCGTGCACAAATTTTACATGGCGCGGCTGATTCCAGGGTTGGTGCATGTGTTGTTGTCGTGCTTCTTTGGATTGGGCTGGGTGGTGGGGATCGTGGAAGGCGTGCGGTATTTGAAGATGACCGATGCCGAATACGAGCGCACGTATGTAACAGGCAGCCGTTCGTGGCTTTAGGTTGGGCTCCTTGATCGGATGGGTCGGGCGGCGGGCTTTCCAAGGCGCCACGCCGCGCCGCTATCCGGTTGAGGAGCCTTTTTTATTTCAGCAGGCGGGTGATGGTGGCCAGCAGGTCTTCGTGGGAGGTCTTGGACTTAATCAGAGCAGCGCTGACTTGTCGCGCACGGTCGGCGGTCAGTTCGTTGGCGGTGAAGACCAGGACGGGCACGGCGCGGTTGGGGGTATGGGGCAAGTCACCCAGCAGGTCGAGCCCGGAGCCGTCGGGGAGCCCCACGTCGAGCAGGAGGAGGTCGTAGGAGGATTCCTTGAGCAGGCGGCGGGCTTCGGCGACGGTCTTGGCCGGCACGACGGAGGCGGTTTTGTTGAGCAGGCTGGCGACCAGGGAGATCAGTTCGGGTTCGTCTTCGACGTAAAGCACGCGCCAGGGGCCTACGTGGCCGTCGGGGCGCACGGCGCGCCGGACCGCATCGATCAGGCGGCGCGTATCGATGGGCTTTTTGATCCAATCCAGCACGCCGACGGCGCCGCCGTTGAGCACCTTGCGGCGCTCGTCGGCCACGCCGCTGACGACCACCACCGGCAGTTCGCGCGTGCGCGGATGGGCGCGCAGCTCTTCGAAGAGCTGCGTCCCGTCTTCCCCGGGCAGGATCAGGTCCAGCGAGAGGGCGTCGTAGGTCTGGCTTTCGAGCAAGGTGCGCGCTTCGGCGGTGCTGCGGCAGACGTCCACGGCGGCGCCTTCGCGTTCGAAGACGAGGCGCAAGAGCGAGGCGACGTCGGTGTCGTCCTCGCAGACCAGGATGCGCCTGCCTCGCAGCGTGCCTTCGGAGGGGGCCAGCGAGAGCTTGGGAAGATCGGCGACGACGGGGAGTTCGAACCAGAAGGCCGTGCGCACGCCGGGTTCGGAATCGAAGCCGATGCGCCCGCCCATGCGTTCGACGATCGCTTTGCTGATGGCCAGGCCCAGCCCCGAACCGGCCTGCTTGCGCGTCGTGGTGGCGTCGGCCTGGCTGAAGCGTTCGAAGATGCGCGCGCGGAATTCCTCCGGGATGCCCGGTCCGCGGTCGGCGACGGAAACCCGGGCCTTGGCGCCGTCGACACTTACGGCGACTTCCACCGCCTGCCCGGAAGGCGAATACTTGACCGCGTTGGAGATCAGGTTGGTGAGCACCTGAATGAGGCGTTCGGCGTCGGCCTGCACGACCGGCACGCGCTCCAGGTCGCGCCCTTCCAGGCGCACGTCGAACTGCTGCGCGAACGGCCGGTTCTGTTCGAGGGCCTGGGCGATGAGGCTGCCGAGGTCGACGGGCCGCAGGTCGAAGACGATCTTGCCGGCCTCGATGCGTTCGCTGTCGAGAATATCGTTGATGAGCCGCGCGAGGCGTTCGGTGTTGCGCAAGGCCAGTTGGAGCATCTGGGCGGCTTCGGCGGGGAGCGCGCCGGCGGCTCCGCCGTCCAAAAGCCCCAAAGAGCCGCGGATCGCGGTGAGCGGCGTGCGCAGTTCGTGGCTGACGACGGAGACAAACTCGTCCTTGAGCCGCTCGGCGCGTTTGCGGTCGTCGATATCCTGAAAGGTGCCGGCCACGCGCCGGGGCCGTCCGGCGGAGTCGCGTTCGACAACGGAGCCGCGCGCGGCCAGCCATTTCCAGCCGCCGGTCTGGGTGCGGTAGCGCTGTTCGATCTGGAAGTACGGTTCTTCGCCGGCCAGGAGCGCGGCGAACTGGCGCTGCGCGGCCGGGAAATCGTCGGGGTGCGTGCCGGCGGCCCAGGCGTCGAAGTCGGGGAAGATGTCGTCGTGGGCGTAGCCCAGCATGCGCCCCAGCCCGGGCGTGGAATTTACTTTTCGCGCGACCGCGTCGGCGTCGAAGCTGGCCAGGCGCGCGCCTTCCATGGCCATGGCCAAGCGGCGTTCGCTTTCGCGCAACGCATCTTCGGCCAGTTTCTGGCGCGTGACGTCGCGGGCGACGCCGAGGTAGCCGGTGAGCTCGCCGGACTCGCCGAAGATCGCGGAGATCGCCAAGTTCACGTAGCACGCTCGGCCGTCCTTGCGCACGAAGGTCCATTCGCGTTCGTCGACGACGCCGGTTTCGGCCAGGAGGGTTAAGACTTCCAGCCCTTCGACGGAGCGCTTCATGCGCCCGGAAAGGTCCTTGGAGCGCGCGGACAATTCCGCCGGGGCGAAGAGCTTGAGGAGGCTTTCCTTCCCCACCAGTTCGGAGGCGGCGTACCCGAAGAGCCGTTCGCCCCCCTTGTTCCAAAAAGTGAAGCGGCCCTGCGCATCGGTGGCGGTGATGCAGGTGTAGGTGGGCGAATCGAGGATGGCCTGGAGGTCGGCGTTGACGCGGCGCAGTTCGCGGGAACGTTCCTGAACCTGGGCCTCGATTTCGCGGGCGCGGGTCAACTGGCTTTCGAGCAGTCCGGCCACCAAGCCGGTCAGGACCAGTCCGATGAGCAGCGTAATCCAAGACAGCCAAGGGTTAATTTCGACCGTATACGCCGGGGAAGGACTGGCGCGGATACTCCACGTACGGCCGGGCACTTCGAGCGCGGACCAGAATTCGAGGCTTTCCGGCGCGGGGGTGGAACTGCGGGGAGATTGCTTGCGCGAAGGGCGATCGAAGAGCAACTGCCCATTTCCGCCGGGACCTCCTTCAAAAAGTTTCAAGTCGATGCCGACGATGCTTAAAGGCACCAAGGCCTGCTCGAACAAACTTTGGAACTCGAAGGCGCCTACCAGGAACCCGGCCAAGTTCGCACGCCGTTCCTCCACCGTCGCGGTCGATGTTCCGTTCCGGTAAACAGGCTGGACGGCGACGAAAGCGGGGTTGGCGTCGGTGTCCTGAATGAGATGGGTCAGGCCGGATACGACGATCCGGCCTTCGTCGCGGGCCGCTTCCAAGGTGGCGCGGCGAATGGCTTCGAAGTCGAAACTCACGCCCAGGACGCCCGCGTTCTCGGGCGCGGGCTCGGCAAAGGCGATCGGGTAGGTCACTCTACCTTCCGGCACGGAAACCCTGCTCTTGCCGTCCGCTCCAATGGTTTGAATCGCGAACTCGGGCAGGCCGTCCCGGCGCATTTGAGCTTCGAACGCCGCCCGGTGTTCCGGTTCGACGCGCGGCACCCATTCCAGGGCGCGCAGGCCGCGGTACCTCTTTAGCAGCACCTCGCAGAAGGCTTTAAACTCGTCCCGCTCGACGCTTTGCGAACCCGCGTAAAACGCGCGCAGCGCCTCCAGCGCGCCCATGTCCACTTCCAGTTCGCGCTCGATGTTGAGGACGCGCTCGCGGGCTTCCAGTTCGAAGCGCGATTGAATCAAATCGTGTTGGTCTTCGCGGATCAACCACCAGGCCACGGCGGAGACGGCGACACCGGCGGCGATGAGCAAGAGCGGGTAGAGGATGGGCCGGCGCGCGGGCGCGGGAGGCGCGGCGGCGGCCTGTAGCTGGTGGCGCAGGTGGCTGGTGGGCGGCGGTACGCTCATGGGTCCGGGCCGCTACACCTGTCCGTGGTAGCGCGCCCAGATCTCGCGCACGCGCGTGCCGAGGGTCATGGGCTCGTAAGGCTTGACGATGACCTCGATGGCGCCAAGGTCCAGGTACCGCCGGATCTCGTGGGCCTGGGATTTGGCGGTAAGGAAGATGGCGGGCGTATCGGCGGTGGCGGGCCGTTCGCGCAGCTTGGCGAGGGTCGCGGGACCGTCGAGGGCCGGCATCATCACATCGAGGATCAGGAGCTGGGGCGCAAAGTCCGACGCGGCGGCAAGGGCTTCCGCGCCCGAAGAGCAGGATTTGAGGGTGAATTTGGCGACTTTTTCGAGGGCCATGGCAGTGACCAGGCGGATATCGGGTTCGTCTTCGACGTACAGAATGCGTATGAGTTCGGGCACGCTCACGGTGACGGTCCTCAAGCAAGTAGACCGTCACAGGATATTCTAAAGAGGCGGGAAGGAAAGTGAAGCGGGCACAGAGACCGTGGAGCAAACGTCGCGGCGCCTGCCCTGACGTCCAACCGGCCTAACGTCACGAGCTTCGATTACGACCGGCTGAACCGTCAGTCGAGCATCACGGTGGGCGGGGTGGGCCCTACCTTCGGCTGCGCCGGGCCACCGCGGGCAACTCCACGATGAAGGCGCCGGCCAAGTCTACCTGCGCAATCGCTACTACTCACCCGGCATAGGCCGCTTCACCTCGTGGGACCCGATCGGGTACTCCGGCGGGCTGAACACGTACAACTACGCGGGCAGCGATCCGGTTAATCGGTGGGATCCGATGGGGTTGGACTACATTGATTATGGTAATCGCAATGACCCTACGGGAGACCAAGATGCAATCTACTGGGTGGTGACTGACGGTGAAGGATACGCAGGCAAAGTGCTTCGACGGATTCCGATTGGACGGCATGTCGGTAAGGGAAGATATGAAATCTTTGGTGGACTAGGTGGTGACTTTATAGCTGATGATAAAGGGATCGATCAGCTGCATAACCTCGTCATGTGGGGAGAGTTTGGCCGCGCGGCATTGAGTTCTCCCCACTCAGAAACTCGGCTTAATGAGATAACAAGAGTTGTCCAGACTCGATTGCTCCTACGAAGGGCGGAACGACACGCCGAGTACAGCGCCGAGCAAATCGCTCAGATCGCTGATGTCGAAAACAAGGATTCGGGACGGTGGCTTGGTGCAATTCGGGAGCAGGAAAGGCAGGGAAAGTGGTACTACGGCCCCAATGTGGCCGCCTACTCCTTTTTTAACACCCTGTCCATTGGGGCATTGGAAGGGGAGGATGTATACAATCTAGGTCAGTACGACCGAGGAAGGCTTACAGGTGGAGAGAGAGCTGTTCGGACAATTCTAAATACTGGTCGAGCAGGAATTGGCGGAGCACTCTCAGTTTCAGGACTTAGAAATGGCTATGAGGGTATTGGGATCAATTGGGCAGCCAAGCTAGAAAGCGCAGCTGTTCGTACAGGCCCTCCCGTAGGGTTTGAAAGTGTTGAGGCATATAAGGCTGCGTGGAAAAGGCTAACCGCTAGAGAGTCCGCACCATCTATCTCTGAAGGCGCATTTTCCATTACGGAACTTGGATGGCAAGGGTATCCAAGCTACTTGCCTCGACCACAAGGTCCGTTTAAGCTCTTGCAGGGAGCGGAATATGAAGCGGCCCGTGATTCTGCTAATGCTGCGAATGCATCTCTACGGGCAGAAAATCCAGGGTTGCGAGGCTGGGAGGTGCATGAAATTCAACCTGTTAAGTGGGGCGGAAGTCCCACAGACATTGGAAACAAAATGCCACTTCCTCCCTATTACCATAGATCCGAAGTCACACCTTGGTGGAATAACATTCAAAAGGAAATTGAGAGGCTTACCTTGCCTCACGGAGGTGGGTAATGGCGGCTTCATTGCCAGAATTGCTTACTGATTTTTCAAGTGTTGGGAATGCATCTAAGGAAGAAATTGATAGGGTTCAAGAGGGTTTAGGACGGGGTCTGCCGTCGGAATATCTTGAGTTCCTTTTGTATACAGATGGTGGTGAGGGCTTCATAGGGAAGTCATATGTAATGTTCTGGAGCGCACATGAACTATTGGAGTTTAATCGTGACTACAAAGTAGATGAGTATGCACCAGGATTATTTCTGATTGGGTCCAGCGGAGGAGGTGAAGCCTATGCGTTGGATTTGCGCACCGAACCCCCTACTTTCGTTAGCGTGCCTTTTGTAGGGATGGGGCTCGATCATGTGCGAAAGGTAGGGGGAACCTTCCTAGATTTCTTGGTCGGTCTGGCATCAAAATGACAAAAAAATGAACGCTAAAGCAGCTCGACCTCCCAATAGTCGTGGCTTTGAAATCTTTGAAATAACACCAATAATCATAGGGGGGAATCCTCACGACCCTCAAAATAGAGTTCTTTTAACTAGAACGCAGCACATAGAAGCAGTGTGTTATTGGAATGCATTTATTAGGAACCGCGTCCTACGCAAAAACTCGTCGCGTGGCGGATCAGGGGATGAAGGGGCCGTCGAATAGGCCGTAGCGCCGCAAGCGGAGGACGGACAGCCGAGACCGTCCCCGCCGCGCGCGTTAATCCTCCAGCATCCGCTCGTGGCTGTTCGGGAAGCGGCCGCGAATCTCCTCGTGCCAGCCGTCCTCGTCGAACTGGTCCCGCACCCGCCAGGAGCGTGTCGTACGCATAGGGGCGGATCGGTATAGGTGTAGCCCGTCCCATGAGCCTGTGGAGTGTGGCGCCCAAGCCCCGAGCACAGGCGCAGGGACGGCCGGTATGGTAAGATCCCCACATGGTGGCGCTCGCGAAGGAACCCGCCTCTTTTGAACCCGCGACCAGCGGAGTCGTAGGCGTACTCGGTGGATTCGCGTACGAAGCCCAGAGCCCTTGGACCTCAAGAGCCAATCCGCTCCCACCCAGCCATTCACCTACTGGCTCGACAAGCGCCGCAAGGACCGCATAGACGCACGCGGTAACACCTGGACGACGCTCTGGAGCC
>BTVV01000087.1:0-25724 GCA_045863855.1 Planctomycetota bacterium | reverse complement strand
TACCGGGCGGCGCACTGGACGGGATCGTCCAAGACCAGTCGCTGGTTCCGCCGCAACCGCAACCGGAATCGGGCTTCAAGAGCACTTCCTTCACCGGGCCGTCCGCCGATGCCACTTGGCAGACGATGAACGCTTGGGCCCATGGCGCGGACTTGTGATTGATGCCCAGCCCCGTACCTTTGGCCGCCACCAGCCAACTGTTGCCGATCGCTTCGCCGGGCCGCGCGGTTCCAAAATCGCCCCCCGGCACCACGTTCGTCTCCACTAGTTCGAGTTCGTGCTGTTCAAATCGCTTGAAGAATTCGTTGGCGCCCAACCGCCCTTCGCCACGCTTGGGGACGGCCGGATTGGGCGGCAGCTTGTTCAGCAGGCACACCTTGCCTTCTTCCGCGCGCGCACCGGACGCCAGCACCGCACAGGCCAAGCTCATCCAGAGTAGGGTATGCCGCATGATTCGCTCCCCGTTGTCCGGTCCATTTCCGGACTCAAATCAGAATACGTCTTGCGGCGGAAGCCGACAGACGCTATTTGATCCATTACTGACCCAGAAAGGACACCGGTGCCCCGCAGCAACGTGATCCTCGAGAAACTCGCCGCCGAATTGAGGCGCCAGATATCGGCCGGCTACCGCCCGGGCGAGGCGCTCCCCGCGCAGCGCGCGTTGGGCGCCATGCACGGCGTTGGGCAGGCAACCGTCCATCGCGCCTTAAGCCTTCTGGCACAGGAAGGGCTGATTGAAGCGCGCGCGCGCAGCGGCTGGTTTCGCGCGGGCACCGGCCGGCCGGAACGTTCCGCGCGACGGAAGCTCAAACGCGTTGGACTCATCACGCGCCGCAGCGAACAAGAGTGGCGCCGCAAGCAGATG
The DNA here is from genome assembly GCA_045863855.1 of Planctomycetota bacterium. Classification (GTDB taxonomy): domain Bacteria; phylum Planctomycetota; class SZUA-567; order H5-PLA8; family H5-PLA8; genus H5-PLA8. Next base: position 24,859 of record BTVV01000087.1, on the reverse strand, counting down.
CGCTTGTACCAGACGCTCCACGAGGAAGCGCAACGCCGCGGTTTAACGGTGGTCATGCACACCAACCCGCGCCTGCATCACCCCACGCCTGCGCGTAACCGGCTGGAGTTATCGCGCGTACCGTGGAACGAGTTCGACGTCGCGCTGCTGGTGGAACTGGAAGACGCCGTCACGCTTTCCGATCCGCTGCTCAAGCGGCATCCGATCCTGGCGGTGGACCAGGATGCGCGGCTGTTCGGCCTGCCCAGCGTAACGTTCGATGAAGAAGCCATCGGCCGGCTGGCCGCGCGGCATCTGCTCGACCTTGGGCACCGCCGCTTTGCCGTTTCTGACGAAATCAACCGCGACGGCTGGCCAGCCGAAGCAAGTTGGCTGGGCCGGCGGCATAGCTTCGAGTTCACGGTTGGACGTTACGGCGGAATGATCCGGCCCGAATGGCGGCTGCCCGCCCTGCGCCACGGCCGCGGCGAAACGGCGCAAGAAGCTTCCGCTCGTGTCGCGAAGGTCTGGCACCAAACCCCGCCTGAACAGCGGCCCACCGCGCTCTTCGCGTTCGACACAGTGGGCTTAAGCCATCTGCTTGACGCGCTGATCCGATACGGTTGGAGCATCCCCCGGGATCTCTCGGTGGTTACCGCAACCTGGAACGAACCGCCGGCGCTCGCATCGCGCGCAGGGCGAACCGCAGTGGAGCCCGCCGATCGCTTCAACCGCTACACCACCGTGTATCTCGATTTGCCCGCACTGGGGCGCCGCGTATTCGATGCCGCCGAGGATCTGCATCGGGCCGCACCGCTCTTCGATCTTGCAGCCGCACTGCCGCCACTCGTCGTCTCGCCCGCCCTGCTGGTGCCCGGCGAATCCACGGCGGCTCCGATCGCTTAATTTCTCCTTCTACAGAGCCAATTCGCGCGAAGGATACTGCCACGCTCGCGCCTCCAGGGTACGTACACTAAGGTGATCCTTTCCACCGTCCTTGGTACAGCAAGGTATGCCTCCCAGGAGTGCCCGCATGCAATCCGTCCCGTTCGAAGATCAACGCCGCGTCAGCGATACGCAATTCGTCCAGCATCTCACGCTGCCCGGCGCCACCGGGCGTGCATTGGCGGCCGCACGCAACGCGGACGACCTGCCGGAAGCCATCCGGCTCGTCGCGCACCACTTCCGCACGCGCCGAGCGCCGCATTGGCCGTTTTACATGCACGGCACGGCCTGGCTGGAAATCGACGGACGCGGCGATGTGCTCAAGAAAGCGGACGGCATTCTGAAGCATCGATTCCGCAGTTCCTGGCCCGACTTCCATTTCGAAGATCTGGGCGCAAGGCGCTCCGAGCCCGACTGGGTCAAAGGGTTGGGCAGCCTCGGCTCCTCCATCGGACGGCATACCTTCGCGGCCGAACTTAGCACTGCCTTCGCGCTTACGGGCCAGCCGAAGTACGCGCGCAAGGCCCTCGAACTGATGCGTTCGTTCGTTGCGCAGGTACCGTTCGTCTTGGAGCCCGGATTCCATGAAGACCACGACCGCTACTTCGGGGGCCGAGGCAACGAGACGCTTACGCTCACCTACCGCTGCATGCGCTGGCTCGACGTGATGCATTCCGGCGCGCTGCATGCCTCCGGAGTCTGCTCGGATGACGACCTGTTCTGGCTGGTCAAACAATTCTGGTTTTACGCGATGCAATTTTACCGCTTTGTCGGCGACGCGATGCGCCGCGACAACCATCATCTGGTCGACCACGGGCACGCACCGTTCGTGCTTGGGACCCTCTTTCCCGAATTCTCCTGCGGGCGCGCGCTGGCCGAGCAGGGCCGCCGCACCATCGCGCACCACTTCAAATGCAATGTCTTCGATGACGGCGGCTATGCGGAGCACAGCACCAAGTACCAATACCACATTCTCTTTCACTACTTGAACCCTTTGGCGCTCGCGAAGGCGAACGGCGTGCGGCTCTTTGACGCCGAGCAGACGGCACGACTGGCACGCTGGGTGGAGTTCAATGCGCACGCTTGCAAGCCCGACGGGGTGCTGGCCGATTTCGGCGACGAGTTCGGCGGCTCGCTGGCTTACCTCTTCGGATCGCTGGCGGTGCCTGTGATCTCGCCGCGCCTCGCGGCGCTCGCACGAGCCCTAGGCTTCGAACCGGGCGCGCTCCGCTTCGAATCGCCCGCGGCGTTAACCCGGCGCTTTTCTAGATGGAAGCCGGGCCAAGCGCCCCGCGTTGGCCTTTCGCCGTATTTCTCCGCGCGCCGAGGCCCCGCAAAAGCCGAGGCGAAGGCGCTGCCCGATCCGGCAAGCGTGCAGTACCCGCAGGGCGGCTACACCTTCTTCCGCTCCGGCTGGACACCGAACGCCGACTATCTCGCCACATCGCACTACACCGACTCAATGCCGCACGGGCACACGCACTGGGACATGCTCTCCTTCGTTCTGCATACGCAAGGCGTCACGCTGATCGGCGATCCCGCCACGTGGCTTTATACCGACAAACGCAACTGGGAGTCTCAGGAGACGCGCGGATATCCGTACTCGGTCGACGCCCACAACTGCCTGGTGATGAACGACGACACGCTCAAGCCCCTCGCGGCGCTCGGGCACGGCTGCTGCTGGGGCGGCTATCCGCCGCGCCACGGGTTGGGCTTGTTCGAATCCGGCGGTCCCATCGAAGTGGCCGAACTCTGGCACGACGCGTACGAGCCGACACGGCACCGCCGCTATCTGGTCCACGTGCGCGGCATCGGATTCGTCTTCGTCGATCTGCTTTCGCGCAAAGGCTTGGATCTGCGCCCGCACCAGTATGCGCAACGTTATCACCTCGAAGGCGGCGTGGACTATGCGCCGCTCAAGCCCGCGGCCGCGCAAGCCGTGCGCATTCGGAAAGGCCCGGCCCGCGCGCTCCTGATTCCGGGCGCCGAAGCCGATTCGAAATGGAAGTTCTGGCGTGACGAGCGGCTCGCGAATCTGTATGGCGTCACGCGTACGCCCGAGGGCCGCAAGCTGCCGGCGCCGTGGGTTGCGGAATTGACGCGACGCATCCAGGGCCCCAGCGTCTTCACCAACTTCCTGATCACCCGCCCCACTTTAGATCTCGCCGCCGCGCCTGCCGCCACGTACCTCGGCGCCGCGCCCGCGCGCTGGCTCTTCCAGCAGCACGAAGGTTTCAGCGCGCACGCTCTAAACCTCGGCAAGCACGGCACGCTTTATGTCGCCAGTTGTCCGTACGGCAAAGCGCTGGACCATCCCGAACTGTCCACCGACGCCGAACTGGCCGTCGCTCGAGTCGATCGGCACGGGCGGCTCGCGGCGTGGTGCCTGGCAAAGGGTTCGCGTTTGAGCGTGTGCGGCCAACGCGTCATCAAAAGCGCTTCACGCAAAGAGTGGATCGCCTGATGGTATTGTGCGCCGCGTTTAACCGGCTTCAGGGTTGCGAAAGTTCGGACCACGGACGCAGCCGCACGCACGCGTCGTCGGCTTTCCGACTCAGGAAACGAGCCATTTCGCGCGGAATCGGAACCTGATTACCCAGCACGGCGGGGAACGGGTGCTCCGCCGTACTTTCTCGGGTAAGCACGCGATAAAAACAGGAACCGATTAGAAACGCGCCGTGCATGCCGCTGTGATGCCGGTCCGGATTATGGTAATTCACTTCGGGGCGTTCGCTCATCGCATCCCGTAAAGCAACCAAGGTCGGAACCAGCGTGGCCTGATGCGCACGAGACAGTTCCGTGTACAACGCCAAGGTTCGATCCCATTTTTCCGGCGGAGCGCCCAGCGGCCCGTAATAAGCAAAGAGAAGCGGCTTCGATCCGGCCTCGCGGACGGCACGAATCAGCTTTTCGCCATACTCGCGCATCTCGTCCGGCTTATCGGTTGCACTTTTCGTCGCGTCTTGCAGCACCACGTAGTCAAAACCGCCCGACCTGATCCGCTCGCGCACCTCATCGCGATCCCAGTGCCAGCGAAAGGTTTTCCCGCCGCTGGTCATGGCCTCCGTCTCAACCTGCCATCTCGATGGGCCGGTGTTGATCATAGCCGCCACCGTTTTCGGAATGTCCCAATAGAAGGTGCCGCTGTTCCCGATGAACAGCATGCGCAGCGGGGTGCGCGGTCCGGGCGGTGGAAGCGGCGGCACGGGCGGGGCAAGCGCTTCGGCTGCGCCGATACTTACGGGCCATTCTGTTTCCGCGCGCTCGATCTCGATGGCGTTCACGATGGCGCGCTTCCCGTGGAACCGGATTGCGATTTCAGGGTCCTCGGTGCGGCAGGGCGCTTCGATCCGAGCCGCGCGCGCAAAGCCTCCACTCATGCGGTACGGCGCAAACGATTCGGCAATCATCCGGCCGTTGATCGAGACACCAAACTCGCGATTCGACTCCGAATCTCCTTCGAAGGTCTCGGCGGCGAATATACGCACGGTGTATCGACCTGGCTCCACCCTGAAGCGGTAGCCCTCAAGACCGTGGCGCTCGCTGCGCAGCACCTCCGCCATGTGCTGCGATAGGATTGGCAAAGCAGCCTCGCGCAACACGGTATTTCCGCCGCAAGCGCCCCACGCATCGCCCTCGGCGAAAAGACGGTCGGCGCTCCACTCGCGCCCTAAGCCGTCGGTTACGGCCTGCCCGCCTCCGCAATTCACACGGTAGATGACGTTCGACATTCCGTAAAAACTCCCGGTTGGCTAACGCTCGATCCGATTCCAGAGGGATTGGCGGGCGCACGGCACAAAAAGCAGTATCGACATCCCAGCGTATGCGTTCGCTTATGATAGTCGTTGCCGGAGTTCGGAGCCAGACGAGCCGCCGGCGGCTCTGCTTTGCTTCCTTCCAGTCGGATCAGGATTACTCATCGCAGCCTTCCGCGCTAAAGTGCAGCCTTGCGTTTTGTCGAGGAATTCGCTGGAATCCATCTAGTTAGAGCAAGTGAGGAGACCGAGATGCGCGCATCCATTTCGCTCTGCATGGCCGCGACGCTGTGGTTGGGATATCCCGGCCACGCCGGTGAAGGCGAGGCCCCCGCAACGCTGTCCGCATCGCAGCTCGACGCACTGGTCAATCGTTATGCCGCCGGCGACGAGGCGGCGCGCGTTACCGTACTGCAAGAGCTCGCCGGGCGCGACGCGCTGCAGCCGTCGGCGACGGCCGGATGGCTCGCCAAAATCCTCGCCGCCCTGCGCAAACAAGGTCCCGTCTTGAAGCCCGTGCCCACCGACATGCTCGCGAATCTGGAAGGCCAGCACCGCACCGGCGCGCAGATGGGCGGAGGCGGCGGCACGCGCCAGGTGGCCACCGTCGAAAGCGCCGTCGGCCCGGTTCGCGTCGTCCTGATGGATCCGCCGCGCCCCAACGCGCCAGTCCTGATCTACCTGCACGGCGGCGGCCATGTCGGCGGCCACGACGGGAGCAAAGACAACGAGATGGCCTGGAACTGGGGCGTCGGCAGGGCTTCGAAGATTTCATCCGCCGGGATGCGCTTGCTCGTACGCTGCGTGGACGACAAGGCCGTCAACGCTTGGATTATTCCTTCCGGCCCACAGGCGGTAAACGCCGTGCTGGACGCCTTACAGCGCTCGTTCCAGATCGACCCCGACAAGGTGTACCTGATGGGCAACAGCATGGGCGGATACGGCGCGTGGTACTTCGCGGCCATCGAGGCCGACCGCTATGCGGCATGCGCGAGTTTGGCCGGAGGCAGTTCGATCAAAGGGGCTACGTTCGAAAACTATCGCGCGCTGCCGTTCGGCGTATTTATCGGCGAGAAGGACGGCAGCCGCTACGGGAGCGCCAAGCAGGCGTGGAACGACCACGAAGCGCTTAAGAAAAGCGACCCCGGCGCTTATCCGGGACTCTTTAAGGGCTATCCGGGAATGGGCCATAACATCGAAGATTCCGTCTACGCTGACGTCGACGGCTTCTTCAAAGGTAAGGCGCGAACCGCGTACCCGCGGTTGGTGCTGTGGCGTCCGCTCGTGACCTGGAAAAAGCGCTTCTACAACCTGGGGCTGGAAGATCCCAAGCCCGGGATTTCCGTACGCGCCGAGATGAAGGAAGACAACCGAATCGTCGTAACCGGTGCGCAGGACACCACGCTGACGGTCTATCTCAACGAGAAGCTGGTGGACTTCAAGAAGCCGGTCGTCGTCACATGGAATGGCCAAGAAGCCTTTAACGGCACGCTCACGCCCACACTCTCCACCATGCTGGAAACTTTGGGCGACCGGGCCGATGCGGGGATGTATTACAGCGCCAAGGTGGTCCTGAAGCCTTAAGGTTGTCCGGCGCCTCGGGGGCGGCAGGCTGGAATCCACCGCTGCCCGGTAATTCGCTTCGATCCGAACCGGTTTACATCGCAATACCAGATGGCTCGGTGTATTCTATCGATAGGCGATATAAGATCTCAGGAGCTTGCCATGCGTCGAGGCCTTTCAAGACGTTCGTTTGTGGCGGCCTTAGGGGGAGGAGCGGCGGCGATGACCTTGGGATCACGTTCTTTTGCTGCGCCTCGCGGACTCAACGTGCTGCTGATCACCGCCGACGACTTGAACTTCGATTCGGTTGGCGTAAACGGTTGCCCGATTCCCGGGATCACGCCCCATCTGGACCGCCTCGCCGCGCAAGGAATGCGCTTTGGGCACAGCCATACGCCCGAAGCCGTCTGCCAACCGTGCAGGCAGATGTTAATGACCGCGCGCTACCCGCATCATTACGGCGCGAAGGGCTTTCATTCGTTTGTTCGCCGGACGCCCACCCTGCCGCAGGCCTTGAAAAAAGCGGGGTATCGCACCGGCATTCTGGGCAAGGTGGGGCATTACGGCGATCCCGACCTGCTCGACTGGGACTATAAGAAAGATCAAGACGACCTAGGCGACGGCCGCGATCCGCAAAAGTACGCGACCTATACCGCTCAGTTCCTGAAATCGACTCAGGAGGATCGCAAACCGTTCTTCCTGATCGCCAACAGCCACGACCCGCATCGGCCCTTTATGGGAGCCGATGGAGGCAAACGCAAGATCGCCGGCAAAACCACCTCGAAGACCTTCAAGCCCGAAGAAGTACCGGTGCCGGGATTCTTGCCCGACCTGCCGGATGTGCGCAAGGAGGTCGCACAGTACTTCGGGAGTGTCCACCGCCTCGACGCCACCGTCGGTGCGGTCCTGAAAGCGCTGGACGATTCCGGGCAGGTGGATCGCACTATAGTCTTATTCGCCAGCGATCACGGCATGGCGTTCCCATTCGCCAAAACCAACTGCTATCGGCAAAGCACGCGTAGCCCCTGGATGGTGCGCTGGCCCGGCCAGGTCAAGCCCGGCTTGGTGGACGACGAGCATTTCATCACCAGCCTCGACTTCGCACCGACCATTCTGGAGGCACTGGGCCTGAACCCGCTTCCCGGCAGCGACGGCAAAAGTTTTTTGCCGCTGTTGCGCGGCGAGAAACAAGCTGGGCGGGAGCGCGTGCTCACCCAATTCGACCAGACCTCGGGGCAAATCGACTTCCCCATGCGCGCGCTGCAAGACCGCCGCTACCTCTACATCTGGAACGGTTGGGCCGGCGGAAAGCAGGAGTTCAAGAACGAATCTTAGGTGGGATTGACGATGGCTGCGATGCGCCGCGCCGCCGAAACCGATCCCGCGGTAGCCGCACGCGTGAAGCTGTTCCTGCACCGCGTACCGGAAGAGTTCTACGATCTCGAAGCCGATCCGCACGCGCTGAAGAATCTGATCGGCGCGCCCGATCAACGCGAACGCGCCGGGCAGTTCAGGAACTCGCTGCTGGAGATGTTACTGGCCAATGGCGATCCGAATGCAGAACGGATGAAAGCGTCCTTGGCCCGCTAAAGAGCGGACGCGGCGAAAAAACGAACCGGGAATTTGCTCAGGTACGGCGGGCGAGCATTTGCAGGTATTCCAGGAAGCGCGTACAGATCAACAATCGGTCCTGGATGAATTCGTCCACTTCTTGCTTGTCGAAGCGCCTCAGGAGTGTGCGGGAAAGTTCACGCTGCAGGCGCTCGACTTCGCGCAGCGCTCCGGGAAGTTCGGCGCGAAGCTGCGCCAGCGCCGCGGGGTCGGCGGTGCCGGCTTCCAGACGCGGCAGCATCGCCGCCAGCCGCTCGGTCTCGACCTTGCGGCGTTCGGCCAGCATGTCGAGCTGCGCGAGCAACTCCAGCAATTCCAGCACATCGCGGTTGCGCCGAGCCGAACGCTTGGCGCGGCCGAAGACTTCCGCGGCTTCCTTCGCGTGGTGATCGCTCACGCCGTAATGCGCCAGCGCTACCTCCGTGTTGTCCGCGCGCAGGCCGTAGAAACCCACCAGCAGCCGCCGTTCGAAAGACTCGCGGCTGGAGCCCAGTCCTGTCCACATCCGCTCGGCCGCGTACAACATCGTCGGCCAAGCCGTGGGCAGCGGATCGCAGGGCGTCAAATTCGAATTGAATCGCGCCCAGCTCGTGGCCACCAGACCGCCCAGCCGGGGCTGCGTTTCGCAGGCTTCGACCCACCAATCCACGTTGTCCATGCGCTGCCGATAATTCGGGATGTTGCCGTAAAACTGCTCGGCCCCGCGAATCGCGCAGCCGCCGAAGATCTGGAAGCCGCCGTGGTGATACTTGCCCAATTGCGGCAGCATCTCAGGGCGGAACTGGCCGCCGTCGGAACCGTACTTCCAGTACATCAGCCCGCAGCCCTTGGGCATTTTCTTCAGAACTTCCGGCGGCGCCTCCCGCAGCATGTCGTCCCACAGGATCGGCGTCTTCTCGGCCGAGCGCACCTGCCGGACATATCGCGCCACGTGCTCGATGAAATGCAGCTCCTTGCCGCCGGCCTTCTCCAACGCCGCCTTCGATTCCGGATGCTGACCCAACTGCCACGCTTCGTCCGCGCCGATATGAATGGACTTGGCGAGAGGATGTGCGTCGATAATTTCCTTAACCATCTCGCGCACCAGCTTCTGCGCCTTTGGGCAGCCGGTTCGAATCTGCTGCGGAACATCAGGATTCTCGGCGTACGCACGGTACTTGGGGTGCCGCAGGACGTACTCGAGATGCCCGCAGGTCTGCACGAGCGGGATGATCTCCAGCCCCTGCGCTTCGGCGTGCTTGAGGAAGATCTGCAGCGTCTCGGGCGTGAAGGCGTTGGGGCCGCGGATCTCCGGCAGGCACTGGAATGGGAAGCGATCTTCGTACTCCACCAGCACCGCGTTGTACTTATACAGCGCGGCCAGCTCGAGAAACTCCTTAAGCGCATCGAGATTCGGCGTCAGACCCTTCAGGTCGAGGTGGATGCAGCGAAACGGAACCGTCGGCCAGTCTTCGATCTTCAGCGCCGGGATGCGTGTGCCTTCCTGGAGCAGCTGCCGGATGGTCTGTACCGCCGCCAGCAATCCGCCTTCGTCGCTGGCCGAGACCGTCAGCGAATGTCCGGCCGCAAGCAACTCGTACGCTTGCGGCCGCGTCTGCGCCGTGCGCACGAATATGCCTTCGCGCGTGTGATGCGTGATCAGCAGGCCGTGAGGATCCTTCACCGTCGAGGACGGCTTGATCTGGTAGTCGAGGCGAAAGGTGTTCTTCAGTTCCGCGGCGAGCTGTTCGGCGGCTTGCTTGACTCGGGGACCGGGGCGGCGCGGGACAAAGATGGTGTCCACTTCTTTAAAGTCAAAGTGGCCAGCCAGCACCTTAACGGATCGGGGTTGCGGCAACAGGCTTAACGCCATGCCCGATGACTCCCGGATATCCCCCACCAAAGCTTCAATTTCGGGCGCAATTTTAGGTAGCTCATGGAAATACACAACGACGGAAAGCACCATGCGCGGGTTTTCTAACAGGTTTATATAATCCCTTATTCATACAAAGATTAGGCTAAAATGGCTTATTTCAAGCGATCTGGCTGCTGCCTATCGCCCCCCATCCACCCCTAGGAAGGGCTCGCTCGACCTTCTCGAGGCGACTGCTTAAAGCGCTTTCGGAACGCCCGCGCAAAGTAATTGGCGTCCCGGATACCCACCGTATGCGCGACTTCCTTCACGCTATGCCGTCCCTCCCGCAGCATGAGCCGCGCCTGATGAAGCCGGATTTCGCGAAGGTACGCGTTGGGCGCCAGGCCAACCACCCGGGTGAACTCCTGGCACAAATGACTCTTCGACATGCGCGCTTCGGCGCAGAACTGCGCATAACCGATGGCATCGAAATAGTGCGAGTCGATAAAGTGCTTCACCGCCAGCGCCGCACGATCCCCGGCGCGGACGGCACGCAGCGGCGCCGGATTCTGCCGCGCGCCTCGTTCCAGCAGCAGCCGCAGGAGCGGCCAGAGCAACACGTGCGCGTGCGTGCGCCCGTCGCGCAGCGCTTGCAGCAGCCGTTCCAGCAAGTCACGCTCCGGATCGTCCGCCGCCAGCCGCGTGCGCAGCGGGAGTCGGGGCGCGATGGCGCGAGGCACGGGGTGGGACTCCAGCGTCCGAAACGCCTCCTCGGCATTCGTCTGCAGCGGCGGTTTGCGTTCCGAGAAGTCCCGCGTCCACGAGAAATGCACGCAATGGCGCTTGGCGCCTTGCGTATCTTCCGCCCAGCCTTCGCTGCGCAGGCCCGGCGGAATGATTACCAGATCGCCCGGCTCCTGCTCGTACCGTTCGTCCTCCAGCGTCCGCACGTACCGGCCGGCCGAGGTGTAGTCGAGCAGACAATCGTAGATGCGGCGCGGGCCTTCGTGCCACCCGCCGCGGCACCAACCTTCCCAGAATATGCGCACCACGGGATCGAACAGGCAATCGGCCATAACCGCTCCAATACTAAATACAGTGCTATCTTTCGTTCGATTGTGCCCTGGCAGAGCCCCCGATGGCAAGGGGATATTGAAGGCGTCTAAAGTGCGTCCTACATTCACTCCAGGAGCCAATCGATGCGAAAGCGCGTGCTGGGCAAGACGGGACTCGAGGTCTCCGAGCTCGGATTGGGAGGCGCGTTCGTCTCCAAGTCCGGGGGCGAGTTCGACCAAAGCCGCGCAGCAGTGCTTCGCGCCCTCGAATTGGGCGTCAACTATATCGATACCGCGCCAACCTACAGCAACAGCGAAGAGACCTTTGGGCGCATCCTCGAAGACGTGCGCGCGCCCCTGATCGTCTCCACCAAGCTGGGCGGGCGCCCGCAACCCTTCGAGCCCAGGAACAAAGACCACCTTCGCCGCTCGATTCAAGAAAGCCTCCGGTTGCTCAAGCGCGACCGCGTCGACATTCTGATGGTCCACGAGCCCGACCGCTTCCGGCAATACGACTGGTGGAGCGATCAAGAGCGCTTCGAAGGACCGGTCCTGGAAGTCCTCGACGATCTCAAGCGCGAAGGCGTGATCCGTTTCACCGGATTGGGCGGAACCACCGCCTACGAGCTTCCGGCGATCATGGCGACGCGGCGCTTCGACGTGGTGCTCACCGCCTTCAATTACAGCCTGCTCTGGCGCGAAGCCGCCCGCGAAGTCCTCCCGCTCGCCCACGAACTGGGCATGGGCGTGATCCTCGGCAGCCCGCTGCAGCAGGGCGCACTGGCGCGGCGTTACGACCAGGAAGTTTACGACGGAGCACCGTGGCTCAGTTCGCCACGCCGCGCGCAGTACAAAGCGCTCTATGCGTTCCTCGACGAACTGGGCTTGCCCATCGCCGAAGTGGCGCTCCGCTTCGTGCTCTCGAATCCGCACGTGAGCTGCGTGCTCAACGGCGCGCGCTCGGCCGAGGAGATCGAGTCCAGCGTCGCCGCCGCAGAGAAAGGTCCGCTTCCCGCCGAGGTGATCGCGCACCTCGACGTGATCGCTGCAATGGTCCCTTTCCGGCCCTTCAACGAGCCTTTCGGTCTCCCGTTCCTGCGCGGCAAGCGCAATCAGGTGGGGATCGCCTGATGCGAGCCGCCGTAGTCGCCGCGCCGGGGCAACTCGAAGTGCGTGAGGTGCCCGAGCCGAAGATCGGTCCATACGAGGCCCTGTGCGCACAACTCTTCGGCGCCACCTGCACCGGCACCGACTCGCACCTGATCCATGGGCGCTTCCCCTGGAACACCGCGTACCCGTTCGTGCTCGGCCACGAAAGCGTCGGGCGCGTCGTCGAAGTCGGCTCCAAGGTGCGCCACCTCAAACCCGGCGATGTCGTCACGCGCGTGGGCTGGCACGGCGATCCGAAAAGCGGCGTGCACAGCACCTGGGGCGGCTTCGCCGAACGGGGCGTCGCCGTCGACTGGCGAGCGATGCAGGAGGACGGGCGGCCGGAGCAGGAATGGCGGCGCTGGCGCATCCACCAGACCGTTCCGCCGGACCTCGATCCGCGCGCGGCGACGATGTTCGTCACGTGGCGCGAGACCTTCTCTTGCGCGCGGCGCATGGGCTTCCGCGACGGCTGCCGCGTCCTGATCCTCGGCAGCGGTGGTAACGGCCTGGCTTTCGCCAGCCACGCGCGAAATCTGAGCGCGAGCGTCGTGGCGCTTACCGGAGCACCCGGGCGCGAAGCCTCCGCGCGGGCCGCGGGCGCGACGCTCTATTTCGAATACGCTTCGCCCGATCCGATCGGCCGCCTCCACGACGCGCAACCGGACGGGTTCGACTTCGTCATCGACGCCGTGGGACGCGCGGGGATGCTCGATAATGCACTGCCTCTGTGCGCGAAGGGCGGGACGCTGGCACTCTACGGCATCGGCGAGATTCGCGAGGTTCAACTCACGCCGGACCGCGCTCGCGGATCTTTTACCTTCTACAAGGGCGGCTACGACGAAGCCGAAGCGCACGAATCCGTCGTGGACCTGATGCGCGCGGGAAAACTCGATGCGGGGGTCTGGCTGGACCTCCAACGCCCCTACCCGCTCGAACGCATCGGCGATGCCTTCGAAGCGTTGTGGCGCCGCGAGGCCGTAAAGGCGCTGATCCGCCTGAGCGCGCCTACTCCTTGAACGGATTGCGATCCGGCGCCGAATCGTGCGGCACTATGCGCTGCAGGTGATGGGTCAGGATGTTCAGGATCGGATTCTTATGCCGCACCCAAATGCGCAACGTTTCGGGCTTCGCGCCCAAGCGCGCCTTGGGCTCCAGGGCCGTGCGCCCCAGCGATAAGCGCCGGCAGCCCAAGGCCAGTCCATCGGCGATCACCGCCTGCAGGAGCCGCAGGTACACCGGCAGCGTCTCGTTCGCCGCGTAGTCGAAGCCGATGTAATACCCCACCGCTGTCTCGCCGTCCTTCAACGCCGTGACGAAGCCCAGCAACTCCGGGCCGCGGCGAACGACCGTGCAGCGAAAATCCGTGCCCAGCGCCTCCGCCAGCGCGGGCAGGTAGTCCGGGGCGAGCGCCACCATGCGCGTCGCCGCGCGCCGGTGAACCTGCTCGTGCAACGCGTGAAGCCGTGCCGCGTGCGCGCGCAGGTCGGCCAAGGGCTCGACCGTGCAACCGGCCGCCTGAAGATCCTTGTCGAATTTCTTGACCGCTTTGCGGTACTTGGCGTTCAGGCTGGACAGGTAATCGTCGTACGTCGACCAGCCGGGACGATACGCCAGCACCATATCGGGATCGGATTCCAGCGCACGGTAGCTGTAGCGTTTCAGCGCCTGCACGCCCGGCTCGTGCGCGGCGTCGAGGTCCTTCACCATCACGTAGTCCACGCGCCCGGCCAGCCGTTCGGTTTGGCGCACGCGGTACAGCGCTTCGGCGATGCCCGGCCACACCGACGTCTCGTCCTCGCCCGGCCCGAACGCGACGCCGTGGAAGCCCCACGAGAACAAGTTTCCGTTCACCAGCACGCGCAGCTTTAACTGCTCCAGCGCCTTGGCGCTCCAGCCCGAAAAAGCCTGCTTCCAGGCGCGCTTTAGCGCCGAGCCTTCGGTTGCATCAGGCGCGGAGGCAGGATTCACCAATTGGCTTCCGGCCAATTCGACGAGTTGCATGCTCAACGCCGCCGCCGGAACCGCGCCGCGATACAGCAGCGCATAACGCGGCTGCAAGCCAGGCGGACCGGACCGCTCGATGACTCCAAGATAGCGCCGCTTCATAAAGACCGAAGCGGATGCGGTCAGCGCGTCCCAGTGCGCGGGATTCAGCGCGTCGATCCGAGTCGCCAGCGCGAATTCGAACCCGCTGGGCCGATGCCGCTCTTCGTGGTCTTCCTTCGCGCGTTCGAAGCGATCCAACAGCGCGCGCCATTTGCTCGATTCGCCCACGTTTAAAGCCCCATTTTACCGCGTAAATCGCCGATCCGCGTCCACGCCTCCGCGGTCACGTCCTTCTGCTTGATCTCGGCAAAAAAGACGCGCAGCACGCGGCGCTCGTCGATATCGATCTCGCCGTCCCGCGCCGCCATCTCGAGCAGCACATCCAACTCCTTCGCATCCAGCTTGCCGTCGTCGGCCAGCGAGCGTTGAAGGTGAAATACCATCTGAACGTAGCGGCTGTCCTTGGCCATGAGCACGCTCCTCATTGTTCGCTGCGCTAGCCTTTAATACCCGTCATCGCCACGCCGCGGATAAACGTCTTGATCGCCAGCAGGAACAGGAGCACCAGCGGCAAGCTGAAGACCGCCGCCGCCGCCATCACAAGATGCCACGGCGTGCTTCCCTGCTGCGACTGAAACGCCTGCAAGCCCAGCGAAAGCGTGAACTGCCCCTTGTCCGTCAGGTACAGCAGTGGCCCCATGAAGTCCTTCCACGCGTACAAGAAATGAAAGAGCGCCACCATCGCCAACGCGGGCTTCGAAAGCGGGAGGACGACGTAGAAGAAAATTTGCAGCTCGTTGCATCCGTCGATCCGTGCGGCGTCGAGCAGATCCTTCGGCAGCCCCAGGAAGAACTGCCGCAGCAGGAATATATTGAACGCCGCGCCGAACCACGAATGCACCCACAGCGGCTTAAACGTTCCGATCCAGTCCAGTTCGCGGTAGACCCCATACAGCGGCACCATCGTGGCCGGAAACGGTACCATCATCGTTGCCAGCGTCAGTCCGAACAGGATCGCCTTGGCGCGAAAACTCCCGAACGCGAACGCGTACGCCGCAAGCGCCGAGACGAAGGTCGTCCCGATCATGCCCAGAATCGCCACCCAAAGCGTATTCAACAGGTAGCGCCCGAAGTCCATCTTGCGCATGCTCGCGGGCACGTTTTCCCAGAAGAAGCGGACTTCCTTGCGCAGATCCTCGGGAGGCACGACGCCCCACGCGTACAAGACGTCTTCGCCGCTTCCGGCGGTTTTGGTCAGGAGCCGGTTGTCGGGAATCGATTCGCGCACCTGCACCCACCCGGCCGGATAGGTCTCCAGCACTTCGCACGCGAAGAAGCGTTTCTCGGGCTCCGCGCCGACTTTGAACCGCATCTCGGCCGCGCCCGCCGCAGGCGCCTCGCCCCACGCGCCGCCGCTCTCCCGAAGATCGGCCGCCGCGACGAGCATGCGCCGGTTCACGAAGCGTTCCGCGTCGCGCCGATCGCCGGACGTCTCGCGCCCGCCTTTCACCAGCACGTGCGGAGCGTCCAGTGTAGCCAAGCGCACCACCGCGATCCGTTCGGGCCGGGGATCGGCGATCGGCTCCCGGGTTTCGTCCAGACGTAGCCGGAACTCCCGCGTCAGCGTCGCCGTCTCCGTCCGCGGCAGCCACTCCGGCGGATTCTTCATGGTCTGTTCGTTGGGCTTCAGCGCGGTCAGCACCATCCAGGCCAGCGGGAAGACGAAAATCGCCGTCGCCGCGAGCAGGAATAGATGCAGCCCCGCGCGCATCCACGGCTGGCGCGGGCGAAGATCCGAAGATTCGGCTTCTTGCGCCACCGTCACGCTCCCGCGTAGTACACGCGCCGCTGCCCGATGCGAAAGGCGATCAGCGTCAGCAGCGCGATCAGCCCGAAGAGAATCCACGACGCCGCGCAGGCGTAGCCCATGCGGTGGTAATCGAAGGCGTGGTCGTAGATGAACATCGGCAGCAGGTAAGTCGCGTAATTCGGCCCGCCTTGCCCGCCCGTCATGATGTAGGGTTCGGCGAAGACCTGAAACGTTCCAATGATCGCCATCACCACGTTGAAGAGGATCACCGGCGAAAGCTGCGGCAGTTCGACATGTCGGAAAACATCCCAACTGCCCGCGCCGTCCAGCCGCGCCGCTTCGTAGAGATCCTGCGGGACATCCTGCAACTTAGCCAGGTAAACGATCGCCATCTGCCCGCAGCCCCACACGCTTAAGAGCACCAGCGACGGCAGCGCACCGAAAATCACCTGCCGATTCTTGAAGTCCAGTCCCACCAGCCGGTCGTCCTGCATGAACGACGGCGCCTTCCAGCCCAGCGGATCCAGGAACGGGCGCATTACGCTGGTCAGAAGCCCGTTATCGGGATTGAGCATCCACATCCACAGGATCGCGCTGGCCACCGTGGGCACCAGATGCGGAACGTAAATCGCCGCGCGGTAAAAGGTGGTCCCTCGAATAGGCGCGTGCAGCGCTTTCGCCAAGCCCACTGCGATCAGCACGCCGACGGGGATCGAAAGCGCAGCGAAGAGCAGCGTGTTGTACAGCGCGCGCAGGAAGATCGGATCGCCGGAGAGTTCGGCATAGTTCGCCAGCCCCACCGGCTCCGGTGGGCGCAGCACCGAGTACTCCGTGAACGAATATCCGAAACTTGCCGCGAACGGATATAGCGTGAAGACCAGCAATCCCAGCAGCCAGGGCACGACAAAAGCCCATGCGCGCGGCGGGGGGCGTCGGTACGGCGGTGCAGACGGCGTGGACATGAGTACGACAGTAATCACTAACCGGGCTTCGGTGTACCGTGAAAACAACCCTTCGATCGAAGCGTCAGAACGGTAAACAAGGCCGTTTAGCGCTGATACAGCGGGAGGTACTGGTAAGGCAGCGCCAGGACGATCACCGCCATCGCCGTATCCAGCACCGGGGAAGCGCCCCAGCCGGTGTAATTCCAGCTTCCGTCGGCGCCTTGCTCCTTTAAGTATCGCGCGCGCCGCGAGGCGAAGTACGTCGCCCAGGACGCGCCGCCGATATGGTGCAGCGCCTGCGCGGTATAGAAGCTCGTGTAGCTGTCATGCTGCTGCCTCGTGTTCTCGGCCGAGATGTTCCGCTTCACATACTCGATCGCTTTCTTCGTCTCGGGCGCGGTGTACAGCCCGGCCATCAGCAGGAGTTCGGCGCCGGCCGCCGAAAGCGCCGGACGCGAACCGCTCATCCCGGCGCGGTATGCCACTCCGCCGTCCGGCTGCTGCGACTTGCGTATGTAGTCGATGGCCCGGTCCATTACGCGGTCGGGCACGTCCAGCCCTACGTTCGCGCATGCGCGCAGCGCCTGCACTTGGGTAATCGTCACCGAGCCCTCGTCCGAACCGCTGTTGGGCGAGTAATACCAGCCGCCCAAACTCGACTGCGCCCGCGCCGTCAGCTTGATCGCGCGGTCCAGGCAGTCCTTGACCCGCGTCCCGAACTCGGCGCCCGGCTCCATGCCGTACGCTTCCGCCAAAAATGTCATGGCGAAGCCGTGCCCGTACATGCTGCGCTGTTCGTTGGGTGCGGTGATATGTCCCGTACGGTCTTGCGCTCGGACCAGAAAGTCGATCGCCTTGAGCAGATGAGTGCCGTATTTGCCGCGCCCCGGCGTATGCCCCGCCGCCAAGAACGCCAAGCCGGCCATCCCGGTCATCGCGCAAGGGTAGTTCCCTTGCCCCGCCGCCGTCCAAGATCCGTCGCGCCCTTGGCTGCGCGCCAGCCAGCCCAGCGCCCGTTCGACGGCCTCGTCCTGGCGGTCGACGATCTCCTCAAAGCCGGCCGGAATCTTCTCCGATTCCTCTTCCGCTTCACCCCCGAACGAATCGGTACAGCCCCATCCGGTGCCGAGCAGAGCGACCAAAATCCATACGCCCTTCAGCATAACCTTCTCCTACCTCTTATTGTTACCTCGTCCAGGCGCATGAGGGCAGTGGGAATCGCCCCAACCGTGGAGATTCGTTCCCGATTAAAGAGACCTTAGCCAGTCCTGTTTACTGCACGTGAGCTAAGCCCGTGCGCTTGAATGCGCCTAATATACCTATATTCTGCGCCTCAACGGAATACTTAAGGCCGTCTCGTGGATTGACTTTATAGATCGGCGCGGCTTGTGCAAAGAGGCAAGGCCGCCCGGCAAGGAAGGGTGCATGCCGGAGGAGCGTACGGGCGGCCTTCCTACGCTGCCTGTCCAACGCCCGGAGGCGTCGAGCGCGGGCGACGGAGCTACGGGAGCGCCGTCGGCCGACCCGGTGATCCGTCGTGCGCAATTCGAGCGGATCGCCATGCCGTTGGCGGATTCGCTCTTCGCCACGGCGCTGCGCATGACCCGCCATGCGGCGCGGGCCGAAGATCTGGTGCAGGAGGCGTACATACGGGCGTGGCAGAATTTCGACCGCTTTACGCTCGGGACGAATTTCAAGGCTTGGATTTTCCGCATCCTCACGCTGCTGTACCGGAACGAACGGCGCAGCGCGAAGACCCGGGAGCAGACGGTCGATCCGGCCACGGCGGACCAGATCTTACCCGCCGCGGATGGCGGGGACGGCTCGTACGAGGCGAAGAAGGTCGATTGGGACGAGTTGTATCCCGATCTGGTCGATGACGAATTCAAGCGCGCGCTGGACCGTCTGGACGAAGACCAGCGCGTGGTGCTGATGCTGGTGACGCTGGGCGAACTCTCTTACCAGGAGACGGTCGAGGCGCTGGAAATACCCATCGGCACGGTGATGTCGCGCCTGTTCCGCGCGCGCAAGCAGTTGCAGCAGGAATTGGCCGCCTACGCCCAGGAACGCGGGCTGTTGCGCTCAGAGGGAGCGAAGTAGATGAAGGAGGAAGACGTGCGCCCGGCCATGCAGGCCTATCTCGACGGACAGCTCGATCCCGCCGAACGCGCGCGCTTCGAGGCTTGCTGCGAGGGCGACCCGGCGCTGAAGGAAGCCTGTTGCGAGGGCGAAGCGTTTCACAAGTTCCTTAAGCAGGCGTGCTGCGAACCGGCGCCGGCGGGGCTGCGCGAGCGTCTTGCCGCCAAGCTTTGGCAGGGGCCTCGGCCTCACACCGATGAGCACGAACCGGCGCACCCCTTGCGCGATTTGGGTACGCACATTCCCGAGCCGCGCGAACGCCACGCGCCATCGCACGATTCCGAACGCCGTGTCGCGCGCATGCCGCGCTATTCGCGCTCCCTGGCTTTGGCCGCTGCGGTGCTACTGGCCGTTTCAGGCGTGGCCTTCGTGGCCGTCGGCAGCCGCTTTATCCCCGAATGCCATTACATACTGGCCTGCGAACAGTTGCATCAGCGCGTCATGAACGACCCCAGCGCCATTCGCGTCGCGTCCGGCGATCCCTCGCACCTGGTGCGGTTCGTCAGCGCAGAGTCGAAGGTCGATCTGCCTTGCGTCCCATGCCTGAAAGAGTACGGACTCGCCCCGACCGCCGCCGGCGTCACCCCTCTTCCGGCGCTCCAGCCTTACAACGCTCCTCAAGGCGTCTTCGTCAAATACGAGCACCCCCAGTTGGGACCGCTGACGCTCTTGATCCACAATTGGAAAGAGAGTCCCGACGACATGAACCTCGATCCCAAGCTCAACCTGTGGACCGTCGATCACGATGGCATGCGGGTGGTGATGTGGAAATGCCCCGCCCGTAACCTGACCTGCGCACTTGTCGGACACCGCTCGTTGGACCAGATGATTCAGATGGCCAATCTCGCCCGGAATTCGATGGCACACTGATCCGACAAGGCCAGCGTCCTAATAAAACACAAATCGATAGCTTAGAATACATATTTCGCTGAAGGTGCATCCATGCACCTCTTGACATAAGTGCTGCGTAAACTCACAATAAGTCCCAGTCGGTTAAAGGCTAATGGGAGCGGTGGCCGAAACCGTTCCAGGGGGACCGTACGTTGCGGGACCTGCTTTCCACGGCATCCGCTGGGGGGGACATCCAGGGGAGTCGACCCGTGTCTTCCAGCGAGTGGAACATCGCGAAGTCGAATCAGACGTGTCACTTGTGCCAAGTCCGGTTCAGGCCGAGCGAGTCGTACTTTTCGTTGCTGGTTCCAGGCGAGAGCACGAAGCTCCAGCGTCTGGATTATTGTCCGGCGTGCTTCGAGACGCACCATCCGGCGCATGCGTATTCGTTCTGGCGCACGGCGGTTCCGGTGGAAGGCGAAGAAGCACCGCCTAAGCCGGTGTTGGATGTCGAGTCGGTGCTGGATTTTTTCCGGCGCTTGGCGGGCGATACCGACGGTCAAAAGGTAGCGTTCCGCTACGTGCTGGCGCTGATGTTGACGCGCAAGCGCGTCTTTAAGCTCGACGGCGGTACGCGCGCGGCCGACGGCGCGGACGTGCTGGTCTTCGCCGAACGCAAGGGCGGCGAACGCCACGAAGTCCGGCAGCCGGACTTGGACGAGCGCGAAGTCGCGGCGGTGAGCGAGGAGTTGGGCCGCTTGCTGGGCCTCAACCCGCCCAAGCCGCCCGCGGCGAATCCGGAGCAGCCGGCCGAAGAAGACGCCGAAGTGGCGTCCGAGGTCGCTGGCGCACCGGCCGATTAGCGGCCCCCGGGACCTCCGGGGGGGAGGTCTTGGCATGATCGGTTATCGCATTCGCATGGCGCTGGGAGCTTTGTTGCTCCTGGCCGGACCGTGCGCTATCTCCCTGCGCGCCCAGGACGCCGGGCTCGACGACGACAAGTGGAAGGTTCCGCTCGAAGTCGAGGCCGAAGACCCGGACGGCGACAAACTCACCTTTCAGTGGACTCAGGTTTCCGGACCTAAGGTCCGCATTGCCAAAGCCAGCGAAGCCAAGACTTGGTTCGTGCCCACCGAGCCCGGCGAGTACGTCTTCGAGATCCGCGTCTCCGACGGCAAGGATACGGTCGTCGGCACCAAGAAGGTAAACGTCGCCAAGCCCAACCTCGCGCCGGTGGCGGTCCCGCGCGTGCAGCCCGAGCGCGCGACGATGAACCAGCGCGTCGTCTTCGACGCCAGCCTCAGCAAAGATCCCGACGGCAAGCTCAAGGCCTACCAGTGGAAGCAGACGGGGGGTCCGGCGGTCAAACTCACCGAACTGCAGCTTCAAGCACGCCAGTTCGATTTCGATGCCGCTGAGCCCGGCGAGTACGTCTTCGAGTTGAAGGTCTCCGACGGCGAAACCTGGAGCGAGCCGGCCAGCGTGGAACTCAAGGTGGCGGCCGTAAACAAGAAGCCGCGCATCAATATCGCGGGGAGCGAAGAAGAGAAGCATAGCTTGCCCGTAACGGCTCCGGCCGTGACGCCCGAGAAGCCCAACGCCGACGCGTCGCCGGTCGTGAAAGTCGAGCCTGGCAAGCCGGTCAAGCTTGGCGAAGAACTGGTCCTCGACGGGCGCGGCAGCCACGATCCGCTGGGCCAGGAGTTGGAGTACTTCTGGTCGCAAAAGCTGGATGGGAAAGTCCCGCTGCTGCGTAGCCTCAAGCACGATCCGCAGTACGCCAAGGACGGCCGCACCGATCCGCTGGCCACGCCCGTCTGGCGCGTGAAGCCCGAGCAACCCGGCGTGTACCGCTTCCAGCTTGAAGTCACCGCCGGCAAGGGCGCCAAGCAGCGCCGCGCCAGCAGCAACGTGATCGAGTTCGAGGTCGTCGAAGGCGAGCAGGACCGCGCGCCGGTGGCTGACTTGTTCATTGCCACGCCCGCCGTCGAAAAGGGTGTCGCCGTCGAGTTGGACGGCTCCAAGTCCAAAGATCCCGAAGGCAAGGAACTCTCCTATATTTGGGGCTGGTCGGGCGAGGGGCTCAAGCCGCGCAAATGGATCGGCCGCGACGGACCCAAGGTCAAGTTCGAGACCGAAGAAGAAGGCGAGTACGGGATCAAGCTGATCGTAAGCGACGGGAAGCACCAGAGCGAACCGGCGCTCGGGAAGGTGATCGTGCGCGGCGCCAACCACGCGCCGACGGTCAACCTGCCGGAATCCGTGCCGGCCATCGCCGGACAAGCCGTGCGCCTGGAAGCCATCGTCGAAGACGCCGACGGCGATCCGACCACCGTGCAGTGGACGATCGTCGAGCCGGCCGAACTGAAGCTGCCGCCCGAAACGCTGACCCAGAATCCGCTGGTCTTCACGCCCACCGAGAAGCGCGTGTACCTCGTGCAACTGGTGGCGCACGACGGCACGGCCTCCAGCCCCGCTCGGCGCGTGCAGGTCCAGGTCGGCGACGACATCAACCTCGCGCCCACGGCCGTGATCGCCGGCGCAGAGGCCGCCGCCGTAGGCCAGGAAGTCACGCTCTCGGCCGAACGTTCGAGCGATCCCGAACACAAGCGCCTCACCTTTCATTGGAAGCAACTAAGCGGTCCGGCCATCGCCGGTCCCGCGCCGGGTCTTAACGACAAGACCTGGACCTTCACGCCCGGCGAAGCCGGCGAAATCAAGATCGAACTGGTCGTCAGCGACGGCGCCAACGAGAGCCCCGCGCACGTCTGGAAGCTGAACGTAGGCAAAGGCAACCGCGCGCCCGTGGCCAAGGTGGCCGAACCGCCCGCGATCTTCGCCGGCGAAGAGATTGCCGTCGACGGCTCCGCCAGCCATGACGAGGACGAAGGCGATAAGCTCACCTATCGCTGGCGCGTCCTCGATGCCGTGCCCAAGGTCGAACTCGTGGGCCGCGATCAGCCGCAGGTCACGGTCAAGACCGCCGAACCGGGGACCGTGCGCCTCGAACTGCTCGTCAACGACGGCCAGGCCGACGGCGCGCCGGCCATGGTGCAGCTCAAGATTCAGCATCGCAATAAGGAGCCCATCGCGCACCCCGAAGGCCCCGAGACCGCCCACGTCGGCGAAACCGTCACGCTTACCGCCGAGAAGAGCCGCGACGCCGAGGGCGGCAAACTGACGGCTTACCAGTGGTCGCAGGTCGAAGGCGCCGGACCCGAAGTGAAGTTGAGCGAACGCGAGAAGAGCCAGCCCAAGCTCGTCTTCCGCCCCGAAGCCGAAGGCGCATACGTCTTCCAGCTTCTCGTCACCGACGAAGGCGGGATGCGCAGCAAGCCGGCCACGTGGACAGTGAACGTCTCCGCTCCGGCCAATCCGCCGCTGGCGAGCGCCAAGGCCGAAGGCGAAGGCCCCTTCCCGCTCGGCCGCGCGGTGACGCTCTCCGCCGCCGAAAGCAAAGACCCCAACGGGAAGCCCTTGGTCTACACCTGGAAGCAGGTCGAAGGTCCGGCACGCGCCGACGTGAAGCCCGACGGACCGGCGCTCACCGTCAATGCACGCGAGGCCGGCGCCTACGTCTTCGAAGTCGTCGTCGACAACGGCAAGGTCAAGAGCGCCCCCGCGCGCGTCAGCTTCGAAGTTAACGCCGACAACGCGCCGCCGGTGGCTGAAATCGCCGAGATCGTCCCCGTCGAAGCCGGCGACAAGCTCTCGCTGGACGGCACCCCGTCCAAGGATCCCGAAGGCAAAGCCCTCGAATACCGCTGGCGCGCGGTCACCTGGCCGGACGGCGGCGAACCCGATCTGGGCTGGTTGGCGTACAAGCGCGATGCGCTGAAGGTCAAGTTACCCAAGCCCGGCGAGTACGAATTCGAACTGAAGGTCTACGACGGGAAGCACTGGAGCGAGCCGAAAGTGGTCAAGGTCGCGACGCGGCAGGCCAACGTCCCGCCGCAAGCCGCTCCCGTGGCGCTGGCCGGCTTCACCCCCGCCGATCTGGCCGGAACCGAAGACCTGCTCAAGCTGCCACACGTGATCAAGACGCGCCGGCTGATTACCGAAGAACGCCGCGAAGTGATTCTCGACGGCTCCGGTTCCGACGATCCGGACAAGGGCCCCGAGAAGCTCAAGTATACCTGGCGGCAAGTGGCCGGCGCGCGGCCCGAGAACTTGAAGCAGGAAGGCGCGCGCGTCAGTTTCGTCGCGCCCCGCCGCGGCGACATGATCTGGGAGCTTTCGGTCAGCGACGGCAAGGCCGAGAGCCAGCCCGAACAGGTCAAGCTTACCATCGTCGAACCCGGTTCGCTCCCCCGCGCCATCGCCACCCCGAACCTGATTCGCGCCAAG
Organism: Planctomycetota bacterium; assembly: GCA_045863855.1. GTDB lineage: Bacteria > Planctomycetota > SZUA-567 > H5-PLA8 > H5-PLA8 > H5-PLA8. Next base: position 848 of record BTVV01000087.1, on the reverse strand, counting down.
GCCGCGCCGCGCGGCACCAAGGATCCCAGCCACGCCGTGATCCTCGACGGACGCGCGAGCAAGGGCGCTCCCGGCCGCGAACTCAAATTCGCGTGGAAGCAGGTGGGCGGCGAGGATTTGCAGCTCTCGCCCTTGGCCCTCAGCAAGCCGCGCATCGGCATCAACATTTACATCCCGGGCAAGTACCGCTTCATGCTCACCGTCTTCGACGGCGATTTCACCAGCCTGCCGGCGATCGTCGATGTGCTGGTCAACGACGGCTCGATGGCCGAGACGGACCCGCCGCAGACCCCGGAAGGCGCCGAAAAGGTCGAGGCGCGCGAACCCGAGAGCAAGAAGCCGGTCGAGCCGCAGAAGGTGGCCCCCAAGCCCGTCGAGGTCAAGAACGAAGAAGACGGCGCGTGGATCCCTCCGCCGCGCGATGTCCGTGAGACGGCCTCCGCCAAGCCCGTGAAACCGAAAGAACCGGTCAAGCCCGAACCGATGACCGTCGCGCCGCAGCCTCGTGAGTTACCGGACGAAGAGCCCGCCGTGGCGCAACCGTCACCCAAGCCCGAACCGGCCCGGCCAGAGCCCGTCGTGGCGAAACCCGAAGAACGGCCGCTGCCGGCGCCCGAACCGGCCGCCACCGCGCGGCTGCATAGCGAACCGAAACCCGTCGCGCCGGTGGCCCCGGCCGCGCTGGAACCCGAACCGGTCAAGCCCGTCGCCGCCGTCACGCGCAGCAAGATGCCTTGGGACGACCCGTCCTACCGCGCCGAGGATCCGGTCTTCCAGAACCAGAAGCGTAAGCTCTTCGCGCTGGCGATCGAATCCGGCGCCGATGCCGAAAAGCTACTCGTCGCGGG
>BTVV01000086.1:0-25831 GCA_045863855.1 Planctomycetota bacterium | reverse complement strand
TTGCACTGCCGTTCCATAGCCTTTGGGCAGCACACAATCCAGGTAATCTTCCAATTCGCAAACGTCATCGGCAGTAGGTATCCACCCCGGAAGGCCGGCTATTCGAACCAGATCGGGCGTTAGTCCCTTAGAAGTGTCACACAAGCCAAGTAAGTGAATGGGCTTCGCTCCGTACTCCTGCAGAAGTCGAGTCAAGTCTTTGCTGTCGGAATTTAGCGCCGCACAAAGCGGAGTAAAAAACCTGGACTCCCCTGCATTAGGGTTTGCGCCCAAATCCAACAGTAGATGCACCACGTCGAGCCGATTGCTGCGTACGGCATGATGCAAGGGCGTCCATCCTTGCTCGTCGGTGGCTTCAACCAAAGATGGACACTGGGTCAGCACCGAACGAACAAACTCGATCTCGCCTTTTTGTACCAGCGTGTGTATGCAGTTCAGTTCAGCGACTGCTTCGGGTGTGGCTTCTCCAGTGCCACCTACCTCACGAATAAAGGCGGCCGCTTCCGGTTTACCCATGGCCATGGCTAGGAAGAGTGGTGTATAGCCTTCTTCAGTTTCGGCATTCAAGTTTGCGCCATTGGCATGCAGTATCCGCAGCGAATTTAGGTGGCCCATTGCAGCGGCCATATGCATCGGCGTGGCACCTATAGGGTCCGGGTGGTCCGCACCAGCTCCGCTTTCTAGCAGCACCTTGACTAAATCTGAACGTTCAATGGAACTTCCCACCGCCAGGTGCAACGGCGTACGCCCGTCTTCGTCGATTACGTTTGGATTCGCATTCCGCTCCAGTAATGCGCTAATGATCTCAATGCGAGTGAGAGGCCACTCCAAGGCCACATGCAGGACAGACTGATTTTGATCGTTAAGGGCATCGATATCAGAGCCGCCTGCCAGCAAGGCGTCAATACATTCAATTATACTCTGGGTTGAAATGTAGGGCTGATGTCGGAACTGAATGAAGTAGTGGAGATTGCAAATGAGGCCATGATGTTGCGCAAGCAAGGCCTTGGTTTGCTTCGGATCGGATGCTTTTAAGGCTTCGCTAAAAGCAGCCATCGCCTTAAGCGGCGGCACGCGGAATCGAGGTTGTGGGCGATTGGTCATGCGTTCTCAATTTCAGATTACTTTTGTAAGTCTACTAATTGGCCCGACCATCTCTTAGCAACCTTGGCGTCTAGGCGGATTCCCTTGCAATCCAACGCACCATGGGTAGAAAATAAAGTGTATACCTAAGGTTACAGTATACAGTAAGGTATACAAGCATACACTTAGCGCACCTTGAGAATTTACTTCTCCATATCCAACCGGGCCTGCGGACTCGACTGGTGCGCCGCATCCGAAGCTTTATCGAAGACCGCCACCGCGAACGGATAGCTCCGCCCCGGCTGAAAACCCTTGTCCTCTTTGGAATTAGAGCTCTTCAGCGCACGCGAAAACTCCACCGTCCAGCGCCCGTCCTTCCAAATCCCCTTCGCCCGCAGATCCGCTTGCCCTTCGCTAACCTCTTGATTGAAATAGCGTTGCACAGTCGGCTCGCCCTTCGCCGCCGGCGCCGGAACCTCCCGCGTCGCCAACTGCCCACGGTCCTTGACCCGCATCATATACAGCGTCGTCTTCCCGTCCGGGCCGCTTTCGGGATACTCATTAGCCGCTGAACCATTGACCTCGAAAGGAGTTGTAGAAACCTGATGCCACTCGTCGTCGGCCCGTCCCGCACCGTTGGTCCGCGCCGCTTTCCAGTGCCAGACGTCCGCCACGTACGGTGTCCCGCCCAACATGCACGCATCGAAGCTCTCTGAAATGGGGAACTCGATTGCGAACCGATCTTCTTTCTCTTTACCTGCCAAGTACTTCTGCTGTTCTTCTGACCACGTCCAAAGCTTGTACGTCTCGCTCGCATCCGCATCGGGCCAGTTCGCCCATACGCAAAGTATCTTGCCGTCGTGGCACGCCTTCAGGCTCACCGGAGTCTGCTCCCGATCGTGAAAGCAGAGTAACTCCATCGCTGGGATCGCATCCCAAGTCGAATCCGTAACTCCATCTATGGTAGGTAGTTGCTTGACTTTTTGGGCTTTCAGCACGCGCCCCGCACGCGCTTCGGGCGCATCGTCCGGTGCGCCGGCGGCTTCGCGATTAGCATTCGAATCGCATCCGCAAAGCACACAACCCAGGAATAGAGCTGCACTTAGAACTCGCATCATGACGGTTGAACCTCCGCAACGGCCGATGCGGCGCCATCGAAAGCGCCGTTCGATTCCGCGATCCGTGGTGGAAAGCCTTCCGCATCAAGGACTTCGCCCGGCGGGCGGCGCCGCCAACGCCGGTACGTCCACAGCCACTGCTCCGGATACGCCCGAAACGCCCGCCCCAGCGCCCGGTTGATCCGCGCGGTCGTCTCGATCAGTTCCGCTTCAACTACTGGCCCACGCGGGAGTTCGATGATATCCCAGACGTGGACCTTATGCGTATCGTCTGCTTGGCGCGCCGTTGTCGCGACCACGATCGGCGCGCCCGAGACCCGCTGCAATGCTGCAAGTGTCGTATAGGACGAGGCTTGTACACCCATCAGCGGAATAAACGTCCCCTTGCGACCGGCGTTTAGATCGGCCGCGACCGCCAGCCAAGCGCCCTTGTCGAGGAGCTTCTTGAGCGCCCACGGGTGCTTGTGGCGCGAAACGACCTGCATCCCCGATCGCTCCCGTTCGCGCTTGAGCAGTTCGTGTAACGTTTGCGAAGTTCCAGGGTTATAGATCAAGTGCAAGGGGTATCCGCGCAGGCACATCACATACGGACCCAGCTCCCAAGTTCCGAAGTGTCCGACGGCGAAGATGATTCCGCGATTGCCTTCTTTAACTGCTGGCACAGCCAGGAGTTCCGCAGCATCCAGTTCGCGCTCCCCGCGGGCGCGATCCCAGTTCGCCAGGTGGCAGGTTTCGGCGACCAGCGCGCCCAGATGCCGCCAGAACCGCCGCGCGATTCGTCGCCGTTCGGAGACTGGCAGCTCCGGCCCAAACGCCACGCGCAGGTTATGATGCACACCCGCCCAGTAAGATCCGCCCAACAAAGAGATTACGATTCCAATAAAGCGCCCAAGTCCGCGCGCCAAGGGCAGCGGAATCAAGCGAATCAGCCCGATCAGCACTCGCAGCAGCCCCGTCCCGAGGCGCTCGAACAGCCCCGCCCGCGCCGGCTCAGCAGGGGCTTCTGCGTCCGCGTCCGGCATCGCAACTCCATCCAGTACAGGTCTGTAAGTTATTGCACTTTTAGGGTATACGACATTTTTCGTTCAACGGGGAGGCCCGATTGTGGTGTACGCTCCAATATATCCGGGGGCGGTGGTCTAGCAATACGACGGTCGGACGCCGTCCGGGAGTTAGAAAAGACCATTCCAAACGTGCAAACGAGGCCCTTACCGAACATGAAACGCGCCGCATTAGCCTTCCTGTGCATGTCCGCAATCGTAGGCAGTTGCATACGTTGCGTAAACAGCCAAGCCGAAGAGTCCAACGTCAAAGTCACCCGCGAGATCCAGGCTTCCATCGATATGGGGCTGCGCTACTTGGCTAGCCAGCAGCGCCCCGACGGCTCGTACCTCGGCGCCAGCGGCGACCTCACCGGCCCGGTCGCGGCCGCAACGCTGGCTTACATGGCCGTCGGCAACCTTTCCAACGAGGGACCTTACGCGCATCAAGTCAGCCGCGGTGTGACCTATCTCCTCAACAGCGCGCAGCCCGACGGGATCATCCTCAAGAACCGCAAAGGCCACGGAACGATGTACAATCACGGGCTGGCGACCTTGTGCCTCGCCGAAGCCTGGGGCATGACGCGCGATCCGCGGATCATCGATAAGTTGGAGAAAGCCATCGAGTTGCAGGTTCGCTCACAAGGTCCGCGCGGAAGCTGGACCTACGAGCCCGAACCGCGCGACGGTGACATGTCGATCACGATCATGCAAGTGCTGGCGCTGCGCGCCGCTTACGATGCCGGCGTCGCCGTGCCGAAGGAAACCATTGACCGCGCCGTACGTTACATCAACTCCTGCCAGTGCAAGCCCGACGCGCAAGGGCTGGTCGGCTACGGCTATTCGGGCGCCAGCGGCCCCAAGTTCAGCACCACCGCCGCGGCTGTCATGTCGCTGCAAGTCTGTGGCGATTACCGACCTAAGACACTCAAGCCGGGCCTCGATTACCTCATGTCCGCGCGCCAAGGCGGGCGTGACAACGAGTGGTTCCTCTATGGGCACTATTACGCCGTTCAGGCGATGTTCCAAGCCAGCCGCCATCCCGGTTTCCAGAAGTACTGGGAGTTCTGGTACCCTAGCATTACCAAGACATTAATGTCGCAGCAGGTCAAGACCGGCGCGAATCGCGGAGAGTTCAAGGTCCAACATGCGCGCGTCCCTGGAACGATGCAGACGTCTTGGTCGATCCTCATTCTCGCCGTTCCGTACAACTACCTGCCCATTTACCAAAAGTGAGGCCGGTTCAGGACTTTCGTGTCCGACCGCTCCGTTCTTGAACTACGCTTCGGTATGAACCGCGCTTCGCGCCGCCCATGTGTCGGCGGCTGGACGCTCTTCGAAGCGCTGGCTGCGTTGAGTATTCTCGTGGCGCTCGTTCTGCTGACCGCCTCAACCCTCGGTGCATTTACAACTTACACGCCCAGCAGCGAAGTCGCTTCCACGTTGCTTCGCGCCTTCGCCGAAGCGCGCTCCTATGCGCGCGCGCGTCAAGTGCGCGTGATCCCGGTCTGCCTCGTCGACGAGACCCGGCGCGTGACGATCGTCTACGCCGCCGAAGCCCTCGAGTTGCAAGGAGCGGCGTCCGAATGGTCCGGGAAGCTCGGCATGAATCCTGAATTGCTCCCGACCTATAACGCCGAACGGCCGGAGGATCGCCTCAAGCGTAACGCGCTGTTGACCTTCGTTGCCGACGCGGAAGCGCCAGGCGTAGAGTTGCTCTGGTTGGAGAAGCCCGAATCGTGGGCCGCACCGGCCAAGCTGCCGGTCCTTGCCCGAGGCGTGCATCATACGGCGCAGGTGGATCTTACGAAGCCGGGTACGCGGGTGGGGTGGGTCTTGGTCTCGCGCCACGAGACGCCGCTGCCGCCACCCGAAGCCGCGGCCGCGCTGCGTTTGAGCGGTCACGACCTGGGCTTGTACGGCCGCGTGGAAACCGAGCCGCCCGCGGGTCCGGAGAACTCCATAGTACCGCTGCGCTTCGTACGCCAAGCGTATGCGCACGGAAGCGCCCCCGATGCGCCGCAGGCGTTCCTGCCGGTCTTCGAACCCGATGGCAGCGTGGATCTTGCCGGCCCGCTTAAGGCTCACCCGGCGCGCGGTTTGGACGGTCGGCCCGACTATGTGGCCGTCAAGTTGCTCGAGGAGCGCACCGGCGTGCCGCATTACGTGGTGATCTACGCCGACGGGCGCATGACGCGCTGCGCCCAGCTACCGCCGCCCGACCCCAAGCCCCAACTTCCGGGCGATCCGTCCGGTGCGGCGGGGGAGTTCTAGGCTCTGTCCCGAAACGCTTCGAAGGCGGATGTTCCGCACGGACCAAGCAGAGCGAGGAAGCCGAACGCGCCGTATCTCTACAGTAGATACAGCAAGCGAGGCTGACGAAGCGCTGCGCAGGTCCCCGCAAGCAGATGCCTAAGTAGGATTTCGGGACAGTGCCTAAACTCTTATCGGAAAAGGCCTACCCCTTGAGCCAGCGGCGGTTTGCCCGCCGCTGGCTGGATCCATTTAACGCTTACTTCCCGAAGAGCGTCACCCGTCCGGCCGGCGGAGCATCGTAACCGCCGGACTTGTTCCGCGACTGCGTCCGCGCGTCCATGTAGCAGACGCTGAAGGCACGGCGCGAAGTGTCCGTGCGGTTCACGTCGCTTCCGTGCAGCGTGTAGTTGTGGAGCAGCGCGACTTCGCCGGGTTCGAGTTCCAAGTACACGATCCGCTCAGGCTTTACGTGTTCGGCGACCTGCTCTTCGCTCAGGAATCCCGAGCCGTGGGACGGGTTGATCACACCCAGCTTATGGCTGCCCGGAATGATCTGCACACAGCCGTTGGCCTTGGTGGCCGGGTCGAGCGCCGTCCAGACCGTGACCAGCGGATCGCGGTCGAGGCTGTTCCAGCGGTCCTGGTGCCAAGGCAGGAACGTGCCGCGCTGCGCGGGCTTGTTCATGAACATCGCGCGGAACGGCGCGATCGGCACGTCCGGGCCGTACTCGTGATCGCAAATGTGTTTGAAGATAGGACGTTCCATGAATGCGCGGTGGAGCGCGTCGAACTCGAGTTCCTGGATCTTGCGGTAGCCCAGCGTCGCGCCTTTGTGCCCCTTCGTCTGCGGGCCGGCGTTCCCGTAGTTGCCGTCGTCGCTGTCGAGTTGCATCAACATGCGGTCGTAGTTGACCTTCGCCTTGCCGAGCATGATGTCGTCGATGCGCTGCTGGAGCGCGCCGAGGTCCTCGTCGCTGAGGAGCTTGCCCAAACGAACGTACCCGTCGCGGTCGTAGGCGGCCCACTGTTCGGCGCTGAGGGTGTTTAAGGCAGTCTCGGCAACGGCTTGCATGAGGCGTTCTCCAGTAGGTTTCGATTCCCGCGCCGTACCGCGCGGCCATGGGAATCTATACCCGCTGGCAGGGGAGCGATGGTTGTCCGTGGCTGCAATACAGTTGTCCGATCCTGCAATCGCGCGCACGATCCTTTAAGTCATGGATTGAACGGCGGTTACGACTTCACGCGTTTGCGACGAACCGAGTCGGGACGTTCGGAAAGCAGGTAGCGTTCGATGAACTGCGCATCGGCCACGGCATCGGCCAAAGCCTTGTCGAAATCGAGCGCCTCGCCTTCCTTGGGGAAGCCGTTTTTGACGAACTCGACCGAGTGCATGATCTCGGGGTTCGCCATCGTCAGTGCTGGCACGAGTTTGGAGTAATCGAGGTCGGAATCGGCCAAGCGGCTGTAACCGTCGGCGTTGCGTCCTTGGAAATGCGCGTGGACGATTTTTGAGCCGAGCTTCCCGATCAACGCCAAATTCTTGGCGGTGCTCTTGAAGTCGTACGGCTGGAAGCAGAATTTCACATCCCAGCCCGGATGCAAGTTCACCTGCTTCGCACCGGTTTCGTACGGATCGAAGAGCGTGTTGTTGTGCAGTTCGGCGCAGAAGTTCAAACCCTGCCGGCGCCCGTCGAGGATCCAGGCGCTGAAGTTCGCTTCCGTGGCCGCCCACTGCTCGGGCGTTAACGCCGAACCGGCCACGCGGCCGAAGAAGTACTTCACCCACGGCGCACCCAGAACCCGAGCGCGCTCCAGGATTTCGTGGCGCTGCGCGCGCGGTGCTTCGTCGTTCGCGCCGCTGTGGTGAAACTCGGGATACGCGCCCAGCACGAGAAAGCTCAAGCCCCGTTTCTCAGCCTGCTCGCGCAGCTTCTTCAGTTCATCCAAGGACTTATGCAGAATGTGAAACGGCCAGACCTCGATCTTCGTGAAACCCGCTTCCGCGATGCGCGGTAACAGGACGTCACCCAAGTCGTGCGCCGGGCGCTTCTCTTTGGTCCAGCGATTGGGTTCCAATGCGATGGTGTTGAAGAGCACGCGCATACGCAGCATCCATCCTTTGCAGGGCCGGCTCGCTTCCGGCACGTTTGGTAACAGCTACTGCGCTCGGAAGTTGCGGAACTCCAGCTTGCCGCCGCGCGCCATCAGGTACAGGTTCGCACCCAAGTCTTTAGCCGTCGCCTTCGAAGTGTCTTCGAGGCTGTTGGTTTTCACGCCGTCCACCCAAAGGGCTGGCTTGCCATCGCCGCCGACACGCAACTCGAGCTTCTTCCATTGCCCCGAGGGTTTGACCAGGAAGCGCTGCCCCGCTCCAAAGCTGAAGCCTGCGGCTTCCGCCGTGCCGCGAACTTCCACGGAAAGCCCCGCGGTGTCCTTAAACTCCCGCTTGAGCCGGACTTCCGGAGCGCCCAGCACTGGCGATCCGGCGACGACTTCGCCTTGGATGTTCCAAACGCCCGCATCCGGTTCCCAACCCAGCACGCGCAGCGCTTGTGCATGCGCGGGATCCTGAACCGCGGCTTCGGGGGCCGGCGCGGGCTCGCCGGCCGGCGTCACCGCCGGCTCGCCGATCACCTTTCCATCCACGGTGAAGTTGCGGACCTCGAAGAACGTGCCTTCCGCTCGTATGTAGACCACCTCGCCCAGGTGTTCGGTCGTAATTCCGGATACATCTTCCAGCGAAGCGCGAGGCTCGCCGTCGATCAAGAGCCGAATCTGATCGCCGCCAAAGACTTGCACGGCCACCTTCTGCCATGTCTCGGTGGGCTTGACCATGTAGCGAGCCGAACGCGAGAAGCTGAAGCCCGCCGCATCGCCCGCGCCGCGGATCTCCATGCTCACTTGGTTGAAGGTCTTCAACTCGCGTCGCAGCAACATCAGGTCGTTCCCGGTTTCGGCCCGAGCGAGCAAGGTCTTCTCGGGCGTGATCTTCCAGACGCCGCGTCGAATTTCCCACCCCAGCGCTTGCAGCGCGAGACGTTGCGCTTCTTCTTGTACCGGACCTTCCATAACCACCGGGGCGGGAACCGGATCCTTGGGCTTGGTTTCGAGATCCTTTTTGGCGGCGCGCGCCTTCTGCCGTTCGGCCAGAAGTTCTTCATACAACTTGGTGGCCGCGCCCAGTTTGGCTGCGGCTTCCAGCGCCTTCTCGGCGTCGTAGGCGCGCCCGGCATAAATGTAGTAGGCGCTCAGATCGACGAGCTCCTCGCCTTTCTGGAAGTCCGAGGCGCGGCGCGCCAGCCCGGCGGTTTCTTCCGGGTTGAGCACCTTCCATTCGACGGGAACGCGCCCACCATCCACATCGAGGATGGGGCCCTTTAGCTCCGCGCCTACCACGGGATACAGCACACCGTTGTACTTGAGGCGCTGCTCGCGCTGCTTCCCCTCCTTGGCGGATTTGACGATCCGCTCGCGCAAAGCCGCCAAGCGGGAGAGGTCCTTCTTCACGGCGGCCAAACGTGGTCCCACGCTGGTCCCGGTGATGTGCGGCTCGGTATCGGCCAGAAGCTTTCCTGCGGCTTCCAAGTCGAGCAGGGGCAAGGGCTGATCCAGCGATTCGACCAATTGTTCGAGTTTGCCCGGTGCCGCAGCTTCGCGATCCGCGGCTTCTTTCAGGCGGCGCGTGCGTTCGGCATCGAGGGCCGCTTGAGCCTTGGCTTCGCGCTCGGCTTCGTCGGTCTTGTTCCGTTCTTCTCGCGCTCGTGCGGCCAACGCCGGATCGAAGTGCTCCAGCACCGTCTTGTACAGGTCGCGCGCGCCTTCCCAGTCTTCTTGCCCCCGCAGTTCGGCGGCTTTGCGCAGGAGTTCCTCGGCCAAGGCCTGCTCGCGCTGCTTGAGCCGTTCGCGTTCCTGAGTCGCGTGCTCCTGCGCGGCGGCTTCACCCCACAGCGCCAGCCAGCGCCCGACTTCGGCGTCGGCCTCGCGGAAGCGGTAGCCCTTTCCCAGCGCGTCGAGTTGGGCCTGGAGATCGGGCAAGGTCTTGAGCACGCCAGCCTTACCGTGCTGCGCGCGGAGTTCCAGAGCTTTGGCCTGCTCGGCCACCGCCGGCTTGGCGTCGCGGTACTTGCGCACGAACTGGTCGATCCGCTCGATAATGCCTTGGTGGTCTTCGGGCTGCGCTTCGAGATGCTTGCCGACCATGATGTCCCAATCGGCGCGCGCCTGACGGTCGAGCGGGCGTTCTTGGGGCGTCTCCGGCGGCTTCTGGCCCAGCGGAAGTTCTTCCACGGCAAGCTGTTCGCCGTCCTGCGCATCCTGAGCCGGAGCGCCGCCGCGCAGCAACCACAGTCCGCCCATGACCAGCACCAGGAGCAGCACGATCAGGGCCAGCGTGGTGGCTGGGCTGACTTCGACGTCCTCGGAGGTATGCAGCGGCTGATCCCCGCGGCGCGGGCGGCGGCGCTGAGCGGCGGGCTGAACCGGCGCCGCCGGTCCCGCAGGCGTAAAGGCCCCGTGATCCGGCGCCACCGGCGCTTCCTGCATGAACGCTTGCAGCGCGGCGTCGGCTTCCTGATTCATGTTCGCAGACGATCCCGTCACCGCGCGCGTGCGCGCGTTGCTGGTGGCGGGCAGATGCGGCGAAGATCCCGCGAATACGGCCGGATTGGTGGCGCTGGAGCCGGGCGGTCCGGCGGCCGGACGCAGCCCCGAGCCGGTGGCGCCGGGGTACGTTCCGCTGCGCGTGGGATTGGCACGCGAACCGGTGCGGCTGCGGCGGACGTGCCCCCCGTGTGCGCGGCGCTTGTAGGTGCCCATACGGCGCACCTGGCGCGCCCGCGTGGCCCGCGGGCGGCGCGCGCGAGGCACGCCGGGCTTGATTTCGCTGGCCACTTCGGCCACGTCGGGCGCCTGAATCAGAAGCCCCGCGCGGCACTTGCGCAGATCGCTGAGCAGTTCTTCGATCGTTTGGTAGCGCTCGTCGGGTTCGGGCAGCAAACCCTTGATCAGAAGCCGGTTCAGGTACGGCGGGAGATGGGGATCGACGGTGCGCGGCGCGGGAATGTCCTGGCTGGCCAGGCGGAAGCCCACCTGCATCACGTCGCTGCCGTCCTGCGGTCCGCGTCCGGTGATCGTGTGGTAGCCGATCGCGCAGAGGCTGTAGATATCCGAACGGCCGTCTCCGGATTCTTCTTCGATCAGGACTTCCGGCGGCGCGTAGACCGGTACCTTGCCGCTGCTGGACGCCATCAGTTTGAGATCCTGATAGACCTGCTTGGGTGTGCCCAATCCGCTCACGCGTACGCGGCCGTCGAGTCCAATCAGGATGTGGCTGGGGCGCAGGTCGCCGTGAATCAGATCGTGGCTGTGTCCGTAAGCCAGCGCTTCGGCGCTCTGGATCAGGATGTCCACCGCTTCGAGGTAGGGGAGCCGACCACGCTGCTCGAGTCGCTGGCGCAGCGACTGCCCTTCGATGTACTCGTTGACGACGATGGCGCGGCCGCCTTCGTTGCCCAGCGCGATGGTGCGCTGCAGGTTGGGGTGATTCAGTTCCGCCGCGGCTTCGCTGGCTTCGGTCCAGAGTTCGAACTCTTCGGGGCTCTGCATGATATGCGGCAGGAGCACGCGGATGACCACCGTGCCGCCGGTCTGCGGATGGAAGGCTTTATACAATTCGCCGCTGTGGTCGACGCCGAGGCGCTGCAGAAGCTGGTAGCTGCCGATCTGCTGCTGGGAAAGGTTCTGCCCGCCCGGCGGCCGGATCGCGGGAACGGCCACGGTGATATCGGCTCGGACATCGTCGGAGTAGCGCGAAGGCGCGTTGGGTTTGATCGCCTTCAGGCGCTGCGAGACGGCCGAAGGCATCGGGACGAATACGACTTGGCAGCGCGGGCAAGTGATCGAGGTGCCTTCGTGGACGTTCTTCGCGTTGTAGCGCGCGCCGCAACCGGTGCAGACGACGATGGCTTTGCCTTGCGCCGCAAGGACGGCTTTGACCTGGTGCGGCTTGAGCTGTCCGCGCGTGATCAGGATTTCGCCGATGCGCATAGGGCGCTGGCCTTGCGCCTTGGTGATGCGCTGATGTTCGAGTGCCGATTCCACATCTTCGGGGCGGGTCAGGTGCCACTGCACGGCCACTTGGCCGAATTTCGCGCCCTGCGGAGCGCCTTGGCCCTGCAAGACCGCCTGGACCTGCTCGGGCGTCATGTAGCCTTTGCTGACCAGGATCTCGCCCAAATGCGGCACGCGGTCGCCAGCGGTCTCGAATTGCCGTTGCAGATCGAGCGCTTCGCGGATCTGTTCGTCGAGCACAAAATGCCCGCGCACCGCCAACGATCCGAAGAGACTGTCGCGAATGTCAGCCATGGACGCCTTTGCCTTTAGACACGTTTGCAACTTCAAGTCGCTCCGGCAACGAATGCACACGTTCCGAAGCTGTTTTCGAGCCCAAATGCGCAATTGGAAATTATAAGGCCGGACAGGTGCGGTTTCTGCCCCAAAACGGGCGCAGGAAAGGCTACCGTTGCAAAAGGCAGGTTCGGGGCTCAGTTTTGTGCTGGCGTTCCTGTTCTAGCTTCAATGCTGTACAATGGTTAGAGATACACGGGAGCCTCCGTCGGCGGCCTCAAGGCACAAAGGGCAGACCATGCAGCCAACGCCAGCTGTGTATCCGGTCATCCTCGCCGGAGGTGCGTCTTCCCGGCTTTGGCCGCTTTCCGATCACCGCCGCCCCAAGTGGGATCTGCGCCTTCTGGGCGACGAAAGCCTGTTGCAGATGGCTTGGGCGCGGGCTCGCGCGGTCGCTCCGGCGGCCCAAGGCTTCGTGGTCGCCGGGGACATCCACGAGCGTCCAATCCGCGAGTCGCTGCCCGATCTGCCGCGCGATCACCTTTTGATCGAGCCGGTGCTGCGCGATACCGCCGCGGCCGTCGCGTTTGCCGCGGCGCGGGTGCAGCAGATCGATCCGAGCGGCGTACTGCTGGTGCTGCCCGGCGATCAGGTGATTCGCCCGCTCGCGCGTTTTAAGGAATGCGTGGAGGTGGCGGCGCGCGCCGCGGTTCAGCATCGGACGCTCGTTACGTTCGGGATCGTGGCGAAGCATCCGGCTACGGGTTACGGGTACGTGCAGCGCGGGGCTCCGCTTGAAGTTTCGGGGGCGGCCGAAGGCGCACCGCAGGCGTTCGAGGTTCTGGCGTTTAAAGAGAAGCCCGATGAAGCCACGGCGCGCCAGTACCTCGAAAGCGGCGCATACTATTGGAACGGTGGCATCTTCGCGTTCCCTCTTCCGGCGCTGCTGGAAAATTTCGCGGCGCAGCTTCCTGGGCACGGCGACATGGTCAAGCGGCTGGCGGCCACGGCGACACGCGAACAATGGAACGAAGCCGCGAAGCACTGCTACCCCGAGTTGCGCAAGACCAGCATCGACTTCGGCATCATGGAACACGCGAAGCGGGTCGCCACGGTGGCGGCGGACTTCGAATGGGACGATATCGGTTCGTGGAGCGCCATACGCGGCCAGTTGGGCGCGAAGGATTCGGCCAACGCGACCGGCCCGAACGTCCACCTCGAGGCGATCAACGCGACCGACAATGTGGTCTTCGCGCGAGGGCGGCGCGTGGCGCTGATCGGAGTGAGCCATCTGGCTATCGTCGAGGACCGCGAAGGGCTGCTCGTGGCGGACCTCGCCCACGACCAGCTCGTGAAGGAGATTGCGCAGCGCAAACCGGCGGTGGTATTCAGCGAACTGCAAGCGCCCAGCGCGGGGCGTTCGATCGACGTGCTGATCGCCGAACCGCGGCGCTTGAGCGCGGAGACGGGCTTCATGCTCGTACTGCACGGGCACGGTAACTCGCGCATGCAGTACAAGGACGCGATGGAACGCTGGGCTGCGCGCTACAATTTGATTTGCATCTCGCCCGAGTACCGCGGCAGCGGCCTCGATGCGAACCCCGAGACGGGTAAAGGCACCGTCGAGCCGTACGATTTCAATCATCTGCAAACGCTGGACGCTTTGAACGCGCTACGTGCGGCGCATTTGAAGTACGCGCAAGCGGATACGCGGCGCACTTTAGCGTGGGGCGGCAGCCAGGGCGGACATATGGCGACGCTTTGCGCAGCTTACGCGCCCGGCACGTTTGCGCTTTGCATCAACGCCTGCGGACCGGCGTATATCCGGCCCGAGAACGTGGCGCGTCTGGCCGAGCCCACGGGCGAAGCGGGATTTGCAATTCGCGATGCGCGGCGGTGGGTCTCTCGCATCTCCTGTCCGGTGGTGCTCTTCCACGGGACGGCCGATGCGTCCGTGCCGGATTCGCACATGCGCGAACTGGCTCAAGCCTTGAACGCCGCCGGCAAAGATACGATCGTGCGGTTTATCCACGGCGGAGACCATTTCCTGCGGCCGGTCACGACACGGCAAGAGCAGACCGAACTCCTGGCCGACGATCTCCTGCGCCACCAGCGCCGCGACACGGAGGACGATTTCGAATTGCGCAGCAGCTACGACTTTCCGTGTCCGGGCGGGGTCGTCTTCCGGCTCGATTTTTCGAGCGGTTTGGCGATCTTTTCGAAGCGCGAGGGGCACGCATGAACCTGCCCGAAGGACCGTTGCTGGGACTCGATCCTGGCACCGTGCGCGTGGGTGTAGCCAGCGCATCGCTGCTGGGCACGGTGCATCCGGTCTGCTACCTCGACGCCGAGCCGAGAGACCGGCTGCTGCAAGAGATCGCCGCGCTGGCGCGGGACCGGCAGTGCGTGGGCATCGTGGTGGGCTTGCCGATCAACATGAACGACAGCGAAGGCCCGGCGGCGAAGTCCGCGCGCGCGTTCGGAGCCGAAGTGGCATCCGCGACGGGGCTGCCGGTGGACTTCAGCGACGAGCGCCTGACGAGTTATTCGGCTCAACAGAAGATCGGCGCATTGGGCCTGACGCGGAAGAAGCGCAAAGCGCGGGTGGATGCGGTGGCCGCGGCGCTGCTGTTGGAGTCGTACGTGGAAGAACGTGCGGCCCGCAAACTCCGCGAAGCGCGCGCGCTGCCGCCCGAGACGACCTGACGCGGAAAGGCCGGCGATGGAAACCTTCGAGATCCGAACCGCTCAACGCGACGAGTTCCGCGAGATCACTGACGAAGTGCAGGCGGCGGTGCGCCGAAGCGGCGTCGCCAGCGGGCAAGCGATCGTGTACATCCCGCACACGACGGCCGGCGTGACGATCAACGAGAACGCCGATCCGACCGTGAAGAGCGACATGCTCGCGATGCTCGACCGCATGGTCCCGTGGGAGCAGCCGTTTTTCAGGCACGGCGAAGGGAACAGCGCGGCGCACGTGAAATCGAGCCTGATGGGGCACAGTGCGACGGTGCTGGTCCGCGACGGCAAACTGCTCCTCGGCACGTGGCAGGGCATTTACTTTTGCGAGTTCGATGGCCCGCGCCGGCGCAACGTCCATGTGAAGGTGTGCGGTGACTGAAGCTCCCGTTCGACGCCCCGCCTGGCCGGAGCGGTACTCGGCGTGGCTGCTGCCTCCGCGCGCGCCGGAAGGCCCGTGGGCGCGGCGCACCATGGAACAGGCGCGGCGCGGTTTGGACGCGGCGGCGGCGCTGCTTTATCCGCCGCATTGCATGAGCTGCGGGACGCCGCTGCCGGTCGGTCCCAATCGGGCGCTGTGTCTGGGCTGCGCGGAGCGGATCGAATGGATTGGCGCGGATCGCTGCATGCGCTGCGGTGACCGAGTGGGGCAGGGGCGCGGAGCGGTGGACGGCTGCCCCAGTTGCGCCACGCATCCGCCGGTGTACGTGACGGCGACCTGTACGCTGGCCTGTTACGAAGAGCCGCTGCGCAGCGCGATATTGGCGCTCAAATTCAGCGCCGGGTTGCAGGCCGTGGGGCTTTACGGCCGACTCCTGGCGGAGCAGGTTCGCGCGACGGGGTTGGATGCGGGCAAGCGCCCGCTTAAGGGGATCGTGCCTGTTCCGCTGGTCGAGGCTGACCGGCGGCGGCGCGGCTTTAACCAGTCGGAAGAACTGGCGCTCGTACTGGGCGCGGCCTTGGGCGTTCCGATACGTACGGAATTGTTGAAAAAAGTACGTTCCACGCCGCCCCAAGCGACCCTAAATGCAGACGCGCGCCGCCAAAATCTGCGCGGAGCCTTTGTGGCGGACAAGGCGGCATGCGCCATGCTTTCCGACTTCGCGGTGCTGGTGCTGGACGACGTCATCACGACCGGGAGCACCGTGAGCGAGTGTGCGCGGACGCTGCGCGAAGCGGGGGTGGGCGAGGTGCGGGCCGTGGCGCTGGCGCGCGGATGAGGCGCGCGCTGGGCCGATGACCGGCCGTACGTCTTACCGCCATTGACCGGCTTGCATTGATTTGGTATGCCCGCATCGTCGGGGTGCGAGTAAACGCTAAAGGCCATCTATGCCGCTGACGGGAACCGAAGGCAACGCCGCGGGCTTTGGCGCGGAACTGAATCTGCTGCCGCAGCCGTTGTCCATCAGCCCTCACGGCGCGCCTTGGCGCTTGCCCCCCAGTTTATTCCTGCATTTATCCGCCGCGCCGCTGCCGGGCTTTCGCGCGCGCGCGAAGATCATTGCCGAACAGATCACCGACCTGGGCACGCGCACACAGCTTCAAACCAGCGACGTGTTGCTCGCGAACCAGGGCTTCCTGACCACCTCACCCAGCGTGCCGCGTTCCTGGTCGCGCAATCCCCGCCCGATGCGCGGCCCGGGCCGCAAGCCCGAAGGCTACCGCATGACGGTTCAGGAAGACGGCGTGTTGATCGAAGCGGCCGACGAGAACGGTTTCTATTACGCGGGGCAGACGTTGCAGCAGATCGCCGAAGACCGCGGCGATATCCCGGGGCTGATCATCGAAGACGGCCCGCTGCTGCCCGTCCGCGCGGTTCACTTGGATTTCAAAGGCTGGCCGCCGAAGCGCGAATACCTCGAATCGCTAATCGACAAGCTCAGCCACTATAAATTCAACACGGTGATCTTGGAGTACGAGGACTATTTTTCGTACAATTCGCAACCGGGCCTGTCGGCACAAGGCGCGTTGCCGCCCAACTACATTCAGAGCCTCGATGCGATGGCCAAGGAGCGCGGCATTCTGCTGATCCCGCTCCTAAACGCGCTGGGCAACGTGGGGTACGTGCTGCGCCACGATCCGTATAAGGAACTGCGCGAGGACCCGCGCTATCTGCAGATGTTCTGCCCCAGCCATCCGTCGACGCTGGAAATTTTCACGGCGATGGCCGAAGACCTTCTGGCGTGCCATAGCGGCGGTCTGTTCCACGTGGGCGGCGACCACACGCGATTCCTCGGGCATTGCGCTGCCTGCCAGGCCCGCGCGCGGCAGATCGGCGGGCGCTCGTCGCTGTACCTGGAGCATTTCGGCAAGGCCGCGCGGTATTTATCCGGCCGCAGCCAAGGCGTCCTGATGTGGGACGAACAGATCCGTGAGATGACGGACGAGCAGATCAAGTGGCTGCCGCCGGAAGTTCTACTGCTGCTCAACGATTACCCTTCCAATGCCGGTCGCCCGGGCCAGACGATGCTCACGGCGCTGGACCGTTACAAGAAGCTAGATCGATCGGCTTGGGGCGTGGTGGCGCGGCAGCCCTCCTTTAAGTACGAGGCATTCGACGGTCTAGACGCGTGGTCCGAGGCCGCGGATCTGGGCCTGATCGGCGGACTGTTGACGACGGCCTACACGCGCGAGACTTCACTGGGACCTCAATTGGCGCCAGCGGATCTGGCTTGGCCGGCGCTACTATATGCGTCGGAGCGCTCGTGGGGCGGGCGGAAGCAGGTCACGCGCCAGGAATTCCTGCTGCGCTACGGCGCGCGGTTTCACGGCATCAAGGAACGCGTGGACCAGGAACGGTTGTGGGGCGTTTACGACTGCCAGTTGCGGGACTACGCGCGCGAGGCCCGGGATCTGATCCACGAGGTATTCGATAAATGCCGGCGTAACCGCAAAACACTGACGTTTCTGGACACGTGGCTGAGCCTGAGCGCGTTCGACCATTACGTCGACCGGTTCGATAAGGCGGTGGCCTCCGATTATCTCAATATCCAGTCCGGCCAAGCCGATCCGTTCAGCACTGGGCGCTTGCGCTTCCGCGTGGAAGACCTGAAGGCCAAAGCGGGCGATTTGGTGAACAACTTCCGGCTTGCGTCGAAGCACATGTGCCTCGACAGCGCGGTCGAGGAGCACCTCAATTGCAACCTGGCCTACGGGCTGAGGCGGCTCGACGCTTTGCAGGAAGTGCTGGAACACTATCCGATGCCGGACAAAGACTGGCAGCAATCGGTTCGCGTGTAACACCGCCGGAATTTCTGGCCCCCATCGGGGGCGCCTCACGCATATACTGTTCGAAGCAGGGTTAGCACTTTCCAAGAGTCCAAGCAGGCTGGAACGAGCCATGAAATTCTTCTTTTGCGAGAAGTGCGGCAAACGCCTGACCGACCGCGAAATCGAGATGGGGAAGGCCAAGGACAAGAAGATCCGCGGCGTGTATTGCACGGATTGCGCCGAAGGCGTCATGACGCTCGAAACGCTGCCCCTAACCGAAGAGCAAGCTCTGGAGCTGACGCAACAGGCGGCGCCGGCTCAACCGCAAACGGATCGCCTAAAACCCTCCGCACCGGCCACGGCTCGGCGCGCCGCTACGGCGCAAGCGCGGCCCAAGCCGGTTCAAGCACCCATGCAACCTCATCTGCTGGTCGTAGGCGGCGTGGTGGCAATCGGCTGTATCGTCGTGATGGTGGTCTTGAGCAGCGGTTCCGGGCCCCAACGCGAAAAGAAGGTGGCCGCCGGACAGCCTGCCACCGGTGCCGCGCCACGGCCGGTGGTGGAGACGTCGTTGCCCGAACTCGAACACCCTGCGCCGATCCATACGCCAAAACCGGAACCGTTGGCCGTGAAAGTGGAAGCACCGCAGCCTAAACCCGAGCCTCCTACCGTGGCCGCTCCGGTCACGCCGGAACCTGTTCAGAAAGCCCCGGCCCCCCCGGTGCCCCAAGCGCCACCGAAGACTCCGGTCGAGGATACGATGGAACCCCGGTTGTACTACGAGGAATACTACGGCGAGTTCATGGGCCGGCTGGCGGTGCGCGATCTAGCGTCCGCATTGAAGCGACTGGAACGCGCGCGGCAGGACCCTCGGCTTGAGGGTTTCACGGAGGCCTTGAAGCTCGATGAGGCGCTGGCGCAGTCCGCGGCTGAGTTGGAGCGAGCGTTAACAGCTGGAGCGGAGCAAGCGGCTTCGCGAAAGCCCGACTTCAAGCTGGTCAAGGTCGGGGGACAGGCGATCGAGACCGGTGCAGGGAAGCCGGCCCGAATCACGGGTTTCAAGGATGGCGAATTTACGCTCGAGATTGCGCTGGGCAAAGGCGCCAGCGCGCAGCAAAAGTGGAAACTCGACGAATTGGACTCTGAGACGCGCGGGGAATTGATGCGCATGGGTCTCGCGCAAGTAGCCGACAGCGGCATCAAGCTGGTCTTTGCTCAAGTGCCGGTGTGGTACGGCTCGAGCGCCAAGGCGGATGCTTCGGGGATCAAGGCATTGGTGGAGCAGGCGGGAGCGGCGCAGGCCGGCGGCTCGACACCGGCACTATGCGCGCACGTTCGCGAACGGCTGGAAGCGCGGATGCGCGAGCTTGCCGCGGAAGCGGACTTGCAAGCGCTGGCCGCAAAAGCGGACGCCAAGGATTGGGAGTCGGTACCGGGTCTGATCGAGCGCGCACGCACGCAACACGCCGGAACGCTGACGCTCTACCGCGCGCAGCCGCGCTTCGCGGCGTGGCTGGCCGCTGCCGCCGACTGGGGCTTCAAAAGGCCGGGCCCCGTCACGGACGCGTGGATCGCGGCCGTTGCGAGTTTAAAACCGGAAGACCAGGTCGAGGCGGTGCATGCGAAGCTGAAAGAGCTGAATCCCAATCTCCCCGATACGAAGGTGCGTTCCCAGGTGGGGAACGGAGTCATCGTCGGGCTCAAGATCGACGGTCAGCATCTGAACGATATTTCTCCGCTGCGCGCGCTCAAGAGCCTGCAGCGGCTGGAGACCGGTGTCATCATGGGTCATGAAGGCAAGTTGGACATCGCGCCATTGGCGCACCTGCCGGAGTTGGTCGAACTGCAAGCATACAATTCGCGCGTATTCGATTTGGCGCCGCTGCGCGGAAGCAAGATCGCGGTGTTGAACGTTGCCGCGTGCCCGCGGATCAAGGATTACTCGCCTTTAGGCGAGATGCCCGGCTTGAAGAATTTGACCTTCGACCCCAAGCCCAGTCCCGAAATAGGCGCCCATCTGCGTAAAATCAAAACGCTTACGACGGTGAACGGAAAACCGGCGGCGCAATTTCTCGAGCAGTGCAAATAAGCAACGGGGCACGCTCCGAAAAGGCTTAGGTTCCCCACCACCGGTCCCGTTTTTTCGCAGTCGCTGCGGTATCGCATATTCCGCCTGCGGCGAGCGACGAGAGCCTGCCAACTTATAAACCGAAACGACGTTGAATAAAAAAGTGGGGCCTTGGTGGATAAAAGCCGCCTCCGACGAGTGTCTGGCTGCGGCGATTACCTCAGGCCGAACTTAACAGGTGGTGGTCGGGGCGACAGGATTTGAACCTGCGACCTCTGCGTCCCGAACGCAGCGCTCTAGCCAAGCTGAGCTACGCCCCGACGGGTGGACACGGCCTGTGCGGATAGCGTGCGAACGGCGGGCGCGCGTTCCGGTACGGGCGAGGGCGCCATTGATAGCCGCAGCGCTGGCATTCGTCAAGGACAGTGCGCGGCACTCGCCAATTGTGAAAATCGGCTCCACACCGTAGACTGATTGCATGTGGGAAGAGATCGAAAAGCGCGGCCGGCGCTACCTGGAACTGCAGAAGCTCATCGCCGATCCGACGTCACCGGCGCGGCCGGAATACGCCGGCTGGCTGCGCGAATACGGGCGCATGGGGCAGTTGGGCGAACTGTTCGAGCCTTACGCCAAGGCCGAAGCCGATCTGAAGGAAGCCGAGTCGATCCTCAAAGACGCGTCGTCCGATGCCGAACTTAAGGAGATGGCGCAGGAGCAGGTTCCGGAAGCGCGGGGGCGCATGGATCAGGCGCGCGCCAAGCTGCTCGAACTGGCCGATAGCGAGGATCTGGACGAAGATGCCGGACGCAACGTCATCTTCGAGATCTACAAAGGCACCGGCGGTGACGAAGCGGCGCTCTTCGCGGCCGACCTGTTCGATATGTATAAGCGCTATATCGAACGCAAAGGCTGGAAGCTCACGGTCCTGAATCTATCGCAAGGTAACGCTGGCGGCTTTAACGACATTTCCTTCCGGGTCGAAGGCGCGGGGGCATTTGGCGATCTGCGCTTCGAAGGCGGCGGACATCGCGTGCAGCGCGTTCCGGCCACTGAGACGCAGGGGCGCATTCACACCAGCATGGTGCGCGTCGCAATCCTGCCCGAGGTCGAAGAAGTCGAAGTCAAGATCGATCCGAAGGACGTGGAAGAGAAATTCTGCGGCGCGGGCGGCCCCGGCGGTCAGAACGTCAATAAAGTGGCCACGCAGTGCCAGTTGCGGCATGTACCCAGCGGCATCATCGTTCACTGCATGGAAACGCGCAGCCAGAAGACGAATCGCGAGCGCGCGTGGCAGATTCTGCGCGCCAAACTGTACGCGCTCGAAAAGATGAGGGTCGAGCAGGAACGCAGCGACCAGCGCTTGGGGCAGATGGGCTCGGGCGAACGAAGCGAGCGCATCCGTACGTACAATTTTCCGCAGGGCCGCTGCACCGATCACCGTCTCGAAGGCGACGACAAGAACTGGCCGGTGGAAAGCATCATCGCCGGACGCCTCGACGAACTGATCGCCAAGCTGAAGGCCGCGCGCAAACGCGAAAGCGCCGGAAACCCGGCCTCCACGGCGAACTGACCCATGTCCGAAACCCAAGGCGCGGCGCGCGTCTGGACATCCCTGGACCTGATCAAATGGACTGCCGACTACTTCCGCAAGAAGGAGGTCGATTCGCCGCGCTTGCAGGCCGAGTTGCTGCTGGCCGAGGTTCTGGGTTGCGACCGGGTGCGGCTGTACGTCGATTTCGAAAAGCCGGTGGCTCCGGAACATCTGGAAAAGTTCCGCGCATTCGTTAAACGCCGCGGCGAATTGCGCGAGCCGCTGCAGTACGTCATGGGTCATGCTCCGTTTTTGGGGTTAAAGCTGAAGGTCACGCCGGCGGTGCTCATTCCGCGGCCAGAAACCGAAGAATTGGCGGCTTGGGGCGTCGAACGGTTGAAGGAACGCGCCGGTGAGGAACTGAAGGCCGTCGATCTCGGTACGGGCAGCGGTTGCCTGGCGCTTTATACGGCGGCGCAGGATCTGCGGACTAAAGTATGGGCGGTCGATGCCAACGCGGCGGCACTAGAGGTTGCGCGAGAGAACGGCACCGCGCTGAACTTGAGCGAGCGGGTCACTTGGCTGGAAGGCGATCTTTTTGCGCCGCTGCCGGCCGAGTTGCGCGGCCGGGTCGGCCTGCTGCTATCCAATCCGCCGTACATCGATCCGGCGGAACGTTCCGGATTGCAGCCGGAGGTGCGCGACCACGAGCCGGCTCAGGCGCTCTTTGCCGAAGCCGCCGGGCGCGCGGTGCTGGACCGGATCGTGGATGAGGCGGGGGCGTGGCTGGAAAGCGGCGGCTGGATGGGGCTCGAGATCGCCCCCGCGCATGCCGACGCGCTGAGCGCTCGTATCGACGCTCGGGGCGATTTCGAAGCCGTAGAAGTGGCGCGCGATCTGAATGGGAAGGATCGCTTTATCCGGGCTCGCAAGCGCGCGTGAATCCGGTCAACTCGACAGGTCAGGCGGTGTAGGCTAAGGTGATCGACATGCGGCTTTGGAAGAACGATTCGCGTCCCGCGTTGGGATGGTGCTGGGGCCTTGCGCTCTGGGGCTGCGCCATGGTTTGGGCGGCGCAGGGCGAGGAACTGTATCGTGCCGACGGCGAACGGCTGGAAGGTACGATCGGCGGCGCAGGGCACAGCTTTAAGGTCGGTGCGACGGCCGTCGATGCCGGACAGGTATTGCTGATCCGTTTTTCGAATGCTGCGGCTCCGCAGCGCCTGGCCAATGGCGTCTGCCTGCGCGATGGATCGCTCCTGGCCGGAGAACTGGACGCGCTGGTGGGCGACAAAGCCACGGTCAGCGCGACTTCGTTGGGCAAGAGCCTGGACCTGGCGCGGGCCGAACTTTCAGGCGCGTTTTTCGCTCTTCCGCCCGGGATGCCGGAGAATTTCCCTGCGTTGGGCGGCTATGCGCGGCTGCTCGCGGCACTGAACGACACGGCCAGCGAATCGGAAGGTGCGCCGCTGAGCGTGCGGCCGGGGCAACGCCACCGCGTGACTTACCGTAATCTCGAAGTTGTCGAAGGCCAGTTAGCGCGCTTCAAAGAGAAGGCCTTTATCGAGCTTCCTGGCGGGAACTACGCCACGCCCGGCCGCGACGTGGTGCGGTTGGTGGAGTTCAAGACCGAGCCGCTGGCGCCGGAGAAAAAGGGGGCTCCGGGTTTGGAAGCGCTGGTGCGGATGAAAGCCGGCGACGTACTTCGCGGACGAGTGCTGAAGATCGACGCCAACGCTTTGACGCTCGAGACGCGCTTCGCCGGAAAGCTGGACCTTCCGCGCGATACGTTGGCGGTGCTTTATCCGGCCGGGGGCGAAGGCAGCGGATTGACTTGGCTTTCGAGTTTGACGCCTAAGGAGAGTATCCATATCCCCGGTTTCGACGCGGAATTCCCTGCGCGGATGAACCTCTCCTGCGACGGCCAGTTGATGCGCATGGGAGGTTTGCCGTGCGACCGGGGCATTGGCGTGCATGCCAAATCGAAGCTCTCGTGGGTACTCAAGCCCGCGCCGGGCCGCAAGTTCGTGGCGCGTGTAGGGATCGACGACGAGACTCAGGGGCGCGGAGCGGCCATCGCCCGCGTGCTTTTGGACGGACAGCCGCTTTGGGAATCCAAGCTCCTGACCCCCGAGTCCGGCGCGGTTCCGGTCAGCGTCGAAGTTTCCAAGGGCGGGACGCTCACGCTCGAAGTGGATTTCGGCCCCGACGGCGACGACTCCGGCGATCACATCGACTGGGGCTGGGCCGCGTTGGTCGGTTCGTAGCGATCCGGCGCAACAGGACCGCCCGGTCCTGGATGCCGCCGAACCTTTCTGCGATAATCCCGGCGCTTCATACCAAGAGGTTGGAGGAGGTCGCGCGCGATCCGGCCGCGATCCAGGTGCCATGCTTTTCAACTCGTTCACCTTCTGGATCTTCTTCAGCGTTCTCTTTTCGCTTTACGGAGTGCTCTCGCACAGGGCTCAAAACCTTCTGCTGCTCGTGGGCAGCTACCTCTTTTACGGCTGGTGGGATTGGCGTTTTCTTTCGCTGATGGTCTTTAGCTCCGTCGTCGATTACGCGATGGGCTTAAAGATTGCCGACTCGCCCGATTCTCCGCATCGTAAGAAATGGCTGTGGATCAGCATGGTCGTGAACCTGGGGCTGCTGGGGTTCTTCAAGTACTTCAATTTCTTCGTCGATTCGACGGTGGGAATGCTAGGCGCGCTGGGCTTCGAGGCGCACCGCCCGACACTGGAAATCGTCCTTCCGGTCGGGATCAGCTTCTACACCTTTCAAACGATGAGCTACACGATCGACGTGTATCGCGGCTCGCTCAAGCCGGCGCGAAACTTCTGGGATTTCGCGCTCTTCGTGAGCTTCTTTCCGCAACTGGTGGCCGGTCCCATCGAGCGCGCGTCGAATCTGCTTCCGCAGGTCGAGCAGCCGCGCCGCATGACCTGGGAGGGCTGGTGCGAAGGTGCGGCGCTGATCGTGATCGGCCTGTTCAAAAAAGTCGCAGTCGCGGACACGCTGGCGCCCATGGCCGAATTGGCGTTCCATGCTCCCGAACGATGCTCGGGAGCTACCTTGCTATGGGGGCTCTACGCGTTCTCGATCCAGATTTACGCCGACTTTTCCGGCTACAGCGACATGGCGCGCGGACTGGCCCGGATGATGGGCTTCAATCTGATGGAGAACTTTCAGCAGCCGTATTTCTCGGCCAGCATCACCGAATTCTGGCGTCGCTGGCACATCAGCCTTTCGACGTGGCTGCGTGACTATTTGTATATTCCGTTGGGCGGCAACCGGGGCGGGCCGGCCATGGGCTACCGCAACCTGATGCTGACCATGACGCTGGGCGGACTGTGGCATGGCGCGAGCTGGGCGTTCGTCGTCTGGGGCGTGCTGCACGGACTGTACTTGGCTGTGCACAAACGTATCCTGGGCGGCACGAAGCCGATGGACATACCGCCGAAAGATACGTTTGCGCGCTTTGCGGTCTATCTCGTCAAGGTGCTGATTACGTTTCACTTGGTGGCGCTCACTTGGATTTTCTTCCGCGCGGGCACCTTCGCGCATGCGTTCGACTACCTGAGCGGAATCTTGACTTGGCGCGGCGCGCTAGCGGGCTCGGATGCGGTCCGGTTCGACTCCGACGATATCAGCCTGATGATCGCCGCCGTGGTCAGCCTGTTGGCGCTGGTCGATATTCCGCAGTACTGGAAGCGCAGCCACACGGTGCTGCTGCGCTGGCCCTACGCCTGGAAGGTGCTGGGGTTCACGACGCTTTTGGTTTGGGTCATACTGTCTCGAAGGACGGAAAATGTCCCGTTCATCTATTTTCAGTTCTGATTCGTTCGCCGGCTTCGGCTTGCGCTTCCCCGCCACGGCGCTGGGCGTGGTGGCGTTGTTGGGGTTGATCGAGCTGGGTTTGCGCGTGGTTCCCGATCCGTGGCTGTACAGTTCGTCGCGCAGCCGGCTGGGCGTGTTCACCTTTTTCGAAACCGACGTGATTCCGAAGTTCGAACATCCGCGCGTCGTGGTGCTGGGGACGTCCCGCGCCCAGGACGCGGTGGTGCCCAGGCAACTCGACGAAGCGCTGGGGTTGCCGGAGTTCAGTACGGTCAACCTGGGCATTCAGGCGGGCCGGCCGTACGACGCGCTGCGCTTTTACACCGATCACCGCGAGCGGATGAAGCAGGCACGGCTGGTGCTGCTGTTCGTCGACGAGTGGCATTTCAGCTCCGGATGGGGCTTGGGCTGGCGCTACGTGCTGGAGGCTCCGTTGGGCGAGCGCATCCGGCTGGTGCCGGAAGGCCGCATGCCCGAATTGCCCAAACCGGCGGGCTTGAGCGATGCGGAATGGGCCGAACGCGAGCGATTGAGGCGCGAAGACAAACGCAAGCAGCTTGAGGAATTAAGGACCGTGGTGCTCACCGATTGGGCCTTCAGCATG
>BTVV01000085.1:0-26036 GCA_045863855.1 Planctomycetota bacterium | reverse complement strand
GCCTGCGCCCCGCACGGACCGAATCAAAGGAGCAGGACCATGCCAAAGAGCAAACATACGGGCGACGAAGTGTCGATGGACATGACGCCTATGATCGACTGCGTCTTCCTGCTGATCGTCTTCTTCATGCTCGTCTCCGAGATTTCGAAGAACGAGTTCGAACAGGTGACGCTGCCGAAGGCGACTAAGGCAATCGAGGACGTGAAGGCGGATACGAAGCGGGTGGTCGTGAACATCACGTACGCGCCGGATTTCCAGACGAACAAGGTGTACTCGGACATCATCATCAAGAAGAAGAGCTACGGGGATCAGGAGCAGTTGATCACGTACTTGAAGATGAAGGCGGATCAGGACAAGCCCGAAGGCGCGAAGGCGTCGAACATGTCGGTGAAGATCCGCGCCGACCAGCGCTGCGAATATCAGAAGGTTCAGCGCGTGATGGTGGCCTGCATGAAGGCAGGCATCAGCAAGATCTCGATCGGCGCCGAACCCAAGAATCAGTAAGTCCGGGCGGCCCCACGCTAAGGAGTTGAGTCGATGGCTAAGACGAAGCTGGATAACGGCGAAGTGAAGATGGACATGACGCCGATGATCGACGTGGTGTTCCTTCTGCTGATCTTCTTCATGTGCGCGACGAAGTTCAAGCAGGTGGAGCAGCGGCTGGACTGCTTTCTGCCCGAAGACGAAGGGCAGATGGCGACGCCCACGCAGCTGAAGAAGCCCGAAGAACTGAGCATCTTCGTGAAGGACGACCACACGATGCGCGGTTCGTCGGACTTCCAGACCCGCGCGATGCGCGCGGCGACGTACTACCTGGCCAGCCGGGACGCTTCTCCGGTCCGTGAGCCGCTAGAACTGCTGGGCCGCTTACAGTCGCTGTCGGCCAATCCGGAACAGGCGGTCCTGATCGCCCTCTACAACGAGGATAACGACAAGGACCAGTTGGTGCCCTTCTACAACATCGTGAAGCTGATCGACGTCTGCAAGCTGGCCGGGATCCAGAACATCAAGTTCCAGGCGCCCGCCCAGACGCAGTAAGCCAATCGGCAGTGTATGGCAAAGGCGGCCCTCCCCATGCGGGAGGGCCGCTTGATTTCGGGGATACGCTCATCCCGCCTTGACAGCGCACCTCAAAAGCTGAAACTGACGCATAGCGGGGCTCGCGGTAGGCGGGCGCCCGGGGCCTTTCGGGGACCGTATAGCGCGTGGCTCATCTGACGATTCTGAACGGACCCAACCACGGCCGCATCGTCGGCTTGGTGCCGGGGCACACTTATCGCATTGGCCGCGATCCGACGCTGGATCTGTGCATCGACGACGCGAAGGCTTCGCGGGTGCATGTCGAGATCGAGGTGAAAGAGGATGTTGCGCTGTTGAAGGACATGCGCAGCAAGAACGGCACGCTGCTGAACGGCGAGACGGTCACGACGATGGAGCTTAAAGACCGCGACGAGATCATGATCGGCGAGACGCGGCTTTCGTACTCGCTGCAGGAAGCTCCGAAGAGCCACATGCGCGGCCGAGCGCAGGACAGCATTCTGGCCTCCCGAGTGCCGCAGGGCGCGGTGCCGACGATCGGTCGTGGGGCGGGGGAGCACGGGGGCGAGAGTTTCGAGACGCTGGACCTGGACGCGCCGCTGCCGCTGTTGAGGCTGGAAGGCGCGGCGCCGCTGGATCCGACGCAAGTACCGACGGTTCCGATCATTCGAGAGACACCACAGGCGCTGGAGCGGGCGAATATTTCGCTGCGGGCGCTCTTTTCCATCGCGCGGGCGTGCGCGGAATCGACGAGCACTAAGCAGCTTATGGGCGTGCTGGCCGCGCGGTTGCAGCAGGCGCTGGAAGCCGACCGCGTGACGCCGATCCTGATCGACGAGGCTGGGCGCTGGCAGGTGGCCGAACTGGACCCGTCGAAGGCGGCGGAAGGCAAACGGCCGGCGGTTTTCAGCAAGGTGCCGGTTTCGCGGACCATCGTGGATTACGCGTTGCGTACGCGGCGCTCGGTACTGACGTCGCCGCGGAGCGATTCGCGTTTCGTGGGCGCGAAGTCGATCGGCGAGCAGGGCATTTCGAGCGCGATTTGCGTGCCGATCCTGACGGGCGATTCGGTGCACGGGCTGATCTACGCCGACCGGCTGGGCGGACAGGATTTTGCGCGCGAGGACCAGGAACTGCTGACGGCCGCGTGCTTGCAGGCCGCGCCCGCGCTTTCGGGTCTGCGGCGCCTCGAGGAGGCGCTGGCGCGGAAGGAACGGCTGCTCGAGGAATTGAAGGGCCAGTACAACCTGCTGGGCGAATGCGAGCACATGAAGCAGGTGTACAGCTTCATCGAGCGTGCGGCGCCGACGGACTCGGTGGTGTTGGTGCTGGGCG
This sequence comes from Planctomycetota bacterium, assembly GCA_045863855.1. GTDB lineage: Bacteria > Planctomycetota > SZUA-567 > H5-PLA8 > H5-PLA8 > H5-PLA8. The sequence goes on along the minus strand of BTVV01000085.1, from coordinate 23,663 downwards.
AGAGCGGGACAGGCAAGGAACTGGTGGCCCGGGCAATTCACTACCACTCGCCGCGGCGCGAAGGTCCGCTGGTGGTGGTCAACTGCGCGGCGCTTTCGGAATCGCTGATCGAGTCGGAGCTTTTCGGTCACGCGAAGGGGGCGTTCACCGGCGCGACGGCGGACCGGAAGGGGCGCTTCGAACTGGCCCACGAAGGGACGATATTCCTCGACGAGATCGGGGAACTCTCGGCGGCCTGCCAGACGAAACTGCTGCGCGTACTGGAAAATGGGGAAGTCAGCCGGGTGGGCGAGGCGCGGGTGCGCAAGGTGGACGTGCGGCTGGTGGCGGCGACGAACCGCGATCTGGCGGCCGAAGCCAAGGCCGGGCGCTTCCGCGAGGACCTGTTCTACCGCCTGAACGTGCTGACGGTGAACCTGCCTCCGCTGCGCGAACGCGAGGGCGACATCCGGCTGCTGGCGGATCATTACCTGCAGGAGTCGGCGGCGCGCAGCGGCCGTCCGCGGCTGCGCTTCAGCGACGAAGCGCTGGAATTGCTGGGGCTCTACGCTTGGCCGGGGAACGTGCGCGAGCTGCGCAACCTCACCGAACGCCTGGCGGTGCTGTGCCCGCACGAGACGATCGGCGTGCGCGACATGCCGGCCGAGTTTGGGCGGTTGGCGCGCCCCGCGCCCGACGAGCCGGCGGTGGCGCTTCCGGCGCCCTCGGGGGCTCAAACCAAGCTGCCGCCGGCCAATGCCACGCTTGCGGATGTGGAGAAGATTCATATCCTGCGGGTGCTGGAAACGAACCACGGCAATAAGAAGGCCACGGCGGAAGTGCTGGGGATCGACCGCAGCACCCTCTATGCCAAGCTAAGGGCATACGGTATCCTGTCGTCCAATTGATCGAGGCGGCTCCGCCCGGCGCAGCACTCCGGGGGCAGGCGTCTCGTCGCGCAACGGCGGGAATCGCTTCGTTGTCCAAGAACGCCGATACACCCCCCGAACCGTCTTCGAGCACCGACGGCCTGCGGCCGCAGGACGAGGCGCTGGAAGCGCTGACGCCGCAGGAAGCTTTGCAGGCGATGCGCGCCGACGGCTTGGCGCCTCCGGCGGTGCAGACCGAGCGGCTGATCGGGCGGGAACTGGGCCAGTACCGGCTTACGGCTCGCCTGGGCCAAGGCGGGATGGGCGCGGTCTACAAGGCCGACGACAAGGCGCTCCACCGGACTTGCGCGGTGAAGGTGCTGTACTGCGGGCCCTTGGAAGACCAACGCACGGCCGAGCGATTCCAGCGCGAAGCGCAAAGCTTGGCGCGGCTGAGCCACCCCAATCTCCTGCATGTGTACAACGTCGGAAACGTCGACGATCTGCATTACTTCGCCATGGAACTGCTGGAAGGTTCGACGCTATCGCACCTGCTGCGTGCCCGCAGCAGGCTGCCGATGGAGGAGTTCCTGCCTATGGCGGGGCAACTGCTTTCGGCGCTCGATTACGTGCACAAGCAGGGGATCACGCACCGCGACATCAAGAGCGGGAACATCATGATCTGCGGCAGCCGCGCGGTGTTGATGGATTTCGGGCTGGCGAAGGACGAGCAGCACACGGGGCTGACCAGCGTGGGGATGGTGCTGGGGACGCCGGAGTACATGTCGCCGGAGCAGGCGGAGGGGCTGACGTGCGGGCCGCCGGCGGATATCTACAGCTTCGGAGTGGTGCTGTACGAGGCGTTGAGCGGAGACGTGCCGTTCCGCGGGCGCTCGGCGCTGGCGATCATCCGGCAGCATCTCGACGAGCCCGCGCCGCTTCTGGAAGCACGCCTGCCGGGGATTCATCCGCGCTTGAGCCGGATCGTGCAGAAGTGCCTGGCGAAGTCGCCGGAGGACCGTTATCCGACCTGCGCGGCGCTGGCCGCGGACCTGGTGAAGGTCTGCGTCACTCAGGAACTCCTGCATCTTTCGGGCGGCCACGACGAGCGTTCCACCGTAGCGCGGCCGGGTCATCCGGCGCCGCACGAGAGACCGGGGAGCCAGGGGCAAGCTGGGACGGAAGCCACGGTACTGGGAACGGCTCCCCCGCTTGCGCCTCGTCCCGCTCCGCGGGTGACGGAAGGCGACCTGAAGCCCACGGTGCTGGCGCCGCTTACGCAGCGCGCGCCTGCCGCGAAGCCGGAGCAGCCCGCGGCCGGGGCGCCGTTTGGCTTGTGGACCAAGGTGGCGCTGGGAATAGGCGGGCTGCTTTTGCTGATTCTGTTGGGCATGGCGCTACGAGGCCCGCGCCGTAATTCGGAACGCAAAGTTCAGGGCGAAACGCCGCCGGTGCAGCCGGCGACGCCGGAACCGTCCAAGCCACCCGCCCCTCCGGCGTACCGCACCGTCCGTGTACCCGCGGCGGATGGCAGGCCCGAAGAAGAATTGCGCTTCAAGAGTTTCCGGCAGGATCCGGCTCAGCCGCAAGATCCCGCGGGCTGGCGCTACGTGGTCGAGCGCAAAGGCGCGGACGGCACCTGGCAGGAAGCGGAGTTTACGCAGGCGGAGTTTCAGCGGCTGATGGGCTCGCGCGCGCTGGAGTTTCTAACGCCCGAAGGCCGAGCGGCGGAGGGCGGTCCTTGATCGCGCTGGGGCGTTGCGGCAAGGCGGCGGCCTGGGCGCTCGCGCTGGGGCTGGTCTGGCCTTGCGCGTCCCGTGCGGGCGAGGCCGAAGCGGAGGGCGATCCGCCCGTCGCGCCGCTGGCGCCAATGGTTCCGATGCAACCCGAGCCTTCGCGCGAGCCTGCTCCACCCGCCGCGCCGCCGGCTCAGGAAGAACCCAAGCCTCCCGTCGAACCCGCTCCGGCACCCCCGGAACCGCCCGCTCCGCCGAGCGATCCGGCCGGGGAGACCGTCGAATTGCCCGAAGGCGAAGGCGAACGCGCACCGACGGTGCGGATGGATCCGCACGCGCCTAAAGGTCCGGAAGCGCCGGCGGCAGACTTGCAGGCCGTACGTTTGACCACCGAGCCGGCCGAGGCGGAGCTGGGCGCGCCACTGCGCTTTCTGCTGCGCGGTCCCGATGCGTTTCTGAAAACCGGCATGGGCCGTTACGTGCTGCGTGACGAGCATGGCCGGCATGTGGCCGTGGGCACGCTGAAGCTGGTGGAGTTGTTCAAGTCGGAAGACGGCGCGCGGATTTTCGAACTGCCAAGCGACGAACTGCTGGGCCGCGAGCATATCCTGACGCTGGCGCTGGTGGGCGCGGACGACCGGCGGGTGGAGCGTTCGGCGGCGGTGCGGCTGCGCAGGCCGCGGCGCTGGGACGGCTGGCGCACGCTGCTGCACGCGCCGTATCCGCAGGGGCATTGGGCGGCGCTGCGCGAGCTGGGCGTGCAGGGCGGGATGGCGTACCGGCTGCACGGGGAGCGGATGGCGGCGCTGCGCATGGCGGGGGTACCGTTTTACGTCGAGAACGTGGCGCGGGAGTTCCTCGCCCGCTACCACGCCGAGCCCGAAGCGTGGGACCGCGCGGTGGAGCCGGTATTGACGGACCCCTTCAAGACCGAGGCGCTGGCGCGGGAGCCGTCGCTATGTGCGCTGGAAGCCACGCGCGCCTACGCCGAGACGCTGAAACGGCACGCCGAAATTTACCGCGCCGATGCGCCGCTCTTTTATTCGCTGGCCAGCGAGCCGTCGGTGACGCGGCTGGGCGCGGCATTCGATTTCGACTGGCATCCGGAGGCGCTGCGGGAATTCCGGCGCTGGCTGGAGCGCGAGGTGTACGGAACGCTGAAGGCGCTGAACGAGGAATGGGGGACGGAGTTCGAGCGCTGGGACGCAGTGGTTCCGATGCTGACGCCGGAGGCGCGGCTGCGGCTGCAGCACGGGATCCAGAACCTGGCGCCGTGGGTGGATCATCGCGAGTTCATGGATCAAGTCTTCGCAAAGACGCTGAAGGAGGGCGGCACGCTGATCCGGCAGACCGACGACCAAGCGCGGGTAGGCATCACCGGAGCGCAGGGCCCGTTCGCGTTCGGGGGCTGGGACTGGGCCAAGCTGGCTGGCGCGCTGGACGTGGTGGAAGCGTACGAGATCGGCGGCGCGCGGGAACTCTGGCGCGATCTGGCGCCGGGCAAACCGGCGCTGGCGATGCTTCCGCTGGGCTCGGATTTGGAGACGCTCACGCGGGCGCGGCGCACGCTTTGGACGCTGGCGCTGGAAGGCGGCCCGCGCGGCGTGCTGTTGTGGGACGAGGCGGCGGATTCCGGGGGAGCACCTAGGCGCGTGCTGCTCGAAGCCGATGGCGCGGCCAGCGTGCCTTCGGAGATTCTGGCGCCGGCGCTGCGCGAACTTTCGGGACCCTTGGGACTGCTCTTGGGGCAGGCGAGGCGGGCTCCGGCGAGCGTGGCGCTGGTGTATTCGCCGCAAAGCGTACGCGTACATTGGGTGCTCGAAGCCGATCGGCTGCACGGCGACAGTTGGTTGCAAGCCTGGGGCTCGCGGACGAGCCTGGAGCGGCGCGAATCGCCGACGCTGCGCCTGCGGCTTTCCTGGATGAAGCTGCTTTCCGATCTGGGCTTGCCGTGGCGCTTCGTGAGCACCCAGGAGCTGGCCGAAGGCGTGTTGTCCAAGGAAGGCTCTGGCTTCAAGGCGGCGGTGCTCCCGCGCGTTGCGGCGCTGGGCGAGGGCGAGACGGATGCACTGCGAAAGTTCGTCCAAGGCGGCGGGCTGTTGGTGGCCGACGCGAGTTGCGGGCTTTTCGACGGGCACGGCAAACGCCGCGAACGCCCGGCGCTGGACGATCTGTTCGGGCTCGATACGAACAGCGAGCCGCTGGCGCCCGACCCCGCGCGACCGCTGGATGCGATCTCCGCCGAAGGCGGTCCGGCGCCTGAGGGCTGGACGCGCGAGTTCGTGGCGGCGCTGCCACCTGCGTATTCGGACCGGCCGAAGGCCTCCGCGCCCGCGGCGGGGCTGCGCTTCGAGTACCGCTCCAGTCCGGTGCTGCATCGCCGCACGCACGGGACGGGCGCGGCGGTGTACCTGAATCTCGCGCTGGAAGATTACCTGCGCTGGCGGCTGCATCCCGACCGGCCGCGCGCCCAGGCGACGCGCACGCTGCTGAAGCAGCTCGTTTTCCAGGAACTGTGCCTCGGGCTGCCCGAAGATCTGGAGCGGAGCGAGCTTCCGGCGGGAGCGGAACTGGTCCGGCTGCAACTGGGCGAAGGCGCCACGGGCCTGCGTATTCTGGCGCTGCGGCGGAACGTTCAGGAACGCTTGCACGAACTGGGGCAAGAAGGTGATACCAACGCAAGCCTGGACCGTCTGGGGCGCTTCAAGCTGCGGCTGCGCAAGAAGCTGTGGGTCAGCAACCCTTTGTCCGAGCGGCCCACGGTGGAGTCGGATGTGCTGGAAGGCACGCTCGATCCGGTGACGCCGGCGCTTTTCGTGCTGCGCGAAGGCCCTTCGCCGGCCCCGGCCGGGACGACGCCGGAGCGCTGCCTGCTGGGGCAGGTGCTCTCGGTTCGGGTGGTGCCTGGTCCGGGGGCGTCGGGCGGCCCGCGGGTGTACGGCTGGCGCGTGAAGGGTCCGGACAAGCTGGAGCGGCCGTACTATTCGGGTGAGGCGTTGAGCGCGGACGGGAAGGCCGAGATTCGCGTGCCGCTGGCGCTGAACGATCCGGCGGGTACGTGGAGCATTTCAATTCGCGACGCGACGACGGGAAGCGAGACGGTTCTGGCGGTGGAAGTCGCGGCGCCCAGCGCGGCCACGGAATAACTATTCGGACTCCGTACTGCCCGGTGGAAGTTCGGGTATGCGCGCACGCGCGCGTTCGGCCAGTTTGCGCAGCGGTTCCCAATCCCAATCGGCGTGATTCTTAGGCAGCTCCTGGAAATAGGGGTCGTCGTAGGGCTCTTGAAAGCCCAGGCGTTCGGCCAGCCATGCTTTGGTGATGAGGATTCGCGTGTGCGGAGAGGGCTCGGGGCGCGGGCGGCCTTGCTCATCTACGCTTTCTGCCATCAGGTCGTCGAGCGTGTACAGGCGGTCCCAATCGAGGTAGTAGAGCAGCACTTCGGTGGGTTCGGGCGGTTTGACGGCGTAGAGCCGGATCGATTGTCCTTCGGCCGAATGCAGGACGTGCGCGAACTCGTCGGCGTGGCGAGCGAGCGGGTGCCGATCGCGCTGATCGAGCGTCCAGAACATCGTAAATCCCACCAGGCAGGCGTAGGTGGCAAAGCCCACGCAAAGCGCGACGCCGATCCCGTTTCCTTCGACCCACTGCCGCGCGGCAACCCAGTAAAGGGCCACCGTCAGGACGCCCAGCGGAACGGTGAGCGGGAAAAGAAGAAAATTTACCCACAGGGGTGACAGTGCGACGAGCGTGCCGACCACCACGCCCAAGCCCATCAGGAACCAGGCGAGGCGTTCTTCGCGGATGCCGCCCGGGTGGTTCAGGCGGCTGAGCGCATAGCCAGCGGCCAAGGCCAGCGGGGGCATGAGCGGCAGGAGGTAGTAGTACTGCTGCTTCGGAAACGCGTAGAGGACCAAGGTCATGCCGACGACGGCTGCGAGGAAGAATTTCGCGAGGTTCGATTCCAGGCGTTCGTGCGCGTGCGTTTCCTGATCCTCTGGACGGCGCAGTAGTCCCAACGGTACGGCAACAAGCAGCAACGGCGTCCACGGAAGCAATCCGCTGAGCCACATGTACAAGTAATAGATCCAGCGGTCGCTCTGGGCATGCCCGCTGGCATTCCATATGTCGCCCATTTCGTCTTTCATGACACCGGTGGCTTCGGGCAGGCGTTCGTGAATGGCCAGCGCCCAAGGCGCGGCGATGCCGCCGGCGATCAGCAGCCCCAGTCCAAAAAGGGCCACCTTGCGGCCGTTAAACGAACGTCCGGCCAGCGCCATGAAGACGGTGGGGAGCAGGACCACCGGCAGGGGCACGTGCCACTTGGTCAGGATGGCCAAACCCAGGCCTAGGCCTAGACCCAGCGCGGCGGGGAGTCCCGGGCGCTTCGAGCAGACGATCCAGCCGGCGGCGAGCAGGGCGGCGGTGGTGAAGAAAGCGAGCGGAATTTCGCCGGTGCCGGTCTGCGCGAAGCGGAAGAAGAAGTGCGAAAAGGCGAGCACGAATCCGGCCCAGACGCCGGCGGTGCGGCCCAAGACGTGCGCGCCGAAGAGGACGACCAGAAAGACCGTGCCCGCGCCCAAGGCGGCGGAAGGCAAGACCGCGGAGAGTTCCGATACGGGGCGGTAAGCGCTTTCAGATGGCAGGGCTTGCGCGGCAGCGGCGACCAGCCAGTAAGGCATGGGCGGCTTTTTGGCGCGCACCTCCCCGTTTAAGCGCGGAACCAGCCAATCGCCGGAACGGAGCATCCCTCGCGCCACGACGGCCACGCGCGTTTCGGCGGTTTCGGTGAGCGGTCGCCAGTGCGCAGGGAGGATGTACAGGCTGAAGGACAGCAGCGCGAGCCCCAGTCCTGCGAGCATGTTTTTGCGCGACTCTCGGAGCAGGCCCGGTGGGAGGGCACCGATCGCCGTCAAAGGAGCCGTAGGCGTGATCGACCGCTCCGTCAATGCGCCGCTCTCCCATATAGGTTGGTGGGCCGCCGCTGCGAGGCTCACCCGGTGGACTCGCGCCAGACGAAGATACCCTCCCAATCCCCCACGGCCAGTGACAGGGCGGAAGAAGCGGAATGAGCGGTCTGCTTTGCAGAATGGCGCGCACGGGACGATAATGCGGCTGGGGAGAGAGGGCCGCATGAAGATCGTCTTCTGCAGCCGGTGCGGCATGCGCCTTACGGAGGACATGTTCCCGACCGGGGAAGCCGTGCGCGAGCCGGACGGGAAGCCCTATCACCGCGCGTGCCTGCCTTCGGCTCCGCGCTCCGACGCGAACGCTCCGCAGGTGCTGCCAGCGCGCAAGCGGCCGCCGTCCTCGCGCATTTTGGCGGCTCCGCCCGGTACGGGTTCGGGATCGCGGCACGCCTCAGTGGGAAGCGGATCGAAGCATCCGGCTACGGCATCGGGCCACGGGCGCGGCGTAGCCGGTGAAGGTACGAACGAGCGCCTTCCCGCTTGGATCTGGGCGGCGAGCGGATTTTTCGGCGGTCTGGCGCTGGCGGCGCTTTGGGCGCTGGCGCAGCCCGAACCGCCGGTCCTTGCGCAACCGGCCCCGAGCACTCCGGATTTGCCGCCGCTGATGCCGAGTCCGCCTGCGCTTCCCGACGCGCGGCCCTTTCCCTCCATCGGCCGGCGCTTCTTCGAGTCTTCGTTCGACCGTCAGGATCTGGGCGGCTTCGGGACGCACGACTTCGATTCGGCCGGACCGCCCTTCGCGATGCCGGATTCGGCGCGCGGGGCCGGGGGCGGGTACTTGGCGCTGGGCAAGCTGGAAGGGCACGAACGGCATGCGCTGGGCGCGGGGGTGGATCCGAATCTGGGCCGCATTCCCGGCGCACGCTTGCGTTTGCGGTTCCGCTACCGCCTGAATATGCGCAAGCCGGTGCTTGCTATCGCGCTGAGCCTCGATCACCCGGACGGTTCGCGGCGCTATACGTTCGAAGCGGCCGACGCGCGTGCGAACCGCTGGCGCTGGTTCGACGAGCCGCTTTCCGCTTTCAAAGCGGAGACCGTGGAGGAGAGCATTGGCGCGCAGTTGCTGGTGCTGGCCGGGGAGGCGAAAGACCAATCGGTGGTCGGCGCGTACCTCGACGACGTGCTGTTGTACGAGGAAGCGGGGAGATAGCGACCGCGCATGGGCCGCCTGATCGTCCGTCCCGAACTGTTCGCCGGCGAAGTTCCGGCGACGAAGACGATATTGACGGTGCTGCTGGAAGTCCGCGCGCGGATGCACTTTTCCTGCCGCCGGGGTCTTTGCGGGCAGGACCTGATCCGGATCGTTTCCGGCTGGGAGCACCTGAACGCGATCGGCGACCTGGAGGCCGGAACGCTGGAATTACTGCAGGTCAAAGGCCAGCCCATGCGCATGGCCTGTTGCGCGAAAGTGATCGGTGACGGCGAAGTGGTGGTCGAGGTGGTATAAGTTAGGCCATTCGAGGCACTGAACGTCATGCGCATCGTCGTCACCGGCGCCGCCGGTTTTCTGGGCTCGCACCTGACCGACCGCCTGCTGTCGGAAGGTCACGAGGTGGTGGGTGTCGACAGCCTGATCACGGGCAATCCCGAGAATTTGAAGCACCTGAGCGACGAGCCGCGCTTTCACTTCGTCCGCGCGGACGTGACGAAGTACATCGGTGTGAACGGCGTGGTGGACCGCGTGTACCACATGGCGTCGCCGGCAAGCCCCAAGGACTTTCCGCGCTTTCCGGTTCATATCTGCAAAGTCGGGGCGCTGGGTACGCTGAATGCGCTGGGGCTTTCGAAGGCCAAGGGCGCGCGGATGCTGCTGGCAAGCACCAGCGAAGTCTACGGCGACCCGGAAGTGCACCCGCAGGCGGAAGGGTATTGGGGGCACGTGAATCCGATCGGCGCGCGGAGCATGTACGACGAAGCCAAGCGCTTCGCCGAGGCGCTGACGATGAGCTACCACCATCAGAACCATGTCGATACGCGGATCGTACGCATCTTCAACACGTACGGCCCGCGGATGCGGCTGGACGACGGGCGCGTGCTGCCGAACTTCATGCGCGCGGCGTTGCGCAACGAGCCGATTACCATCTACGGCGACGGGAGCCAGACGCGCAGTTTCTGCTACGTGGACGACTTGATCGACGGGCTGATCCGGCTGATGGAGTCCAAGCTCGACGAGCCCGTCAACATCGGGAATCCGGAAGAGGTGACGATCCTGGAGTTCGCGCGCGAGATCATCGCGATCGTCGGTTCCAAGAGCCAGATCGTGCAGCATCCGCTCCCGACAGACGATCCGGTGCGCCGGCGGCCGGACATTACGCGCGCTCGGACGCTGTTGGGTTGGGAACCCAAGGTCCAGCGGCCGGAGGGTCTGCGGCGTACCTGCGAAGATTTCACCCGCCGCGTCTTGATCGAAAAAGCGGACGCCGCAACCTGAATCCGGCGGCCTTTCGTTGCCCTCCGCATGCCCGCGCATAGGCTGAAGCGGCTATGAGCGCCGAAGCCCCGAAACCCGAATCCGCCGCGCCGGCCATGCGCCCCGCGCCCGCGCACGATCCGGGTTTGCGCTCCATCATCCACTTCGTAGCGATCCTCGGCGCTTTTCCGCTGACCTGGATCGCGGCCGATCCGGCGTATCCGATCGGCAAAGCGTGGGCGGCGGGCGTCTGCCTGGGCATGACGTTCTTCAACATGTTCCTGCTTTCGCCGCTCGCGGTGGGCCTTTGGAACAAATCGATCCGGCGCGAAGGCGAGCCGTTCGTGAACGGAATATGGCTTTATCCGTTGGCGCTGGGGCTTGGTTTCGTGGTTTTTCCGGCGTACGCGGTGGGCGCGGCGTGGGCGGCGCTGGCGGCCGGCGATGCGGCGGCGGTGACGATCGGGCGGCGTGTGCCGCAGCCCGCGCTGCCGTGGCACGAAAAGAAAACCTGGGCGGGGCTCCTGGCGTTTGTGCTCGCCGCACTGCCGTGCTGCGCGCTTCTGCTGTGGTGGACGCCTTGTCCGCTCTTTCTGAAAGCCAGTGGCGCTCCGGAGCTTCCTTACATTTGGACGCTGGCGGTGATTGCCGCGGTGAGCGGTGCGCTGCTTGAAAGCCTGCACGGACCGTTCGACGACAATCTGCGCGTGGTTCTGGGGACCGGTCTGGCGGTCTGGCTCGCGGCCGTATTCTTGAGCTTCGGGACGTCCGGAATGCCGGCGGGACGGCACTTGCAGCCCGAGTGGTTCCTGCACGCGCTGGCGGTGAACGCGGGTCTGGTGCTGGTCGTGCTGGCGCTGCGCTTTTGCGATCTGCCCGGCGCTTTGGCGGGGGGCGCGATCGGCGCGATCGTATACTTTTTCGCGCTGCCGCAGGGCTACGCATTGTTGATCCTCTTTGTCGTGGGAGGCTCGCTTCTCAGCCGCGTGGGGCGGGCAACGAAGGAAGCGCGGGGCGCGGCCGAAGCGCGCGGCGGCAAGCGTGGGATATCGAACGTGCTCGCCAATCTGTCGATGCCGGCGATGGCGGCGCTGGCCTATCCGGCTACGCACGGGCATCCCGCGGCGCTGCTGGCCTTCGCGGGCGCGCTCGCGGCGGCCTTAGCCGATACCATCAGCAGCGAGATCGGGGCGCTGGGACCGGGACAGCCGAAGTTGATCACGACTCGAAAAGAGGTTCCGCACGGGACCAACGGCGCGGTTTCGCTGCTGGGCTACGGTGCGGCGGCACTGGCGTGCGTCCTTTTCGCCCTGGCGGCATGGGCGAGCGGATTCTGGTTCGTGGTGGAGCAGGGGCACCAAGGTTGGCGTCTGGATGTGAGCCCCGGACGGGGCGTGTTGTACGGACTGGTGACGCTCTTTGCGGGCCTCGTGGGAACGACGGTGGACAGCCTGTTGGGCGCGACGGTGGAGGAGAAGGTGGCCGGCTTCGGGAAGGGCGGAGTGAACTTCGTCTGCACGCTCTCCGGCGCGGCCGTCGGGTTGTTGGGTGGTATATGGATCGGCTGACCGCCGGCTAAGCCTTTGAGGGCGGGAAGAAGGCTTTGCAGGGATGGCAGGTGGCGCAGTAGCCGAAGACCTGTAAATGGTGGCGCACCGCGTGGAAGCCGTGAGCGCGGCAAGCCTGCTCCTGCAATTCCTCGAGCCGCCGCGAGATAAACTCGATCACCGTATCGCAGGTCAGGCAGATCATGTGCTCGTGATGTTCGTGCCCGTACGTGTGCTCGTAGCGCGCGCCGGTCTGCCCGTGGAAAACTTCGCGGATCAAATGGCATTCGCAGAGCAACGCGAGCGTCCGGTACACGGTCGCCTTGCTGGCGTGAGCGGTGGTTTCCTTCAATTTCGAGCAGAGCCATTCCGCATCGAAGTGCTGGTGCGTGGACATGACCGTGCGCAGAATGTCGCGGCGTTCGTTGGTGAACTTGAGTCCCCTGCGGGCCAATCGCCGGCGCAATATACCTTCTGGTGAAAGCGTTTCGCCGGGGGCGACCTGCTGCAGTTCGTCTCCTCCGCGCACGGCGACGGCCGCCACCGGGTTCGGCTTCTTGTGTGCCGAATGGGGCGGAAACTGAGCGCCGCACGGGTGGCATGAGGCGCAGAATCCGAACACCTGCAGATGGTGACGGACCGCATGGAAGCCGTGCGCACGGCAGGCCTCGTCCTGAAGTTTTTCCAACTCGCGGCTGACGAATTCGATCACCTGCCCACACTGCTGGCAGATCATGTGTTCGTGGTGTTCGTGCCCGTATGTGTGCTCGTAATGCGCGCCTTTGGCATCCTGAAAGACTTCGCGCATCAGGTGGCAGTCGCAAAGCAGCCCCAATGTGCGGTAGACGGTGGCTTTGCTGACGCGCGCGTCGGTTTTGCGCACGCGCTTGTAGAGCGTATCGGCGTCGAAATGCTCGTGGGTGCTCAGCACCGCCTTGAGAATCTCGCGGCGCTCGGTGGTGTACTTCAAGCCGCGTCGCGAAAGCTGCCGGCGCAGGATCTGTTCGGGCGATTCGGTCTGGCCGGGCGCGACGAAATGGAGCACATCGGCTTCGGGCGTATGGGGCTTCACCGGCCCGGCGAAAGCTTGCCGGGCGGCGGGGCTGGAGGTCGGTGGCGGTGCGCTCATCGTACGTCCGCCGTAAGAGGGGCCGCAAGACCGTTCATACGGGCTTCAGCCTAGGGCTCGGCGGCGACCGCGTCAAGAATGGGCGATGCGGGGGCCGCAGCCCCCGGTCGCGGGATCGTCAGAAGCCCTGGTCGTCGTGCGGCGTGACGGGCCCTTGGCTTTCGACGCTCAGCTTGCGGCTGATGGAGAGATCCTGATTCGCTTCGCGCCAGCGCCGCCATGCGGCCATCTGCTGTTCGTCCAGGGTCGCGGCCAGTTCGGCTTCGGCGGCTTTGAGGTGCTTGCGCAAAAGCTCGCGGACCTCGCCGTCGGGATTGAATCCCATGGGCCGGTCGCCGCGCGTGGCGTATTCCTGGTTCAACGCGGCCAGATGCTTGGCCAGCACCGCCGCCATTTTATCCTTTTGCGCGGCGCTGAGTTTCAGCTCCTGCTCCAGCGATGCCGGCAATTCGAGGTGGCTGGTCTTAATCTCCACGCTTTCATGCACTCCGCGGCTGGGTTCGCGCTCCAGTTCCAGCCAGTCACCCCGGCGGCGCACGGCGGGCCGTTCGGGCTCGTTCGGCTGTGGCGCGGCAAGCGTAACGGTAAGGTCGACCTTCTCGCCGCGGCGCATAACCTTAAGGTCGTGCACGCCCACGGGCGCGTCGCGAAGCATCGTGATCAGGTCCAGCGCGGTACGGACGGGCTGCTTGTCGAATTCCACGATGCAGTCGCCCAAGGCGAGGCCGGCCTTCTCGGCCGCCGATTGCGGGACGACTTCGAGCACGAAGGCGCCCGATTCGGCCTCGTTCTGGAAGCGCGCGCGCAATTCGTCCGAGGCGTTATCGACGCTAACGCCCAAGCGCGGCTTTTGCGCGCGCGGGCGGTTGCGCGGCCCCAGATCGCGGTCGAAACCGCGGCGCAGGTCGAAGGGTTCTTCATCGCCGAAATCCTGCCCCGGGCGCGGCAGGAAAAGCCCGTCCAGATTGCGGCGCAAGTAATCGTTCATACGTTCCTGGAACTGTTCCATCTCCTGCGGATTGAGCTGGAAGGTGAATCCAGGCGTCTGCGGCTTTCCGCTTTGCGTTTGCTGCAGCTGGCGTTGCAGGTCGGCGATGCGCGCATCCTTCTCGACCATCGCGCGCTCCAGCGCTTGCAAGCGCGTCTCCATATCCTGGAGCCGGTCTTCGGCGCTCTTGGGTTTGGGTGGAGTGGTGGTTGTGTCCTGGGTATGGGCCAGACCGGCAGGCAGGGCCAGCAGTACGGCGGCCAGCAACGGTAGCGTGCGCTGTGTCATAATGGAACCCTCATGTGGCTAAGAACTTACGAACGAGGCTACCGGGACCTTCCCGGCGCGTCTACCCGAGAGACGCGCGCGCGGCGCTACCCCTTCACACCTGGTTGAGCGAGAAGTAGGACGAAGCCGCGGAAGAAAGGACGCAGGGGCGAGGATCAGCCGCCTCCGCCACCTCCACCGCCGCCACCCCCGGCTGGGGAGCCGGCTTCGACGCCGGAGTTCTCGGCGGGTACGGCCGCGGACGCGGTGTCGCTGGCGCCCGCGCGATCGATCTCGGCCTGCGCTTCTTTGCGCGCCGCGGCTGCTTGCCGGTCGATCTCGTCCATCGGCAAGTGGCGCTCGATCTCCTCGTACTTGATCGCGATGCGCTTGGAGACGCCGGGTTCGGGCATGGTCACGCCGTAGAGCATCTCGGCGTAGCCCATCGTCTTCTTGTTGTGCGTGATGACGACGAACTGCGAGCGGTCGAGGAACTCGCGCACGAGGCTGTTGAAGCGGTCGACGTTGGCTTCGTCCAGCGGCGCATCGACTTCGTCGAGGATACAGAAGGGCGCGGGGCGGCTGCGGAAGACCGCGAAGAGCAGCGCGATGGTGGTCATCGCCTTTTCACCGCCGCTGAGCTGGCGGATGCTGCGCGGTTCCTTGCCCGGCGGGCGCGCGACGATCTCGATGCCCGCTTCCAGGATGTCTTCGCCCTGCTCCAGGATCAGGTCGGCCTTGCCGCCGCCGAAGAGTTTGCGGAAGATTTCCTGGAAGTTGGTTTTCACGGCTTCGAAGGTTTCTTCGAACTTCGCGCGGCTCTTGCGGTTGATGCGGGCAATCACGTCGCGCAGGCTGCTGCGCGCGCTGCTCAGATCGTCGTGCTGGGTCTTGAGGAAGGTGTTGCGCTCTTCGAGCTGTTGGAGTTCTTCCAGCGCGTACATGTTGACCGGCCCCAAGCGCTCCAGCTTCGCGGCCAAGTCGGCGGCTTCTTCGCGCATCCCTTCGTTGACTTCGGGCGGGCCGCCTCGCGCGGCGAGTTCGGCTTCGGCTTCGAGTCCGAATTCGCGGCGGGTTTCTTCGAGCTTTTGGTCGAGGCGCAGGCGTAGTTCGATGCGGCGGCGTTCGATGTCCGTGGCCTGGCTCTTGGCTTCGTCGAGTTGCTGGGTCACGGCGCGCTCGCGCCCGCGGGCGTCTTCGAAGCGCAGCCGCGCGTTTTCCTTTTCTTCGCCCAGTTGCCGTGCGCGAAGTTCGAGGTCGGTCGTTTGGGCACCCAACTGCTCTTGCTCGGCCGCTTTTTCGGCCACGATGGTTTCGGTCACTTCGCGGCGTGCGTCGAGCGAATCGGCGCGGCAGCGTTCGCGGTCGGCTTCGTCGCGCTTTTCGGCGAACTGTGCGGAGAGCGACTGGAGGTGGCGGTCGAGGCCTTGGGCGCGTTCGTCCAGGGTGGACGCTTCGCGCTTCAAGATCTCCAGCGCGCCGCGGCGTTCGGAGACTTGTGTTTCGCGTTCGGCTTGCGCGGCGCTGAGTCGCTCGGCGCGCGCGTGAGCCTCGTTCTCCTGGCCTTTGACGACCTCCACGTCCTGGCGAAGCTGCGCGATATGCCGCGCATGTCCGGTGCGCTCGGCCTCCAGTTCGCGAATCTCGTCGGCGGCCACCTTTTTCTCTTCGGCCGATCGCGATTCCTCGCGCTGGATCGCGGAAAGGAGCCCCTTCAGTTCGTTAGCGGTGGCGGCCAGCGCGGCAAGGTTGCTGCTCAGCCGTTCGTCGTCGCGCGCGAGCTTCTGGGCGCGCTTTTCGAGGAAAGCGCTCTGCTCGGCCAACGCTTCCAGCGCCTGTCGGCGGCGTTCCATCTCGACGCCCAAGCGCTGAATCTCATTGCGCCGGCCGATCAGGCCCAGCCGGTCGAAGCGGTGCTTGCCGCCGCTGAAGGCGCCGGAGGGCTCGAATAGATCGCCTTCGAGGGTCACGCGGCGCCATCGGCTTCCGGGCGGATCGCTTTCGTGCGCTTCGCGCGCTCGATCCAGGGAATCGAAGACGAGCACGTCGCCTAAGAGAGCTTCGGCGACGGGGCGATAGTTCTCGTCGGATTCGGCGGCGACGAGGTCGGCCGCGCGTCCCAGGCAGCCTTCGGCGGCCACGGCAGTTTCGTCCAGGCCGGTAAGGTAGAGCGGGTCGAAGCGCCCGGCGTTGAGGCGGTCGAGCGCGAGGAAGACGGCGCGGCCCAAGCCATCGGCGCGGAGGCGTTCCAGGAGCCTTTCGGCCGTGGCGGCGCCGCCGACGACCAGCGCTTCGATGTTCGGCCCGAGCGCGGCTTCCATGGCCGTTTCGAGGTGCTCGTAGACGCGGAGGCATTCGGCCGCGAGTCCGTGCAGGTCGCCGCCGTCCACGCCGCTCTCGCGCAGCGTCGTGCGCACGGCGCGCGCGCCGGGGGTCAGCCCTTCGCCGCTTTCGTTCAGGTCTTCCAGAACGGCTACGCGGCTGCGGCACTTTTCGAGCCGGTTGCGCTCTTCCTGGGCCAGTTCGGTGAGCCGGTCGATTTCGTCCTCGGTCCGCAACTGGAGGGCGCGGATGCCGGATTGTTCGGTCTCCAACGTTTCGCGGCGCTTGCGGATCTGTTCGCCGCGCGAGCGCACGTCCTCGGCTTCACGCTGCGCGAAACGGATCAGGTCTTCGGCCTTGGTGACCTCCGCGCGCGCCTTGCGGATGCGGTAGTCGATGCCGCCGATATCGGCTTCGGCTTGCGAGAGGGTTTGCTGGAGCTGCGTGCGACGGCCCAAGGCGTCGAGCGACGCCTTGCGCGCGTCGTCGAGCTGCTTACTGACCGTCTCGTGCGCGGTGCGGGCGTCTTCTAGGTCGTTGGAAAGCGTCAAGCTGAGGGCCTGCTTCTCTTCGAGCGACTGGCGCGCGTTGGCGAGATCGAATTCGCACTTCTCGCGTTCGCTGGCGAGCGCCGCGGCGCGGCCGCCGGCCTCGCGTGCCGCTTGGCGCGCGCGCTCGGCTTCCACGCGCATCTCTTCGGCCGCGCGGCGTTCGGATTTCAAGGCTTCTTCCAGCGCCGCGAGAGACGCCTTGGCGTCGGAGTACTGGCGCTGCGCCACGCCCAGCTCTTCGTCGAGCCGGCTCATGGTCTCCTGCTCTTCGGCGGTGCTCGCCTGGGCCTGGGCCAGCTCGGTGCTGAGCGAGACGACGTAATCCTGCGCTCCGGAGAGCGCGCCGTCCTGCTCGCGCAACGCCGTCTGCGCGACATGCGACTCGTGCAGCAGCAGTTCGAGCTTGATCTTGCGCAGCGCGTCGCCCAGTTCCTTCGCACGCCGGGCCTTCTGGGCCTGCCGGGTGACGGACTTCAAGTTGCGGTCGACTTCGTTGAGAATGTCGGTGAGGCGTGCGAGGTTCTGCTCGACGCGTTCGAGTTTGCGAAGCGCGACTTTTTTGCGCTCTTTGTATTTGTGGATGCCCGCGGCTTCCTCGAACAGGAAGCGGCGCTCTTTGCTGTTGGCTTCCAGCAGCATCGCCACGCGGCCCTGCTCGATGATGCTGTAGCTGCTGGTCCCGATGCCCGTGTCCCAGAACAACTCGCGGACATCGCGGAGCCGGCAGAGCGCTTTGTTGATCAGGTACTCGCTCTCACCGCTGCGGTACAGGCGGCGCGTGACGGCGACTTCGGGCGCGCTCAGCGGGAGCTTGCCCGTGGCATTGTCGAAGGTGAGCGTGACTTCGCAGAAGTTGAGCGGCTTGCGGTGCGCGGAGCCGTTGAAGATGACGTCGAGCATCTCGCCGCCGCGGAGGCTCTTGGCCGATTGCTCGCCCAGCACCCACTTGATGGAATCGACGACGTTGGATTTACCGCAGCCGTTGGGCCCCACGATGCCCGTGAAGCCCGGCTGGAAATCGAAGACAATTTTGTCAGCGAATGACTTAAAGCCAAACGCTTCGAGGCGCTTAAGGTGCATCCGAGTCGTCACTCCCCCAGCGGGTCCCCCCCCACCGTGGAGTCAACCCCACGTGCAGCAAAGACTTAGGAGGAACGGTCGGTGTACCGCGACCCGGCCCCCCCAGTTGCACACGGGAAGGCTATATCTTGTCTCAGGGATCGTCAGGTTCAAGCGTAAAGATGAGCAAAAGCCGAAGCACTTAGCATCGGTAATTGCGCGCTGGTTCCGCACCTGGGGAAAGCAAATAAGCCACAGAACTATAAGTAATTGGGGTCAAATCATAACACGAGCAGGCTCAGTTCCGTGGCCACAGCATTGGGAATTGCGGGCCGTGCCAGGCTTCGCCCGGTTGCGGATGGACCGCGTACTTGCGCATCCACGACTCGTTGGGATGGCCGCGTTCGTGAGAACGGTAGGTGCAGGAGCTGGACATCACGTGCGAGACCAGTCCCTTGCGCCAGCGGGCGCTCAGGTTCTTTCCGCTGCCGTGGAAGGTGAGGCCGTGGTGGAAGCTGACTTCACCGGCTTTGAGCAGTACCGGCACGCAGGGCAAGTTTAAACCCGGCGGGAGCGTGGGGCGCTGTTCGTCGTCGCCGGTACAGCCCTTGGGTAGCGGATAAAGCCCCAGCTTGTGGCTGCCGGCGAGGAATTCCATGGGGCCTTGATCCGGCGTCACGTCGTCCAGCGCGATCCAGCAGGTCACCGTTTGGCATTCTCGGATCACCTGCCAGTAACCCCAGTCCTGGTGCCAAGTGACGACTTTCCCGCCGCCCGGAGGCTTATAAGCGATCTGGTCGTGCCAAAGCCGGATGCCGGGCGCGTCGAGCAACTGCGCGGCGATCCGCCCCAGCCGCTCGCTAGTGACGGCGGCCGCGACGATCCGGCTGCCTTTCCAGGCGTTGTCGATCTTTCGGACGCCCAACGGATCGCCGCCGGGCTTCCAGTAGCGCCCATCGGGCTCGGAGCCCGGATCGTACGCGCCGTCGATGACGCGCTCGCACGCGGCGCGCAACGCTTCCAGTTCCTCATCGCCGAATAGCTTTCCGTGCACGTGAAAGCCGCGCTCGTGCCACGCGGTAAGCTGAGTCTGGGATAAGGTCGTTTCGGCGAGGGTCTCGGCGGCGGCGTGCATGGGGCAGGCTCCTTGAAAGTCCGGGTTTGCGTTGCGGCTCTCGATGGGGATAGAGTACGCGGGTCGGCCGCCGTCCAGCGTTCGAGTTCGTTCGAATCGTGTTCGAGATCACGCGATGACGCGCTTTTTCGGGCCTCACTTGCCGCAGGTGGCGCATTTCCACGCGCACGAACGGCCGCTTCCGGAGTTCCCGGCGCTGACCCATGTGCACGAGGCGATCTGCGCGCCGGCGCATTTTCTGGCGCCTCACACGCACGAGATTTACGAGCTTTGCTATATCCACGCGGGTCGCGGCGAGTGGCATGCCGGCGGACGCAGCTACCCGCTCCAACCCGGTGACCTTTACATCACCAAGCCCGGCGAGGTGCACGGCGGCCGAACCGATCCGGCCGATCCGTTTCACCTTTATGTGGTGGGGCTCGATCCGGCCGCGCTTCCTTTGATGGACCGCGTGCCGAAGTTGAAGGCGCTCGATGCGCCAACGCGGGATGTCGCGCAGGCCGTGGACGAAGCCGCGGCGCTGGAGGGCGGCTTCTCGGCGCTGGACCAGAAGGTGATTCCCGGCGCGCAGGGGATCGAGCGAATCTACAGGCGGCTGCTGGCGGAATTGGACGCGGAATGCACCGGCGATTTCGCGGCACGCGGGCTGCGGTTGTTAATGGTTCAGGCGCTGCTCGTAGAGTTGCTGGTCTTCGCCGCGCGGTTGTATGCGGCGCGGACTTCGCCCGCCAAGCACGAGGTCGGCGGCGGGAACCGCCCATTGGACGCGGGCTGGCGCGCCTGGACGCTCTGGATCTCTTCGCGATTGGCGGATCCGCCTTCGCTGCAGGAGATGGCCGATCGTGCCGGGCTTTCGCCGGCGCATTTCGCGGTGCGGTTCAAGGAGCAGACCGGCCAGACGCCGCTGGAGTACGTAACAGCCGCTCGAGTGGAGGTCGCGGCGCAGCGCATGGCGCGCGATCCCTCGCTGAGTGTCACCGAGGCAGCGCTGGATCTGGGTTTCTCCAGTTCGCAGTATTTCAGTGTTGTGTTTCGGAAGCAAAAAGGCTGTTCGCCCAGCGAGTGGCGCGAACGGCACGTGACTTGAAGTGCAGCCTGATTGGCTTGGTTACAGTGCGCGCCAGAGGCGCGTACAGCGTCCGGCGAAGTGGCTCAGGCGGTGTTTCCAGAAGCCCGGCGCGTCGGAGCGAACGTTGCATTCGAGGCATACGACGCCGGGGTGACACCAGAGCGAAGCCCAGCGCGAAGCGGCTGCTCGCACGGGCCGTCCGGATCGCCGGCGCGCAAGCGTCAATCGGTCGCCCGAGGGACGACCACCGGGGAGTTCGGCGAGCCAAGTACCAAGAGCGGCGTTTTCGATGGCGCTTAGGTTTGCCCGCATCCGGTTTTCTGCGGCGGGTGTCCAGAGGTCCGCGCGCAGACCCCAGAGTCTCTCCAATGCCGACCAGCTTGCGCAGGCAAAGAGCGCGTGCCCGGCCGTTTCGGTCTCGCGCACGTAGTCGGCGGCTTCGTGCTCCGAAAGCGCCGCGCCCAGCCGGCGTAGGTCCTCGAGCCAGAGCCATGGGCGCTCGCCCACCTGAATCGCGAAATGCTGGACCAGGAGCAGGAGCAGATCGGGCGGCGCGAAAACGTCTACTTCGGTCCCGAATGCGGCCCGTGGCGCAGTCCGCGCGAGCATGCGGGCGGCCGTTTCGTCGGGCAAATCGCGATGATAGGCGTAATGCAACTCGACGAGCCCGTGGCGCGGATGCACGAGCGGGACTTCGTACGAGGCATTGAAGTAGTAATCGCGAATGGCGGGGTCGTCGCGCTTGAGCCGGAAATCGTGCGCTTGGAAGAGGCTTACCGCGGCTTCGAGGTGTTCTCGGGGCACCCATAGATCCAGATCGCCCAACGGGCGGCAATCGGGCGCTGGGTACACTCCTGAAAGGAGCGCGACTCCCCATCCCTTAAACCCCACCAGCGGGAAACCGCGTTCGCGCGCATCTCGAAAGATCGGTTCGAGCCACGCTTGGCGTTGCAGGTGCGCGGCGAGGGCCTGCTGACGCGCTGGGCGTAGCGCTTCGCGCAGCGGGTGCGCTTCGGGCAGTGCTTCGAAAACTACCGGCGCCAGGCGATGGGATTCAAGCCAACCCGTAGCCTCGGCGAGGGTTTGCGCGTCCGCTTCGGGCGGCGCTTCACCGCGCCAGAGTGCGGCCAGCAAGGAGTGTCCAGCGTCGTCGTTCATGCGCGATCCAAGATTAGCGTGAAGGGCCGCGCGGCGCTCTGCCGCTTGACGGCGGCTCGCGCTGCGCTTATTGAGAAGACGCTATCACGGTCAAGGGGCGTGAGCCTCGCGCGTCTATTTGAGGAACGTCCGATCGATTCCGGGAGCGCCATGCCCGTCCTTGAGCTACAAGATCTGCGCAAGAGCTATCGCACGCCTTCGGGCGAGACGCAGAGCGTCATCGACATTTCACGCTTCGAAATCGGGGCCGGCGAACAGGTTGCGTTGCGCGGAACCAGCGGAAGCGGAAAGACGACGCTGCTGAACCTGATCGCGGGGATCCTGACACCCGACGGCGGGACGATCCGGGTAGGCGATGAGAATCTGACCGCGTTAAGCGAAAGCGCTCGGGATCGCGTTCGCGCGCGGCGCATCGGGTACATCTTCCAGACCTTCAATCTGCTGCAAGGGTATACGGCGCTTGAGAACGTGGCGTTGGGGATGATGTTCGGCCCCGGAGCCGATGCGGACTTCGCGCGGAAACTGCTGGAGCGGGTGGGGCTGGGCGAACGACTGGATTACCGGCCGCGCGAACTGAGCGTCGGGCAGCAGCAGCGTGTGGCGGTGGCGCGAGCGCTGGCCAACCGGCCCCAACTGGTGCTGGCCGACGAACCGACGGGGAACCTCGATCCCAGGCACGCGGCGGAGGCGCTGGAGCTGATACGTTCGGCGTGCCGCGAGCAGCAGGCGGCGCTGCTGCTGGTCAGCCACGATCCGGCGGTGTTGGGCGCGTTCGATCGCGTCGAAGATCTGGAGCAACTCAACCGGGCTCGCGGCCCCGTGGCGGAGGGCGGCGCGTGAGGCAAGGCCTGCTCCTGATCGTGCCGCGCAGCTTGCGTCAGCATGCGGTATCGACGAGCGTGACGGTGGCGAGCACTGCGCTGGCGTGCGGGCTGGTAATGGCGGTCTTTGCACTCAATAAGCAGACGTTCGACGCGTTTACGGGCGGGCCGGCGGGCTTCGACGCCGTGCTTGGCGCGCGCGGCAGCCAGCTTCAGCTGGTGCTTAATGCGGTCTTTCACCTAGAGACGAGCCCAGGGAACATTCCGTGGACGCTGTATCAAGAGGTGAAGAAGGATGCACAGGTCGAATTGGCGATTCCTTACGCGGTTGGCGACAACTACCACGGCTTTCGGATCGTCGGGACCGAGGTGGAGATATTTTCGGAGTTCCGATATCAGGAAGATCGGACCTTCGCGTTTGCGCCTGGAGGCCGCGCCTTCGATCCGGCCGCTCGCGAGGCCGTGTTGGGAAGCTTCGCCGCCCAATCTACGGGCTTGCGGTTAGGCGACTATTTTCACCCGTACCACGGATTAACCTTCGACGAATCCAAGAAGCATAACGAACGTTATCTGGTAGTAGGCATTCTGGAGCCTACCAACTCGCCGTCGGATCGCGCAATCTGGATTCCGATCGAAGGGATCTTCCGGATGGAAGGGCACGTGATCCGCGGGACCGGGACGGAGTACATAGCCGAGGCCGGGAAGCCGATCCCCGACGAGGCCAAGGAAGTGAGCGCGGTGCTGATCAAGTTCAAGGATCCGGCGCTGGGCTTCGCGTTCGCGCAAAAGATTAATCGTCAAGGCACGCTGGCGACGCTGGCGTGGCCGATCGATCTGGTGATGGCGGATCTCTTCAATAAGCTGGGCTGGGTGGTGCGCATCCTGGAACTGGTGGCGTACCTGGTGGTGCTGGTGGCGGCAGGTTCGATCTTGGCCAGCCTGTACAATACGATGAACGAGCGGCGGCGGGAGTTCGCGATCTTGCGCGCGCTGGGAGCGCGGCGGAGTACGGTCAGCGCGGCCATCGTGAGCGAAGCGGCGGCCATCGCGCTGCTGGGCAGCATCCTGGGCTTCGCGGTGTACGCGGCTATTCTGGCCGTCGCGGCGCACGTGATTCGCGCGCAGACCGGCGTGGTGCTTGTGCCGCTGCAGTATCATCCGGTGCTGTGGGCCGCGCCGCTGGGCATGGTTGTTTTGGGCGCGTTTGCGGGCATTTTGCCGGCGTGGAAGGCCTATCGAACGGACGTGGCGACAGGGTTGCAGCCATCGAATTAGAGTGCGTCCGTGCCAAGATTCATGGTGACGTGCGTGTCATGCAACGCAGAAAGGGAAACAAGATGAATTCGAATGGTTGGAGCTTGGGCATGGTGCTGGTGGCCGCTTTGGCGTTTTATGGATGCGGCCAAGCCGCAAAGACCACCACTACGGCAGCCAAGACCGACGCGCACGATCACGCGCATGATCATGGACATCATCACGAACCCCCGCATGGCGGCATGCTGGTGGAACTGGGTGACCACTTTGCGAACTTGGAGTTCGTGCTGGATAAGGCCTCGGGGAAGCTGACGTGCTACGTGCTGGATGGACACGCCGAGAAGGGCATGCCGATGGAAGCGTCCGAGATCGCGCTGAAGGTGAAGCTTGCCGACGGCA
>BTVV01000084.1:0-26166 GCA_045863855.1 Planctomycetota bacterium | reverse complement strand
GCCTAGGCGACTAGATCCATGCTATAGGTTCCTGACGGATCCATACGGGTTGACGAATGCTGAGGGGAAGAAGCATGCCCAGGCGTTTCGGCGGGGGGGCGCTGCGGTCGTTGTCTGTGCGACATTTGCGACAGGTGTGGCGGCGGCCGGCGAGATGATCAGCAAGGAGTCGCTGATCAAGCTCGACACCCAGGCGCTCTACAGCACGGTGGTCAAGCCCGGCGATGTGGACCCGAAAATCACGCGGCTGGACGATTTCACGGTCAGCGTGGAAAACGGCGTGGACAAGGACGTCGTCAGCTTTGGCAAGCAGACCAGGCATCCAGCCACGCACATCATCGATCTGGAGGCCATGAGGGGGCCGATCCAGTTCGGGAATTAGCGGCCGCCTGAGGCACCTGCCCGAGGCAGACCCCCATGCAAGGAGACAGCTATGAGCGTCCGTCGCTCCCGGTGCGTTGCCTTCTCGTTGTGCGTACTGGTTGTGGCCGCAACCGCCGCGACTGGCGCGGACTCGGAGGTCGCCTACAACCCCGGTCCGGACGGCTGGTGGCTCTCCAAGGGCGAGAAGCCGCACAAGTTCATCCAGCCTGAAGGCAAATTCCGCATCCAGGAGACCAGGCCGCGCCTGATGCTCCGCGCCCAGGACCTGTCCTGGATCAAGGAGCGCATAGCCGGACCGCTCAAGCCATGCTGGGATGCCATCCTGGAACAGGCCGACGGCCCATACGGTATACAGAAGCTCAAGCCGGAGTTCGACCGGCCCAAGAACTGGGCATGGGACCAGCAATATGTGGCGGCGGCCGCGCTGATCACCGGCGAAAGGAAATACGTCGACTGGTGCATCGCCTGGGCCAAGAAGATGGCCGGAATATCACCCTGGAAGGAGATCAAGCCGGACGGCACCAAGGTGCCTGGAGGCAGCGACACGTTCATCCACACCCGCATGGGGTGCATGGCCTATGTCTATGACTGGCTCTACGACAAGTTCACGCCCGAGGACCGCAAGCTCGTGCTGGACGGGCTGGTCGAGCACATGCAGGCAATGTACAGGCATCCGATGGTCGAGAACCCCGGCCACACGGGCGGCCACGACAGAAGCTGCCTGCTGGACCTCGGCGCGGCGCTGATCGCGACCTATCCGGACTACAAGAACCCGGAGATGCTGGCCTACGTGCGCAATCACATCCACGGCCTGTACGGAACCGAAGAGCACATCGCCCGCGACGGCGGCTTCTACATGGGCTGGGGCTCCTACACCTGCGGCTACACGATCAACACCGAATACCTGGCCTGGACGACCGGCACGAACGACGTGCTCCTGGACGACTGGATGGGCGAACTGGCCTGGTGGTACATCTACGGCCTGCGCGGCGACGGCCTGTACCCCCCCATGGAGGACCACGGCGGCACCATGCCCATTCGCAGCCACCAGTGCCTCTACGCGACGCATTTCCTCAAGAACGGGCACGCGCGCTGGTTCTACGAACAGATAGGCTTTGGCACCGAGAAGGAGAAGAACTTCAACTGGTTCCTCAAGCTGCTGTGGTGGGACGATGCCGTGCCGGCCAAGCCGCTCGATGATCTGCCGACCTCCCGCGCCTTCCGCGGCTGCGGCAACGTGATCTGCCGGGACCGTTGGGATGACCGGACGACCCACTTCGTGTTCCGCTCCGTGCCCTTTTCCGGCGGCAACCACCGCCACAAGGACCAGAACGGCTTCGTGATCCATTATCGCGGCGACCTGGCCGTGGATCAGGGCAAGCTCGGCATCACCAACATGGCGTTCCTCAACAATACGCTCGCCCACAACTGCATCACGGTGCGCAATCCTGCCGCCAGAGGGGGACTCGCCGCGACGGGCGGGCAGATCGACTATCCGCCCGGCAAGGGCTGGAAACGGACGCTCGAGCAGATCGTTCCTGGCGGCGAGTCCGATATTCGCGGGCTATTCCGCTACGAGGCCGCGCCCGACCTCAGCTTCACCTACATGGCCGGCGAGGCCAGCAAGGTGTACGACCCCAAGGTCGTGAAGCTCTGCCAGCGGGACGCCGTCTACCTGAAGGATGCCAAGTGGTCGCACCCGATCATCGTGATCTTCGACCGCATCGAGAGCGTCAAGCCGGAGTACGAGAAGCGCTTCCTGCTGCATACGGTCGCTGAGCCGAAGATCGAGGGCAGCCTCTTCACCGCGGTGCACAATGGCGGCAAGCTGTACGGCAGGACCGTCTGGCCATTGCAGTCGCGGATCGAGGCCATTGGCGGCCCAGGCAAGGAGCACTGGGCCGGAGAACAGGACTGGCCGCCTACGGGCAAGCCCAACGCCAACGACCGGCGGCCGGATGCCGCCTGGCGCATCGAGGTGCGGCCGGTTGCGGATCGAACCCTGGACTACCTGCTCCATGTGTTCTGCGTGGCGGATGCAGAGGACGAAACGCCTGCGCCGCCGGCGCTGGCCATCGAGAGCGAGACGGCTGTCGGCGTGGAGACCTGCGGCTGGACGGTCGTCTTTCCCAAGTCAGCCGAAGATGCGGTGCCGGGCATCTCCTATGCCGCGCCGCAGGGGACCGCAGGCAGCGGCCGGCACCTGATCGTCGGCCTGCGGCCGAACGCAAAGATCAAGGTCGCCGTAGCCGACGCGGCCCAGGAACTGGCCTCCGGCGCCGGAGGCTGCGTCAGCCTGAAAGCGGCTGCGGCCGCGGGAGCGAAGATCGAGGCTTCTCCGGTCAGCAAGGCAGCACAGGAGGGATGCCAGCCATGACCTGTCCTTTCCCACACTCTGATCGTACTTTCCGACCCTTCTTTACCGAATTGCCGTCACAGTTTGCCTTCCTGCCCTAATTCGGTAATCCGTAACCCCGACCGCGCAGACCTCGCCGCCTTGCCAACACCATCCCACCCAGAAATTCCCACCACCAACCATTAAAATAAAAAGTTTCGTTTTTGACTTGCTGCCGCAGTAAACGAACGGTCCCCATGGGCGGCAGTCACCAGAAGTTCTGGACCCGTAGTTCAAGCGCGTGGTGATGCGCACGCTTCGAGATTCAGCGTTTGAAGTCAGAGTTGGATCTGTTTGGACGAGATGGGCTTGCCGGCAGGCAGGCGCTGAAAGAATGGGATCCGCAGAGTAAGTGCGCGGCCAGTCTCCTCTTCAAAGTGGTCGCGTCGGCTACGAGGACGACCGGGGAACCCCGTACAGACACTCGTAGCTTCACGAATTGCCGCGTACGCGCTTTCCTTTTGCGCTTTTCTGAGAAACATCCTGTACCCAGCAAAGACAAGTCATTCCATGCGCAAATCCCAAGGTGGTCATAGCTAACAGCGCCGCGTGTTCTAGTTCGCGAGGAGCTAGACCCACATCCATACCTTTTCGGACGGCGGAATGACTCGCGCCTTCCAGTTTGGCGCCAAAAGCAAGCCCAAGCTTCACCAATCGCTGATCGCGCTTGCTAAGCGGTCCCGCGGTTTCGAGCGCCTTACCGAACTGTTCGTATGCCTCAAGCACCCGCGGAAACCGCGTTTGGGCTTCCAGGTAGCGGCGGGGAAGCGGCGACGTTCGTCTACCCATCGGAGGTCTCCTCAATGCTTGATGAACTAAACTTAGGTCATCTGCCCTCTGCTGCATCATAGACATTTCTCAATAAGTCGCCTCGCGCGATCCACCGTTGTTTGAGGCAGGTGGGATTACATTCTCCCGCTTCAGCCGAATTTCACGCATTGCTGGAAACACCGTACCATTGAAAAAATCAGTACGTCGATCTGGCTTGCACTGGATTGCGGTATGCAACCACGCTAATTCGTGCTTCTTCTCACCCACTTTCGGGACAGAACCTAGCGCAGTGGCAATCCGGAATGACTCAAAGCCATCGGATCTTAAGGTGAACCGACGTTATTCCGAGACGTGAGTACTTTCGATTGTTGCACATTCCTCTGAATCGAGGTAGCAGGCCGGATCAAGTGTTAACCAATCGCCGGTGGCAGACTCGGCCCGTGTCCTGAGATTCCCGTTACAGACCGTCAGGAATCGGCACGCCCGACAGCGCGCGGGGAGGTGAGCCTGGCGGTCTCTTAATATGGCCATACGAGGGTCGCGCGCCTCGGTCCAGATTTGGCTAAACGGCTCCCGGCGCACGTTTCCAACGCTGTAATGCCAACTGAACTGATCGTAATGCACAGAACCACGCGGCCCGATAGAAGCAATATGGCATCCGGAACGGTTCCCACCCGTTCCCCGAAGCAGCCGCTCAGCTTCCTCGAGCCTCTCGGGGCGATAGCGTTCGAGCCAGAGCAGTGCCATGGCCGCGTCAGCATGGTTAGCCACGGTAAGCACCTCCAGCTTATGGCCCTCGGTTATTGCTTGAACGACACGATGCATGATCCGCTCAACCACGCTCCTCGACCGGTTCGGTTCTAGGTCGTATCGACGAAACTGCTTTCCCCGCCCCGCGTAGGCAAGATGGTAGATACACAGTCGTTGAATGCCCTGCTCCAGACAGAAATCGAAAATGAAATCAAGGTCCTGAAGATTCAATGCGTGCACGGTGAAACGCAGGCCGACCTTTAGACCTCGTTCCTGGCATCGGCGAATGCCTGCCTGCGTTCCGTCGAACGCGCCCCGCATGCCGCGCAGCCTGTCATGTACATCTTTGCGTCCATCTAAGCTGATGCCCACATAGCGAAGATCCAGGTCAGCAAGGCTGTCCGCCATCTTGTCATCTATCAGTAGACCGTTGGTCGAAAGAGTGGCGTTTAATCCGATGCGGCGCGCATAACCAATCAACTGGAGTGCATCGGGGCGAGCGAGAGGCTCGCCCCCGCTGAATAGCACGGCGGGCACTCCGAAGGCTTTGAGATCTTCTAGCAACGCAAAGCCTTCGTGCAGCGACAGTTCGTCCGGCGCCGGCGCCGAGGCCGCCGAGGCGTAGCAATGCACGCACTTAAGGTTACAGGTCTGGGTGAGCGCCCAGACCACGACGGGGCGAGGGGGGTCCCCGCTACTCTGCGCTGTGCGAACGTGCCCATACCGAAGTTCCTCGCTTCCGCTGCGCTGTCCACACAAGAGATGACTCAGGTTAAGCATGCGCCCTCCTTGGCTTGCCACGCCGCCGGCTGGTACACGCAATCGGGCTCGGGCGCGAGGTAATCGCCGCTTACGGCATGTGCGCGCGCACGGCTGCCCCCGCAGAGCGCCCGGAACTCGCAAACGCCGCACTTCCCTTTAAGCCGCCGCGGGTCGCGCAGGTCCCTGAATACGGGGTGATGACGATAGACTTCCAGTAGCGAATCTTGGGGAACGCGGCCACAGGAAACGGGGAGAAATCCGCTGGGATAAATGAAACCCGTGTGGCTCACGAAAACCACGCCCTTCCCGTCGTTCAGGCCAAGAGGCGGCCGGGGTCGTGCTTCGGTTGCTTGGGGCTCCCGCGCATTCCCGTTCCGCGCCTGCGCCACGAATCGGCGGAAGTGAGGCGCTTCCGTCGTCTTGATCGCGAAAGGTGCTAACCGGCTCTTCCGCCAGAGCATCGCGAATACGGTCTCGTATTGAGCGGCGGGAATGCGCTCCTCTACGGCGCCGCGTCCAACCGGGACGAGGAAAAACACGGACCAGAGCACGATGCCGCTGGTAGCCAGGCAATCGGCCATGGCCTCCAATTCATCCACATTGCGCACGGACACGGTGGTGTTGATCTGAACCTGCAAGCCGATCTCCTGTGCAATTTGAACGATCTCCCGGGTGCGCGCCATACTTCCCGGGACTCCTCGGATGCCGTCGTGCGTAGCCTCGCGGATACCGTCCATACTCACGGCCAATCGGCGTACGCCTTCATCTCGCAGGCGAAGGAGCGACCAGCGGTCCACCTGCGCCGTGGCGGAGGGGGTCACCGCCACCCGCAAGCCCGCACGAACGGCATGATGGACCAAAGCATACAGATCTGGGCGCTTGAACGGATCTCCACCCGTCATGACCAGGAGCGGCTGGGGAAACAGGCCCGCCAACTGATCAATGAAATGGCGTGACTCTTCTTCCGTCAACTCATCGGGATGACGAAGCGCTTGCGCGCTTGCCCGGCAATGTCGGCAAGCCAGATCGCAGGCTTG
The DNA here is from genome assembly GCA_045863855.1 of Planctomycetota bacterium. Taxonomy (GTDB): domain Bacteria; phylum Planctomycetota; class SZUA-567; order H5-PLA8; family H5-PLA8; genus H5-PLA8. The sequence goes on along the minus strand of BTVV01000084.1, from coordinate 20,067 downwards.
GGTAAGCTCATACAAGACCAGGAAGGGATTTCGGTCCAGGTCCTCAAGAGATGGAAGATCCGGCACGGGCTCTCCTTTCAATCGCATCGGGCAATTCCGGCTGGATTTTGGACTTATCCTCCGATCCGGCTCATGGCTCCGTGAAATGCGCCAGCCAAGTACTGATGTACCTTTGGCTTCAGCTCTGCGGTTCGGCGCAACGCGGCAATCACTGCGTTCCGGCCTCCCCCGCTTCTTAAAATGGACCTGACGTCTACGACACCGCCATCAAGCAGACAGCTTCGCAGTTCCCCGTTCGCAGTCAGTCGCAAACGATTGCAGCGTTCGCAGAACGGGACGCTCATCGCGCCTATGAAACCGATGCTGCCCCGGGCGCCAGGGATTCGGAAGCGTAACGCCGGGCCGTCGTACTCCCCCTGCGACGGAAGCGGTTGCAGGGGTCCCAAGACCGACTCGATGTATTCGCGCGTGGTCGCGCTGGGCACGAACTCAATCGCATCTCCAGTCCTAGTGCAGCCTCCGGACTCATCCAATGGCATGTACTCGATAAAACGGACTTCCAGATCGCGCTTGACGGTAAGGCCCGCCAAATCAGGCGCTTCCTTGTCGTTCAAGCCGCCCATAATTACGGTGTTGACCTTAAGTGGCGCCAGACCCGCATCAGCGGCGGCTTCGAGGCCCTTCAGCACCTCGCCCAGATGACCCAGCCGCGTAATGCGTCGGAACTTCTCCGGCTCCAGCGTATCGAGCGAAACATTCACTCGCCGTAACCCCGCATGCGCTAAGTCTTGAGCGCAGGAAGCCAGAAGCACGCCGTTTGTCGTCAGTGCCAGGTCTTCAATACCTGGCAATCGAGCAATTCGTCCGATCAGGTTAGGGAGATCCTTGCGCACCAGCGGCTCGCCACCGGTCAGGCGAACCTTGGTCACGCCACAAGCCGCCGCCGCTTCGACAATCGCGACAATCTCCTCGAACGAAAGTAGGTCCATGCACGGAAGCCAGGGAATCCCTTCGGGTGGCATGCAGTACAAGCAACGAAGATTGCAGCGGTCTGTCAACGAGACGCGTAGGTAGGTGACGACGCGCCCGTAAGCGTCCACAATACGCTCTTGTCCAGGCCAGTACCCGTACCGTACCAGGTCGGCCAGTGCGCGAGGCGCGATTTCGTTTGCCAGCACGTGGATACTCCCTCTGTCGGCTCCGTCTGGCTCAAGGTAATAGCTCGCTTCCGTACGACCGAAGTACTCCGGCGCATTACAAAGGCTGCGCTAGGCCATCCTCCAGCCGTTTTCCCCTCGAAAGAGAAGCCTGCTCAGCATTCGGAGGTCGCGCGGATACGACCCTGTTAAGGTCATGCAGGAGCGCCTCTAGATCTACTTTGTGGATCTCGCACGCCTGCTGGATAGAAACCGTGCGGGCCAAGGTGTCCCGCATGTAGGCGTTGGCCAGGAGCGTGAAGCCGTGATTCAGGAACACACTCAGCGTTTGGGGAAATAGGCCGATGACCGAGCCCACCTTGGAGGTTGCCTCGATCCTCAGCAACGCCAGGTCTGGTTTTCGCTCCGGCTCGGCAGCCGATCCGACGCGTGTGCCGAGCAGAAGTCGACACATGTGAACCGCCCAAAAGGCCATTCCAGTAACTTCCAGTACACCGGAAATTCCAGCCACCGGATGCGCGAATTCCTTAAATCCTTCAACGTCAGTAAGCACCTGAAAAGCAACTCGCAGCGCGCAACCGGTATTCACGAGAACGAAAGTAGGCCACAACTCCCCCAACCGAGCGGACGAGATCCCACAAAGCGTAGGCACCACCTTTGCGGAAACACCCAAGATCATCATGCTGATAAAACCAACCGTGATCGCATGGCGCGTGGCACCGTAGTACGCGTGTGAAAACCCGCTTCCGGTTGCCCCGCGATACCATCCCAAGTAGGCAGGCATGACGATGAGCATGGCCAGCGAGATAAGGAGCCATGCGTACGCTGCTTTGATGAACTTCACGCTGCGATCGGTTTGCTCATCGGCTACGAATACACGCATACTGCCGATCAGCCACGTTACCAAGCCCGCATAGGCAAGCATCGAAGCGTACAAGCCTGCGGAAGCCCAAGCGGTCCCAGGGGAGCGCGCATTTAGAAGGTAGAAACCTGCCTCGGCCAAAACCGCTGCCGCAATTGGAATCAGCACCCGATCAGACTTGCGGCCATCCGCCGCAGCTACTCCGTACACGGTGGGCAGCAGGCGCAACGATACGCCCAAAATCATCAGCACGGCAAAGCCGTGAATCTGAAGATCGCGCAGCGGTGCCTGAAGAGTTTTTATTCGCTCCAGTAACGCGGCGTCCGTGGGTGCCGTCGTCGTGGCCGTCAGCAGGACCGCGTCTCCAAAAGCCTGCAGTACGAAAAATCCCAGTGCAGCAAATACGTACTTATCGTAGGTTTCCACCGATTTCCCGCTTTTCCGATACGTAGCAACCAGTAGCCAGACAAAGATGAGAATCGCGGCGACTTCCAGGGTGCACGCCAACAGCGCCCCGGCCCACAGCCAGGAACTCCGCTCGTGAAGCGTTTCGCAGAGCGCCCGCGCCGAAATGCCCGCAAACATCATCCAGAAGGTTGCGACGGCCAGCCGAGGACGGTGCAGTTCCACGTGCTTGAACCGCGGAAAGGCTTGGTACGCAAAGCCCATGACGAATAGCCCTACCCATCCGAAGATCATCGCGTGGCCATGTGCGTTCACGGCAAAGATCGAATTGATCGTAAAGTCCTGCGCAAAGCCAATTTTCAAAAGTAGCAGTGCTCCCCAAACGGCCCCGGCGCTCAGAAGCACCGAAATAGCACCCAGGAAAAAATTTCGATAGATCGTATCGCCCAAGCCGGGTTGGTAGACGGGCGGCGATTGCGTAGAGGTCTGTCCGCGCATCTCGTTCAACTCACGCAACAACTCGCTCGAATCCACTCCGTGCGCGCGTGCAAAAAACTCGATCGACTCTTCCGGACCCAGCGGTCCGCCGCATCCTTTTAGGCCGTATTTGTCCAGGACCAAACGCAGCTGCGGCCATGCCCGCAAGACCTCGGGAATAGTTTGGTTCTGGGAAATGGGCACACCGGAGGCGGCGAGTCCGCAAACTGGGAGGTTCATCGAGGCTTCCATGTGCCGCTCCTTTCGCCGACTTGACGTCTGTAAGGCTCGAACCTCAGCGCAGCGCGGCCTGCACCATTTCCTCGCATTGGATGCACAAACCTTGAGCCGCGCTCCAGCCCGGATGTTTCGCTCGAATCTCTGCCTGAATCTCTTCCGGCAGTCGCTCCGGATGCGTTGACCAGGATCGCGAGGGAAAGCCGCAGACCGGACATGGCATTGCAGTGGTCGCCACGGGCAATTCGCACGTTCGCAACCCAAGGCAATCGACCAAGCGGTTGCCATCGGCAGCGAACTGAAGAAGCGCCGGACAGTCGTAGGGATCCAGCACCTGACCGTCAAAGCTTCGATCCACCAATTCGCTCACCCAGGCACCCCCATTCCAAGCGCGCCACAATCGACGGGCGTGACCCTCGCGCGGCATCTCCCCTTCCACTCCTTCGTGGAAGAGAGCCGCATCAATTCGCAGATCCCAAAGAGACGAAAAGCGGTCATGAACCAAACCCTGTTGCGCCGCAGTGGCTCCAGGGAAGCGTGGATGGGGATCGAATCGGAATACAGGATTCAGCATGTCGGCCAAATGCATCAGTTCATGACGCACCAAGCGTTCGAGCACGGAAGTATTCAGTAGAGTCTCCACCTTGAGCCGAAGCGCAGCGCGAAACACTGGAGTCGGTTCCGAAGCAGCCCCGAATAGTTCCACACCCTCCTCTTTGCTTCGGTAGGCCAAGCACACAAGGAATCGATTCAAGCGTGTTTCTAGCCCCCGGCGCTCGGCTAGGAGCGCTTTCAGAGGTTTCTCGAGTCCCTGACGGGCAAACCAGCGCGTATGGAGCGAAGTAAACGCCCGATCCCGAGCCTCGGCGTCCTGAAGGGCGTAAACCGATTCGCGTTCGCTGTTGTACGCAGCACTATCGGAAGCGGTCGTGGAAGCACTGCGCATCGCAATGAAGACTGCCTCTTCGACGAATGCAGGCTCAAACTCGAATCGCATGGTTTAGCCCGCCTCGGCTTCGTTACCGCCGCCGTCCTGCGTGGCCAATGACGCGTCACAATTCTGCGCGGCGATCAGTTCTTCGGCGGAGCCGGTTTCCCTTAGCTCAAGGTGCTGCGGTCCGTGCGCAACTCCGAGCGCCCGGCAATCGTTCGCCAGAAACTCCGCCAGCAGCGTTCCGCATTCGCCCAAGAAGCTTCCAGCCTCAAAAGCCGCCATCCTGCGTCCGAAGCCGATGCCCCAGCATCCCAGGTGATCGCGGAGGAATTTACGCTGCGCGTCCTGGGATACCGCAAGGTGTTCGAGCCCCTCGTGCTCGGCCTCCTCCTCGGCCTGCGTCTGGTGTGCACAGAGCAGCAACATGTATTCAAGCTCGGCGGCGATATGGTCGGCGCGTTCGTTCGACTCGGGATCCATTTCCATTCCGAATGCGCGATAGAAGCCAGCCAAGTCGGCCAGTTCCTGCGACATTTGGAACACGTCGCTCCGCCCGTATTCCAGTTCGTATGGAGGCACGGTACCACGCAGGGTGAAGCCAAAAGCACGGATTCGGGCGGATTCGCGTTCCTCGCGTTTGGACTGCTCGGCGGCGCACAGAACGCGACGCACGGGTTCCGCGAGGTTCGCGGGATCCAGAACGGCGGCGGCAGAAGCCAAGCGCGTCCGGCAACCGCCAGAGTCCAACGCTTCGCCGAACGTTTCATCTTCACTCCGGAATGCCCGGGCAAGGAATCCATAGAGATGCGCGCGAGCGCGTGCTCGTAAGCCTTCGGTTTTCATGGTTCGCCTCCCCTTCCACCCGTTCAGATCGAGTTGGCGTGCTTCTCATCGCGCACGATCACGGGCTCCTCGACTCGAGTCCGGAAGATCTCCCGGTCGTCCTTACCGTAGGCGACGACCTCGTCGTTGAACATTTCGAACTTTTTTCCGCCGTACTCGCGCTCATAGACCTTCTCCCCCGGCTTCCATTCGTAGCGAAAGATGATCCGGTTCGAGCGGCGGAAAAGCTGCAAGACCGCGAGAAGTTCTCGATCGGGGTGCATGTAGCGTTCGATGGCCGTATCTACCCCAGGACCGAACATTTGGCGCAGGTATCCGCGAGGCGCCCAGCGGGGCGGAATATAGTAGCCATTGGGCTCGGTGCCGAACTGTGGATACAGTGGCAACGCCACTTTCGCGACCTTCACCATGTAATATAGCGGGTTGTATCGGTCTTCCGCCCAAGTGCCGTCCTCGCTCATCTTGACCAGCGTTTGAAGCCGAATCTGCCCAATACACGCCGACATACAGCGCGTTTCCAGCGGCACGCCCTTGAACTCCGGATCGTTTCCTTCCACGCGCGGAAAGCAGGCGATGCACTTTTCGCTTACGCGCGTCGTAGGGCGATACATGGATTTCTTGTAAGGGCATGCTTCTACGCACTTCCGGTAGCCGCGGCACTCCTGCTGATCGATCAGGACAATGCCGTCCTCCGGGCGCTTGTAGATGGCTTTCCGCGGACACGCCGCCAGGCATGCCGGGTAGGAGCAATGATTGCAGATGCGAGCCAAGTAGAAAAACCAGGCCTTGTGCTCAGGCAACTTCACGCCTTGAGAATCCCACTTGAATGGCTCTCCTCGTTCGCCCGGCGGCGTATCTTCGTACAGGTTCGGGTGGCGCCATTCGTCGTCGGAAGGCAGATAGCCCAGCACTCGGCCCGGTTCGCTACCTTTCTCCGCGGCTTCAAAAACAGTTTTGCCGTCGTATCGTCCGTAGGGCGCAGTCGAATTAGGGGTGTCGTCCGGTTTTCCACCCCAGGTGTTCCCATCCGGATTGCTCTTGTCGAGCAGATTCAGCGTCTTGACATCCCACCCCTGGGGATAGCCGCCGTAGGGCTTGGACTCGACGTTGTTCCACCACATGTACTCCTGCCCTTTGGAGAAGGTCCAAGTGGACTTGCATGCCATCGTGCAGGTCTGGCAGCCGATGCAGCGGTTGATGTTGAAGACAAAGGCGAACTGCCTTTCGGGCATGGCCTGCTCGTAAGGATAGTTCATCTCTCGACCGAGCTGCCAGTTGAGTACCTTGGCCATGTTAGCTACCCTTCATGCGAGGGCGTGGTGAAGCTTCGCCCGGGACTTAATCGCCCAACGTCCGAACCTCACAGGGGCCGGCCGGCGGAAATGGGTCCGCGTTTTCCAGTATCTCATCTTCGGGCGCATCCTGAATTTCAGGCTTGGGTCGTCCGAAAAGAAACAGCGCTTCGGCGATCAGGGCCTCGATTTCGGCTTTGCCCAGCACTTGCCTAGCCCTGAAGGGACCCTGGTAGAAAGGCGTTTCAAAGAGGAGCCGGATGCGCTCGACTCCAAAGCCCAGCCGCGCGAATTCCTCCGCGAAACAGCACGCCATATCGCGCCAAGCTTCACGAGTAGCCGGAAGCTCGACTGCCATGGCCTCCAACGGATCGCTGGCATCAGGCTCGTCGTAGGGCATGTCCTCTCCTCCTTACAAAGCGCTCCGAGACTTCAATCCGCAGAAATGAACCCGCCGGCTAAGTAACGTTTCATGGCCTCGCTTTCCCCGCCGGGCGAAAGGCCCAGCGTTGCCGGTTTCCAAATCCCTTTGCCGCCCAACCCGCCGTCCTCGGCTTTGGTGACCTTGACCAGTGTCTCTTTCGGTACCGTGTTCACCGCATGGTTGTCCGCCTCCCCGCCAAAGATGAAACTCATGAAGACTTTGGCCTTATGGAAGAGCGTATCCGTCTGGTGCATGGGCATGTGCCAGTTGCGCGTGCAGGACTGGTGCGAGCCGTACCGAAAATTCGCCTGGTATCCGTCAGGCGTGAGCGCCAGACCGTCCGGCCGGGTTTCATGCGCCTTGATCGACTTCTCCGTGGCGACGTAAACCCCATGCTTCATCATGATGCAGTTATAAGGATAGGCCGGGTTGTAGCGTGCTCGAACCATGCAGCGCGCGACTTTGTAAAAGGGATCTTCCGGCTTGGCGCCGAGGTACGGCCGGTCCGCGGGGTTCGCGTCCACGTAGACGTAGTCTCCGTCGTTGATCCCGAGGTCCTTGGCCGCCTTCGGGTTTAGGTGCACTTGATGTTCGCCGACGCCGGGCGAACGCTTGTCAATTCGATACGGGTCACCGAAATTCGAATCCCAGATTAGGTGCCAGTCCACGTTGGACCACAGGGAGTGGACGCGGTGCCGGCTTTTCGGAGTGATCAGATAGAAATGATACCCCTTTTCCCAGAGGAAATTCCGAGTTCCCTTGACTTTGGCCCAGTCCATCTTCACGTTGCGAATCGTACGCTCGTCCCAGTGCTCTGCGTTCAGCGGGATCCCAAAGTCGTCCGGGCGCACAAACGGGTTGGTCGAGATGATGACATTGGGCAGGTAGGGTGTAGCCTCCGGTCCTTCTCGGTGGACAATGAAATTCTCACCACACTCGATTGCCGTTGGGTCGTCGCTGTATGCGTGCATCCGTCCGGTATCGGTGTAGAATGGTTTGCTCTCGTGGACCTGTTCCCAGAACGGGATGCGCGGATACGTGCGAAAGAGCGCAAGCACTTGGCCCGGAACGCCGTAATCCCCATTCATGATTTTGTCGAACCGGTAACCCCGCGTAGTCGTGCAGGAATCCAGCAGGCGCTGAATATAGACGTGCCGCTTATCCGGTGCTGCGAAAGACCAATACTTGGCGGGCCTCTCGTCGTTCAGCTCCTGGCCAATCGCATTACCGATACCGGCCAGGATTTCGCAATCGTCCTTGCTCTCGAAGATCGGTTTGATGCCACCCTTCCAGATCTGGATGAAGGGATTCGAGCAGGAAGCGGTGATCTCCGGGCCTTCGAACTCCACCCACGTATTGGCCGGTAGTCCGAAATCGGAGTATTCGATCGTAGCGGTCATCTGAATGTCTACGGAAACAATCAGATTGATTTTAGGATTGACGTTTTTAAACATCTCGTAGCAGTGCTTGGCGTTGTTGAACAGATTCACGTTAGTGAAGATCAGCGACTTGGTGGGTGTGGGCATGTGCGTCTTACCCGTGAAGCAGCGCCGTCCGTATTTCGGCGTCTCGACGATCAGCGCTTGGTCGGAATGGTTCCAGTAAGCCGGCTCTTCGTCCTTCGTGTGCGCATGCGCGTGGATGTCCTTTCCGTCCGCGCTTTCGTCAAGGGTGACGTGATAAGGATCCTCGGCCACCCAGCCTTTGAAGCCGGGCCCGGTGGCCGGTGAACCCTGGAAAATCGCCGCCTTGTAATTGCCTGCCCAGCCGTGACAGCCTGCGCCCGGCTTACCTATATTGCCTTGCAGCATGAGCGGGAGGTATGCCGCGCGGTTGGACTCCGTCGCGTGGAACCAGTGGTTGATGCCTTCGCCTTGGTGAATGGCCGCCGGTTTTAGCGTCGCAAAGTCTTCGGCGAGCTGCACAAGCATGTCCTTCGGTGAATGGGTAATCTCGTGAACGGTGTCGAGATCATAGTCCTTGAGGTGGTGCTCGCGGTACAAGGTCCAAAGCGTCTTAACTTCGATTTCCTTTCCTTCCACGGTCTTGACCATGAAGGTTCCGTCCAGCGCCGCTTCCACGCCCCGCTTGGCAAACACCTCGCCCACTTCGTCACGCGTCACGGCAACGGGTTGGTTAGTCTTGCGGTCCCAGGCCACGAAATCTCCCAGCTTGGCATGGTGCTCGGGCTTGAAGCTGTGAAGCTTCATGCTCGCGCCTTCCGGCGAAAGGCTGCTCTTGTAGTTCGAAAAGATCTCGGACGCGCGGAGGCGCTTGAGGTTATCGGTGCGCACCAAGAGCGGGAAATCGGTAAACTCTTTGATGAACTTTTCGTTGTACCAACCTTTGTCGATCATCAGGCGCGTAATGCCCAGGAACAGTGCGGCGTCGGTCTGCGGACGGATGGGGATCCAGTAGTCGGCCTTGGTGGACGGCGCGCCGTATTCGGGCGCGATGACCACGATCTTCGCCCCGCGCTCCATGCATTCGATGAACCAGTGGCTGTCCGGCAGCTTGTTTTCCACCAGATTCTTGCCGCTCATCACGATCAGCTTGGAAAAGCGCAGGTCATTGAAATCGCACTCGCTGTTCTGGAGTCCATGTACCCAAGGATGTCCGGGCGCTTGGTCGCCGTGCCAGGTATAGTTGGACCAGCACCGTCCCGCGCGAGCCTGTTCGTGATCGTTGAGTTTTCTGATCTTTTCGTCCACATAGGTAAGCGTGTTGGCCAAGCGGTACATTCCGTACTTGCCGATGACGCCCAGTAGGCCCATCCCGCCTCGAAATTTGCAGCAGCGCGTTCCGGCACCGCCGGTCTCCTCCACCATTTCGGGCTGATAGCCCTCTTGAAGCAGGCGCCGTTGACCCTCCTCCCCGGAGTACATCTCGCTGATTTTCACGAGCCCCGTGCCGATATATTTGAACGCATCATCCCAGGAGACGCGTTCAAATTCATCAGATCCCCGGCTATCGAATTTATAGCGCGTCCGGAGCTCGGGCGTGAGATACGGGTAACCGTCGTCGGCCCATTGCTTCCATCCCCTGCGGACGATGGGATGCTTCAGACGATGGGGCCCATAAAGGATTCTATGAAACGTATATCCTTTAGCGCACTGCCTGGGATTCCAGTTCGGAGTCGCCTTATTTCCGTACAGATCTCCCGTTTTCTCAATGTTGTAATCGTTGCCCATGCGCACAATGACGCCGTTACGCACGTACGCTTTGACTCGACAGGCGTGTGTGTCGTTGGGACTGCAGACCCACATGAAGCTTGAGTCGAATGCGTACTGATCTCGGTAGATCTTCTCCCAATCACGGGATGGGTAGACTTTGAGCGGGTTATCCACGTCCTCTCTCGCGTGCAAGAGGTGGGTTCCGCCCCATTCCACGAGCAACAAGCCGCCGGCGCCGGCCAAGCTCCACTTTAGAAACCGGCGCCGAGATACCTCCACCGGTTCCGGCTTCGAAGACTTAGGGTTGGCCTTGGGGTCATCCTTGCGGTCCATGCGTTATCTCCCCTTGATTATGAGAAGAACAGCTTAGGGCGTCAGCCGCAGGGCATGCCAAATCGTTACGCTTTTCTGTCCGTTGCGGTCACCTAGGCTTCCATCCCAAACCGCGAAAGCCACGTACGCCTGCTCGCCGACCGCTAAACTCAAGGCCCTTGCTCCGCTTTGCTTGAGGGGCCTGCGTAAAATCAGCGCGTACCGCCCGTCGCGCCAGACGCCGCGTCCTTGTACGCCTTCGTCGTTGTGAGTACGCTGCCCTACCGTCCCTATGCCGTGAGCCGAGAGACTTTCCACCGGTTGCTTATCGGGCGTCGAGACCACGTTTCCAGCGCCACGACCGGTCAGGAACCGAGGATCGTGCGCATCGCCTTCCGCCAGGAACGGGGTGGCCACGGCCAGCGGACCACCCTTCATGTGCTGATAGTGAGCCGTGTACATGTTGGGATGGATGGTTTGAATGTCCGCGAATCCATGGTCGGTGTCGCGCTGTTTGCTCGCCTTCCAGAACCAGATGCGCACGTCGCTCGATCCACGAGCGCCCATGGCAAAAAGGGGCGGATCGGCGTCGGATGTCAATTGCACGGCCGCACCGTCGGAGAAGGACTGGATGTGGAGCTGCGAGTCGTCTTGCGTGGCATCGTCCCAAGCAAGATGCACCCAAAGGTGTTCCGCATCGTATGCGCATCGCGTTTCGACTTGCTCGATGCGCGTTTCTCTCCACCATAGCGGCATCAGCCCCAGCGCAGTGGCGGGCCGCCGCAGCCACTCATCCGAAAACGGATCTTCCGGCATTGGACCACTGGCCCGCGTGGCCTCAATCGTCTGGTACTTCTGCCGAACGACGGATTGCGCGTCCCGTTTCGCCAAGGATTTGACGAAATGCGTCAGCGCCCATGCGTCCTGGTCGTTGATCGAGCCTAAAGCCGGCATAGGGCTTCCGGGCATGCCCAGACGAATACGACGGAAGATCTCTTCGGGTTCGCCCCCGCCTTTATACAGCCCCAGCGTCAAGTCCCGTGGGCGAGTGGGGTAGCCTTCCGTATCAAACTGCTGCTGCGGACCGTCACCGCGCCCGGACGATCCGTGGCACAGCGCACAAGCTTGCTGAAAGAGCGAGCGCCCGTGTTCCAATACGGCGATGTCTACGGGCGGTGGAGCGACCGGATTTAGCAACTCCAGGCCAAGCTTCTTGACTTTTTTGTCTCGCTTACTGTCGAGCGAGAGCGTGTAATCCGTCAGCGCCCAGCGGTCTTTTTCACTCAATCGATCCCACGGCGGCATGGAGGAACCGGGCATGCCTTCCGTGATGACCTTGTAGATGTCTTCTCGACGGGCAAGTCCGTTCAAGGTTCGCACGACTCGATATTGTCCAAGCACCAAGTTTCTGGGCTTAGGATTCAGCAGGTAGGCTGCCTCGCCATCGCCAGCGCCCCTGGCTCCATGACAGGTCGCGCAGTTTCGTGCAAACAAATTGGCGCCATGCGCCAGTAAATCTTCCGTTGTTTCAGGCACAACAACGGTTTCGGGCACAACATTTGGATTACCAACAGGTATTGCCGGCTTCGGATCGGGGCTATTGGCAATAAGAATTGCCAACACCACCACAATTACCGCGCCTGCTGCAGAAAACAGCCACGGATTGAAGGGTTTCTTTTCCTGGTTCGCCACACCACGACCCTCCGTTTCGGTAAGCCGGCTGCAACTGCTCGCCTGCTAAGAGTGTCTCCCGCATTCCAAGCCGCGCTGAAGCGAGCGCGAAGCCGGACTTTTCATTTCGGCTGGTTTTTGAAACGAAGTTCCACTTTGTGCGAGTCGCCGCCTTTCACGCTGACCGGGATCTCGATCTTGCCAAGTTTTTCGTGCCAGGCCGTAAGCGTGTACTCGCCAGGGATGAGCTTGCGCGGGAATTGAAAACTGCCGTCCATTTTCGAAACTGCAAAGAACGGGTGCGTGAAGACGCCTCCATACGCGCGCATCCAAGGGTGAACGTCGCACTTGAAGGTCAAGGGCATCTCGGGATCTTCAAAGACTTTCTCCGTCTCCATGCCCTTCTGCGCCTGACTTAGGTTAAACGGCAGGTTTTCACTGGCTTGGCAGTTGACGTTATGGATGGTCGTATCGCTGTTCCGAATCTTGATCGGTTGCCCGACCATCACCCCGAATACGCGTGGGACGTATTGACAGCCCTTCTGGTCGAGCACTTGAACGTCGTCCGGAGCATCAAACGTATAGGACTCAAGCCCAGTCGAAACGAAAACAAGCACATTGGCGAGTTCACCGCCCGCACCGGCGATAATGACCTCGTCTAGTAAAGGCGCCCCTTCATGCATCTTTTGACATACGGGGTCGTTGTCCGTCCGAATCGGCTTTCGTTCGGGGGCCGCTCCCTCCAACCGAACCACCCCTGTCAATAGGGTCGTTGCCTTCCCTTCCGGAAAGGCACCCACGCTACTGGATGAAACGGGGGGAGTGGCCACAGGCTTTGCCTCATTTGGTACGACCGGGGTAGCGGGGGCCGATGTACTCTTGCCGGATGAAGGCTTTGGCTGGTTCGAGGCCTTTCCGTTTGATCCCCCGCACCCGCTCAAATTCGCTAAACTCAGCGCCATCAAGGAGAACGCCAAGGCCCTCGCTCGGATTCCAATACTTCGCTGCATGCGTGCGCTCCTTGTCGAAGAACGTCTATATGGAATTAATATACCTACATATCTCTTTATGCAAATACAAAAGCCTTTCTTACGCAGTAAATGCTTCGCAAAGGCTTACTCTCGCAGCCGTTGCGTCTTTGGAAAAAGTGCTGGGCTCCGGTCGTCACAATAATTCCCTTCGCTTCCCTTGATGAGGGCCACCTCCCCCAGGCATGGCTCTCGTACTCATATTCAACGAGCTATTAGGCATCGCTTGCTTGGTTAGAAGGTGATGGTCCGCTCGCATTCTCTATTCCGATTTCGTAGGCTAAGGTTCGTGGCTCCGGCTGTTAAAGAAGTCGGCACGTCATGCCCGGAGCTGCCTGAGCCTGAGAACCGGAGAGTGCCATTGCACGTCGACATGGAAGGTCTGCGCTCGCTAGCGAAGGTTCCACTGTTTCAGGGTCTGGACCCCGACCAGCTTCGAGCGGTCTATGAAGGCTCGACCTATAAGAAAAAAGGCGCGAACGAGGTGGTATTTCGACAAGGCCAAGAGGCGCGTTGGAGCTACGTTCTGCTTCGGGGGCGTCTCAAAGTCGCACAGTCGTCCCCCGATGGACACCAGATCCTCAATCGGTACGTCGGGCCCGAGGAGATGTTCGGCTGCGTCCTGCTGTACAGAAGCCATCGGTACCCGGCCACAGCAACGACCGTAAGCCCGAGCGTGGTGCTGGCGTGGGATCGAGATGCGCTATATCGCATGCTAGAGTGCTTTCCTCGCGTGGCGCTGAACGCACTTGAATTACTAGGCGAAGAACTGGCAATGGTTCGCTCTAGGTATCTTGAGCTGGCGACCGAACGCGTCGAACGCCGCGTCGCGCGTGCGTTGCTCCGCCTAGCCGAAAAGTCGGGGAAGGCCGACAGACACGGCGTGGAGATCGCATTTCCCGTTTCGCGGCAGGACTTGGCTGATTTAACGGGCACGACGCTGCATACCGTAAGCCGTATCTTGTCCGGCTGGCGGCAGCAGGGCTGGATCGAGTCCGCCAGGCGTCGCATCAAGGTCCACGACCCATCGGTACTTCGCTCGATTGCAGAGGACGACCGGCCTTTGCATGCCTGAACGCCGTTCAGGCGCTTCTTCGTCTCTCCAAATCCGATGCGCGCGGAAACAGTACGTTGTTCTCTTTATGGATATGCTGGTGGAAATCGCGCTCCAAATGAGCGAGTCCGTCCAACATGGCGCGGTAGGTGTTGCAGGCCCAGTCCGGCGGCGTGTAGTCTCCACTTAGCCGACGCAGACTTTGAAGCGCATTTCCGACCCATTCGTGCTCGTGTTCCATCTGGCGTATCGGGTGCTCCAGCGTACCGCATGTAAAGCACGCCGAAGCGGACCCCGATTCAAGGGCGCGAACCATAGGAAACAAAACCTGCTCTTCCTTGAGCATATGCGCGTATATTTCCTGCATCAGGTCTTCGTATACGCTTCGGATTTCCCTCAGGCGGGGTTCGGATTCGCCATGCACCGAAGCCACTTTGGCGGTGATCGCGTCGAGGCGAGGCAGTTCGGCGCGCAGATAGGCGTGGTGGACGCTCTCAATGTGGTTAGTGAGTTCGGAGAGCGACATGCTGGCTACTTGTGGCTCGTTCCCCTCGCTCTTGGTCGCCGCGTCCAAGCGCAAGAGGATCTCCTCCGTATCGATTCCCTTGCTTCGACAAGCCTCCTCAAGAGTCCGCTTGCCGCCGCAACAGTAGTCAATTCCCGCGCGCTCGAAGACGCGTGATAGGGCAGGGTGCCGCGCCACGATGCTTCCGACAAGTTCTTGAGCCTGGAAGGCGTGCATGACGTTAATCTCCTGTTGTACTGGGCCGTTTGGGGGCGATCTTAGGCTTCCTGCGCTTTCCAGTGCCGCAAAGCGGGCAGCCTTTGGCACCACGACGTGAGGCGTCGAACGACTCGTCGGCAGCCGCTTCCTTTTTGCGTCCACCGAGCTCCGAAATTTCAATTTTCGACAAGCATAGGTCTTCGATTCGGGTTGTGCGGCCGTGGCCTTTCCGCGCGGACCCCCGCAATCGACAATATTTGATCTCGTTAAGCCGCCGGATTCGCATCTTCTCTTGCGCATCTACCACGGGGACTAACCGCCCCTCCGCGATGACGGAAGCGTAGTCGCTCAGGTCCGGGGCGAACCAGTCTACCTCGAAGCAGACGCGGTCATTCTCGGCCATCACGCGTCCTTTCCGTCCGGTCCCGGGCAACCTCAAATAGAGAGCACCGTCATACCAGCAGAACGGCATGGGAATGACGTAAGGCGTGCCGTCCCGAGCAGCCATGCCCAAGCGCCCGAGCAGCGCATGTTCGAGCAATTCCGCAATCTCCTCGAGACGCATCGGCTCCATCGGATCTCCTTTGGCCCTGCCTTCCGCGGACGACGATCCCGCGCACGCCGTTGGTATCCCAACGGCATGATACGCGATGCGAGGGCTTGGCTTCTTTGCGCTAGAACAAAGAACAGAATTTCTGGTGGAGAACTAAATTGCGGAAGCGTAAGTTCTTCCCTCTCCCAATATACGGCCATCGGATCCCACCCTTTGCCGGTAGCCCCTGTTGTTGCTTGTTCGCTCACACAGGGTGCGACTTCTCAACCCGTATGCATTTTGTATTCGCTCAACTTTATTTGCTATACAAGATAAGTCTATCCAGTTATATTCTTATAGGCGTGCCTTACTTTCATTCTTATTGCCCGACGGTAGTCATGGGGATTCCGAGCTAGGGAGGTGTTTTGAATAAAGAAGACTCGTGACGTCCGAACCACCAAATAGAGCCTTCTCGTTTAAGACAGAGGGGTGCTCATAGCGTTGCTGCGTACTACCCATCTGGCTTAAACTGATCGGAATGTGACATGGCCGCTGTTAGCGAACTGACTCTCGGCGCATACCTGTTTGGGCATCTGCGCATGGCAGGCGTGACAACCACGTTCGGCATTCCGGGCGACTTCGTCCTACCCCTTTACCGTGCGCAGGCGGAAGCCGGAATGACCACGGTGGTCTGCGCGCACGAGCCCGGCGCCGCGTTCGCGGCCGATGCCTACGCTCGGCTTCGTCCCCTGGGCGTGGTGGTGGTTACGTATGGGGCCGGCGCGCTCAACGTGGTCAACTCCGTGGCCATGAGCTATGCGGAAAAGAGTCCGGTCCTGGTGATCAGCGGAGCGCCAGACCTTAACTCGCGTAGCGAATTCCAACAAGTCCATCACATGGTAAAGAGTTTCGAGAGTTCGTACCGGGTATTCCGGGAGATCACCTGCTCGCAAGCCGTGCTCAATAACCTGGATTCGGCGGCGGGCGAAATTGACCGGGTCATTGACGAGATTCTGGCCTGGAAGCGGCCCGGGTACCTGGAGATACCGCGGGATATGGTTGCCCGTCCGATCGCGCGAACATGCATGCCACGACGCTCGCCTCCAAGACTTCCACGCTACGACGCTTCGACGGTTCAGAAGGCCTCGTCCGACGTGGCCCGGCTGCTGGAAGCCGCTAAGCGACCGGCGCTTTATGTGGGCGTGTGGGTACAAAGGCATCGGTTAGTGGATCAGGTAGTGAAGTTTGCCGAAGCGTGGAGCCTGCCCGTGGTATCGAGCGTCATGGGCAAAGCGACCTTCCCCGAGCGGCATCCATTGTACGCAGGTGTTTACATGGGCGCCCTGGGGGACGCCGGCGCGCGCGAGGTCGTGGAAGGAAGCGACCGTCTGATCCGAGTGGGCGTCATCCCCAGCGACGTGAATGCCGGATTCGGGCCCAGCGCATGGAATCCGCGCATGTTGGTCTCGATAGACGAATGTTCGACCAGTGTCGGCGAGATTCGCTTCTTACACACGCCAATCGTCGAGATGATGAGAGCACTTTCGGCCGTCCGGCCCGCGGGAGAGCGGATCCTCTGGTACCGAGCCACACCTGCGCGCCCTTACCGAATCGAAAAAGGGAAGAAGCTAGAAGTCGAGGACGTCGTTCAAGTCCTACGCATGCGCGACCTCTCTCGGTACAGCGTCATCGCGGACGTGGGCAACGCGTGGTTCGCGGGGCTGGAATTGCCCACGCAGGTCTTCCTGGCTTCGGGCTTCTACGCCACTATGGGTTACGGCATTCCCGCGGCCCTCGGCGCAGCCCTGGCCCAACCCGATAGGCGGCCGCTCGTGCTCGTGGGCGACGGCGCGTTTCGCATGACGGGCGCGGAACTGGGCACCGCGCAAGATGCGGGGGTGGCCCCAATCGTCCTGCTGCTTAACAACGGTACTTATGGATTACTCGAGGCGTTGGACGAACCGCGGCCTTATTACGCGCTTCGACCTTGGGACTATCCAGCCCTTGCGCGATCCATGGGTTGCCAAGCCGGGCGTGCCTTGACGGTCGGGGATCTGGAAGACGAGTGGGAGCGCGCCGAGCAGTCCCAGGCGCCTTACCTGATTGAAGCCGTCGTCGGATCGGAAAGCGATGCGCCTATCCTTGGTCGAATGCGCCGCATGGTACATGCATCGCCGGTTCGATCCTGACGCCGTCCCACATCTATGGCAAATCTCCGTGGACCGATAGCAGAAGCTGGATCGAGCAGGTAACGGAAGCCTTTGCCCATGGAGGTCGTCATGAACGATTCGAATCGGTCAATGCCCATGATCGCACTTCCGGAACGTACGGAAACGGGCAATTACTTCGTTTCGAACTATCCGCCGTACTCCGCATGGTCGCCGCAACAGGTTCCCGAGTTCGAGCGAGCGCTGCAGTCGCCGCACGATCGGGGCCCGCTGTCGCTTTACGTGCACGTCCCCTTCTGTAGGCAACGCTGCATGTATTGTTACTTCAGGGTCCACTCCCGAAGGCCGGCTGCGGAGGTAGAACGCTACGTGGATGCGTTGCTTGCCGAAGCTTCGCTATACGCCCAGCGTCCAGCGTCGGTGGGCCGTCCCGTGTCGAACGCGTACTTCGGCGGCGGAACGCCCAGTCTTCTGACGTGCGCTCAAATTGAGCGGCTCGTGGCGGGTCTGCAAGCCCTGTATCCTTGGCGTGGCGCTTCGGAGGTCACCTTCGAATGCCAGCCCGGCACGGTGGATCGGGAGAAGTTGGAACTGCTGCGCGCGTCGGGCGTGACACGTGCTTCGATCGGCATGCAATCACTGAGCGACGAGGTGCTCCGCGGAATCGGCCGCAACGCCGGCACGAAGGACTGTCTCGAAGCCTACCAGCTGGCGCGCCGCGTGGGGTTCGACGAAGTGAATATCGACCTGATCGCGGGGCTTCCGGGCGAGGAAGAGGCCACTTGGAACGCGACGCTCGAAAAAGTTGCGCATCTGAGCCCGGACAGTGTCACCGTATATCAACTGGAGTTGACCCACAACTCCGTCCTCTTGGGAGCTTTGGAGAAAGGACTGATTCTGTCGCTGCCGAGTTGGTCTTCAAAACGGCAATGGGTGAATACGGCTTTCGAGCGCTTGGAGAAAGCGGGCTACACGATTTACGGTGCCTACTGGGCGGTTCGCGACGCCACCCGACCGAGATTCGCCTACGTGACCGAGCATTACTGGAAGGGCCATGAACTGCTGGCGCTGGGAGAATCGGCGTTCGGCCTACTGCAAGACTTTCACTATCAGAACGTGGATACGTACGAGGAGTACCTGAACCGCTGCGCAGAAGGTGCCCTGCCGCTGCGGCGCGCGTACGGTATGTCCTCCGAGGAACGGCTACGGCGAGAGTTCGTTCTGCAACTCAAGACCGGATGCGTGGACACGCAAGGCTTAAACCGCAAGTTCGGCCTCGACCTGCAACTGCTTTTGCAAGTTCCGCTGCAACGCATGTTTCAAGAAGGCTTTCTGACGCTCGCACCTGAATCGGTACGGCTGACGAGGAAGGGGCTGTTGGTCGTGGACTGGCTACTCCCGGAATTTTACCTCCCGCAACACCAGCGGATACGATACACATGAGGATGCGCCGCATCCGGCGCGGAATTCCAAAACTGGATTTATCGGTCGTAGCGGCCAAAACGCTGTATGGCCGCCATGATCAGCCGCATGCCCGTTAAGCGCGAGCCGTTGTTG
Organism: Planctomycetota bacterium; assembly: GCA_045863855.1. Classification (GTDB taxonomy): domain Bacteria; phylum Planctomycetota; class SZUA-567; order H5-PLA8; family H5-PLA8; genus H5-PLA8. The sequence goes on along the minus strand of BTVV01000084.1, from coordinate 1,217 downwards.
ATGGAACCGGCCGTCGTGAATACGAGCCCGCGTTTAGCACGGGCCTGCTCCATGTCTCTGAGGCATTCCAGGATCATGTCCTCTTCCTGATTACGGCTGAAAGTGAACGGCGCAAGCTGTCCATGAATTACGGCGCCGGGACAGTGAGCGCGGATTTCGGCAACGCTCAAAGTCGGTCCAAAGTTGACGCAGTTCAGATTCAGCCCTTGCGGGCCCAACAAGGGCAATAGGTGGCCCATCGCTGAATCGGAATGCTGGTATCGTCTGTCCTGAGATCCGGGCGCGTAACGATTGAATATCTCCTTGAGGATCGGATAACCGAAGAACTCGTAAAGCTCGGCGTTCAACAGACAGCAGTTGTCATCGCGAAAGGAAAAGCCGGGCGGCGCTTGCTCAGGCTCAAATCCGGCCTCCTCATCCAACACGCGGGCGATATCGAGCATGACGCGCAAGATGACATCACGAAAACGCGCGGCCGTTTCGGGGCGGTCAAGGCAAAGGAAAATCAGGTTTTCCACGCCAAAGACGGACATCGCAAAAGTTACGGGACCGCGCTGGTCGCGGTAGAGCGGCGGCAGTATGCCGCGGGCTTGCAGGCGCACTTTCTCCTCAGCCCAGTTCGGCGGTAAGATGCATCGGCGGATATCCCGCTCATCCACGCGATCCAGCAGAGCCTCCAACTCTTCCGTATTGCGCGCCGATTGGTTCAGCCAGTACGACTGGCCATGCCAGACCTCCCTAGCCTCGAATACATCGTGGAGGCCTTTGACGGCGGGATATTTCTGCTTCGGATCGCGCGGCTGTTCGCGCAGCAGGCGCTTTCCGACAATGCGCTCGGCTTTATCGTTGTATGCACGGCAAACTTCGGTCGACCATTCGGCGTCGTGGAGTAAGCGATGGTAGTCCTCTTCCAACCCCAATTCGTCAAAGACGCAATCAAGCCCCATGCGGATGCCCAAGGGAACTTGGGGAATATCGACGCCAAATGGATTTACGTGGGCAAGCACATCGTCGGCCCAAAACCGCTCCAGATCCAATGGCGCCAAGCCATCGCGGGCATGCGCTTCTGCGACGAGTTGGCGGGCCGCGGCCGTATGGCCGGACAGATCTTGAAGTACAGCAGGCATGGTCAGTTCCTCATGGGTATCGTGCTCACTCTCCATGAAATCTACCTTTGTTTCCCCCTCCCAAGCTTGCATGCCTGTGCAAACTTCTTG
>BTVV01000083.1:0-26506 GCA_045863855.1 Planctomycetota bacterium | reverse complement strand
CGTTGCCGATCTGCTGGCGCAGCGTGGGCAAGGCCTGCTCCGCCCAGCGCTGGCCGGCAAAAATCGCCATGGCCGCCCATGCGCGCCAGTAAGGCCAGGGTCTCAAACCCTCCAGGTAGGCAATCAGGTCATCCTCGCGCCTGATGGCCAAGATGTGCTCCGGCGCGGTTCCGGCGACCTCCATGACCTTGTCCATCGGATTCTCGGACAAGTCGTAATGCTTGTACGCCCAAGACCAGAAGGTGGAGACATAGCGCTTCACTCGAAGGCGGGTGTTCTGGGAGACTTCCTTTCCTGTACGCGGATCGCAGTACTCGACCAGCCAACCATTTATGAACCGAGCCGTTAATTCGCCAACTCGCAAATCACCCAGGCACTTGGTCGTACCGGCCGGGAGGAATCCCGCCAGGTTTCGATTTGTTGCCAAGACGCTATTCTCGGTCTTCTCGGCCCGCCCCTTGTAATACGTCTTGAACTCCTCGATGGCATCGTTGAGCGTCACGCTTACGTGCTTGTTCAACCGGCGGCGATAGGTCTTGTTCTCCTCTTCCAGATCGGACTTTTCGCGCTCCAGGATCCGGATCTTGGTGGCTTGATCTCGGATGGTGTCCTGGGCTGCCTTCAACTCGTCGTTGGGAATCTCTATTTGGCGCTGCGTAGGACTTAGCCGCCCGGCGTAGAGGCCTCTGGCGCGCCCGGCGTTTCTTGAAATACTCAACGATACTGTCGGGGTGGCACGCTTGGGCTTTTGGCCCCAGACGAGTTCGATCGCTCGCTCGTTGAAGCCTTCGAGCGCATCACTGTTCGGATCTAGGACGGCTAGCAATTCGTCGCTGTTCACGATGCGTTCGACGTCCAGCGCTATCGATTTTGCCTCCTGCGGGTCATCAGTTTGCAGGGAAGACATTGTCCTTCTTCCGGCCATCCTCGGCGGATACCAACTGATCAAGTAGACCTTGCGGCCTGGAGTCTGTCGCGACTTGATGTGCTGATACTTGGCGACTGGCCTCTTCACGGCTTGGCGGCCTCCTTGCCAAGCCTATTATACAGACATCCGTATAACATCCGTATAACATTTCCGTATAACTTTTTGTATAACGCCGTTTATATAAGTCCTTATATTTATGTAATTTGGTGCCGGAGGAGGGAATTGAACCCTCATGAGGGGTGAACCTCGGTGGATTTTGAATCCACTGCGTCTGCCAGTTCCGCCACTCCGGCGCCGACTTCCCCTCTGGGAGGGTCCGTCAAGGTCCGTATTAGTCCGCCCAAATCCGGCAAATTCCGCCAAGCATTCCGCCAAGCAGATGGATCCTAATTCGGCCCCGTCTCCGCGTCCTGGACATCGACTTTGTCGAATTTGGGGAGCCGATCCACTGCTTCCGAGCGCTGTTCCAGGATGGTATGGCTGTACCTGGAGAGGGTCAAGTTTATGTCCGAATGGCGAGCCAAGTCTTGGGCAACTTTAGGGTGTACCCCGCTGGCGGCCAGGAGGGTCAGGAAGGTGTGCCGTAGGGCATGAAAATCAACGACTCGGCCCTGGGAATCCTTATCGGGAATCCCGGCCGCGGCCAAATCCGCCCGGAGCATCCGTGCGGTCTCCGTACTGGGTGGCATGGCAAACGCCTTCGCACCGGGCAGCTTCGCCGCCAAATGGTCCCGTAGCAGAAGTGCGGTTTCATTCCGAAGCGGCAGCTCTGCATCCCGCAGGTTCTTTGTGGACGCTCCGGAGAGAAAGACCGTTGCTGGCTTGGCGCCTAGATGGAAGCTTGCCCGCCTTAGACTTGCAAGCTCCGCTGCCCGTAGTCCGGTCTCAAGAGCCAGGCGGTAGACCAGCGCCCGCTCCTGCCCTTTCATGCCGTACCGGAAGGGCTGGTCACAGGTTGACACGAGAAGCAGCAAAATCTCCTTGATGGTCAAAGCACGCCGAATCCGGCGCCTCCCCTTCGCGATCGCGGAGGCGCCCAACCCCTCCAAATGCTCCACAGGGTCCTCTCGAAGCCTGCTGGACCGGCGCATCCACTTAAAGAACGCCTTCAAGTCGCGAACATAGTATCCGTAGGTCTTGGGACCGATCCTCCCCTTCTTGAGAAGCCTCCCTAAGAACTCCTTGATGGCCTCCCGGTTGACGTCCGAGATGAATCCGAACCGGCATCCCTCTATGACCCGCTTCGCGCGCGCATGTGAAACGATGGCGTGCTTCGCCGAATTTCCCGCAGCGGACAAGTCGTCCAGATAGTCTTCCAAATGCTCCTTGAAAGACTTCATCGCCCCGAGGCGGCTGGATTCGACAACACCCCACTCAACCAGCTTGCGCATGACATGCCTCGGCGCGGCCACCATCCATTTGGCCAAGTCGAGATCCGGGCTTTCACCCGAAACTTTGAGCGCGACCAACCGCTCGATCTTGTGGCCCAGCTCAAGGCTCGCGGCCTTGTCAGTAACGAGGGGAGCCCTTCGAACTCGCTGGTTGTGGTCCTTGAACTCCCCATACCACTTCGCCGATGTCCGGCGCTGGTCGTTGCGATCCTTGTACGTAGCCTTGAAGATTCTCATTTGATTAGCTCCTACTCTTCGTTCGATCGTCAGGCCGCCAAAGGTGGCGGGCAGGGCAGCCGGCGCGCACCCAAGCGCTAAGTTCTTCGCGGCGCCAACGAACAACACGCCCCCCAAGCCGCATCGGGTTCGGGATGCGGCCTTGCGAGTGCAGCTTCCAAAAGGTGGATGGAGAAACGCCGATCAACTCGGCCGCGGATTTGGCGTCCACCAGGAGGGAGGCGGATGAAGAACCCGGCTGCCGAGGGTCACGAGTCTCGGTCGCATTGACCGGCTCTTCTGCCTCGAAGTCGGGTGGATGTACTTCGGACTCTAGCTTTAGATGGTGTTCGGAAGGCTGTTTCGGCTTCTGCATCCGGCACTCCGGCAATGCCGAGTCCGGCCACAGGAGCGAGGAAGGTGCGGAAGGGGCAGGGCGAAACCCAAGCGAAGACGGCACGCCGACGGGCGCCGTTGGAACGACTAATATCAACAACTTGGGGTAGCGACCGGCCGAGGCGTTCGCGCATCACTTCTCGCGGTTTACCTGCGGCTCAGATCCTCGATGGTTGATCGAGCGATGCGCTGTCATCGCGCGTAGTCGCTGAACATTTCGTACCATATCTGGCGCTGTCGTCAAGGGGCATGGCTAGCCGAAGAAGCACGAACTCTTTCCGGTACCGGCGCGGGGTGCCCGCAGCGCTCGCAAACCATGCAGAGCGGAAGCGGCAAATCGTAGCGCCGATTCTCCGTCCGCATACGGCGCCAGGTCCGGGGGCCGGTTTGCTGCATGTGTTCGACTCGGATCACGGCACGGTACAGCGACCAGAAAACGGCGTTCCCGCAATGCGGGCACTGTAGCCCGCTGCGAGCCTGGCGACGTGACCTGCTTTTCGTGAGCATGGTTGGACCTTCCTTATATTGGTGGTTTTGCAGGGGCTGGGGCTAGGTTCGGACGCGCCCAGAATGCGGGTACATGCACCTGGGTTGAAAACGCACTTCCGGCGGGGTTGGGAAACGAGCCCGGAGAAGCCCGTCGTATGTGCTCTGTCGCGCTACCAGAGCCTCCCGCGCCGGGGACGACCCGGCCGAGCAGGCTGCAAGTCGTCCATGCCGTGCAGGAATCCGAGCGCGTGCAGTGGGCTCTTGCCGGCCGCCTCGTCGAACGCTTTCATCGCCCTGCGTTTGAACAACTTTCCGCCGGGCAGGATCTTGCGGACCAGCTGGCGTTCTAATCGGCGCGCCCGCGCTTCCAGCCGCGCCTGCCGGGCCGCTTCCGCCAGTTCGGCGGCGCGCTTGGCCCGACGCTCGCACCGCCACTTCTTGATCAAGAGCCGCGCGTACGGCCCCGACTCCCAGCCGCCCATGGCAACGGCTCGATGAACCCAACGCCCATCGGGGTCCTGGGCGCGGTAACGCAGAGAGAAGGCTTGCCGCCGATCTCGTTCGTAGCGGAGCAAAACCGTGCCCTGCACTTCCAGAACGGGGCGCAGCTCATGCAATTTCTGGAGATACTCCGGCGGGATTAAGGCCATCAACTCCGCTTCGGTCCACTGCTGATGTGCCGCGGGCGGCATGGCTACTCGCCGCCCTTTGCGGGGACTTCGTTGTCATCCAGGTAATCGCCCATCCGCAGCACTTGGCCGCTCCCCTTGCGCTTGCCGCCGCACCCAGGCAAACCCAACGAACGCTGGACCCGGCTGTAGTTCTGGGCCAGGAAAACTATCCGTTCTTCGAGCCGGCCAACCCGTTCGAGTTCTTCCACGGCTTCCTTGGGCAAGGGGCCGACGGTGGGGCCAGACTCGGCGTCCGCGCGCTTCATCTGAAAAAGCGCCCGCGTTTGTGCGCGCAACAGCAGCGCGCCGTCAAACGCGAGCATGGATTGCAACAGGGCATCAGCCAGCTGCGGCGTGCCCGCTTGGGCGCAGGCCGCGATGCAACGGCGAATAATTTTTTGGTGATCCTGAGGTTCATAGGCCAGCACGCCGCGACCGGACAGGGTTTGTGCGACCTTGCTCAGGTCGCCGGCCTGGGCGAGCTTCAACAAAACATCGGCGATGGTTTCGTCGGCCGCTTCGGGCGGCTTGGTTTCTGGACTCTCAGGCATACCGTCCCTCCCCCAACCCGCCTCGATCCGACAGCCCAATCTTATCGAGTCCGTCCCAGAAAAATAGGGGTTACCACCATCTACATACGTGCCGCGACAACCTTTCCGAAGCACCCGGCGCAGCACGTGAACGGCGAGCAACGCGCCGCCGTTCACGTGCTGGCGGCGATCCGGCGAGTGAACCGTCTCATGGCGGCTTCCTTGCTTGGGCGAATGGAAGGGCCGCGCCGTGGTAAGCGGCGCGGCCCTTCGTTCAGTTGACCAGTTCCAACAGGACCGAATTCAGCGCCTTGAAGCCGTCCACCTGCCGCGCCGGCGATTGGCGCTTCATGACCTCGGTCGCCGACTGGTAAAGCGTCCAGGCGTTGCGCTCCCGGAACTCCGGATGGCGCGGGTTCTCGAACTCCTCAACAACGGGCACGATATCGGAGGACGAGAACGCGCCCGCCCGGGCCAGTTCCACCACCAAGTGATGGGACCGGGCTTTCGAGAGGCTCGTGCCACGCAACTGCATGTAGGTGTCGTGGAACGCAGTCGTGCTCGCCAGGAAGGCATCGAGCGCACGGTCCACTTCGGCGGTCAGCTCCAGGCCGCTGGTGTGCTTCCGGCTGATCACGTGCTCGGCGCTCAGGACGCCGTTGGCGCAGACCAGCACGCGCGCTCCGCTCAGGATCGAGAGCGCGAACGACTTGTCGTGGCTGTTGCGGATGCCGGCGGACGGCATGCACCCCGGCGGGAATCTCAGGCCCGGGATCGGCGCGAAATCCAGCGACCCGAACATGCGCGCGCCGCGCAGCGAAACTTGCACGCCCGGCTGGGGGTACAGCGACCCGTCCATGACGGCGTAGCGCTCGCCGGTCACGCGCAGACCCTTGGCCTGGGCGCGCCGCAGCAGGGTTTCGACGACTTCCAGGTGCGGCACGGGACGCCACGTATCCGTGGACTTTGGCGTGGGGATCGCGCCCAGATCGTGGCGCGAGACTTCCTGGGCTTTGGACAACATCAACATGGACCTTCCTCCTTGAAGGGTTTAATGGACTAGTCCGACAAACGAGGAACGCAGGTGCGGATCAGGCTTCGTCTTCGCCGTCTTCACGGCGGAACTTCAGTTGGGCGAGGGTACAGGCGGCGGTCAAGATGTCGGTGCGGCGGCCCAAGAAAGCCGGCTGGTAGAGCGCGCCACCCTGGTAAGCGTAGAGGTAGCGCACTTCGATGACCCCGCCGACCTTGGGGATGGTCGTATTTGGCGGGATGGTGACGTGGCCGACGGGCACGAGCTTAAGCCCGTCGAGCAGTTCCAGGCCGACGCTGCGCTTGCCGTTACGGCCCGGCGCGACGATGCAGGAGCAGGTGGCCGTGAACTTCAGTTTGAGTTGCGGCCCCCCGCTGGCCGGCCGCCCCGGCGTATACGGCGCGCCACGGTCTTTCAGGACGACGCCTTCGGCGTTCCGTTCCCGCAGAAACCGCAGCAGATCGCGCTTGTCCCCGCTCGCCGCCGCCGTGGGCAGGACCTCTATGGCGCCGCCGCGACCGCCGACCAGTTCGAGCAGAATGCGCCACCGATCGCGGTAGGGCAGCTTCTCCAGCTTCGACGCGCCGCGTTCCAGGCAGTCGAAGGCGAAGATCCGGTCGCCTACGGCTTCCCCATCGAGGACGAAGTCGGCGCGTAACGCGCGCGCGGCCTTGACGATGGTTTCGGGCAAACCCATCGTCAGCCCGCGCCGGTTGATGCCCGTGACTTCTCCATCGGCCTTACGGACCAGCACGCGCCGGCCGTCCTTCTTCTCCTGGAGCCAATACGCGGGATCGAGCAGGTAGGGCTCGACTTCGTCTTCGGTGATCGCGTTCAAGAGTTGGGGCCGCAGTCCCGAATCCTGCTCGGCCTTCTCGGTGCCTGAGTACGGCGTGCCGTCCTCGCCCGGCGTGTACCCTTTCGCCTGCTTCGACTGCACGAGCCGTTCGTAGATCCTCCTGGCCTCGTCGAGCGGCACCGGCGAAGCCGTCTTCGTGCCGGTCTGGAGCGTGCTTCCGCGCCGTCCGAAAGCGAAGTTCACGACGTAGCCCGCGTCCTGCGGTTCGATGCGCGCCTGATACACTTTGTCGGAGTTGCCTTCCCTGTAATACAACGTGGTGCTTTCCATGGGCATGGATGGACCTTTCACATGAGATTCGGGTGTGGTTGTGGTGAAGAGGATGGTGCGTGTGAATGAAAAAGCCGCCCGCCGCGGGGCATCTTCGCCGGCCCGGTACCGGCGTAGCCCCGCGCCGCCGTGCCGGGGCACGGCTTGTGATGCCTGCTGGCTTGCGAGCGGCCCTACAGGATCGGCACGATTACGCGGCTACGGCGGTACGCCTGCGGCTTTGCCGTTTGGCGCGGCTGACTTCCGCGGCGAGCAGGCCCGCGATCTGTTCCAGCGCTTCGTCAATCAGGGCGCCGTCCTCGTCCACCGCGCCCAGGCTGCGGTTCTGCGCGTCGATCTCGGCGACGAGCTTCTTGATCTCGCCGAAGAGCTGGTCCCGGCGGCGGGGTGGAATCAAGGCCACGTTTTCAGCGGTCATTATGGTTTCTCCAAAGGTTGGGGTGGGAAGGCACCCGTGCCGCGCGGCGCGAGAGCGACTGAGTAGGACTTAGCGTAGAAGTTTCGCGGCCCACACGGCCGCCACCGCTACGGCGCCGGTGGCGCCCACCAGCACGAGTCCGACCACGAGCACGCGTACAACGAGCCGGCGCGTGATCCGGTCACATACGTGCTCGGTGCGGTCCAGCAAACGCTCGCGTTGCGCGTCCACGCGGCTGTCCACGTCCTCGACGAGCCGCCGCGCACGCATTTCGCCGTCTTCCAGCAGTTCGTGTTCGTGCTGCGCCGCGCGGTCCACCACGTCCATGGCTCTCGCCGCCGCGCGTTCCAGCGTGGGGTCGGCAACGTCGCGAAGGCTCTCGCCGCCGGTTCGTGTATCCGGGAGGACGGTCTTGGCCGCCGTCCACATTTTGCTCCAGATCGTCATGGTTCATCGTCCTTGGCACGCGGTTCGAAACGGACACGCCGTACACCACCATCCTTCGCGAGCCGGAAACACTCCGGCACGGATGCCTTTCCAGACTTCGCCGGCCTGTTCGCGCAAGCGCCGCACGTCGGCTTGGGTCGCCTTCGGTTCCAGTACCTGGACAACGGGCGATTTGGCTTTTGAAACCACGACAAAACGCGGCCGGATACGCTTTGCGCCGATCTCGCGCAGCAGCGGCATGAGCGCGTGCGCGTACACGACCAGTTGCGGCAGGGCTTCGGCCACCTTCTGGTCGTTCCAGCGGGATTTGCTCGTCTTGATTTCCGTCACCAGCAGGTCATTCCCGTCGAGTTCCAACACGTCGAGCCGCGCTTCCAGAGGCGGCGTCTCCGGCAGGAGCATGAATCGGCTTGCGTGCTCCAATGCAAGGATTCGGCGGTGTGGCGCGGACTTGGCTTCACCGTCAAGGTGCTCCACGAACGCGACCAGCATCCGCTCGGCCAGGGCGTGCAGGCTCGCGGCGTCCTCGCCTTTGGCGTACACGACTTCGGGCGCTGCCGCCGTTTCCTCCTTCCAAGCGCGGTCATACACGGCCAGCAGTTCGGCCACGGTCGGGAATGGACGGCCTTCCAGGCGCGCCTGGAAAGCCGCCTCGGCGGCACGGTGGAACGCGCCGCCGAACAGCAGCGCGGCGGACTTGCGCTCTTCGGGCGCATCGGCCAGGTAGCGGTAATCGAACTTCTTTGGACATTGCAGATACGTCGTGACACCCGACCAACTCAGGTGGTCGAGCAATGGGCCGGCCGCCGTCTGGATAGACGACGGCGCGGCTGCCGCTTGAATCGGCATGAAGTTCTCCTTTTAGGTATCGGGTACGGTGATCGTGATGGCGGGAAGTAGGTACGTCGAATGCTTCAGGCGCTGCGGGACTTCAGGTCGTCAATCAGCTTCGACGCGTCCATCACGGTCAGGTCGCGCGCGTCGGCGACGTTGTAGTCGGCCAACACGTCGGCCATCTCAATGCCCTGCTGTTTGCAGATCGCGAAGATCGCGCGCTGTTGGGCCTGCGTTGCGCCAGCGGAGCGGCGCTCGGCGTTGCCGCCGTTGCCCTGGCCGTTGCCTCCGGTGTTGCGGCGGTATTGAGCGCGGGGCGGCGAAGCGCGACCGTTGCGACGCGCCTCCGGCTGGGCCTTCGGCTGGCCGTTACCTCCCGGCTCCTGGTCGTTGCCGCCGGGCGCGGATTCGCCCTTGGCCTCGGAGGCTGCGGTGATCTGCTCTTCGATGCTGCGATTGAGCAAGTCGTAGAGTTCGCGAATCCTGGCCTGGATCGCTTCCGGCTTGTCGGCGTCGCTGACTTCAATTTCCAAGGACGCGCCGAATTGCTGGCTGCTGAACTGCACGCCCGCGATCGGGACCTTGCGGGACAAATTGGCGGAAAGGCGAATCATGACGACTCTCCTGAATGGGTTTGGACCGGTTGCACACCAACCGGTCAAATGGGCTCGTTGAAGGTTTGCGGGGCCCGAAAGATCAGGGAAGATCGTGTTGACGGGGCAAATTCGGCCTTGAACTAGATCTTCCGCGTATTTTATTCTGACGAGAAGCGGAGGCTCAATTCTGGTGGACTTCTACAACTGAATCCAAACCGTAGCGCGCAACCAAAAGGATTCACTTCCATTGGGAATTTAGGTCGCCCATTGAGCCCAATTTCGTCGCTCCCAGTCGCCCCCCCGATTAGCGAGCAAGAGCGGAGCGCGGGCCGGGGTTGAACGGGCGGTCATTCTGGGTCTTCGTCGTCACGGCCGCCAAAGATCCAGACGAGCAGGATGACGACGGCGAGCACGAGTACGCGCAGGTCGAGGGAGTCCAATTGAGATCTCCAGCGCAGGGGTTCTTGATGTAATCAGATTGCGGCGTTCGTTATCTAGATTCTCGATAGAGAGCGGGGGCAGTCAGCGGGTCGGCACGACGTTGCTCGGAGGCATCGACGAGACCAGACCATAGGCAGATTGGGGTGCTTTAGGGGTGCAATACGTTGCTGTTTCGGGGCCCACAACCGGTGCAACGCATCGCACCATACCCGTGCAACGGGTTGCACTCCTGTCTACTACTCTACTACTATGAAGAATCCTCTTGGTGGGGAGGCATTCCGGTGAACAAGCAAGTTCTTCGGCTGGTGAAGGCCACGCTCGGTATCGGGGCCAAGTCCCACTTTCAACTATTGAACTATCTAAGGCGGGAACTCCCAGCCGAAGCCAGGGAGGATCTTCGGGATCGTCTGCGCGAAGTGCTCGAACACCTTGAGCGCGAGGGTTCGATTGTCTGGAACCACCCCCTACCTAAGCACTACAGCCTTGCGATTAGTTCGCCCCACCCTACCTGCACGCCCAATGATGCCCCCCAGCCTGAGGCGGTCCCGGCTCCCCAGGGGGTGGGGTTCGCCACGCATCAGAAATTCTTGGAGCAAGTCCAAAAGACGTCGGGCGATTGGTTCAAGGCCGGGGATCTCAAAGCCCGCGATCGGACGACGCGAACAAAATGGCTCAGGCTAATGGTTCAAGCCAACGTGCTGGAATCAAATGGCAAGTCTGGTAGTGGCAGGGAGTACCGCCTCCGAAAGAACGTCTAGCTCAATCTGGTTGTCGAGAGCCCGCAACGCTCCGCAACAGTCGCCCTTGCGATACCCGCAAGACGCCTCGTACATATTCCCCCGGTGGCCAGGCAGTCTCTCACACATAGCGGCCCGCGTCCGCCCGCCCGATCCTGGCCACCACCACCGAGAGGGCAGCGGCGCGGGCCGCTCCATGCCAGGAGATCACCCATGGGCACCGTAGTCGCTACGGGCATGCTGGATGATGGACCCGATGGGACGCTGGATCACGAGGGGGCCAATGCGTCGAGCCCGGCTGATGGCGAGCCTGCTGCCGAGAAGGGAGGTGCCGTCGAGCCGGCGATGAAATTCTCGAACGCCGGCATGCCGGCGCCGATCCCGCTGCCGCAGCCGCGCAAGCGCGTAGACCTGGCGGCTGCCGCCGACGCACAGCTCGCCGTACCGCAAGCGGTCGAGTCGCTGGAGGTGCGGGAGTTGCGGGGCGTTGGAGCGACCTTCACGCCCAAGCTCGACGCCGCGCTCTCGTTCCACGGGCTTGCGTACAAGCCCGAGGGCGAATTCGAGGCGATCCATCAAATCCTAGCGGGGCCGTTGCTGCGGGACCCTCGTGTCCTGCCGCGCGCGCGCCGGTTGCTGTTCGTGCCGGCCTTCGCGTGGGCGACCTTTGAAGTGGTTCTCATGCCGCTCTCGCTGACCAGGTTCGGCCAGCGTGTCGTGGCCGACCTGCGGCAGTTGCAGCCGCGATTCCCGCACTACAAAACGTTCAAAGAGTGGAGCGACTCGAAACGCCGCCACGTGATCCACCTGCTCGACCTCACCGAGACCGAGCGCGACGCCATCGTGCAGGTCGCGTGGCCCGACCAGGACGCGATCATTGATGCGCTCCAGGCCGTGGCCTACGACGACATCAACGCGCTGGCCGCCGACAACGCCGAGATTCGGACTCTGCTCGCCGCGAAGGAGGTCGGGTGATGCTGGTCGGCTTCGACACGGAGTACAGCTTCCGGCGTGTGGTGGACCTGGGTGGTGGGCGCACGCACGCCGACGTGACCACGCTCCAGCCGGTTTGCGCCTGTCTTGTATTCGACGATGGGCGCGAACTGCGCCTGACCGAGCACTACGGCCAACTCCAGCGCGTCCTCGACGATCCGGAGAACGTGTTCATCGTCCACGGCGCGCACGCCGAGTTGGGCTTTTGCCGCGCTGTCGGGCTGCGTTTCCCCAACCGCTACTTCGACACGTTGACCATGCTGCTGATGGTGTTGCACGCCTCGGCCTTCAAGCTGCCCGGCGGATTCTACCGCGCGGCGAGCCTCGGGAATCTCGCTTCGCGTTTTCACATCCCTTTCATCGGGGAAGGCGAAAAGGACGAAATTCGCGAAGCGATAATGCGCGGAGAGCACGCCGAAAAGTTTGGTCTGCAGCGCGTACTAGAATACTGTACTGACGACGCCCGAACATCTCTCAAGGCGTTCGGCCCGTTGATGGCCGACCTAAAGCGCCATTGCGGGCCAACTGCGGAGCGCAATCTCGTCGAACTGTACCAGCCCTACACACGGCTGATGGCCCAAGCCGCCAGCCGGGGTTTGAGGTTCGACCAACACGCGTGGTCGCGCCTGCAAGAGGCCGCCCCGCGGTATCGAGAGCCACGGCTTGAGCTGATGCGCTCGGTCGGCTACGACCACGACGGAGAGGGCCTCGGCAGCACGGGTTTCACGCGGATGATCTCCAACTTGGGCTTGGCGCAAGAATGGCCCAAAACCCCGACTCGAAAGCTGAGCGCGAAGGAGGAGCACCTGAAAGAATTTCGCGGGCTCCACCCCGCGATCAACGCGGCGTATGAGCTTAGGCGGTTCGATTCGTTCATGGGTCAGGATATCGGCAGCCGGGTGGATCTCGACGGCCGATTGCGATGCGGGATTCTGCCGCTGGCCCAGCACACAGGCCGAAACTCCACCGTGTCCCCAAATCTGATGGGCATGCCGGGTGAACTCCGCCCGCTCCTGCTCCCCGATGAAGGCTGTGTGTTTCTGCATTTCGATTTCAGTCAGCAGGAGCCCGGGATCGCGGGCTGGATCAGCGGGTGTGTCGCGCTGCTACAGGATTTCGCGAACGGCGACGTGTACCTCAACCTGGGCCGGCGCCTGGGTCTGATCCGCGACGACATGACGCCCGAAGAGCAGCGGCGAGTCCGAAAGACCTTACTAAAGGCGCTCATGCTTGCGATCCTGTACGGCAAGGGCATCAGGTCCATCGCGTCCGATCTGGGCGTACCCTACCAGACGGCACTGGCCCACCTCTCCGCGTTCCAGCGCGCCTACCGCGAGCTTTTCGATTACCTCAAAGCGTACGTGTCCGCTGGCTTGGAACGCGGATGGGCGGAGAACGCATTCGGGTTTCGGGCTTGCTTTGCCGCCCAACCCGGAGTCGGCCATGGGCACCTCGCTCGGTCCTGCCAAAACTTCCCGATACAGTCGGCCGCGGCCACGTGCTTTCAGCTAACTGGCCTCTACCTGGACGATCTAGGCCTGGATATCCGCCTACCGATCCACGACGCGTACCTGTTGAGCGTCTTGGATGATCGGAAAGCGATTGCCGAGGCGCGGAAGCGCATCGTTTCGGCCACGGCCAACGCCGTGTCGCAACTGTTTCCCGGGTTGATGCCGCGCCGGGACATAGAGGTCCTGCGACGGTTCGCCAAGGACGGAAAGGAGGACTCGCTCGAAACCATGCTGGCGGGCCTGGAGGCGGCCTCGTGACAATCGCGCTTACCCCGCTGAACGATGACGATGTGGGTCTCGGGATCGCCTCCGTATCCCAGGAAGCCTTCGCGCACATCTCGCTATCGCGCATGCAGGCGTTGGCGCGCGCCATGCCCGATACCCGGTCGGCGGTCCTCTTCTGCCTGGAATGGGAGGCGACTCGGCAGGCGCGATTTTCGAAAGGTGCTCTAGCCGGACAATACTGCGCGCGCATCTCCGCGAAGAAACTGGAGATTCTCGCGGGCAAACCGTTGCGCACTATTCGATGGGCCCTGGCGAAGCTGAAGTCTAGCGGGCACCTCACCCAAGAGTTGGTGGGGCCGGGACGAACTGCACAGTACCAAGTTCATCCGATCCCCCGCACGGAGATACGCTCGTGAATTTGTGAGTCCTGCCAATAACGGCGGGATGCCCAAGAGCTCGCCAATCAGCCGCCCCCTCTCCACAGCGGAGAAGGCCGAAGTGCAATGCATGGCGAGATACGCAAAGTAAAGCGGATTCCGACTTAAAGGGGGCAACCCATGGCTTACCGGACTAGTCTCGTAAAGCGCGGCCGCAGCACTAAGGCGGAATTGCAGCGCCTCTTGGAGGGAGCGATGGCCATCCTCGCCTCTGAACCGGGCCAGATGTCCGTCAGGCACATGTTCTACCGGCTGGTGAGCGCCACTTTGCTTGAGAAGACCGAAGCCGAGTACAAGCGCCTGTGCAGGCTGCTGGCCGGGTGGCGCCGTGCCGGCTCTATCCCCTGGGACTCGTTCGTTGATAGCCAGCGCTGGCATATTGGCATGCCGACCTACGATTCGATCTCGGACGCGCTTTTAAGCGCCGTGAGCCTGTACCGGAAGAACGCATGGTCGGCGACGGGGGTGTACGTGGAGATATGGTGTGAGAAGGACGCGATCGCAGGCATCCTGAAGGACGTGGCTGAACCGTTCGGCGTGAAGGTTTTTCCGTGCCGCGGTTTCGCCAGTCTTTCCAGCCTGAGCGCTGCGGCTGGAATCTTCAAGGCGATGGAGACTCAACGTCGGCGCAACCAAGTCTACTACTTCGGCGACCACGACCCCAGCGGCGTATTCATCGACCGCAAAGCACGGGCAACCATGCAGGAGGACTTCAACGTAGACGTTGAGTTCGAGCGAGTCGCCGTCCTGCCGGAGCAGATCGAGCAGTTCCAACTCCCGACGCGCCCGACGAAGAAGTCGGATTCCCGCGCGGCCTCCTTTGATGGCGAGTCCGTCGAGATTGACGCCATGCCGATGGCCGAACTGCGGCGCATGGTTGAAGCCTGCATTACCCGGCATTTGGCCAAGGGTGAATGGGAGCGCCTGAAACTGATCGAAGAGAAGGAACGCGCAAGTTTGGCGGCGGCACTCTTGAACCTGCCCAATGGAACCGACCCGTTCGCGCTGGGCCGCATCCTGCAAAGCGCGGCGGACGACTTCGGCTTGGACGCCGTGTGAACGGCGTTCCGGGAAGCATGGCGCAGCCCTGGCATGCCGGAATACTTGGTCTTTCCTTACATACCTCCGAATCAATGCGGGCTGATGCAGCGGAAGAGCAAGTAGAAGGGTACAAAGCCCACGAAGAATAGGAAGGTAGATACCACGGCTTCAACGCATGCCATTTCGTCCGGCGTGAGATTTTCTTCCAACCAATCCATGTTGTCGCAGTAGCGTTGCACAAGCTCATGGAAATATGGCATGACACTTCCCTCCTTGGGCTCGCTATGCCAATCGCCGCTAGAAGCCCCTCTCCGCACGTTCTAATTTCATTGCGTCTAGCTCGCGGCGAAGCTGCTCTAATTCCGCACGTTGGCGTTCAATCTCCAGTTGCTGCGCCTTCGAACCTTGCTCTTGCGCAAGGGATTCGACGCGTTGGGAAAACTCCCGGCTGGGCATCAGCCCCGGGCTGGCTACGGCGCCGGGTACGCCCCGCGCGGCGCGTTCCTCGTTCTCCCAGAAAGCTCCGTAGGATCCGGGTTCGTAGCGGCTTGTGTAGACCGAGTTGGCGCCGGCATGGTCACCGGGACCCGCTTGGCAGCCGGGCTCGTTCCAAGGGTAGGAATGCGACCCAACACGGGTGATGATGAAAACAAGCCCCAGGATTCCAAGCCCGAGCACCTTCCACCCCGTGCCCACTTCCTCTTCTTCACCCTTTGGCATATTGGCCCCCTGCCTTAGAACCACTCCTTCAGCTTCAACTGCGCCTTTTCACGGTGCTCGGGCTTGATATGGATCGCTACGACGACCAAGGCCGCAGCAAGAACAAGCAAGTCGTCCGAAAATCCGATGACCGGAACGACATCAGGAACGGCGTCCACGGGAAAGATGAAGTAACCCAATGCGCTAAGGATGACCGTTCGTGCCCAAACGGGAGTATCCGGATCCATCAGCGAGTAGTACAGGATCACCGCATATTCAATGACCTGCCGCCCGGCCTTCAATGCGTAGTCGGTCACCGTCTCCCAGAACGCCGGTTCGGAATAGTGCTTTGCGTATTCACCTTGGTTTTCGACCACCTCGCAGGTGTTCTTCTCCTGGTCCCACACGATAAAGCCGCGCTGAAATTCGCTAAACCGCCCTATACCTTCAAGCCCCGGCTTTTCGTCCGAAACTGGGTATCCGAGGTTGCTCTTCTCCCAGCCCCTTTCACCATACTTGTCGCGGATGGCCCCATGGACCTCGTGTGCGCCGGTCTCCGGATGCCAATAGATGTGGCCGTGCTGAAACGGGCGATATCGTCCCACGCCGTCGGGGCAGGCGGATTCCTCTTGGAGCGCATCCCCGAGAAAGCCGCCCTTGCCGCCCAGTGCTTCCCATTTCGCGGTAATCTCGCTCATCGGCCCCGCCCCGCAGTCTCGATAAAGTTCCCCGGGCGCCCATCGGCCCGTTCGATAACGGCGGAGTATAACTAGGGGCACACAAAGCACAATAATGTAGTCTGATAGATAGTATCGTATGTATGCACGTGTTCCCTCTCCGGCCGATCTCACCGGAGAGGGCGTACCATGCCAAAATCGAACAAGAGCCGGCGGAAAAAGGTCGCGCTCAATCGCGCCGAAGCGGTGAAGCATTTCGGCCGTCGGGTACGCGAGCTACGGACGGGCCTGGGCATGAAGCAGATCGAACTGGCTCGACGCGCGGCGTTCAGCCTCAGCTACATCACGCGCCTGGAAAAGGGCGAGGCGGAGCCGGGCCTTGAACTCGTCGTGCGTATCGCGGAGGCATTGGGCGTCGCCGCACACGAGTTGATCCAGGTGAAACCTGCGGATCCGTGGTCCACCATGGCAGCCCAGGCGCGTCAGCGCTTGGATGCGATCCTAGAACGCCACGACCGGGATGCGCTGGCCGCCGTACTACCGGTGCTCGCGCTTGCAGAAGAATCGTCCGCGCGCCGGATGAAGTAGCCTACGAAGGGGCGGCGGCCTTCGCCTTCGCCGCTTCCGCCTCCAGCCGGTCCAACGTCGCCATTACCGGCCGCGTGCGGTCCACCAATTCAAGCGCCAGGTTCCTGCCGTTCACGACCAGCAGGAACCGGCTCGCGACCGCACCGTCGCAGCTCTTCACCGTGAGCAACGCGCACGGCGCCGACTCGCGGCCGTTGCCGAAGAATCGCGGCATGAGCGCGAGCGTGCCGTCGCCAAAGGCCGGACCGTCCACGTCATCCGTCAGCGTGATTTCAAGCGTAGCCATGCGTGCCTCCGCATTATGGGGTTCAAACTTCGACGCCATTATCGCGCGAGACGTTGAGAAAAATAGGGGGAATCCGCCGCTTACGGCGGTAACGATTGCTCGGCCCGCCCGCCCCGCCGGATCCGCTCGGCGACGATCCGCACCAGTTCGGCTTCGTCCTTGCTCAACTGGTCCAAGACCAGCAGCTTCAAAATCGAGCCGACCGGCAGCCCCGCGAAATGGCGCGCGTGGAGCGTTTCGATCGCGTGTTGCAGGCGCGGCGGTAAACGAATGTGGAACGTACGACCTGGTAGGCTCATGGGTTGCTCCTGATGGGCGCCCCCGTACAGCGGCGCGGGAAGCGGTTTGAAGGGCGGCGGGAAGGAACGGTCCAGGACGGCCGGCGACCCTAGCGCAAATTTGCGCTAGGGTTCAGGAAGGGCCTTGCTGGGAGTTGGAGGCGTGGGCTGGAGGGGAGAGCGAGGCCCAGGACCACAGGATGTTACCGCGTGAATCGGCCGTGATTTAGATGGGCGCGCTCAACGGCAGTAGCGTCGTAGTCGCCTGCTTGTTTACGGGACCAGTCCAACAAAAGGGCCCCGCTGCACCCGTTCAGGGAAAAGCCCCAAGATTTTGGGGTATTTCCAGAACGACGGGATGCCGGCTGCATTTCATGCCGTCGAAGGCGCGCCCAGCAGGCGATCCCTGCGCTTACGAAGGCGCTACGAGGGCTTTCGGGCGCGCGGACCACCTCGGGGGCGGTCCCAGGCGTTAAAGGCTGTTACGCCACAGCCATGCTGGATGGACGGGTGAGGTTCCCGTCCGCCAACCTCGTAATGGTTCACTTCGATAGACCACCTCTGCCATTGACCTGTCGGATCGTCAACGGTTAGATAGGTACATGGATTTCGCCGAGCGGTACACCAAGAGCAGGGCGCAACAGATCGCCGAACTGGAACGCTACCGTTCCCGTGGCTGGCTCCCCTTTACGGCTACGATAACGTTGGTCGGATCGCTCGCCGCGCTGGCCTTCGCCTACTTCACCTTCGGCATGGGCTGGATCGTGCGCCTAAACCTGCCAGTTCAGGCCGTTGGCCTCCTCTTTGCCTTTAGCCAAGTACTTTGGTGGATCATTCCCGGGACCATCGAGTGCCTCGGCGAAACCGACGCCCGGCGCCGCGCGCAGTACCGCGAAGGTGGAGCGATCTGGGTAGCAGGTCTCTTCGCGGCACTGGTGGCCGGAATCCTCCCGCTGCGCTGGGGCCTCGCGACCTACGGCGTGGAACTGATGCTCGCCATCAGCGGCGTCGTGCTCGCGGCATGGGGCGCAAGCCTCCTGTACCGCTACTGGACCAGCCATCCGAAGTGGCCCGCGACCTCAAGCTGGCAGAAGATCGTGCGGCTCTACGCGCAATGCTTCGTCATTGTTCTGCTCGCGGTCGCCAGCCTCGTGCGCGTCCACGCCTACTACGGGGACGCACCTTGGGCCGAACCCGTGCGCAGGATGATCGGACCGTAGGCCCGCTACGCGGATGCCTGAATCAAAAACCAGGTGCATGAAAACCTGCACGCGGTCCATCTACATTTGGGAATCCGGCAAGACCAAGCCAAGGGCGGCGCAGGTGGTGGCGCTGGCGGCCTTGAGGGGCTTGGGCAAGCGCGAGGCGTTGGAGCGGCTACGCGTGCTGGAGGGGGGTTGAGACTAACACCAGCCCATTACACACCGCCGCCTTACTACTTCATTTTAAGGGCTGCTCCCAGGCGCTTCCGAAAGTGATACCCCGCTTTGACTTCCTCGTAACCGAGAGCCTTGTGTGCGGCAGGGCTGACGGGGTACGACGAAGTGGTGTCGGAGGCCATCTCAGAACATCCCGCGGAGGCGGCCCACGCTTCCCCGGCCCGGACCAGCGCGCCGCCGATCCCATGGCCTCGCAGATCGGGATCGACGAACCAGCCCTCGATGTAGCCCACGTTCGAGGTGGAGCAACCCTCTGCCGTGCCGCGAATCGAAAGCTCAATCACCCCGCAAAGACCGCCCGCCGTCCGCTCGGCGACGAAGACGGGCTCCCGCTCCGGGTGAGCGCACATCGCCGCGCATTCCGCCTCAAGCTCCGCCGGAGTGTGGTCGGGCCAGAGCGCCGCTCGCAGGCGCAGCCACTCCACCCGATCCTCCGCTCGAATGCGGCGAATGATGAACATGCCGGCGCCTCTGAACTCCGCCCTGAACCGTCCATGCAACTCTGGATCAACGGCCGGAGAACGCAAGCCTACCGGGTCGCCCCGTGCTTGCGCAGCAGCTCGGCGACTTCCTTGTGGCCCTTGTACTCAGCCCAGAAGAGCGGCGTGGTCCACGGTTCGTCGTCGGGAAGGTTGGTCGCGCTTCCCCGGGAGAGTAGGTACGCCACCATCTTCAGGTTCCCGAAGATCGCGGCCCAGGTGAGCGGCGTCGCGCGATAGACATGGTCCTGGGCCCGAAGATCCGCGCCGTGGTCGATCAGGACCGCCGCGGATTCCAGGAGAACGCTCTCCGTCTTCTCGTTGAACTGCTTTTGAATGGCGTGCAGCGTCGTCTTGCCTTCCTCGTCCGCCGCGTTCGGGTGGGCCCCGTGTTCCAGCAGCGTCTTGAGCACGCCGGGCGAGTGGCGCGCCACGAAGAGCGACCACTGCGGGATGGTCTTGGGATCGGCTCCGTACTTCATGGCCAGTTTCAGGATCGCCGCCGTGCGCTCCGCACTCTCGGTATCGAAGAAGACCCCGGAGTTCACCGTGAAGAAATCCTTGCCGAGGTTCGGATTCATGGCAAAGAGCGTCGCCATGACGGGCAGGTTCCCCGCCCAGTAGTTCTCGTAGGGGCAGCCGCCGTAAGAAGCCAGGAGGTCGGCCATCTCCTGATGACCGTGTTCCAGCGCCAGGCTCATGGCGTTCCCTCCGGCCTCCAACCACGCGTTGGGATCCGCGCCGCGATCCAAGAGCGCCCGGGCCATCTCCAGGTTCCGGCCCTTGGCCGCCGCGTACAGCGGATAGGCGCGGTATCCGTCGGATTCCGTCGCATTGGGGTCCGCTCCGTGTTCGAGGAGCAGCTTGACGATCTTCGTGTGTCCGAACTCCGCGGCGCACGAAAGCGGGCGCTTCCCGTTGGAGCTCTGGAGCTGCGCGAGCTTGGCGTCGCGCTCCAGATGCCTCCGGACGCCGGGGAGGTCGCCCAGCGAGGCCGCAAGGTGGATCGTGTACGCTGCCCCCTTCGCCAGCAGGTAGCCCGTCATCGCCGGGCGCGGCCGCTGGGCAATGGGCCAGCCGCTGTTAGGGAACAGCGTCAGATCGACCGGCGTGTGGCCCAGGCTGTTCCGGGCCGAAAGATCCGCGCCCAGCTGGATCCATTCGTCCATGTAGAGGCGGTGGGCGTCCGTCCAGTCCGCCTCCGCCGCGCGATGCAGCGGCGTGTTGCCGTCGTCGTCCGCGGCTTTCACGCAGGCGGAATCCCGCTTCACGAGTTCCGCGATCCGGGCCAGGTTCTTCGACGCGATCGCGTTCCGGATCTCGTCCGAACCGGCGTGCGTCGGGTTGCGCCGGCGGATGGCCGCTTCAACCAGGGAAACCACCGAGCCGAAGCCGCGGGCGCGCGCCAAGTCCAGCGTCGTGATGCCCAAGTGGTTCCGCATCATGTGCTCGTAGGGCTGAGGATCGGCGCCGGAGTCGAGCAGCGCTTGCACGACGTCGGCGTGGCCTTCGCGCACCGCGTAATGGAGCGGCAGGAAGCGCCCTTCTTCGGCCTTGCATTCGAAGACCAGCCGGGGATCGAGCTTCAAAAGCGTCCGGACCTTCTTCAGGTCGCCCACTTTGCAGGCGTTGATCATCTGCACCGCGTTGCTCAAGTTCGAATCGCGCGACGGCGCATGTTCGTGCAAGCTCGTGTTGACCATGTTCAGCATCCTCTCCTTTAGTTTTTCCCGTGAATCGTGCAGCCGTTTCTTCACCGTGGTCAGAGGCACTTCGAGAAACCCCGCGATCTCGTCCGTCGAATGGCCTCCGATGTAGTACAAGGTCGTCACCATCCGATGGTCTTCGGGCAGACCGTTCAAGGCCGCGAGCACCATGGCCTTCGATTCGGCCTTCTCGGCCGCGACGGCGGGATTCGAATCGTCCATGGCGCGATCTCCCGATGCTTCCAGGGGCACCAGCCTAGGTCCCCGGCGGCGTAGGCGGCGATCGCAGTGCTTCAGAACGATCTGCCGCAGCCAAGCTGGAAAGGCGTGCGTTTCGCGCAGTTGCTTAAGGTCGCGAAAGGCCTCGATGAAAGCGTCCTGCGTCGCGTCCTGCGCATGATGGAAGTCGCCTAACCGCGCCAAGGCCGCGCCAAAAGCCATGTCCTGAAACTGCTCCACCAGGCCCCCGAAGGCCTCCAGGTCGCCTTGCCGAGCCGCCGCAGTCAGGTCTAGCCAAGCTTGCATGTCATGCGTGCCCCAACGCGCTTTACGTCCATGAAAGGCCCACCAAGGACCCAACGGGATACCGCTAAATTTCAAATTTTAGATGATCCCTCTCTAGAAAATACTAAACATGGCACAGGGAACACGCGTATTCGAGCGGACACGCCCCAGCCTCATATGGTGGATCGAGAGCGACCACCAGTCACGGGCCGTGTACTTTCCTGAGTTAGTGGCCGTGAAGATTTACGAGCCTGGGAGGCCGAGCGAGTGGGTGCACCGCGCGGACTTTCGAGAGGCTCGCCAGGTTGGGCATGCTGCGTCCACGTGGGGTGGGGCCGAGGTGGCCACCCTCTTGAAATAAGGTGGAGGAATCCCAATTCGGTCTACAAAGCCCGTTTCACCCAGTAACCGTCCATGTCCTCCTTCGCCTCCGCCCTCAAATCCGAAATCTCCCGCATCGCCCGCAAGGAATCGCGCGCCCAAGCCGCCCCGCTCCACCGCGCCTCGACCCAGTACCGCCGCGACGTAGCCGCCCTGAAGCGCCAGGTAGCGCGCCTGACCAAGCAGGTCGCGTTCCTAGAGGGCCAGGAACGTAGCCGTGTCGCCCAGCCTGTCGTAGCCGCCGATACTAAGGCCCGTTTCAGCCCCCTCTGGCTCAAGAAGCACCGCGCCAAGCTGGATCTATCGGCCGAGCAGTACGCCAAGCTCGCCGGCGCATCGGCGCAGTCGGTCTACTTCTGGGAATCAGGCAAGACCAAGCCAAGGGCATCGCAAGTGGCGGCGCTGGCGGCCTTGAGGGGACTGGGCAAGCGCGAGGCGTTGGAGCGCTTACGCGTGCTGGGAGGGGCATGAAATGGCCAAGAAGGACAAGCGCGGCCGTAAGGCGATCTTCACCGACGAACAGAAGCGCGTTTTGGGGCGACTGATACTTGGTATTCCAGATTACCATTCGCCCAGTACCTGTATTCAGATACTTGCTGCCATACAATGAAGGATTAACGGGACGGATACGCTAGAGGATATGTGGGGCGGCATTGTGTGTGGGTAGTTTTGCCGGCAGGAGAGTCACCCTGATTTAGACCAACAATTCAAACGTATCTCCAAGGTTTTCGACCGCAAGGCCTCACATGATGGGGTCACTGTAGCTGTTAGAACACCTCACTATCGCGTAATAGTCAGCACTGTACTCTCGCTGGGTCGGATCCTGACGTTCTGAACGGTCACGAGCCCCCAAGGGTCGGCGACGACTTCGCCCTCGCCGCCTGTGGAGCTCAA
Organism: Planctomycetota bacterium; assembly: GCA_045863855.1. Classification (GTDB taxonomy): domain Bacteria; phylum Planctomycetota; class SZUA-567; order H5-PLA8; family H5-PLA8; genus H5-PLA8. The sequence goes on along the minus strand of BTVV01000083.1, from coordinate 4,112 downwards.
CCACTTAAACTTCTCGCCTGCCTTGACTTTAAACTTCTGGCACCAGCGCGGCGTGACGTCTACGGTCATCTCCGTCTTGCATAGGTCGTTGGAGATCCGGGCTGACCACTTGCCGTCTTCGTCAACCACGTCGCTCCAGTCGAATCCCAGGTTGATACCGCCGACCAAGTCGCCATCCTTGAGCACCTTTTCGGCGTCCAGTTCACCGGAGCCCATGCTTTCGTTGATGGAACTGTTCCCAAAGGCCGGAAAACTCCGGTCCCGGGAGAACTTCGAAGGAGGGTAATACTTCTGGAGCAGCGTCCGGCCCTGAGCCCCGATTTCGTCGTGCCCGCCGTTGGTCCAGGCGAGCGCAAAACCATGCCGGCTGGCGGTGAGGGCCTGGACCATCTCGATGTTGGCTTTCCACGTCTCCACCCAATCCCTTCGGCCAACACAGAACGCGTAAAAAGGTAAGTCTTCCTTGTGTTCGTTTGCGTACTTCGCCGCATCCATCTTGTCTGTGTAGTAATCGCTCTTGCCGTCAAACATCATCAGACGTTCGCTGTCCAGATCCTTCTTCAGAATCCCCTTGGGCACCGTGGGGCGCCAGGACTGCCGGATCCGACCCAGCCGCGGGTAAACGGCTGCAAAGAGATCGGGGCTTCGGAAGGCCCATTGCGTGGAGCCCATGCCGCCCATGGACTGACCGCCGGAGTAAATTCGCCGCGGGTCGGCCTTATACCGGTTAATGACCCAGTTCACCATCCAGGCCAGGCGGTTCTCTGTAAAAGGATAGGCGCGCGGCTCCATGTGCTCCGCGCCCACGGGCACGCAGGCATAGCCGAACCAGCAGGTTTCGATCGCGCCATTGCCGTCTGGGCTTTCGATCGCGTCACGCGGGCTGAGGATGAGTTCCTTCTCCTTCTGCTCGTACACGGCGAAGGATCCCGGAATCCCGTCGCGCCAGCCCATCTCAGGTGTTCCGAAGTAGATGAAGATGTTTCCCATGGCGCTAGGCCCGCCCCGCGCCTCGCTGCCGTGCAGGCTAAGCATGAGGGGTAGATTATCCGTGCCAGTGATCGCGGCGCTACTGGTGGAAGTCTTGACCAGGATTGGCTGGATGGACGCGACCTTCTCCTCCGCGGGCTCAACCGTGGCGCTCTGGCCCGGGACGATCTTACCGACCGGCTGGTACTTTTCGTCCGTGACCATCACCGCGTAGTAGCTCCGGCCGTTCTTCCGAATGGTTCTCACCGCCACTCCCGTCCATAGCGGTAACGGCTCGCCTCCCTCTTCCAGGAGACTAGTGGGATGCTTCGGGTCGAGACGGTCCTTCATCGAGTAGGCATATCCGAACTGCTTACAGGAGTTGTTCAAAACGCCCGGATAGCAGAACTCGGCCTCGGACAGGTTCTCTTGGGTAATGGGTTGGTCCGAGCGATAGAGCGAATAGCGGTACTTTGAGCCGGCCTCCCCTTCAGCCGCGTCCTTCCAGGTCACGAAGGTCTGCCCATGCCGGCAGACCGCTTTGATGTCCTTGACGGTAACGACCTCTTCGGCGCTGGCAGTCCCAATCAACAACGACAATCCCAGCTTCCGTCCGATCACGGTCCTGTTCGTTACCGGTAACATGCTCAACCTTCCTCCCGTCGAATCAGTAATTGGCGTCCTTGAAGTCCTGAATGATGTAATCCACCCACTCTCCGGCCGGCACGATGCAGACCGCCCAACTGCCGTCCTCGAGCCAATTGTTCAGGTAGAGTTCGCCCTCGATCTCCGCGACCAGCGTGTATTCGCCGGCTGGGAGCGCAAGCTCGAAGCATCCGTTCTCGCCGGCCTGGACTATCACGACGAGCGCGGGGTGCCGGGGATCGGGCTTCTCCAAGGGCTGCAATGGTCCGCGAAAGACGTGCACCGGCACGGCCATGGGCAACTTTTGCCCCGTGGGCGGGTCCAGGGTGAAGTCCCCGACCATCCTGACGACCTTCCCTCGGATGCCTTGCGGCAACGTCTTCGCCGGGTTATCCGCGTGTTCCGGCTCGGCGGGCTGGCTCCGTGGCGCCTGTGGCGAAACCGGCGCGCCGGCGCAACCGGGCAGGACCTTCGCCATTACGAACGTCCATCGCATGATCCGTCTCCTGACGACACCTCGCATGTTCCCGTCACCGCGCGGGCGGGGTTCCGGTGGCAAAGAACCACACGGATTGTCCCACGAGGGCAATGCCTGCCAAATCTTTTACCCAGACAGCCTTGCGGTACGTCCCGCTATAGCCAGGGCCGGGAATGTCGCCCTTCCATGTGCATACATCCTTCGGCTGGCCTGCGCCGCGCTCCGCGACCCAGGGAGCCGCACTCTTAGGATTACCCCATAGCAATTTGACAACCAAAGTGTTCTCGTCCTCTGGCAGAGGGGAGAACTGCCAGACCGACTCGAAGGCCCCATTGTCGTTGTCCACCAATTGGTAGTTCTTAAACATGAAATAGACATCGAGGTCGCCGCAGTAAGTCATGAACCACCTGGAGCCGATCATGGACGCACCGTTTTCCTTCTTGTGCCAACGGCAGAACTCATTTTTGGCCCCAGGCTGTGAAGGGTCATCAACGTATATGGGTCTCACTCCTGGTTTGTTACCTCCAGTCAGCGGCATGAAGCCCCCAGAAGGACCGTCCGTGCCTGGGAACTTCCCGGCGTTGCCGCTGATGACTAGTGCCCTGTCGCGTTTGTGGTCTATAGCAAATGCGGGATCGCGGGAGACCTGCCAAACTTTATTGTTCGGCGGAATATTGCTTTTCTCTAAAGTCTCTAGCCCTGGTTTCCAACGAAGAGATCCGTCGCTTCTTACCAAATACCAATAGCCGTCACCGTACAGGTTGGCGCCCGCCGCATAGTGCCAATCCTTAACAGGGTTCTTGAAGCGGGGATCCACCGACCATTGGCGCTTCTCGGCTGGCAGGGCCAGATTGGCGGTGATGTCCCACACCCAGGTCCGGTCAGACGATCTTGGCCCCTCGGTCGTGTAGAAACCTCCGTCTCCCTCGCCGGGGAGGCCGGGATCGAAGCGCACGAACTTATCGCCTATGACCGCGGCGTTATGTCCAACGTGCGTGGGGCGCGGACTACGGTCCAGGTTTTGAGTCTGCTCGTCGGGCGGCAAATTCACGATGCGCGGATCTTTGACGTTGACCGCAACCATGGCCAGATCGTCGTATTTGGTCGGAGCTTGCCAGAATTCCCAAACGGGGTCATCAAGCATCAGATTAAAAGCCTGGATGTCGTTGCCCAAGGAGCAACCACGGCCAGAACTGTGCGCCACGATATGGTTGGTCAGCGGCGCCAGGTTGACGCCAGCGAATGCCGATATCTTGGCATGCTCGCCATTCCTCCAGCCCTTGTTGCGGGGATCCCGATCTGGGTGATCGGGCCACTTGGCTTCGGACAGGTGGGAGTTGGGAAAGCGGATCCATTGGCCCACGTTCAACGAAGCGCGCCAAGCGGGCAACTTGGCTACTTTCCGAACTGGAGTGGGCGAAGCGTCTGGCGCGGCGCCGGCCGGTTCCGCGGACGTAACGACCCACGCCATACTCAATACGGTCATACCAACCACCAGGATGCGCATGTAAAGTCTCCTTGTCCCGTCAGCGCCATCGGAGTGAAGAATCGAACGCCGGTGTCCATTTTCCCGCCGCTCACTTGGCCTTGCGCTTCTCCCCGCCTTCCAGCTTGAGCTTGTGCCAGAAGTGGCCCTCGGGGTGCCCGTCTATCTTCATGCCCTTGGGTTGGTCCACGTTGGAACCGCCACGATAGATGATCTCGCGCGTGGACTTTTTCATGCCGCCTGCGGCGTAGAGGACGCGTTGCCAGGACGCGGGCGTGCGGTCGGTCCACTTGTCGGTCTCGATGTCGTAGACCCACAATCGATCGTAGAGGGCCAAGATGGATTCGGAGACATCGTCATAGATAAGCAGGGGCCCCCACGAGCCTTCGTCGTTTTTGTCCTTGGCGACGCCGGAGACGGGGTTGATGTCGAAGCGCGGGAAGTACGCCAGCTTCCGATGCAGGTCAAAGGGTTCCACGAGCCGTACGCGCCAGAACTCGCGCATGGCGGGATCGGGGTACTGGGCCTTCTCGG
>BTVV01000082.1:0-26633 GCA_045863855.1 Planctomycetota bacterium | reverse complement strand
CGCGCCCATCGCCGGACGCCGAAGGCCACGGAAGGCCGCGCTTTTGGGGCCCCCGCACCACATGCACCCGTTCAGCCCCTCGCGCATAGCCGCCCGGACACTAAGCACCTGCGTGCAAACATACGCTTTGCGGTAGCGATTTATAGCAGTTTTATAGCAGAAACGAATTTTTGCTCGACGTGCGCGAGGTGGTATAGACCGCGTTTGCGCGCTTCTAAGTCCTTAAAGTTCGTTCGAAAAGTTGCCGCACAAGAGCAGCCCGCTTCGCATCGTGAATCTTCCACGTGGAACGGTCGAACTCATCCGCGCCCTACTTTTCATCGCCCGGAAATTCCGCCGGCTCGATCGGCCGAGGCCCGCCCTTCAAATGCTCGGTCCCGCGCTTCTTGCCGCGTTGAGCGTCGCGGATTTCGAGTTCCTCCGCGCTCCGGCTCTCCCGCGTCGACGGCTGAACCGCGTGCGTAACCAGTTCCTGCCGAAAGACTTCCTCGCCCACGAAATACTTGCTCCGCCGCACCAACCCCACCCCCGGCGCGAACCAATAGCGGTACATCACGCGCCGGTCCCGCGTCTCCTCACGCGCCACCGCGCAACCGTGAAACGTCCCCGCCGGCGTCGTAACTTCCGCGTGCGGCTCGACTTCGTAATACAGATTCTCGCCCGACGGATCCGTCACCACCCAGCGGTAGGTGCTGTGCGCCGGCAGAATCAGCAAATAGTGCCGCCCCTTGGCGTTCTGGAAACTCACGTACCCGCCGCTCTTCGACCAAACCTGCTCGTATTGGTCGTACTTCGCGCGGTACGTCAGTTCGTTGATCGCTTCCTTCAGTTCCAGCACCACGCGCCGCGCTTTTTTCGCCGCCCCCGCCGGCGTCGGTTGCGCGGGCGCCGATGGAGCTTCTCCTTCCGGCGCAACGACTTCCGCGCGCGGCGGAAGCGTCCCGATCAGCTCTTCCTCGCGCACCGAACTCGCCGCCAGTTCGGTCTGAACCTCCACGCCCTGCTCCACCGTCTGGAGCAGCGAGCGGTCCAGCAAGCGATACTCCCAGCGGTTCCCGTCGCGCATGGGCATGTAATCGAGCGTCGGAACGGCCCGCTCGCACCCGGCCAGAAGCATCGCGAACGCCGCCAGCATCAGGCAAGTCACGCCGCGGCGAAGAGTAAGAAGAGGAAGCATCGGCTCAGCCTATTCGAGGTTCGGGTCGATCTCAACCGGACGCACGCCAAAGCCCGGATCGTCAGGCACTTCTGCAAGTATCGGTTGCTGGAGCCTTTCGGTTCGGCGATTCGAAGAAAGCGCGTGCACGACGTGAGCGGTCGGGTAGGATGCACGCTGCCAAAATCGAGCGGGGCGTCCGTGCATGAAAATGCAAGACATCACCGGCGCGTTGTTGAATCAGGCCGTCGCGATTTACACGCAGCACGCCTTTCGAGGCCAAGCCGAGCGTGCGCGCAACCTTCCACGATTCGCCGAGGCTCAATCGCTGGCCGAGATCCTCGCCGGAAAGCATCCGTTCGAGGACCTGACCGGCGGCATGCCCAGCACGCTGGCCGCCGAACCCGTCCCGCTCACCGGCGGAAGTTTGCCCCGTGTCTACGCGCTGCGCCTGGGTAACATCGCCTATCCGCACATGAAGCTGGCGCTCGTCGAAGCCTATTTCGCGGACGAGTTTGTATTCGCGGTGGACCGCCACGATACGTTCCACTTCGAGCCCAACGTGCCGGGCTACGAAGCGTGGTGCGAACTGAAAGAGATCAACCGGCTGGTCAAGGAGTCGATCGAAGACTCCTGGCACAAGGCCGGCGTCCCGACCTTCCGCGGCCTGCGCGAGAAAGCCTTTAAGCATCCGGACTTAGTGCGCCAGTTGATGCGCGAAGGCCAGACCCTCATGGTCCTCGACGACGACGAAGCGCGCGCCGATATCCTCAAAGGGGTGCTCGCCGAAGACGGATATGCGATCGTGGGCGGTCCGGCCGGACCGCCGCCCGCGCCGTCGGAGCAGGACGCGTTCAGCGCCACCGTCTGCGATCTGGTGCGCGAACACCGCGTCGCGCTGGTAGTCCTGGATGTGTCGTACCTTACGGGACAGGGTCCGCGCGTGGCCGGCGCGTTGCGCCTCGATGCGCGCAGCCAAGCCGTCCCGATTTTGGGCATCTACTCGCGCCGCGATTTCGGCCCCGATCCGGATCTCTTCGACGCGGCGCTGCGCCGGCCGTACCGCAAAGAAGCGCTCCTCGAACTCGTCCACACCACGCTCGTTTCGCGCGGCCGCGGCGGTTCGGGCATCCACAACGCCGTCCTTTAGTTATGGCTCAACCTCTGGACCATCCCGTTCCTCCCGAGCGGCTTGCGCGCAACCTCGCCGCCGTGCGCGAACGCATGTCCGCCGCCGCCGCGCGCGCCGGACGCAACGCGTCCGGCATCACGCTTCTGGCCGTCACCAAGTACGTGGGCCTGCCCGAGATACGCGAACTGCTCAAGCTGGGCGTCAAGGACTTAGGCGAAAACCGCATTCAGAATGCGCGCGAAAAGATCGATGCGCTGGCCGCGGAAGTCCAAGCCGCCGGCGCGCGCTGGCATTTCATCGGTCACTTGCAGACGAATAAAGCCAAGTACGCGGTGCGCGGCTACGACTGCCTCGAGGCCGTCGATTCCGTCGCGCTGCTCGAAGCCTTGGCGCACGAATGCCTTAAGCGCGGGCGCGAACGGCTCGAATGCCTGGCCGAAGTGAACATCAGCGGCGAAGCGCAGAAGCACGGCTTGGCGCCGGCGGACCTGGAAGCGTTTCTTTCGGCCGCCGCGCGCTTTCCGGCCTGCGCCGTGCGGGGCCTCATGTGCATGGCGCCCTACGGCGACGATCCGGAAAAGCTCTCGCGCCCGGTCTTCCGCCGCCTGCGCGAACTGCGCGACGAAGCGCAATCCAAGGGCTGGTATCCGCAGCCGTTGAGCGAACTATCCATGGGCATGACGCAGGATTTCGAGATCGCCATCGAGGAAGGCGCGACGCGCGTGCGCGTCGGTTCGGCGCTTTTCGAGTGAAGCGGAGACTGTGTTTTAACTATTGGCAACTGCTCTAGGTGCGTTAGCATCTGCGGTTTGGAGCCGTCGGGAGCGCTCGCTCCTTATTTGGGGCGGGCGAGATGCGCTACAGGATTCGACACGGTATGGACTTATCGTCCCGCACCCTTGGGTTGTTGGGCGCCGGCAATATGGCCGAAGCGCTGGTGCGCGGTGTAATCAAGAGCAAGCTGCTGCCTCCGCAACGCATGGTGGTGAGCGATGTTGCCGAAGCGCGCCGCCAGTTGTTCAGCTTGGAACTGGGCGTGCGCGCGGTGCCGACCAACCGCGAAGTCTGCGCGGCCGCGGACTTATTGGTGCTCTGCGTAAAGCCCCAGCAAGTCGATGAGGTGCTTGAAGATCTGAAGCCGGCGTTCGACGTTTCGCGGCAGGTGCTTGGATCGATCTGCGCGGGCGTGACCTCGGCGCGGCTGGAACGACACCTGCCCGCCGGAGCGCGCGTGGTTCGGATCATGCCCAATACCCCGATGCTGGTAGGGTTGGGAGCGAGTTGCCTGTGCGGCGGTAAGCATACGCGTGACGAGGATTTGCGTGCGTACGAGGCGCTATTTTCGAGCGCCGGGATCGTCCTGCGCGTCGAGGAACCGATGATGGACGCCGTCACCGGGCTTTCGGGCTCGGGTCCGGCGTATCTGTTTTATCTGGTCGAAGCCATGGTCGAAGCCGGTGTGGCCGAAGGCTTTACGCCGCAGCAGGCGCTGCAGCTCGCCGCGCGGACGTGCCTCGGCGCGGCGAAGATGCTCGAAGACACCGGGCTTGCGCCGGAAGAACTGCGCCGCCGCGTCACCAGCCCCAACGGCACGACGCAAGCGGCGGTCGAACGGCTCGAGGCAGACGGCGTGAAGTCAAAAGTAGCCGCGGCCATTCGCCGCGCCGCCGAACGCAGCAGGGAATTGGGTAAGGGACAGTGAGCAGAAAGCGGTCAACAGGGAACGGCGAGCAACCGCGTACACGGTAAGTGCAAGTCCTTTACCGTATCCCGTTTACCGCCGTTAGGGGTTCTCGATGCCACGGATGGTCGTCGAACGCGGCAACGAAAAGGGCGTAAGCCTCAACTTCACGGAAGAGGACCGCGCCTACGTGATTGGGCGTTCGGCGCAGTGCGACCTGATCCTCACCGACTTCCTGGTATCTCGCACGCACTTTAAGATCGAGAAACGCAAAGAGCTGTTCAGCATCAGCGACCTGGAGAGCCACAACGGAACGCTGGTGAACGGAATGAAGATCGAGAAGGAAACGATGCTCTGCGTAGGCGATACGGTGCGCCTGGGTGAGACGCTCCTGAGTTTCCTTTCGGACACCGACAAGAGCGAAGGTGCGCTGGCCGGTCAGAAGATCGGCGGCTACCACCTGCAGACGCGCATCGGCGTGGGCGGGATGGGCGAGGTCTACAAAGCGACGCAGATCTCGCTGGGCCGCACGGTGGCGCTCAAAATTCTGGCCCCCGAACTCGTCCGCGACCGGACCTTTGTCGAACGCTTCCTGAGCGAGGCGCGCGCGGCCGGACGATTGAACCATCCCAACGTGATCGGCGTGCACGAGGTCGGCGAGGAAGGCGGCGTTTACTTCCTCTCGATGGAGTTCGTCGGCGGCGGCTCGGTGCAGGACCTGATCTCGCGCGGCCGCAAGCTCGAACCGCAACGCGCCACCGAGATCGTCTTGCAGTCGGCGCGCGCGCTGGAGTACGCCGAAAAGTGCAAGATCATCCACTGCGACATCAAGCCGGACAATCTGATGCTCACCGAGTCCGGCGAAGTGCGCCTGGCCGATCTGGGCATCGCCAAGACGCTGAACGACAAGGGCAAGGCCGACCAGAGCGAGGGCGTCTTCGGAAGCCCGCATTACATGGCGCCCGAGCAGGCGCGCGGCCTGCCGCTGGACCATCGCGCGGACATCTACAGCCTCGGCGTCACTTACTACCGCATGCTGGCCGGCAAGGTGCCCTTCACCGGGAAGGACGCCAAGGAGATCATGGAGAAGCAGGTCTTCGACGATCCCGATCCGCTGGAGCGAATCCTGCCGGGCCAGGCGCCGATGATCTACTTCGCCGTCGACCGCATGATGCGCAAGAAGCCTGGCGAACGTTACCAGACCGCCGGCACTCTGATCCGGGATCTGGAGCGCGGCATCGAACAGATCCGGACCGGTGTCACCGATGGCGATACCACCAGCTACCGCAGCCCCAGCGGGGCGATCTCGGCGATCCATCGCGCTTCGAGTCGCCGCCGCAACCGCAAGAGCCGATTCTTCGGCCTCTTCGGCGACAGCAAATAGCTCAACCCTAAGCCTTTCCTTTTTCTTTCAGCGGCGTGAGCAGCAGCTTATCTACGCGGTTGCCGTCCATATCCATCACCTCGAACTTCCAGCCCAACGCTTCGAAGGAGTCCGCCGTACTCGGCACGCGCTGCAGCCTATGCATCGCGAAGCCGCCCAGCGTCTTGAATCCCGCCCAATCCTCGTCGGGCAGCGTTCCTACCTTAAAGACCGTGCGAAAACGCTCGATGCTCACCAGTCCGTCCACCAGGTACGATCCGTCCGGACGTTGGGCGATATCGGGATCGGCCGCGGCCGGCCGCGACAATCCGCCTACGATGGCCTTCAGGATATCGTTGAGCGTAACCATGCCCAGCACCACGCCGTACTCGTCGATCACCAAAGCCTGGTGCGTTCTCGTTTCCTTGAAGAGTTCGAGCAACCGGCTTCCGGTGCTGGTGTCGGGGACGTACAGCGGAGCGGTCAGCCGCGTAAGCACATCGGGTTTGGCGCCGGCCATCGCTTCCGCCCAGAAATCCTTGATGCCCAACATGCCCACCACGTGGTTCAGCGATCCGCGGCAGACCGGAAAATGGGTGTGCCGGCTGGCGCCCAGCGCGATCCAATCGATCGATTCGGGCTTCGAGGCGTCGATCCAGACCAATTCGGCACGCGGAGTCATCAGCTTGCCGATGCGCAGGTCGTCGAGGCGCAGCACGTTATCCAGCAGCGCCTGTTCGCCGCGTTTGAGCACCCCCGCCTGCGTGGCTTGATCCATCAGCAGCTTCAACTCTTCCTCGGTGACGGCCGGCTCTTCGGCGTGTTTGAACGGCAGCAACTTGAGGAGCAGGCCCGTCGAAAGACTCAGCAGCCGGACCGCCGGATGCGCCATGCGCGCCAGCAGAGCCATCGGCCGCGACAGCCACTCGGAGATGCTTTCCGGATGCGCCAGCGCCAGACGCTTGGGAAGCAACTCGCCCACCACCAGCGAAAGGTACGTGATCAAGCCGACCGTAATACCGAAGCTCAGCACCTGCGCGTATGGTGCCAGCACTTCGACGCGCTCGACCAACGTCTTCAGGTGAGCCGACAAGCTGGCCCCGCCGAACGCGCCGGCTACGATGCCGATCAGTGTGATTCCAATCTGGACCGTAGAGAGAAATTCATCGGGGTTCTGCTTCAGCTCAAGCGCGGCGGCCGCTCCGCGATGCCCCGCGCCGGCGCGGCCTTGCAGACGCGCGCGGCGCGCCGACACGATGGCCATTTCGGCCATCGAAAAGACCCCGTTGACCGCCACCAGCACCAGCACGATGGCAAACTCAGTTGCAATTTCCATACAGCGGCGCGCTCCTTGCGTTCGGCGATAAAGGATAGACGGCCACTCGGCGCGAATCATCACCCAGAATGAAAGGCGAGCCGCTTTTCACTACAGGATCGAGACTTTGGAATGGACCTCTAGAGCGGCGTGGCTCCGGGCGCCGACGCGGATGCGCGCTTACGTCGCCGCGAAATGGCGCTTCACGAAGTCGATCTGGATGCGATGCAAGTCCCAGGACGGGAGGTCGTGGTGGCCCATGCCCGGCACGGCGTGGTATTCGACTTGGTGGCCGCGTTCGAGCAACGCCTTCACCATCGGATCGGAATGCGCCTTCTTGCTGACCGCCACATCGGCATCGCCGTGCATGAACAAATAGGGAATGCGCGGCATTTGCTCTACTTGACTGAGCGGGGAGTGCTCGCGAAAGAGCGCTTCCATATCTTCGGGATAGCCTTGAAACGCCGCGTACACGGTGCGCGCCACGTCGGGGCGTTCGGAGAAGCTGAACTTCACGTCGGTCACGGGATGCAACGCGGCGCAGGCGGCGACGGGCCGCCGGGCGTAACGCGCGTACAACAGCGACGCGAATCCGCCCAAGCTGCCGCCCGTGGCGATCAGCGGCGTGGTATCGAGCAGCTTGAAATGCCGGTAGAGTCCATCGACCAGTTCGTCAGTCGCCGCACGCGACTGCCGGTTCATCCAATACCACGGTCCCAGGTAGGGCATGACGATCAGCGCGCCGGCGTCTGCCCATTCCAATTCGGAATAGGAAGGCGCGACGCGCAAGCCCGGATCGCCCAATCCGTGAAAGCGCAGAACCAGCGCGCGAATGGGCGGTCGGACGAACGCGTCGGCGATCCAAGCCAACTCGCGCATGCGTTCGAGGCTCATCATGCCCGGTTCAGCCCCGCCTTGATGAATTCGATCTTGGCGCGCCAGGCCGAAAACTGCGTCGGCTCGTGGTGGCCCATGCCGGGGACTTCGACGTAGGTGACGTCGTGACCGGCCTTGCGCAGTTCGGCGACCATACGGTCGGAGTGAACGGCTTTGTTCACGGCCTTGTCGGCGTCGCCGTGCAGGATGAAATACGGCACCCGCGGCATGTGCGCGGCTTGCATCACGGGCGAATGTTCAACCAGCAGGTCTTCGAACGGTTCGGGGTATCCTGCAAACGCGTGATGGATCGTGCGCGGAAGATCCGGGCGCTCGGAGAAGTGATACTTCAGATCGGTGCACGGAAAGATGGCGGCGCAGCGCGTGAAGGTATGCCGCGTGTAGCGCGCGTACAGCAGCGAGCAGAACCCGCCCATGCTCCCGCCGGTCAGCAGGAGCGGCACGCTCTCGGCGAGGCCGAAGTTTTCGTAGATCGCATCGACCAGGCCGTCGACCATGGAGCGCGCTTGGCGGTTCATCCAGGACCACGGACCGGCGTAGGGCATCACGACCAGCCCGCCTGCGGCGGCCCATTCGGATTCGTCGTAGTTCAGGAAGCTGCGCAAGCCCGGATCGCCAAGCCCGTGGAAGTTCAGGATGACGCCGGTAATGGGCTTACGCACCTGCGCCTCGCCCAGAAAGGCGACGGCGCGCATCTGATCGGCGTGCATGGGAATGGATTCCTCGACTCGGGGCGGTCTGGCCGTCGAGAAATCGTATCGTGCCGCGCCGGCGATTGCATGGCCGCTTCGGCGGTGGGCTTACTTCACCAGGACCGCTCTGCCCCAACCGCCGCGATCTTTGGAGTTGCGCAGCGAGCCGTTCCACATCAATTGGCGCAGGCGAATGCGGCCGTCGGCGCTGTCGTCGATGCCCAGATCGAAGCGCAACGTCCTGCCGCTTTCAGGCGCGGCGCTCAGCCCCAATAGCGCGAGGGGGATCGCGGCTTCCAGCACGTACCCCTTACCGTCCACGTGCGCGACGGCGGCGCTTTTGATTCCAGCCGCCGCGTCGCCTTGAGGCACGTAAACGTTCGCGTGCTTGGCGTGCGGCGGCGCCGCGCGCAGCAGCACCTGCCGGTCGCCGGCACGCAACGGTCCATCGGCCTCGGGCTCTTCGGCGCCGAGGAAAACTTCGATGCAATCGGCGCTCCAGAGACTTTCTGGCTCCCGCTCGTTGCGCAACGGCGTCTCGTCGCGCACCTCCAGCAGGAGATACAGATGCGCGTCGTCCCAGCAGAGCTTGAAGGTGGCTTCCAGTCCGCCGGCGTCGGCGCCCTGCACCATCCGTTCGGAGCCGATTCGCTCGGCAGGGATGCCGGGCCAGCCCTCGGCGCGCCCGTCGATCTCGATGGGGCCGGCCGCGCGAAGTACCTTCACCGATTGGGCGAGCGGAGCGCCGAGCTTGAAGCGCGGATCGTCGAAGACGAACGGTTTGCGTTCGCCCAGCACCACCGCATAGATCTCGTGATTGGTGCGCGCCATATGCGCCACCATCTCCTTCCACGGCCGGTCGGTCATGGCCAGCAGTCCGTCGTTGGCGTTCTCACCGCCGATTTTAGAATAGCCGACACCGGTAAACGCCATGTCGTAGAGCGTGTACCACTCGACGCCGACGATGAAGTCCATCGCCGCGGCCTGTTCGACGTACTGGCGGTACGCCAGACCGCGCTCTTCCTGAGTCTTGACGTCCTTCACGCCGCCGGGCAACCCGGATGCGGCGGGAGCGCTCCAGTAGAATTCGCTCAAGATCATCGGCTTTCCGCCGGTCCAGCCGCGCACCCGTTCGAGGAATTCGCGGTCGAGCGCGTAGGTGTAGTAATTAAAGGACCAGATATCCATGTATTTGCCGCCGATGCGGCAAAGCTGCTCGTTGTTGATGGTTCCGAACTGCAGGCGGCATCCGAGGAGCAGGTGATTGCGGTCGTACTTGCGGACCGTCTCGGTGGCCGTGCGGAATAGTTCCTCCAGAAAAAGCGCGGTAAAAGCCTGCATATCCTCTCCGGCGGCGGGCGTCTGGACGGGCAGGCCCTGATCGATTAGCGCCTCGAAGGACTCGGCTTTGAGGTTCCAGGCGGCATTCAGCGCCTGAACGGTCTTGTATTTCGCCCGCAGTTCCTCGACTAGACGGCGCTTGCAGGCCCATTCGCCTTTCAGCTTGGGTACGACGCGCGGGATGTCTTCGTAGAGCGGCTCATTGGTTAGAAAATAGCCGATCAGGAGCGGATCGTCCGCCTTTGGAGCGATGCTTTTGGCGCAATTCTCGTCGAATCTCTTCTGCATTTGCGGATCGAACGGATCCCACGTCCGCGTGATGCCCGGAATGGGCTTGATGCCCGACCACTGCGAGAGCGGCAGTTCGGAGACGTGGGGGAAGTTCTTCTCGGCGCGCGCGCTCGCGTCGCCGGCTCCGAAGGCGCCGGTGGAATTGAAACCCCAGGCGCGGACCCGGTCGATATTCCGCGCGGTGAACTCCTTCACGCTGGGCACGGCGCCGTACTTGCGCCGCATGTTCGCGAGCAGGAACGAAACCTCCGAACCCTCCCAGCCCCGGTAGCAGCCACCCCACTCGGCGTCGCGCGGCGGCAGCCACTCGAAGACCGACTCGCGATCCTTCCAATAGGTCGCTTCCTGGTAAGACGCGAAGGAACAGACACCCAAGTGAAAGAATGCGTTGCCGTCGGGATTGACGAGATACCAGCGCTCGCCCTTGCGTTCGACGTGGAAGAATCCGGTCTTCGCCAAGCCCAGCTTCTGCCCGCTGCCGGGCAGTCCGCCGTAGCGATCCAGTTCCGGCGGCTTGAAACTCGCGTAGTATGCGGCTTCCTCGAGTGCATCCTGCTTCAGTTCAGCTTCGGACTTCACCTTACCCGGCCAGTCCGCGCGCGTGTACTGCCCGAAGCGGTCCATTAAGACCACCGATCCGGCGGCCTGAACCACTTTCACGCTCACCTTGAACGAATCCCCGACCAACGGCGCGTGAAAGCTCCAATGGTTCATCTTCCAACCCCACTCGCGATTGTCCTGGAGCTGCTGGTAAGCGTGGGGCGGTAACGAAAGCGCGAGGTTCGCGCCGTCGACCGATGCGAGTTCGAAGGATTGCGCGTGACCTTGATATAAATGAGGCTTGGGCGGCTTTTCGGCAGGCAGCGGCGCCTTCTCGCCCGATCCGACTCGCCACGTACCGCCCTGGTTGAAGTGCTGACCGATCTCCATTTCCATCTTGAACGAATCGCAGGCGGCGGGCACGTTCGTGAAGCGCAATTCGATCTCGCCGCCGCTGACCTTAAGCGCAAGAGTCGCGCCGTTGGCGTATTTGAGTGTGGCGCTTGCGCCTTGCAGCGTGGTGTCCACCGGTTTGAACGTCTGTTTCGTACCCTTGGACAATACCTGCGGATAGGAAAGCGTGAAATGCCCCATGCCTCCGGCATCGATCTGCACGCCGCCGTGAAGGGGTTTCAAGTTTTCGGCCCACGCGTGCGGTAAAGCCATCCAGGTACACGCAACGATCACGGCCATCGAATAACGCACCGGTCATCCCCCTTACGATGGCGCGGCGGGTGCGGTGGAACCGCGCACCACCAGCGCGGGCCGCAGGCGCAGGCAAGTACCGTTCGGTACATCGCCGCGCCCGGAACGGATCTGCATCAGCAGTTCGCGCGCGGAGAAGCGGCCCAACTCCGCGGCGGGCACGCGCACGGTCGTCAGCGGAGGATCGGCCAGGACAGCCGGCTCGATATCGTCGAAGCCGACCAGACTGAGCTGTCCCGGCACGCCCACGGAGGCCTCTCGCGCGGCCATCAACACGCCCAGCGCGATGAAATCGTTGCCGCACAGCAGCGCCGTCGGGCGCTCCGGTGCGCGCAGGAGTTCCCCGGCCCAATCGGCGACGTGGGCCATATGGTTCGAACCCGTATGGATCCATGCTTCGCGCGTCACAAGCCCGCGGGCCGCGCATTCGGCTCGGAACGCGGCGAGCCGCTCGCGAAAGCCGGTCATGTACAGCGGCCCGGCCGCCATACCTATGCGGCGGTGCCCAAGGGAGGTTAGGTGCTCCAGCGCCTGCGCGATGCCCGAAGCGTTATCGAAACTCACCGCCAGCGGACCGTGCTCGTAAACCAGATCCGCGAAGACCAGCGGGCGCTTGCAGCGCGCAGCGAAGCGGAGCATCTCGTCGTCGTAGACGCCCAGCAAAATCGCGCCACAACGCTGCGGGCCGTTCAGTTCTGCGAGCCAATCCGCGTCGAGCAGGCTGCGGCTGGGCGTCACCACCGCGCGGTAGCCCCAGCGCAGGAGTTCTTCGACGATCCCGTCGACGATGCGCAGAAAGAATGAGTTCGAAAGGCGATGCTGCGGGCCCAGCAGGTCATCCGGATCGACCGGCTTAAGCGGCATGATGGTGAGTCCGCCGGGACCGTGTTCGACCTGCTCCATCGGCGTGGGGATATGCAGCACCACTTCCACCAATCGCGTGGCGGTCTCCGGAACGGCTTCGGCAGGTTTGTCTCGGCGGTACTTACGCGGCACAAATCCCTGCTGCTTGAGCACCTTTAAAATGGCTGCGCGCGTCTCGAGGCCCACGGCTCCACGGTTGTTGATCACGCGCGAGACGGTAGCCGCGGAACAACCGGCGGCTCGGGCGATATCGTCGAGCGTGGGCAAGCGGGACTCCTTTTAACGAACGGCTCCAAACAAGGTACACCGCGATCTGAGCCAGCGCCGAATTATCTTCCATTTTTTTGCCGCAAGAATATGAAATTACTAAAACTTTCATCGCGATCACATAACTTATTTTATATCAATAGGTAATAGAACAGTGATGGGGTATGGAAGTTCCGTTTCAAGAACGCGGCAGAGGTGTGGCGGCTACTCGATCTTGAAGGTCACGGCGGTGATGTCGTCGTGCTGTTCGGCATTGCCTTGGTGGTCGGCGATAGCCTGTTTGAGCGCGTTGGTGAACTCGCGGCTCTTCTGGTCGCCGTTGTTCTTGAGGAAGGCGATGAGCTTGTCGTCGCCCCACTCTTCGTGCTTCTCGTCCATCGATTCCACGATACCGTCGGTATACAGCAGCACACGGTCGCCGCGATGCAGCGCGATCTTCTGTTCCTTGATCACTTTGTCGAAGAGCGTGCCTCGGTCGAAGCCCAAGGCCATTCCGGTGGGATTGATCATTTCGACTTCTTTGGTCGCGGCGCGGTACAGCATCATGGGGTTATGCCCGGCGCTGGAAACGGTGAACTCGCGCGTGCGGACGTTGAGGATGCCGTAAAAGACGGTCACGAACATGCCGCGGCGGATATCGCGGGCGACGTGGAAGTTGACCTTGGAGAGCACGTCGGCTGGGCTGAGATTCATGGGCGCCATCAGGCGCAGGATGGTGCGGGTGGTGCTGACGACCAGCGCGCCGCCGATGGATTTTCCGGATACGTCGGCTACGAGGAAGGCCAAGTGCTCGTTGTCGACGGGGATGAAATCGTAGTAGTCGCCGCCGACTTCGCGGGCGGCGTAGTAGAGCGTGCCGGGATCGATGCCGGGCAGCTTCGGCAGCTTGGACGGCATCAGCCGCGCGACGATCTCCTGAGCCAGATCGAGATCGCTGGAGAGGCGCTGCATCTGAACTTCCTGGTCTCGCGCCGCCGAGAGGCTCTTGGTCATCTGACTGAGCGCGAGGGCCAGCAAACCCAGCTCGTCCCGCGAGACGATCTGCGGCTTATGGTCGAAGTTGCCGCGCGCAATGATGTCCATGTCCGCGACCAATTGCGAGACGGGTTTGCTGACGGCGGAAGCCAAGCCCATGGCGATGGCGATGCCGGCGCCCAGGAAGATCAGCCCGAAAACGGTCAGCTTGATCGAGAGCGCGCGGACTTCCTTGTCGATGTGCGAGATGGGCGTGACCGCTAGCACCGTGGCGAGGGGCTTTTCGCCCTGGAGTTCGATGGGCGCGCGGAAGAAGAGCGCCGGGACGGTGCCTTCCTCGCTGGTAAAGGTGGACTGCCAGATCTGAACGCGGTTATCGTCGCCGGGCGGGTGAATGATCTTCGCGTCGGCCGGGGGCCCGAACTCGGTGGGTTTGGTCCCGCCGTGCGCGGCCACGGCGCTGGGATTTTCCGTGGGGCCGGTGGGCGAAACGAGCACGCTGATGCTGAAAAGCCGCGGCTCGGCTTCGACGATGGTCTGAAGGAGCTGCTGGTCGGCCTTTTGGCGTTCGCTTTCGGGATACTGCCGCGCGGTGTCGGCGCCTTCGCGCACGTCGTCGAAGACGCGCTGACCGAAGCTGCGCAGCGAAACCGCCTGCCCGTACCCGTACCGGACGATCTCGTTCCACAAGTTGGCGCGGAAGAAGCTGGTGACCGATAGGCCCACGATCAGCGCGACGAGTCCAAAGGAGAGCGAGATGACCAAGCCGAACTTCTGGCGCACCGACATACCGCGGCGATGGTAAATGCCGATTTCGGCGCCCGCATCGCCTCCGGCGGGTACCGCCGCGCCGCCGGTGGGTGTGCGCCGGCGCAGCGCCGAAGCAAGCTTGCGCGTGCCGCCGGCCGGCGACGCCTTCGCTTCCCCTTCGGGTACCGGCGTCTTGCGCCGTAACGCGCTCAAGCCGGGCGTCTTGGCATGCAGCCCGCTCGTCTTGCGCTTACCCGGCTGTCCCCGGCCCGAACCCGGTGTCTTGGCCACTCACACTCCTTAGCTCAATATCTACCGGCGTCCTGACGGCTGGCCAGGAATCGACCATGATACTTCGAAACAGCCGGTGCGAATACATCGGTTTAAGGCCTTCTACGCCCGACGGCAAGAGCGCTCTTGCCTCCGTTTAAGCACGGTGCACAAATCCAGCGGAAGGCTTGACAAGGGCGGGTTCGACGTGGTTGATTAATTGTATGACAAATAAACGAATGGACCCCGGCCGCCTCCGATCCGCTCCGCCCCCGCGTGGCGCACGAACCCAAGCACTTTCGCAGGCCTTCCTTAAGGAACTTCTGCGCAGCGGTGCGCGCCCCGGTGACCGGTTGCCGACCGAGCACGAATTGGCGCGGCGCTTCGGGGTCAGCCGGCCGACCGTGCGCCAAGCACTTAAGTCCTTGGACGCCGCGGGGTTAGTCGAATCGCGCCCGCGCCGTGGAACGATCCTGAAGCACGCCGACCCGCGCTCGCTAGGACCATGGTTCGCCGCCCACGTGGCCTTGGCCGTCGCATCGGGCCAGGATGGTCCGGAGACGACGGGCGACGCGCTGCGGCAACTGGCCGAAGCACGCTGGCTCTTTGAGCGCGGGCTGACCGAACTGGTCGCGAAGCGTCGAAACGAGGCGGACCTCGCGGCGATGCAGAAGGCCGTCGGTGACTTTTCTTTGTCGATGGACCGCGGCGACCGGCCCGGGCATCTCGCGGCCGACGCGGCGTTTCACCGCGCGTTCGCGGCGGCGGCCCATAACTCGGTGCTGCAAGGCTTGTCGGAAGTGATCGACGGGTACTTCGAAGCGTGGCAGGAAGCGCGCAAAGATTACCGCTGGCCCAGCGCGGACCGGATGCGGCGTACGCTGAACGAGCACGAGGCGATTCTGGAAGCCGTACGCGCTCAAGAAGGCGCGCGCGTGCTGGCGCTCCTGGACCAGCACTTCCAGCCGATCTTCGAGTTGCTGGACGCGAAAGATCGGACCTGACCGGCAAGCCCCATTGGATCGGTCCAACAAGGCGCCGACTTCGCATTGCTTGAGGGGATGAGATGCCTACCGCCATGCTTACCAAAGACGACTGCCGCGGAATTCTGGCGCCGATTCTGACACCGTTGCGCGACGACGAATCGCTCGACGAAGGCGCCTTCGAAACGCTGGCTCACCGCCTCTTCGACGAAGGCCAGCCAGGCCTGTACCTCACGGGCGGAACCGGCGAAGCGTATGCGCTGGACGACGCGGTCCGCGCGGCGGTGTACGTGCGCGCCGGGCGGATCGTGCGGGAACGCAAGAAGAGCGAGAAGCTGATCGCGCACGTCGGCGGCGTGCCGACGCGGCGCGCGGCCGCGCTGGCCCGGGCGGCGGCGGAAGCCGGCTGCCATGCGGTGGCCGCGATGCCGCCGCACGGCGGTAAGTATTCGTACGAGGAACTGACCGCCTACTACACGGCGTTGGGCGCAGCCTCGCCGCTCCCGGTCTTCGTTTACCATATTCCCGAGGCGACGGGTTACGACTTCGACCGCGCGAAGCTCTCGCGCTGGCTGGAATTGCCGAACGTAATGGGGATGAAATTCACGAGTTTGGACCTGTACCGCATGGAGCGCCTGTGCGCGCTGCATCCCGAAACGGTGATCTTTCATGGGAACGACCAGGTCCTGATGCTGGGGTTAAGCGTCGGAGCGACGGGCGCGATCGGCTCGACCTACAATTTACTGGGCGGTTTGGCGATCAAAATCATGCACGCCGTTTGGCGCAACGATCTTGCTTCGGCGCGTCGAGGTCAGGGCGCGCTGAACCACTTCATCGAAGGATTTCACGCGCACGGCGGCTTGCGCGCGTTTAAGGCGCTGGCGGCGAAGCGCTTGGGCTGGAAGCACGCGGTCTCCCCCGCCCCCGGTCACTGGCCGGCGGCGGAGGCCGTGGCGGAGTTCGAAGACAGGCTGGAAGCCGCGTTGGCCGTAGCCGAAGCACTTCCCGAGTGAGTCGGGAACAGGTTTGAACCAGCGACATCGGGCGCAATCACGGGAGCACGCGAACATGAAGACCGGACTGCAGGTGGTGGGCTTGAGCAAGGTGTACGATCCGGGGGCGCATTGCGCGTTCACCGATCTGCATGTGTGGCGCGGGCGCGTCTGGCTGGCCTGCCGTGAAGCGGTGAATCACGGCGTCCATCCCAGCAGCCAGATCGTGGTGCTCTCGAGCGCCGATCACGGGCGGAACTTTTCCGTGATGTCCCGAATCGCGGCGCGCGGACTGGACGTGCGCGATCCGCATTTCTACGTCGTCGACGACCGCCTGCACCTCACCATCCCCTGCTGGACTCAGCCGCCGTGCGACACCAAGACCGGCAAGCGCATCACAATCCTGGCGCGAAGCGACGACGGGCTCTCCTGGGAGCAGCATCGCGAGATCGCGGGCTTCGAAGGTCAGACGATCTGGCGTCCGCGCAAGCACCCCAGCGACGGGCACTGGTACGTGGCGGCCTACGACCGCGACTACGATCGCGACACCGGGCGCGTGGCTCTGATGCGTACGCTCGACGGATTGAAATGGCAGACGGTGAGCGTCATCGAAACGGACGAATTCCCGAACGAGACGGACCTGTGCTTTTTAGCGGACGGAACCTTGCTGGCGCTGGTGCGGCGCGAGAAAGCCGACGGCATCCCGCTGCTGGCACGCGCGCAGGCGCCCTATACGACGTGGAGCAAGACCCTCGGCGACCGCTGGTTCCGGGGGCCGCTATTGGAACACTTGGGTGCGGGGCGCTTCATGGCGGTGGGCCGGGTGTACAAGGACGATACCTCGAAGGCCTACGTCACGCGCATTCACGCGCTCGACGCGGAAACCGGGAAGATGCAGCCGGAGACCACGCTGGAGAGCGGAAACGACACTTCGTATGCGGCCTTCGTGCGCTTGCCGGAGGGCTCGGAGTCCGGAGCGTTCGGCGCAGGCAACGCGCTGCTGTCGTACTATTCGGGACACGAGTATCCGCATGGCGCGTACCGCAACGGGGAGCAGTCTCAGCGTTGCGCGATCTATGTGGCGCGGGTCAAGGTGTAATGCCTGTTGCCCGGCACGCGCGCGGTGAAGGGCGTGGGGTGCTCGCCGCCGGATTGGACGGAAGTATGGGGCGTATGGGCGGAGTACATCGATTTTGAAATTTGGGTTTTAGATTTTGGATTCGGTGTGATCGGAGGCGGCTGGGGTGGGATCGGGCGGCTGCTTTTTGCGAAGAGCGAGGCGAAGCAACAGGACTTCCATGCCGAACCAGGTGAAAGCGAGGACGAAGAACGCGATCAACGCGTTGGCGGTAACGGCGAGACTGAAGGGGTACGGTTCTTCGGTGGGGGGAAAGCTGGATATATCCCAGTAGTAGCCCGCAATTTCTTCAGATGGGAATTCCGGTGTCAATCGAATGCGAAAGGTAAAGGGCCAGCCCAATCGATAACAATAGAAACGCTGGACGAAAAAATTCTTAAATTCCTTATTGGTCGGATAGTCCACACAGACGAGGTGCAGCGGATAGTTTTCACCTGCGCACTTAATGAGTGCCGCTCTATGTGGAATGACCTCGATGCGCTCGTCCAGATTCCCCCACATCAATGCTCCGGCGACAAACATCAACACAACCGCGGTGGGAAGCTGGAGGCGGTACCAAGCGGAACTCTTGCGCGGTGCCCGGGACGGGGTGTACAGGCGGTTACCCTCCCTTTAAATCATCGGGCGGAGGATCGCCCCACCAGCGCGCACGCTTTTCATCAAATTCAGATCGCTTCCCGACAGACCTTTGCCTGCGAATCTTAAGCTCGCCTTCAGTACTCCCGAGATTCTCACATATTTGCTCGCAAAGGTAGGCCGGAAAGGCGGCGATAAGTCCGAGAATGAAAAGTAGGGCCGCCAACCACAAAGTACCTATGCCGGTCCCAAACGATTCGATCAACTGCTTTGGAGCATCGGGCATGGCGGCTAAGCCTAACGCAGTGCCAACACACCAAACGAGCACGGAGATGAGGCGAAACTGAAAGCGCGATTCGGATTGGCTCAATGGGGATCGCCTCCCTTCAACGGATTCGCTTTCGTTGGCATCCATCCTATGCCTTTAAGGCGCCTAACCATAGCACGTGCTTCTTTAACGCAGAATTTTGCAGAGCGTTTACAAGCATGCGGTCGGCGGTCAGGAAAGGGGTTTGGGAACGTACGGCGAGCGCCAAATAGAGACTGTCGTAGACGGTGCGATCCAGGCTCAAGGCCAGATCCAAGGCGTCAGGGAGCAATTCGACCGCCGCGTGGGTCTGAAGCGGCAGTGTAAGCAACTGATTCGCGAGAGCTGCGGCGGCGGGGTGTTCGAGATCGCCCCGGCGCGCGCGCTTCCAAACGACGTTTAGAGCTTCAGTCCAAAGCAGGTCGGGTGCAAGTGGTTCGGCGATGTGGCGCATGGCGCGGTCGGCTTCGCCAGACAAGTCTTCGTCGAAGAAGAGTTTGAGCACGACGCTGGCATCGACGACGCAGCGCTTGAGCTTCATCGGTCGCGATCGCGGCGAAGGGACGAGGCGCTGTCGTCGAAGCGCTTACCCAGCTTTACTCGCCAATCGCGCGCGGCATCGAGCACTTCGGCCATGGGCTTATCGGCGGCGCGCTCAAGGAGCTGCTTCACTTCGCTTTGCAGCGAGCGGCCGTTGCGCTTGGCGCGCGTTTTGAGGCGCTTGACGGTTTGGGTGTCTAACCCACGAATCAGAATGTCGCTCAATTCGAAATCCTCCCCTGGATGATATCGGAATGATAGCACTGTGAGGCAACGGCGCAAGACCCGCTGCCCGATATAATCCAAGCCTTGCATCGGCTCGCGCGGCGCACAGGCGCGTGGTAGCATCCGGCGCATGAGTATTCCCGTGGTGGTCACCGGTCTAGGCTCGGTTTCGCCGCACGGCCGCGGCGCGGCGGCGCTTTGGGCGGGCTTGCTCGAAGGTCGTTCGGCCCTGCGCGCGGTGACGCTCTTCGACGCCAGCGTCTTCCGCAACGCGCAGGCCGGCGAGGTGGACGGCTATTCCGCCGGCGAAGGACAACCCCCGCGCGCCGTGCGCATGCTTTGCGACGCCGCTTTGGAGGCCTTGGGCGACGCGACGGGCTTAAGGTTCGTCGCGGCGCCGGATGCGGTCCGTGCGGCGGTGGCCGCGCAGCCCGGCTTGGCGGCGGCGGCGCTGGTGGCCGGAACGAACTTCGGCGGGATGTCCGCAGCCGAACGCGCGCTGATCGACGGCAGCGAGGACGCGGGCAAGGCCAGCCTGGACGGCTACCTCTTCGGAACCGCCGGCGAAGCCGTCGCCCAAGCGGGCGGCTTGAGCGGCCCGCGCTTGAACCTCTCGCTGTCGTGCGCCAGCGGAGCGGCGGCCATCGGGCAGGCCTTCGACCTGCTGCGTCTGGGACGCGCTCAGGCGGTCCTGGCCTGCGGCTACGACGAACTCTCGCTGTACATCTATGCGGGGCTCTCGGCGTTGCGCGCGATCACCACCGAGACGATCCGCCCGTTCGACAAGCGGCGCAAGGGCACGCTCTTCAGCGAAGGGGCCGGCGCGATCCTGCTGGAGACGGAAGCGCATGCCCGCGCGCGCCAAGCGCCGAAGATTTACGCGCAGGTGCTCGGCCGCGCGATGAACAACGACGGCTACCATATGACCGCGCCCGAACAGGAAGCCCTGGGCATCAAAGCGCTGATGCGCGCGGCGCTGTTTGACGCCGGCGTGAAGCCCGAAGCCGTCGATTACCTGAACCTGCACGCCACAGGCACACCGTACAACGACAAGATCGAGACGAAGGCGGTGCACGACGTCTTTGGCGCACGCGGCCGCGAGATTCCGGTCAGCAGCATTAAGAGTTCGATCGGGCACACGATGGGCGCGGCGGGCGTGCACGAATCGATCGCGGCGATCCTCACGTTGCGCGACCAGAAAGCGCCCCCGATTTTAGGGCTGGATCCGGCCGAGAAAGATCCCGAATGCGATCTGCATACGCCGACGAACGGAGCGTTGAGCGGATCGTTCAAAACCATCCTGAAAACGAGCTACGGATTTGGCGGCACCAACGCGGCCGTCGTATTCGGAAGCGTATGACGAAGCTCTGACGGCCGCTCGAACGCGTCCCACTCACCGCACGTAAGCATCGTCTCTTCCGTATTGATTTTGTTGTCGTGCCTTGACTTCCCGCGAAAAGCGTTCAATATTCCAACACGCAATCGGCGCGAGGGCGCTCGCGCGGAGATCCGTCCTGCATGGCTTACCTCACCGTCCGTACCGAAGAAGGCCGCAAGCTGATCGAATTGGGCGACTCTTGCATCATCGGCCGCGGCGTCTCGTGCGAAGTGCTGCTGGACGATCCGCGCGCGTCGAAAAAGCACGCCGAAGTGCGCCAAGTGAACGGGCGCTACCTGCTGCGCGACCTGGGCTCGACCAACGGAACGCTGCTGGGCGGCGAAACGCTGAAAAACGAAATCTCGCTGCAAGACGGCGACGAATTCTCCATCGGACAGGCCACGCTCGTCTTCACGCGGCATTACCCGCCGGGCACGCAGACGGCCTTGGCGCGGATGCGCTCGACGGTGGCCGGCAGCGACTTGACGCCGCCGCTGGACGAGAAGAGCGGCGTGCTGATGCCCGACGAAAAGGGCTTGGGGCGCGTTCCGCGCGGGACGCTGGTGGTGCCGGTCGAACGCTTTGGCCTGCGCCCGATGGTCGGCAAGAGCTTCGAGACGACAATTCTCGAGTCGCCGCAACTGGTCAGCGACCGGACGCAGTGGCTGCATTGCCTGTACCGCATGCTGCGCGAAGCCAATCAGTGCGAGACCGAAGACGGGTTGTTCGAAGCGGCGACGCGGATCCTGGGCGAAGCGCTGCCGGGTTCGAAGGTACAGGTCGTTTTCGAGGCCGCGGCCGCGGGCGACGACGGCAAGCGCGAGAAGGATATCCAGCTCACGGTCTGGGCGCCGCCGGGCAGCCGCACGACGCGCCTGCTGGACGATCACATGGCCGGCGCGCGGACGGTCCTGCTGCGACACGCTCGGGAACGCGGCGTCGCGGTGTTGTCGCCGGACGTCGAGTTGGATCCGCTCGTTGCCGAAGCCGTCGTAAAAGACAAGACCGCCTCGCGGGTGCTGGTGCGCAAGGAGTTGGAAGCCGAGAAGGACCGCGAGCGATTCGCGCTGATGATCGCGCCGCTGCTGACGGGCCGGACCGCGCTGGGTTATCTGGTGATGGAACGCGCCTACCGGCTCGCCGGCCGGCGCGAGCCGTTCACGCAGGAACACCTCGAGTTCCTCGCCGCCGCGGCCTACCCGCTGGCCACCATGCTGGACAACTTGCGCCGCCGGCAGAGCGTGGTGGAAGAGAACACGCGCCTGCGGATGACGATTCAAGGCAAGCACGAAATGGTCGGCGATTCGCCGCGCTTGCGCGAAGTCCTGGGCTTCGTGCAACGCGTCGCGCCGGTCGATTCGCCGGTGCTGATCTTGGGCGAGAGCGGGACCGGCAAGGAACTCGTGGCCCGCGCGATTCATTCGTACAGCCGCCGCGCGCAGGGGCCGTTCGAGGCCATCAACTGCGCGGCGCTGCCCGAGAACCTGGTCGAATCGGAACTTTTCGGGCACGCGAAAGGCGCGTTCACCGGAGCGACGCGCGACCGCGCGGGTATCTTCGAAATCGCCAGCGGCGGGACTCTTTTCCTGGACGAGATCGGCGAACTTCCGGCGCCGGTGCAAGCGAAGCTGCTGCGCGTGCTGGAGGAATCGAAAGTCTCCCGCGTGGGCGAATCGCGCTTGCGCAGCATCGACTGCCGCATCGTCTGCGCGACGAACCGCGATCTGGCCGCCGAGGTCGAGGCGGGGCAGTTCCGGCAAGACCTGTACTATCGCCTGCGCGTGATGGAAATTCTGCTCCCGCCGCTGCGCGAACGGCTCGACGATCTGGCGTTGCTTTGCACGCATCTGCTGGAACCGTTCGGCAACTACGCGCTGCATCCGGATGTCCTGGCGGTCTTCCGGCGCTACGCGTGGCCGGGGAACATCCGCGAATTGCGCAATACGCTGGAACGCATGGCCGTGCTGTCGCGGCCCAGCGGGCGCGGCGGCACGCGCAGCGGGGTGCTCACGCTTTCGGTGCTGGATATCCCGTTGGATATCCGGCGCGCCGTGGAACATCCCAGCGTGCCGCCTTCGGGCGCTCATCCGGCCGGTTTGTCCGCCGCCGGAGACACCGCGGCGACGAACGCGCCGCATACGTTTGCGATCCGCGCGCCCGAGATGCCGCTCTTGGAAGTCTTGCAGGTGCAGTACGCGCGATGGGTGCTGGAGCAGGTAGAAGGTAACAAGACCCAAGCCGCCAAGATTCTGGGCATCCAACGCAGTACGCTCTATGCGTGGACGGAATGGGGCGAGAAGGGCAAGAACAAGGATAAGAAGAAGGACTAGAAGAAGGCGCTCCATGAGTTAATGGTTTTTGAGTAACCTGCGCAATGAAATTTGAATACCAAACCACCCAATTTATTTGTAAGTAATTACATATCAATATGTTACGCAAAATCCAGGCACCCTCAAACTTATTTTACATCGTGCACAATCCCTGCTAGGCTCTGGTCATGCACAACGTGAATTCGCTCTTCAAAACAAGCCTGCTCATGCTGGCAGTGTCTTATTGCGTAGCACTGCGGGCCATCGAGACGGAACTTCCCAGCACCGAAGCCAAGACCCAAGCGCGCATTCTCAAGGGCATCATTAAAGTTACGGGCCGAGTGGTGGACGCGAACGGCCAGCCGCTGGTGGGAGCCGGCGCGACTCTGCATGGCACCACAGTGTTGACCAACACCAAAGGCGTTTTCTTGTTCAAGCGCGCCCCGCGCACGAACGGCTTGCTGACCATTTCGGCGCCCGGATACCGCGACGAGATTATCGCTCTGCATCTCGCGTTGCCATCCCGAAGCCGCCAGGTGGCTATGGGCGATATCGGGCTGACGCCGGCCGATGGCGCGGTTCGGATGCTTTTCGGCGGTGATACGATGTTCGGGCGGCGCTTCCTCGATCCCGATACGGAAATTCCGTTCGATCAAATGCCGCTCGACGATCCTCTGGCGCTGATCCAGGTTAGCGATCCGCTGCCCGGATCGAAAAACGTAGTGCAATTCATCAAACCGTTCTACCAGGAGGCGGATTTCGGAGTCGTGAACCTCGAGACGCCGGTGACGGACAACCCCGCGACTCCGCATCCGACCAAAGATTTCGTCTTCTTCACGCTGCCAGGCTCGCTGCCAGCGCTATTGGATTTGGGCGTCGATTACGTCTCCCTGGGCAATAACCACGTGTACGATTACTTGGATGCGGGCGTAGTGGACACGCGCACGCACCTCGATAACGCGGGAATTCCGCACAGCGGCATGGGGTTGACGCCTGAGGAAGCGTATGCGGCGTACCGGGTCACGCTAGGTGGACACCCATATGCGCTCCTGTCGTCGTGCGCGGTCAGCGGATCGCAGCATGCGGTCACTTATGTGGCAGACGATACGAAGGGCGGTGCGGCGGATGCACGGGTAAACGCCGACTTTGCCGGTTCCATCGAACGCGAACGGGACGCCGGCTACATCCCGATCATGCAGATTCACGGCGGCATCGAATACACCTTTGAGCCCTCCGCGTTCCTGCAAGGCCGCATTGACCTTGCCGCGGTTTCCGGCGCGGCGCTGGTGGTCTGCCACCACACCCATGTGGCACAAGGATTCTCCAAGGTCGGAGACGTGCTTGCGATTCATAACCCGGGCAATTTGGCCATCGACCAAGCGCGTGTCGAGACCATGCTGGGGCTGCTGATCCGGGCCGACATGGACGGCGCGACGGTGCGGAGCTTGCGTTCCACGCCGGTCTATATCGAAGATTTCCGCCCCAAGCCGGTGGGCGGACGGTTGGCCGGCGTGCTCCTGCGCCGGATCGGCGAATCGTCGCGGCCGTTCGGCGTGCTGCACTATCCCTACAACAATCAGGGTTACGTGAGCCTTGCGCCGAACGACCATACGGTCCACGACCGCACGGTCATCGCCAAGCTGACCGTTCCCGAATCGGGTGTGGCTATGCTGGATCTACGCCTCTATGGCACCGGGGACGAATCGCTGATCGCGGCGCGCACCGTCGGTGGCGGCAGCGGATTGGGCGCCGGGCAAATCGGACGCGACCTGTTGGAGCACGGGGACTTCGAAGATTACGATACCGACCCCGACCGGCTGGAGGTCGAGCGCTGGGATGTGGAGAGCGAATCGCGCTACGCGTCGGTCATCAAACCTTTCCGAGGACTGGCCTGCGTGCGCAGCACGCGCAGTTCGGAGCGCGAGACGGATTCGATCCTGCCGCTGCGTAACCGCATCCGCGTCTTCGGCGACGCCATTGACCAGCCGAACAAGGATCTCTCGCTCTTTGGTTACATTACCGGGCAGAAAGCCGGCCCGGTGAGCGTCTATGCGCGCATCGGAGCCAGCGTGGGCGATAAGGAGTTCGGCGAGGTGACGATCTACGAACGAGCGCCAGGCAGCTACAAGTGGCAGCCCTTCCTGGCGGATATCCCGATGCCGCCGGAAGACCCGGATCTCCCGCCGCCGGCCGACGAACAGCAGGCGCGCGCGGTGCGCGTCTTTTTCCGCCACAGCCCGCCGAACAAAGGGTTCGGAGTCGTGGGTTACGACGAGTTGGCTATCGTCAATTGGGAAGAAACCTTCGATATGGATGCCGGCGGCGCCTTTACCGCTCCGCATCCGCGCGAGTTCATCCGCGTGACCGGCGCGCCCGGCAAGTACACGGTTTCGCTTACCTTCCGCTCCTTTAGGCCTGCCACGCCCTAGCAGCCCCGCCCGCGACCGCGATTGACCGGTTTAAGACGGCTCCCTACGATAAAGGCTCAGTTAAATCCTTTATCGGAGTCGCCGCCTCTCCCATGGCTTCTACACCCGCCCCATTCGCCGAATCCCCCTCGTCCGACGATCCTGCGGCTCTCGATTCGAAGCCCGGCGCGCCGCCCTTGGGAACGCTTGCTGTCACGCACCTGAAGCTGGTGAACTATGCCTTGGCGCTGATTCCGCTGGCGTATTCGAGCTTCTTCTTCGCGTACAAGCGTCACGAAAATCTGGTCGACATCAAGCCCGTACTGGAAGAGGCGGCGCTGTACGTGCTGGGTTTCCTGATCCTCACCGCCTTGGGGCGCTTTGCGGCCAGCCGACATGCGTTTTTTCTTTGGTATGCCGGTCTAGGCGCTTCGTTTTTCATACGCGAACTGCATTTCCCGCACGCGACGGCGATTATGTTCGGATGCGTGGCGATGCTGGGTTTGATCGCATGGCGCAAATACCACACTCTTCTGCCCTACCTGCGCACACGGCTGCTCAACAACTTCATCTACCTGACCCTTCTCGCCTACGCGGGCTCGCAGGCGATGGATAAATACAAGCCGCCGGACCGCCACGACCGCTACTTGCTCAATCCTGTCGAGGAGACTCTGGAACTCTTCGGTCACGTCTGTCTTTTGCTGGCGGTGGTCTTCATTCGCAAGCCTGCGGATCCGGCTGCGCCGCCGGACGCCCCGCGCGATCTATCCGCCTGATTCCTGCCCTCGTCAAGCGCGGGGCAATGCTCGTTTCCGCTGCGCTTGAATCGAGTGCACATGGGCGCTATAAACTGCCCCTTCTTCAAGGCGGCCACTTGCAGCCTCTTTCTTAACGCCGGTTCGTTGGGAGTCCGGCAGGGTCCGGGACGGACCTCGAGGCTCGAACGTGCCACGGTCCCTAAAGCGGAGATGCGTACCATGGCGAAGCGTGTGTACTTTTTTGGCGGCGGCAAGGCAGAAGGCCGCGGCGATGCGAAAACGCTGCTCGGCGGTAAGGGCGCCGGCTTGGCGGAGATGACGAACATCGGTCTGCCTGTGCCCCCTGGCTTCACGATCACGATCGACACCTGCGCCGAATACTGGAAGCTGGGCAAGCGCTACCCATCGGGCTTCGAGAAGGAAGTCCTGCAGGTGCTGAAGAAGCTCGAAGCCGTGACCGGCAAGAAGCTGGGCGATTCGGCCGATCCGCTGCTCGTCTCGGTCCGCTCCGGCGCCGCTCGTTCCATGCCCGGCATGATGGAAACGATCCTGAACCTGGGCCTGAACGACCGCTCGGTCGAAGGGCTGGCCACGAAAACCAACAACGCCCGCTTTGCCTACGACAGCTACCGCCGCTTCATCCAGATGTATGCCACGACCGCTATGGGGCTGAGCAAAGAGCCCATGGAAGAGATGCTCCACGAAATGAAGCACCAAAAGGGCGTGAAGAACGACACCGACCTCTCGGCGGACGACCTCAAGAAGCTGTGCGTTCAGTTC
>BTVV01000081.1:0-26915 GCA_045863855.1 Planctomycetota bacterium | reverse complement strand
ATCTGATGCGGATTCGTAACCGCCACTTCACCGATCTGTTTGCCGACTTCGGAGAAGACGACCACGCGATTTTTGTCCCGGTCCGGCACGTAGACGTTGTTCTTGGCATCGCAGCCGACGAAATGAATCGGCCCCGTGCGCCCATAGATTTTGAAGCCGTCCTTCCACCACGAACCGTCGAAGCCGATCGGCAGCGAGACAAAGAGCTTCATTTCGTCCTTCCCGTCGAGGCGCATGCGGT
Organism: Planctomycetota bacterium; assembly: GCA_045863855.1. Taxonomy (GTDB): domain Bacteria; phylum Planctomycetota; class SZUA-567; order H5-PLA8; family H5-PLA8; genus H5-PLA8. Next base: position 26,674 of record BTVV01000081.1, on the reverse strand, counting down.
AGACGCCGCCCAGCGGAAAGCGCGGGTCTTCGGTCTTGCGCTTGTCCTTGTTGGGCACGGGGCCGGTGAGGTACAGCCATTTGCCGTCGGGCGAAGCCGCGTAGCAGGCCACGCCTTCGTGATAATGCCACGGATGCCCGTAGTGGTTCTTCTCGCCGTTGGTGGCGTCGAAGACCGGCCAGGGCTTCTGCTTGGTTCCGAATGCCGCGCCTTTGACGCTGCCGTCCGCGTTGAGCGCGTAGACGTCGTGCTGATCGGCGAAGAATACGCCATTCGACTGCGACGCTGCGACCAGCGAGGCGCTGGGGCTGCCGTAGAAATCCGGATTCAGACAGGAATAGTTTGTCGGGCGCCAGACCTTGGCTTCGGCGTCCCAACGCGCCACGTTCTTCATGGCATCGGGCAGCAGCTTGGAAGGGAAAGGCGCAATCTCGCGCAGGTAACGGCCCTGGCCGTCGTAGACCCGCACCGTTCGCGCGCCCTGGTTGTGCGTGCCTTGGTACGAACTGATGTACAAGTTGCCTTCTTCGTCGCAGGCCAGTCCGTCCACGGAACCGAAGGTGTAGGGATCTTCGCCGATCATGCGCCCGAATTTGGCCCGAGTTCCCGCACGTACGCGCGCCTTGAACGGCCCGCCCGCGGCCGGCTTGCCGAAATCGTCCTTGCCGTCCCACTCGAGGGTCTGGGTCAGCCCCGGCTTGAGCGGTTCCGGCGGCGCTTTTGCTCCGCCCAGCACGCCCGCCGCCAGATGCCGCACGGCCTCGCCCTTCGCGTTCAGGATCGCGACTTCGACATCGGTGCTCTTCGCGACGCCGAAGCTCACCAGGAGCTTATCGCCCTGCTTCTTCGCCGCGGGCGGCGCCGAGAAAGCGGCTTCGCCGGCGTGCAATGCGCCGAGCGCGAGGGCGCTCAAGGTCCAGAGGCCAAGCACCGTGTGGATTCGCATCTCTATACTCCTCCGCAGATCATGGGATGGGGCGGCTCGCGTAAGCAGGCGCATCGGACAACCACATGGGAACGCCTACGCGCAGGCCGGGACGCTTGGGTTGCTGGAGCTTCCAGAGCAGCAGTTCGGCGGCGGTGCGGCCCAGTTGCGCGTTATCGGCCAAGATCGCGCGCGCGCCGCCGAGCACGGGCGCGTCGGTGGCGCCGGCCGCCGCGCAGACCAGTCCGCGTTCGGCAAAGACCGCCGCCACGGTTCGAGCCTGCCCGTACGAGTGGCAGATGATGCCTTCGGGCCGCTCCGCGGCCGGAAGGCCGGCCCATGCTTCGGCGAGCGTACGAACGTGGGGCTCGTCGGACCAGGTGGCTTGCACCCATTCGTCCGGCGCGCGCAGTCCGGCCTCCGCCATCGCCTGCCGCCAAGCGCTCTGGCGCACGAAGCTGTCGGGATCGAGCCGGGCTTTCTCGGGCGCGTAGAAATCGGGATCGCGCTGCAGCGCCGCGAACTCCGCGTAGGGCTGGTGCATCCAGCAGCCGAGGAACCAGATCCGCCGCAGGCCGCGCGCCGTGAACTCCCGCACTGCCGCGCGGTAGCCGGGAAACGGATCGAAGAACACCTGATCGGCGCGCATCGCGAAGCGCTCGTTGGGAAAGTCCACCAGCACCGTCGGGATGCCCAGGTCGAGCAGTTCGGCGGTCCACTCTTCTTCGACCACGCTGAGCGTCAGGATTCCGTCGAAGCGCGCCTCGCGCACGGCGCTCAGCGGCGGATGGCGGTGGCGCGCCGCGTGCTCTTCGCCCAGGACTTCGACGGAGCAACCACGGCGGTCGGAGACCCAGCGCCCGCGCGTCGCCTCGTGGTCGGGCACGCTGGGAAATTCGCCCGCCAGTCGCTCCAGGCCCCAAGCGGCCAGCGCGCCGCGCAGAATCTCGTTTTGCTGCGCGCCGTAGCGGAAATCGGAGAAGAACGAATGCGGCAGCAGCACGCCCAGGCGCAGGAAACGGCCGGGCATCAGCGGGCGCTGCTCCGGGTCGGCCACGTACGACCCACTCCCCCGGCGGCGCACGATCAGCCCCTCGCGCGCCAGATCGTTCAGCGCGCGGACGATGGTGATTTTGCTGGCGCGAAGCTGGCGCGGGAGATCCGTCTCGGGCGGCAGCCGCGAACCCGGCGCATAGGTGCCGTCGAGGATCAAGCGCCGGATCGACTCGCGCACACGCTCGTGCTTGGTGGCCGGTGCGTGGCGCGGAGAAGAGATGAGATTGAGATCCATACGCCTGCCCTTACTCGCCTGAAGCCGGTCCGGCACCCGCGCTACTTATCCTGCGCCGCGTGCTTGTACAGCCAGACTTTCATGCCCTGCGGCGCGGAGCTGAAATAGAACAGTACGCCGGCTCCGCGGATCGGAGCGACCGAGACGCCATGCCCGCCTTTGAACGGAGCCGCCGCCGCAAGCTCGCGCCAGACGTCCTGCCCCGGATGGTAGGCCGCGACCTTGCCCGCGTTCGAGACCGCCACCAGTTCGCCGCTCGCCGGATCGCACTCGGTGAGGCTCATTCCGACGCCGAGGTTGAAAGGCGCGGGCTTGGACGCGTTGAGTTTGCCCTGAACGTCCAGCCGGTAGAGCTGTCCGCTCCCGTTGCCGCCGCCCAGCAGGACCGTTTTGAACCCGGCGCTGTAGCACGCCAGGTTGTGGTACGGTCCGGCCGCGGCTTCTTTGCTCAGCGCCGCCCACTGCCCGGCGGCCGTATTGAGTTCCCAAACCTCTTTGCCCAAATAGCGAATCAGCGAGCGGCGTTCCGGAAAGTACGCCAGCGCCATGCCGTGCCCGTGGGGCGCCTTGAGTTCGGGGAGCGTTGTCCACTCGTTCTTGGCGGCCTCGAAGCGATGCACCCACCCCGACGCGCTTGCGTTGTGAAAGAAGTACCCGCCCTCGCTGTCGGCGGCGTTGTTCTCGTACGCGTGGAACCACTTCAAGGGCTTCGCCCATTCCGATGTCGGCATCTGGGTCCACGCATTCGTCGCGAGGTCGTAGCGAATATGAACCGGCGGCCCTTTGAGATGGACTTGCCCGATCAGATGGACCTGCCGATTGCGCGCGTCGTATCCGGCCTTGCCGCTGTACGCGAGAATGTCCTCGCCGCGCATCAGCGTTTGGAACTCGTAGCCTTCGGTCTTGAACTCCGCGAAAACGCCGGGTGCCAGACTTGCCGCGGCCAACTCCAGCGCGGTCTTCGGCTCGCCGGCGCAGAGTAGCCCGCTCCAAGCCAGAACCCCGATCAGCAGCAGTTTCGAATAGCCGCACATGGCCACGCCCCCACTTTTCGCATCTGCATCACTGCCGGTTAGGTACGCCCGCGAGACCTTATACACCAGTACATATATGTGATTCAAAAGAAAGTATATGTATTTTAGAACCGGCAACCCTTTGCTCTGGATACGCTTCTAAGGAACCTCGACCATTCGCTTTGCCATACGGTACCTTTGAGCCCGTTTGGTAGGCCTCGGATTGGGGCTCGGGACAGGCCGTTCGAGTCCTCTAGACCTCCGACTTGCCGCACCGGTGCGCTCTTATAAGTGCTTCAAATTTCAACTAGTTAATGAAGTCAACGGTGCAGGAATGAGGTAAAAACTCGCGTCCTCACCTTTGTAGGACGCGGAGCATATTAGCGCATACAAACGTGACGGACTTCCATGCCGGCTTGGGGTAAGCCGCGCGCGGAACGACGGAGCCTATGACGGTTCTGCGCGTGGGGCGCAAGAGCTGGCGGGGACTCGCTTAAGTCTGGCGAGGGGGATCAAGGGGTTGGTTTATGGCGGGCGAAAAAGCAGGCACGGGTGCGAATCCCAAGGTCATCAACGGATTCGAGATCCTCGACAAGCTCGGTCAAGGCGCGATGGGCGCGGTCTTCAAGGCGCGCCAAATCTCCCTCGACCGCATCGTGGCCTTGAAGATTCTCCCGCCCAGCATCGCGAAGGACCAGACGTTTATCGAGCGCTTCATGCGCGAAGCGCGCAGCAGCGCGAAGTTGAACCATCCCAACGCGGTGCAGGGGATCGACGTTGGGCAGGATCCGGCAACGGGCCTGTACTACTTCGCGATGGAACTGGTGGACGGTCCGACGCTGAAGCAGGTGTTGCAGGACGAAGGCAAGCTCGACGAAGTCCGCGTGCTCGAGATCGCGCTCGATGTGGCTAAGGCGCTGGAAGCCGCGGAGAAGATCAGCCTCGTCCACCGCGACATCAAACCGGACAACATCCTGCTGACCGCCAACGGGACGCCCAAGCTGGCCGACTTGGGATTGGCCAAGCAGACGAACAGCGATGGCGAAGACGCCGGACTGACGCAGACGGGCAAGGCCATTGGCACGCCCTTCTACATGGCGCCCGAACAAGTCCGCGGGCACAACGACAAGATCGATACGCGCACCGACCTCTACGCCTTGGGTGCGACGCTCTTCCATTTGCTCACCGGCCATCCGCCGTTCCAAGGCAGCACCTCGGCCGAGATCATGTCCAAGCATCTGACCGAGAAGCCGCCGCTGGCGCACCGCGAAGAAAAATCGGTCAGCGAAGCGACGGGGCGGCTCTTGGCACGCCTGATGGAAAAAGAACCCGCCAAGCGCGTGGGCTCGGCGGCCGAACTGGTCGGGCAGATCGAGAAGATTCTTTTCACGCATGCGGGCAAGCGCGGCGCCAAAGGCGCGACGACGGGAAAACTGGCGCCCATTGGCGCGAAAGGCACAACCGGTCCCCGCGCTCCGATCAAGGGCACGACCACCGGCCCGCGCGTACCGGTCAAGGGAACGGGCACCGGCCCACGGGCATCGGTAAGCGAACGCGACCGGGCCGAGCCCGCGGCCAGCGGTTCGATGCTGGCCATCGGCGGCGTCGCCGCGGCGGTGCTCCTGGGCGGCATGGCTTTTCTCTTAATGGGCAAGGGCGGTTCGAAGCCCGATACCGAAGCGCGCCGCAGCGGCTCCTCGGAGGACCGCCGCGAGCAGCCTTCGCCCGTGCGCCCGCCGCAACCCGTGAAGCGCAGCGAACCGGCAACAGTTTCGGAAGCGGCCAAAACCGCTGCGGCCGGGACGGATGCGCAGCCCGCCGAACAAGAAGCGCTCTCGCCGATGCAGGCCTTCGCGCAGCTCGTGCGCTTCGACGGCCTGGACGCGGCCGACAAAGCCGGTCGCGCCGCGCGCATCCAGCAATTCTTGACGCAGCACGGCGAAACGGACGTCGCGATCCGCGCGCGCCAGTTGCTCGCCGAACTCGGAGTCGAAGAAGCCGATCCGGCGGCCGCACCCGCGCCGGCCTCCGCGGCGGCCACGGCGCAAGCAGCGCCGGCCGAACCGGCGCCGGGCACGGAGCCCGCCGCGCCTGCGCCGCGCGTGGACGAAGCCGCCGCCGAAGCGGCGTTCGCCCGCTTCGCTGCGAACTTTTTGGAGGCGCTGCGCGCCGGGGCGATCGATAAGGCCAAGGTTGTCCTTTCCCAGGCGCAGGCCGACGGCGCGCTGAAGCCCCTGGCCGAACCGCTGGCGCAGGCCTCCGAAAGCTTCAAGTGGCTCCAGACCCTCGACGCGGCCTTGGCGCTTGGGGCCGAGAAATTGAAGGATGCGGATGTCTTCACGCTGCGCTTGGCCGTCGGCAACCCGATGCGCGTGGGCAAAAAAGTGGAGATGCAAGTCGCCGAAGTGAAGGACGGACAGCTTTACATCAAGCAGCAAGGGATGGAATTACCGCTGGCTTTTTCGAAGCTGCACCCGCAGACACGGATGGAACTCTCCGAACAGGGCTTGGGCACGGAGGCCGGCGACCGACTCGCGGCGGCGTTGGGTAAGGTGCTGAGCTTGGGCGGCGAAAGCGCCAGCGCCGACGATGCGCGCGCGGCGGTCGAGGCCGCACGCAAAGCCGGCGCGGCCGAGCCGGCGGCGGCGCTGCTTTCGCGCTTCGTGGAGGTCGCCGAGGTCGGCGCCGCCGAAGTCAGCGCCGGAGCCGCCTGGAAGCTCATGGTACGGCTGCACGACGAACAAAAGTGGAAAGAGCTGCGCGATGCGGGTTTGAAGTTCATCGAGCAGCACGGCCAGAGCGAACTGCGCACGGCCAACGCCGGCGAACTCGAGAAGATGCTCGCCAGGGCCATGGACGAACTCGCCAAGCTCGAAGGGCTTTACTTCGATTTCGATTCGCCGGCCTCCTTCGCGGCTTTCCAGGAAGGCATGCGGATACATGAGGAAGCCTCTACGCGCGGTCCCGGCCGGACCAAGGGCACGATCGCGCACACGGACGGCAAGCTGCTGGCGCGCTTCCAGCGTTCGGGCAACGAAGGTCCGCGGTCCCCGCACGTGTACCCGCTCGAGTTCCGCATACCGCGCCGCACGTGGGAAGGGGATTGGGAAGTGCGCTATAAGTTCCGGCATATCAAGCCCGGCGGCGAGAACGATTGGGAAGCTTCGACGGCGCTGATCTTCAACTGGTCCGAAGGCGATGCCACCGCCATGCGCATCGTGGAATCGTGTCCGCAACGCACCCTGTTTGGAGATTTCGCGGTTCACCAGCGCCACGGGTTTGCGAACGATACCGGCCTCTGGCGTTTCTCCCACGAAGCCAAACGCAATTTCCACTCCGGCCGCGCGTACGATTGCCGTTACGTTCGCCAAGGCGATCGGCTGACGGTGTGGGTGGACGGCCAGGAAGCCGCGTCCGGCGAAATCCCGCAGGAGGTGGTCCGGCAGATGGCCGTGAATCCGGTGCGGATCGGCTTCGAGGCCGTGGCGCACGATGCAGGCGCGCTCGAGATCGACGATTTCTACTTCGGCCCGCCACGCGGCGATGCCGCGGCCAAACCGGCGGCGACGACGGCCGTAGCGCCCGCGCCGGCCGCTCCGGCGGCGCAGGCGCCCGCTTCGACCCCGGCCGCGGGCGCGGGCATCGATTTGCTGGCCCGCAGCGTTCCAGAGAAAGACTCCGCGGCTTCGGGCTGGAAGCGCGACGGGGCGGATATCGTGAGCCCCTACGCGCCGTATGCCTGCATGGCGCTGCCCTACGCGCCGCCCGAGGAGTATGACCTGACGGTGGAGTTCACGCGCGAGCACGGCGCCAAGAGCATCGACTTCATTCTTCCGTTCCGGGACCGCGCGATCCTGTTCCTGCTCGATGGCTTCGACCAGCGCATCACCGGGTTCATGCGCATCGGGGGCAAAGACACCCGCGAGAACGGCACCCGCGTTGAGCTGCCCGAACCGCTGCATAAGGGACGGCGTTACAAGGTATCGCTGCGCGTGCGTCAGAGCGGGGTCGAAGCGCTGCTCGACGGCCGCCCCATTGCGCGGTACGCGGGCGACTGGAGCGACGTGACGCTCGACAAAGAATGGAAGCTGACGGCCAACGGCGTCGTGGCGCTGGGCTGTTACGAGACCACGATCCGTTTCCACCACGCGGAGATCACGCCGGTCTCGGGTGCGGGGCGCTGGCTGCGCGACGAAAAGGCGCCCGAACTGGCCGCTGCCGCGCCGGGCAATGCCGCTACGGCCACGGGCGAGAAAAAGGAGCCCGCCGCCGAGCGTAAACCGCTCACGCCCACGCTGGAAATGACCATGTGGTTGAGCTTCGACGAAGGACGCGGCACCCAAGCCATCGACCGCGCGAAGCGCGGCAGCGATGGCGTCTTCCTGGGCGGTACGGTGCCTTACGAAAAGAGCCAGTGGGACGGCTTTGGCGTCAAACTGGACGGCAAGACGCACATCGGCATCAACAATTCGCGCCCGCTCATCTTCGGCGGCAACAGCTTCTCCATCGGCGCGTGGGTCAAGACCGAGCGCGACGGCGCGATCATGTCCAAGACTTCGGTGCGCGGGAACTTCGAAGCGTTCAGCAAAGCGTTTTACATTTCGCGCGGCAACCTGCGCTTCACCGGCAGCATGGGCGGCGGGGAAGGGGAGGATGGGGGCGGGCCCGGCGGTCGCACGCGGATCACCGACGGCCAATGGCATCACGTCGCCGCCACTTACGACTGGAGCACGCGCAACCTGATCCTGTACGTGGACGGGCAGGAAGACGGCCGCCAGAACAATACGACCTTGGGTTCGGATATCGTCCAGCATGTGGTTCGCATCGGCATGGGCGGTCAAGGCGTGCCCCGCGCCGGCGGGCTGGTGGGGATGATCGACGAAGTGGTGCACTACCGCCGCGCGCTCTCGCCCGACGAAGTCAAAGCGCTGGCCGCGAAGTACGAAGTGCCGGGGAAATGATTTCTTATGTCCCGCAGGGTACATCTGACGATTCAAGGTTTGTTGGCCGCTACTGGGTTTTTAAGCGCCATTCTGTTGCCTGTGACCTATCGTTCATGGCTACTGCTTTCTTTGATACCGATATCGGCATTCTTAGCTCCTTGGGCGCTGGTGTTGCTTTTCCAAAGGGTAGTTCCTGCAAAATGCCTGCAATGCCAACAACTCAGCGCATTTGCCGTGATGGGGCCGCGCATTCGATTTCAATGTAAAGCGTGTGGCTGTATTGAATAAGCCAATTTAACGAAGTACTACTTCAGCTCTTTCAGCACGATATTCCCGTAACGCGCCGAGGACGGATAGACCTGCCGGAAGGCGATCCGACCGCCGCTGTGCGGCTTCTCGGGGTCCGTGTAGTCCATGAAGGTCTTGCCGTCCACTTCGAGCGTGATCCGCGCGCCTTGCTTGGTCAGTTTCACGCGCACCGTCTTATTCGCGGGCAGCACGTCTTCGAGCGGCTGCTGCTTGACCAGATTCATGCCCGGGTTCTTGCGCAGGTTGCAGTTCGCCGCCTCGTTGCGCCGGTAGCTGATGTGATACCCCGCGCGCCCCAGCGTGTAGGTCCGGAAAAGCGTCGACTCCTTGCGCTCGGCGAGTAGCTCCGGCGCGAGGACGTCCTCGCCCTTCAGCCCTTTTTGGCAGAAGAAAAGCAGGAAAAAGCCGCTCGGCGATAGAGGCGTGAAGTCGTATTCGAGCGTAAAATTGGGCGGCAATTCTTCCTTCAGCCAGACGTGGACGCCGTCCTGGCCTTCCTGGGTGTCGATGCGCAGGAGCCCCTCTTCCAGCTTCACGGCGCCCTCGCCGGGATTCCACTGCTCCACGACGAACGCGTCCAGATTCATAGCGGGCTTCTCCTTCTCGGCGGGCGCCGGGGGCGACGGCGGCGGCTGGGATTCGCCCGCCAAGGCCGCGGCCGACAACCCCCAGCATAGCGCCAGCGAACACAAGCGATGCATGCGCATAGATCCTTCCAGACTAGCGGAGCCCCCGGACTTCACCACTCCCGGCCGAGCACGCGAATCCGGCCTCGGCTTGACCGGCCGGGCGCCTCCCTTTACCCTTCTGATCGCATTAGAAGGCCGCGTACCCAAGTGGCTAAGGGGACGGTTTGCAAAACCGTTATTCGCCGGTTCGAGTCCGGCCGCGGCCTCCACTCTAAAAGGGAAAGCAGTTCGTAACGGTCCGCCGAGTAGCCTAGAACCCGACGCCAAGCAAAGCGCCAAGTTAAAACGGGTTCTTCTCTAGGCCCAGTATAGAGTTAAGTCAATACAAACCAACTCCAACCTTCGGCGGCATCCCGGTCGCCTCGCATAGATGCAATAAGTAACTCGTAAGATCCACCTCGAAATCACTCAGATTTATACTTGGCCGAAGGCTTTCGCTCACCCGATCGTTCATGCGGGTCCATAGGGTGAGCTACAGGGACTGGAGGTCTTGATCAGGAAGGTCCTGGTTTCTCCGCCCTCTCACCAACCAAACGCCGAGTACGCGGGATTCCAATCGCGGCCGCAGTCGCAGGCCAGGCGGCCAAGGGCCAAGGCGCCATAGGAGGTGCTGCGCAAGGAAATGAAATCGGCGGCCGAGGAACCTTGCCTGTAGTGATGCGCCATGTCTTCGCCGCGGAACGCTCCGGCCACAAGCGGCCGTTCCTCCCGCCGAACCTGCAAGGCGAAGAACTCCGGGGCGCGCTTCGCTATGAAATCGGCGAAGGAGGTCTCACCCGACGTGCGTGCGAGATCGGCCATGATCATCATGAGAACAGAAAGCGTAGTGAAGTTTGGCGGAAGCGTTTCGCGCCGCATCCACCATTCGGCATTGGCGACGGAAGCATCCAGGAAGCAATTCCGGCCCGTCACTCGATGGAGCGCCAGAAGCGCGAGCACGATGCCGTCGTCGTTGTCCAGGGCTCCGTCCGGACTGGAAGTATGGTGCCCGCTGTCCTTCGCGCAGATCCTGCCGTCGTGTTTGCAGAGATGCGTGAGGATGCAGTCGCCGAGTGTGTTGGCCGCTTTGAGGTACTTCACGTCGCCGGTGATGGCGGCCAATTGGAGCAACGGCTGGGCACAGACGAAGTCGCACCACCGCTGTACCAGAGTCCGCCTGGCCCGTGGAAGTGGGATGAAATGGGACGGCTTTAGCCGTGGAAGGACCACCATGGGGCCTTCCGGCCACGTGCCGTTATCCAGATTGGCCACGAAGGTGTCCAGGTAGGCTTGGGCGCGCTGAAGGGAAACGGGGTCTTTGCTGAGGTAGTAGTGGGCGAGCAGCGCCTGAACGCACTCGATGCTGTCCCGCGATCCCGCGTGCTCGGAAACCGGCGTTTCCGCGAGGAAGTACCCCCGCGCCTCGGGCGCTTCCGGGCCAAAGAACTGGATGGACTTGATGTATTCGATGCCGCACTCCACCGCGTAGAGGAACTCGGGTTCCTTCAAGATCAAGTACGCGGAAATGAGCCCCTGGACCATGCGCGCCGTATTCCACGAAGTGGACCAGAAGTGATCGCCGCTTGGCAGGTGAACGTGGTACGGAAATCGCCCGGTATTGGCCGACCAGTGCGGCCAGCGGTGCCGCACCTGATTCCGCGCGGCCCAGTGGGCGACTAGGCTCAAGCCTTCCCGAGCCTTCGCCTTGATTTCACTGGGTAAGGCCAGCCCGCCGTCGTTGGACCAAACCATGCGCGCGTCCTCCACAATTGGTCTATTCGCAAGGTACCATTGGGGGAGGCGCGAAGTCTTTGGACCTATACCGCATCATTTGCACATTTGGAGTAGAAGTATGCTTCTTCATGGAGAGCATTGATTTGCACTTTTTACGAATCGCACGGCCGGTAGAATGGCCGTATGCGCATTGCGGACGAACCCCGGTACGTCCGACTGACCAAAGGCATTCCGACCTGCACGGGAGCCTGCGACCTCTATCATTGGTCCACCAAGATTCCTTTCCGCAGGATGCTCTTTCCCGATTACGACATCTTCTTTATCCGCACCGGGCGCATGGCCTTTGTCTGGCCGGACGGCCGACGCAGCGTCCTTAAGCCGGACGAGTTTGGACTGATCCCGCCGCTGGTGCTGGTACGGGTGGAACTCCTGGCCGGTCCGCTCTCCTATTGGTTCTGCCACTTCGGATTTCGTATGACACCCGAGCATTACTCGATTCGTATGCAGCAGGATTACCTTGGTCCAGTGCCCGAGGTCCACGTCCCCGCCGTCTTCAGCGCGAAGCAGGCTCCGGGCGTTCGAGAAGCATACGAGCGGATCGCGGCACTGCGCTTTGACGCGCCCGCGGTGCCGTGGCAGTACGAGTCCGCGCTGCTGCAACTGGTGGGCGCCCTGAAATTCTTCGCTTGGACCAGCGGGAAGGGCCGCCCCGTGCCTGCCGGTGCGCCGCCGGTTCAGGATACGCGCCTTTCGCATGTCCTGCAGCAGATCCACGCCGATCCACAGCGCGGCTGGACCGTCACTGAACTCGCGCGCGGCGTCGGCCTGTCTACCGATCGGCTCAACATGCTTGCGCGCCGGCTTACCGGGCGCAGCGTCAAACAGCTCGTGATCCGCGCGCGCTTCGAACGCGCCTTTTCGATGCTTCGCCTGCGCCCCGGAGAGGAATTGCCTTCGATCAAGGAAGTCAGCCAGAAGTGCGGCTTTTCATCGCAGCATTTCTTCTGTCGCCAATTCAGGAAACATTTCCAGATGACTCCCACCGAATTCCGGGACCAGTCCATTCAGAGCTGACGATTCGCCGGGCATGGCTCTTATTTTTGCCCGTAGCAGACGATGGTGCCGTTCGCCAGCGCGACCAGAATGCGCCCGTTCCTGTCGATGGTCAGACCGTCGAAGACCGGCTCCGAAGGCACCGTCAGGCTCCACAATTCCTTGCCGTCCTCGCGGTTCAACGCCGCCAGACGCCAGGAGGTCATGACCGTTTTCTGCGAGGAGAGCCCCGGGCTGATCTCCTTCGCCACGCCTTGCAGGATCAGCACGGCATCTTGCGCCAGCGCCAGCGCGTTGAGGTGCGGCGACGCCACGGTCCACCGGGCGGCAGGCGGCGCTTGCAGCACCGCGCGCACGCCCTTGTCCATGGCGCGCGTCGCATCCAAGCAGCGGAGCTGTTCCTTCACCAGCACCGCGCTCAGCTTGTGGCCGAGCGTCGAGACCAGCAGTTCGTCGTCCCAGGCGGGCATCAGGAACATCGGCGCGCCTCGCCGTGCGAGCATGTAACGCGGGTAAAGCGCTGTTCCGGAGGCATCCAGAGCCTGTGCGAATGCGTCGCAGCGCGACTGGACCCGGTCGCACTGCTCGGAATACAGACGGCGACCTCCGTCGATCAGGTATTTGCCCGCGAAGAAGCCCATGTCCTTGCCCATACCGGTCCGCTCCCGGGAGGGCGGTTCCGGCGTGAGGTTCGCCGGGACGTTCTTATCTTCGGCTTTGGGCGCCGGCTCATCGGGGCCGTCGTCGGCGGAATCGCCGCCGTCGGCCGGAAGTTTGGCGAGCGCTCCTGTTTCAGGATCGAAGGAGGGATGGCCGCGGTCCGTACGCAACCACAGGCGCCCGTTGGCCATGGCCATCGCGCCCATCGGCACCATGCCGTGGCCGCTCTTGCCGAGGGCATCGTTGGTCCACTTCACGTTTCCGGTCCGGGCGTCCAGCGCGTGCACGTACACGCCTTCGGTGTCCACCAAGCCTGCGCAGGCGAAGACGGTGCCGTTATCGACGACCAGGTTGGAGTTGACGGGCCAACGGCTGGTTAGCCGGTCGTACACCAGCATGCGCCGATCCTCGGGCGCGGCGCGGAAACGCCACTGCGCCATGCCCGTGTCCGCCGCCAGGCAGTACACGCGGCCGTCGGAACTGCCCACGTACACCCTTCCGTCCGAATACGTGGGCGGAAAGTAAACTTTGCCGGCCGTAGGGAACTCCCAGAGGCCTTTCCCGGTCTTCGCGTCGATGCCGCGGACGATGCCGTCCTCGCCGCCGGCAAATATCGATCCGCCGACGCTGATAACCGGCGTGGGCAACGATGCCGTGGGCGGTGCAAACCGCCATTGTTCGACGGGCGCGGTCGACCCCACCGAGACGGGCGATGCGCCGGTATGCGCGCCGTCCCGGCGGTACTGCGTCCAGTCTTCCGCCGTTGCGTCCAACGCGGCCGGTTGGGCGGGTGCCCCGGCTTCGAGCGGGAAAGCGGGCTTGGCCGCTTCAGGTCCGCGGCCCCAGGCCAGAAGGCCGCGGAATGGATTCAGGCAGCGGCACCAATGCGGCGCGCTGTAACGGAGGCCGTTCGCCACAATGTTGCCCACCGCGCACGCGGGCTTCATGTACTGGCGCGCGACCGGCTTCTTCTCTTCCATGTCTACAACATTGCCGAGCTGCCCGATGGCGTAGCGGGGGGTGCAGATCAGCCGGCCGCAACCGGAGAACCCGAACATGCCCGCGACCTTTTCGCCGGTCTCGGATTTCATCGAGGCCAGCTTTGGGATCAAGTTCGTGAGCAACACTTCGCCCGTCTCGGCCATCGCGCCGTTGCCGAACGCGCGCGAAAGGCCGCGTTCCTTGCGCCAGAGCTCACTGCCATCCTTGCCCGAGAGCACTATCAGGCCGCGGGTCACGTTCAGGATCGCTACGCGGTCGTCGAAGCAGATCATTCGCGAGGTGACCGGGCTCCACTTCACCGCTTTGGCGGCGGGCTGGTCGAGCTTCTCGTTGCTCCACACTTCGCGGCCGGTGGCGGCGTCCAGAGCCGCGGCGCGCTTTTCGCCCGCGAAGAAGTTCACACGCCCGCCGGACATGGCGACGGCGTGCGCGTCGATGGCCGTCGGTTCCAGGTGCTCCCACAGGCGTTCCTGGGTGGCGAGCTTGTACGCGGCCAGGCGCTGCCCCGAGTAGACGCCCCCCTTTTTGCCTTCGCCGGTAAGCACGTACGCGGTGCAATTTTCGACCGCCAGCCAGTAGATGGTTTGACCCTTGTCCGTGGCCTTGATGCGGCCGGTTTCCACGCCGGACCGGGCGTCAAGCGTGACAATATCCTCGGTTTCGCCGTAGTAGAACGCCTCGTCCGTCGCCACCCAGATGGAATACGCAAAGGCGTGGTAGCTGAACCAGGGTGTTGAAGGCAGCTTGCGCGACCAGAGCAGCCGACCGTTGTAACCTTCCAGGGCGTGAATCTGGCGTTCCTTGGTCTCGATGGCGTCTTCAGGACCGTAGCGCGGCCAGCCCACATTGCCCGAGAACCGGTCGCCGCTGTAGGCTAGAAATACCCGCCCACCCGCCGACAAATACAGGACCGACATGCCGGTCTGAAACGGACGCCCGATCCACTGAATGGATTCGGGGCCGCCGTACGCCGTATCAAGACTCGCGGGGTTGTTGTCCGCGCCATGGTTCCAGTAGCTCCAGTTATCCGCGCCATTCTTGGCGGGTTTTTCCACGACGGCCCAGAGTCCGTCGGCATCTTCGCGAACCGAGACACCCTCTGCCTTGTTGGCCCACGCTTCCAACGCCGTGCGAGTCAGTTTCTTGTCCCCGCCTGCCCATGCGCCCCGGCCAATCAGCGCGCGGCCGATCTTGGGCGCAAGCACGCGCTTGATCTCGTCCAGCGGCACCGTCGCCAGCGCGCCGTCCTCAAGCTCAGCCATGATGACCAGGTCGGCATAGTCGTTCGAAAGGGGAATGCGGGAGGGCGAGCCTTCATCGGCGAAGAACCGGGTTCCGAGCAAGCCCGATGCGCGCGCGGTTTCGCGGGTGAGCGCAAGCTTGTCGGCACGATCCTCCGTGGCGAAGACGATCATGCCGGTGCGGCGCGCCAGCGCGGCGGCGAGCACGCCATCCCCCGAATTCACGACGCAGCATACGCCTGCGGGCGCATGGGCGTACGAGGCCAACCGGTCTGCGCGTGTACTCATCGCGTCTTCCGACCCGAGAAGGCCAGTACTCGCTGCTGCCAGTGAGAGGACGAAGGAAATGCCGAAAGCACATTTACTAGTGGACATGAAGCCTCCTTGGCCGGAGTCCGAAACGCCGACAGGTCATGCAGATCCAGTCACACGGAGGACAAGCGAACAACGCGTCCGGAAATATCTACACCTGGAAGCTCGCCAAAGGCTTTTCACTAACCACGTAACTGTTGCACTTTTGGCGCTGAACTGGAGGTAGGAAGGAAAATCGGAGGCAGGTCACATAAGCAAAGTCCCCAACTGTCGTCGCAAATGTAGAGGCTTGGGAGCCACGATTTGGTCCGCCAAACAAGCGGAGCGCCAAGGCCTTTCGAAAAGCGCCCGAACTTCTTTTTGAATAGTCGTATGAAATTCCGGGGCCATGCAAAACCGATATTCGCCGGTTCGAGTCCGGCCGCGGTCTCCACTTCTGCGATCGTGCTAAGACGCTTGCTGCTCCGATCGCGGCCTGTTCCAAATCTCAAAACGCAAACGCACGCCAGATGCTACCATGGCCCCATGGATCCGCGTTTAACCGACACTATTGTGGCGCTTTCGAGCACCCTGCCGACGGCCGCGCGGCCGGGGGAAGCCTATCGGGCCATCGTGCGCCTCTCGGGGCCACGAGCGCTGGAACTCGCCGCAACGGTCCTTGAAATTCCAGGTGCAGGCCCGGGCTTTTGCACGCTGCCCGGGCGCGGCTGGCGGCGGCTCTCCGGAAAATTGAAGCTCCAGGGGCGGCGCATCTCCGCCCAGGCCTGGGTCATGCCCGGGCCGCACTCGTATACGCGACAGGATGTCGTGGAACTGCACGTGCCCGCACTCCCTGTTCTGGTCGCCGAACTCCTCGACGCGCTCCTGGCCACCGGCGCGCGCGCCGCGCAACCGGGCGAGTTTACACGCCGCGCGCTGCTCAACGGCCGCCTGACGCTGGCCCAGGCCGAAGCGGTGGGCGCGCTGATTGCCGCCGCCGACGCCAATTCCGCGCGCGCTTTAGCCGCCCGATCGGCCGGTCAGGAACGCTCCGAACGCCAGGCGTTGCGCGAGGATCTCGAGGCGCTGCTGGGGCTGCTCGAACTGGGCCTCGACTTCAGCCAAGAAGACGCGCATTTCATGGACCGGCCGGAGTTGCTCGCCCGCGTGCGCGGGTTGGCCGTTCGGGCGCGCCAAGCCGCGAACCTCGAGGCGGGCGAACCGGCCGCCGCCGCTCAGCGTGCGCCGCGCGCGGTCCTGGTTGGGCCGGCCAACGCGGGGAAAAGTTCGCTCTTTAATGCGCTCCTGGGGCGCGAACGGGCGCTGGTGGATGCCGCGGCGCATACGACCCGCGATCCCGTCGAGGCGCCGCTCATCGGCGCGGACGGTTCCACGTTGACGCTCGTCGATACCGCCGGCTTGGGGGCCGCTCAGGGCGGAGCGTCGCTCGTCACCCTCGCGCAGGACGCCACGGCGCGCGCCGCGCGCGCGGCCGATCTGCTGCTCTGGGTGTTCCCCGCCGACGCACCTGAGGCGCTCGAGGCTTGCGCAGCGCTCGATGCGCGGGCGCTGAACGCACGCCCCGCGGCGAGCCGGATTCTTTGGAGCAAAGCCGATCTCGCGCCGCGTCCGGATAGCGCGGAGGCGCGGGAACTCGAGCACCGGCTCAAAACCGGCATGGACGACCGCTTTGCGGCGGCGCTGGCCGTCTCAGCGCATTCCGGCTTAGGGTTAGAAGAGCTGCGGGTGTGGTTGTACGAGCAGCAGCGCGCGCTGAACGGGCGGGTTGCCGCGGCGCGGCAGGCTGGGGCGGCGGCGGCCCGGCGTGCGCTCCAGGCGGCGACCGAGGCCCTGGAACGAGCGGGCGAGGCGCTGGCGGCGGGGCTGGGTGAAGATGCGGCGGCGGTGGAACTTCGTGAAGCCGTCCACGCCTTAGTGGAAGCCGATGGCGTCTTCCTGCGCCACGATGCACTGACCGAGTCGTTGCTGGACCGTATTTTTACCCAATTCTGTATTGGAAAGTAGGCGCCGCCTCGGCTTGCACTACGTGCAAGGTTGATTCCTCACCTTGGTATGGACTAAACATGAAGGCCGAGCGAGACGGGAGAGTCTCGTTAGGTTTCGTATAAAGGCGGGCGACTTTCCGCAGTGCAGAGCAGCGCCAAGCTTGGGGTTTTTTAAGCTTAGGAAAGCCTGCGCGCCGAGCGCTGGGGAAGCGCATTAGATTACCGAAATGCACTGAATTTTTTGCGCGGAGCGCTTGCAAATTCGAGCATCATGGGAACGCTCGACTATGAATTGAGTAAGGCGCTGTGCGAGGTACTTCCTGGACGAAACGGGCTTCGCGCGCGGACTTTTTTCGGAGCGCACAAAGCGCACGACGAGCCCAAGGCGCGTGTGGAGCATGATGGTGTAACTTGTTTATTATGAAATAGTTAAACGACTCTTAATGCGGTTGGTCTAAGTTTGGCGCGCGGGCCGTGAAACGATGCGCGAAAGCGGATCGGCGACGAACGCGTGGGAGTTGTTGATGCAATTTATGTCGCATTTCCGGAAAAGAAATTCTTGCGTTCGCACGTGGTTTTTCTAGAATAGCCCGTGCCAGCAAATCGAAGAAGTCAGTTGATGGCTGGCCACGCCGTGCGGTTCGTACGCGGCCTCATTCGCAAGCGCGGAATGGTTCATCGGCGGCTCGCTTTACGGCGCTGACCGCAGGGGGCTTTACCGTCCGTTTGGGGGTTTGGGCCAAGGAGATCGCGGGCATTTGAGGTAGGTTTTAGGGTGTTGGTCCGCAGTCTTTGGGCGGACGCATTGGGGGGATGACCGTGCTCACCGAGTCGTTTACCGAGATGATCAATTACTACGAGGTGCTGGAGGTCAGCCCCGAAGCGGAAGCTGAAGAAATTAAGCGTTCGTTCCGCCGCTTGGCCAAGAAGTACCACCCCGATCACAATTCCGGTAATACGAAGTGGGCCGAAGCCAAAATGCGCGTGCTGCTGCGCGCGTACGATACGCTGATGAACGCGTCGGAGCGGACGGAGTACGACAACCGCCTGCGCCCGTACCTCAAGGCGAGCCGCGATCCCTACAAGGAAAACCTGGCCAAGCGCTGCGAAGATCCGGCCGCTCAGGCCCGGCTGGTGCTTTACAGCCTGCTCAACGATACGCCGAAGGATGCCGTCGAGATCTACGAGCGGATGCGGGCGAAGGACAAGAATTTCGAGGTCTGGCAGTTCCTGGACCATAAGGACTATCTCGACTGCGAATTCCTGTTGGGCGAGGAGTACGAGCGCCAGGGGAAGTGGCAGGCGGCGCTGCGCTTCTACGAGAACGTGTACAACGAAGAGCGCAACAGCCCGATGCGCTTCTTCCTCGAAGAGGTGAAGGACCGCATTCGGGACATCTACTGCAAGAAGGTCGCGCGCCGCTGCAAGCCGCTCGACGCCGTCAAGGTGTACGAGAAGGTGATGGGCATGGGCGTGAGCAAAAAGACCGAAGCGTACCTGCATAAGAAGATCGCGGAGAGCTACTTCAAGGCGAGCCTGGAGAAGAAGGCGCGGCTGCACCTCAAGCGCGCGTTCGAACTGGAGCCGAAGCTGAAGGGCGCGCAGAAGATCTGCGAAAAGCTCTCGATGCGCAGCTAGTTTTGAGCCCCGTGGGCGAACCCGACGGGACCCAGACCGCCGCTCCCTGACCGCACCAGGGAGCGGTTTTCTTTTGGGGGCTGTCAGGCCCTCGGCGCGACGGACTGGCACGGACCCGTCGGGCCGGGTATAACTGTCCGCTTCCATGGGCGCCCCCGGCGGAATCTTCTTTCTGGTGGCCGGCCCTTCCGGCGCGGGCAAGACCACGCTCCTGAAGCGGTTGCTCGAAGCCGAGGCCCGGCTGGAGAAGGACATTTCGGTCACTACGCGCGCGCCGCGGCCGGGCGAGGCCGATGGCGTGGCGTATCGTTTTTGGGACCGGGCGCGTTTCGAGCGCGAACTGGCGGCGGGTGCGTTCCTGGAGCACGCGGTGGTGTTCGGCCGCGATTTTTACGGGACGCTGCGCGCGCAAGTCGAGGCGAAGCTGGACGCGGGCATCGATGTCGTGAAGGACATCGACGTGCAGGGCGTCGCGCAGGTGCGCAAGGTTTGGCCGTATCCGCGCACGGTGGCGATCTTCGTGACGCCTCCGACGCCGGCGGAGCTGGAACGGCGGTTGAAAGACCGCGGGACGGAAGACGCGGCGACGGTGGCCCGGCGGCTGGCGACGGCGCGGGCGGAAGTCGCGCGCATCGGCGAATACGAGTACTTGGTCCGCAACGATACCGTCGATCGGGCGGTGGCGGACCTGCAGGCGATCCGGCGGGCCGAGCACCTGCGGCGCGAGCGCGACGAACGCGCTTTTCGCGCGAACTGGGAACCGGCCGCTCAGAGCGGGACGTAGCAGAGGAGACGAACGTGGCCATTACTCCGGACACTCAGGCGAAGATTCTGGCGAAGTGCGGGAGCACCTACAAGGCGGTGGTGCTGTTCCAGCGCCGCATGCGCGAGCTCGTGCGCGGGCTGCCGCCGCTGCTGGACGTCAAGATCGAGGAAGAACAGGATCTCTGGGATCTCGTCGCGCGCGAGATTCTCGAGGGCAAGGTCGATCTGATCGTCGGCGAAGAAGCCGAGAAGATCCGCCGCGAGCAGGCCGCGAAGGAAGAGGCCGAGTTGCCGAAGGAAGCCGCGGCTGCTCCCGCGCCGGCGCCCGCTCCGGTAGCCCCCGCGCCCGAGAAGCCGCTGGGCCTCGAGTAAGTCCGGCTAAGCGGTCTCGCTTAACTTTTTCGTTATGGGGCGCGCTTCGCGCGGCTAGTGGAGTCCACCTCCCCTACCCCCTCCTTAGCATGGAGGGGAAACGGCCAAGGCGAGGTCAAAAGACTTAGGTAAGACCGCTTAGCGCTCGCAGCATCCTGCCGAGGGCCGCACCGTGACCGAGGCCAAACCGCCGCGACTGGAAGGCAAGCGCATCCTGCTCGGCGTGGGCGGCGGGATTGCCGCGTACAAAGTCTGCGATCTCGCCAGCCGCCTGGTCAAAGAGCGCGCCGTGGTCACGGCCGTACTGACGCGCAGCGCCCGGCGTTTCGTCACGCCCTACACCTTCGAGGCGCTCACCGGGCGCCCTTGCCTGACCGGGCAGTTCCGGCGGCTCGAGCCCGGACGGACGCCGTATCCGCATATCGACCCTGCGCGCGAGGCCGACTTGGTGGTCTTGGCGCCGGCGACGGCGAACCTGATCGCGCGTCTGGCGCACGGACTGGCCGACGATCTCCTGTCCACCTTGATGCTCAGCGTCCGCGCGCCGGTCCTGATCTGCCCCGCGATGAACGTGCAGATGTGGGAGCACCCCGCGACGCAGCGCAACGTCCGCACGCTGGTGGGCTTCGGGCATCGTGTGCTGGGTCCGTCGAAGGGCGATCTGGCCTGCGGGATGACGGGCTCGGGGCGCTTGGTCGAGCCTCCGGAGATCGTCGAAGCGCTGGTGAAGCTGCTGGGCGAGAAGTCGCCCGCGTCGCCGGTGCCGGGTTTCAAGTCCGCCGGACGCAGTCAGCGCACGCCGCGTTCGCGCAAACGCAAACCGCCTAAGGAGTGAGGCGCGCTTGCGCGCCGATCGCTATTCCGTCGGCTCCACGTGTACGGCCACGTCCAGCACGCCCAGCGCGCTCTGCATCAGCGCGTCCTTGACGCAGTGCGCGATGGCGTGCCCTTCGCGCACGCTCAGGTCGCCGTTCACTCGAATCTGCAAATCGACGAAGTAGGCCAGCCCCGACTTGAGCACCTTGCATTTGTCGAGCGCGCGGACGCCTTCGACCTGCGCGGCGAGGCGGCGGACTTCGGCTTCGACCTCGGGCGGCGGCGCGGTGTCCATCACCTCGCGCACGGCGGTGCGCAAGAGCTTCACGCCGTTGAAGAGGATCACGCCGCAGGCCAGGAGCGCGGCCCAATCGTCGGCGGCCTCGTAGCCCGGTCCGAGGTACCAGGCCAGCCCGATGCCCACGAACGCGGCGAGGCTGGTGAGCGCGTCGCTGCGGTGGTGCCAGGCGTCGCTCCGAACGGCGGTGCTGCCGACATCGCGGGCGACGCGGTCGCCGAAGCGAAAGAGCGCTTCCTTCGCGGCGACGACGGCGATGAGCACCAGCAAGGTCCACGGAGCCGGGGCGTGGTGCGGCGTCAGGATCTCGCGGACGCTCTGCACGCCGATCAGGATCGCGCCGCCCAGCAGCGCGAGGGCCGCGGCCAGCGCCGAGAGCGCTTCGGCTTTGCCGTGCCCGAAGGGGTGTTCTTCGTCCGGCGGCGCGGCGGCGATCCGCAGACCCTGCCAGACGGCCAGCGCGGAGAAGATATCGAGGATCGATTCGAGCCCGTCGGCGATCAGCGCGTAGGCGTTGCCCAGGATGCCGGCGGCGATTTTAACCGCGGCCAGGAGCGAACTGACGGCAATGCCGATCAGCGTGGCGCGGACGCCGCGCGCGGCGGCCGCGCGCAGAGCGGCGGGCGAAGCGGGAGATTCGGGCACGCGAGGGTTTTACCGTAGCTCTGAGCGCTACGCCTTGGCTTTCCCGTCCAACGCCGTGATGCCTTGCGCTTCGGGCACGTAATCGCGCTTCCAGCGCGCCTCCAGCGCCGCGCGCCAGGTCTCCGCCGCGGCGGTCAGTTCACGGGCCAGTTCGGGGTGTTTATCCTTCAAGTTCGTGCGTTCGCCCATATCGGCTTCGAGATCGCTGAGGTGCACGCTGTCTTCGGGCGGCGCACCTTCGACCAGCTGGCCGTGGAGCACCAGCTTCCACTTGCCGCGCCGGACGGCCGTCTGCCCGTTCATCTCCCAATAGAGGTCGGTATTCGCGTGCGGCGAGGGCTGGCCATCGGCGAGCATGGGCAGAAGATCGGAGCCGTCGAGTTCGTAGGCGGACGGATCGCCGCCCGCTGCGCGCAGCAGCGTGGGGAAGACGTCCATCGCCGCGCCGATGCCGGCCGATCCGCTGAGCACCTGCCCGCCTGGAATCCGCGCCGGCCAGGACCAGATCCCCGGCACGCGCATCCCGCCTTCGTAGAGGCTGAACTTATGCCCTTTCAGTTTGCCGGCCGTGCCGCCGTAGTACGGATCGCTGCGCCCGTCGAGCCAGTTGCGCGTCTCGCGCGACGGCCCGTTGTCGGCCATGAAGAACTGGCAGGTGTTCTCGCGCACGCCCAGCCGGACGAGTTCGGCGTTGATCTCGCCGACGGCGTCGTCGACGGCGGAGATCATCGCGGCCATGATGCGCCGGTCGGGCGCCAGGTGCGCGAAGCGGTCGACGTACTTCTTCGGCGCGTGCATCGGGTAATGCGGCGCGTTAAAGGGCAGGTAGAGGAAGAACGGGCGCCCGTCGCGCGCGGCCTGCCGGATCCAGGCGATGGCCTTCTCGACGATCAGTTCCGTGAAGTACGCGCCGTTCTCGAAGACCTCGCGCCCGTTGTCCCAGAGATCGTGGGTCGGGTTGATGCCCGGGCCGGGTTTGTTCATGCCCCAGTAAAAGATGTGCGAGTAATAATCGATGCATCCGGCGAGGTGCCCGTACCACGTGTCGAAGCCGTGGCTCTGCGGCTGGCAGGCTTCGAGCGTCCCCAGGTGCCATTTGCCGAAGAGCGCAGTCTGATAGCCGAGCTTCTTGAGCGCCTTGGGCAACGCGGGGACGTTGGCGGGCAGGCCCGTCGCCGTACGGTGTCCGGCCAGGATCGCGCGGACGCCGGCGTGGCCCGGATAGCGGCCGGTGAGCAGCGACGCGCGCGACGGGCTGCTGACGGGCGAGTTGCTGTACCAATCGGCGCAGCGCGCACCGCGAGCGGCCAAGGCGTCGAGGTGCGGCGTCACGAAATCCGTCGCGCCCATGCACGAAAGATCGCCATAGCCCTGATCGTCGGTGAGGTACACGATGAAATTCGGCTTGGGCATCGTCGGCGGCGCTCCTTTTGATTGCTACGGACAAAAGAGCCTACCGGCAGCGCATGGAAGTTGCCAGACTCGCCCGCTGGCGCGCGTGCGCCGAAAGCTCTTTTCAGCCGGGAGCGATGAGCTAAAAGCGGGGGCATGCGAAAACTCACACCCGACGAACTGCGCGCATGCGCGCGCGGCTGCGTGCAAACTCGAGAGGCCGCCGGCGCGCTGCAGTTCCTGCGCTTCGGCGACGCGGCCTTGAAGTACTACGCTCAGCGCGACGGCTGGGAAGTCCGTTCGCGCTGCCCGGCGGGCGTGCGGCTGGACTTCTTCACCGACGCCGATTTCGTGCGCGTTCGCGCGGACGTGCTGCCCGGCGCGCGCAAGTGCGGCTACTTCGATCTGTACGCGGGCGGGGTCTTTACCGGGACGCTGGGCGCGGCCGATGCGCCGGAGCGCCTGGAGGGCGAGTTGCCGTGCGGGCCGGCGGGCGTGCGCGAACGCCGCCGCGTGGAACTCTGGCTGCCGCACGCGCGGCCGACGGTGCTTCACGAAGTGGCGCTGCCGGATGGTGCGAGCTTCGAGCCGGCGCCGGTTCGAGGTGCCGAGATGTTGTTCTTGGGCGATTCGATCACGCAAGGCATGGATGCCACGCATCCGTCGTTCGGGTACGCGATGAGAGTATCCAAATGGCTTGGCCAAAGACATTATAACTACGGGATCGGGGGAGCCGTGTTTGCGGCAGACAGTCTTCCCGAACCGCCGGTCGAGTACGTTAATAATATCGTCATTGCCTATGGAACGAACGACTGGTCCGGTGGACTGCCTTGCGACTTGGCTCAAAGGTACCTGGAACGGGTACGGAGCCTCTGGCCACAAGCCGTCCTATCGGTTCTTGAGCCGCTATGGCGAACCCAAGCAGATGGTCCGGAGGGTAAGCCTAATAAGGCGGGTCAGACCCTCGCACAATATCGTGCCGAATTAAGGCAAGTGGTAGCCGATTTCGATAATGCTCATTGCATCCCTTGGGAGGACCTGCTTCCACCGTGCGCTGAATTCCTCGTTGATGGAGTGCATCCAGGGGATGTGGGGCACATGATCTATGCCAATAACCTCATTGCCAGTGCAACGCCGTGGTTAATTTTTACGGATGAACTAACCGTGGATGAAATTGACTTGGAGAAATGAGAACCCCTGTCCGCTCCTATTGAGTGAACTACTTAGAAAAACAACTTCAACACTTCGCTTTCCTTGCCGTTCCCCGGGTTAAGCACCGCGGTGCTGACCGATCCCAGGCCCACTTCGTTGAAGCTTTTCCCGATCATCCCGCGGTGGTGCCCGGCGTCGGTCCGCCACATCCAGACCGAGTTCACGCAGTCGCCGCCGAAGCTCGCGCAATTCTCGCTCGTCCCGGCCGTGTAGCCCACGCGCTTGGCGCGGTCGCCGAAGTTCTTGCGCGTCGGGTCCGACGGATGCACGTGCCCGAAGAACTTCTTCGTGTTCTGCTCCTGCGCGAAGTCCTGCGCCATCTCGCGCAGCTTGGGGTGATGCGCCAGCGGGCGCAGATCGATCGACATGCGGTACAGGTTCATCACTTCGATGCCTTTCTGCGTGTTCGCGTCGTGCCCGTGCAGATTCACGCGGTTCCAGCGCAGCACCTCGTATTCGCAGACCGTGCGGAAGAACTCCTTCTCGAGCCCGCTCAGCGCCGCGCCGGCCGACTTCGCTTCGGCGTAGCGGCCCGAGGCCAGTTCGCCGAGCGCCTGCTGGAGCGCCGTGAGTTTCGTCTCGTCGGTGTCCGGCGTCTGCGTGCTGGCCAGTTCCTCGCGCGCCTTCTGGTAGGCCTCGTACTTGACCTTGAACTGCGGCGTCCACTGTTCGAACGTGCTCAGCGCGGAAGCGAGCGTGTAGAAGCGGATGTGTGCGGCCTGCTTGTTGCCTTTGGCCGAACCGATCGTCTCGGGCCGCGTACCCATTGCCGCCGTGAGAAGCGTCATCAACTCGCCGTACTTCGCGACCGTGGGCTCGACGAGCTTCTCCATGTCTTCGTGGCCGGGCTGGATGTCCTTGTAGGGGTTCCAACCGCTGAAGGCCTTGGCCGGAATCGCGTACTTGGTGTTGTCGAACAGGAAGCCGTGCGCGTCGGCGGCGAGCTTGTGATGTTCTTCGAAGGTCTTGGTCAGCAGGTCGACCTTGGCCTTTTCGGTGAGGAAGCGGGTGAGCGATTCGAGGTTCTTCCGCGCGCCGGCAACGCGCTGCTGAACGCGCGCGGCGTCGGTTTGAGCGGCGTGGAGCCCCGTTCCGCCGAGCAACGCCAGTACCCCGGCCACCCATAGCACACGTGCAATCATCGAGCTTCCCCCTTGCAGGTCCTGATGAGCCACCTTTAAAGACCAAGGACCGAGTGCTTCTGCTGCACCTCTTTGAGCAAGTCCCTCAATTGGTCGACGCAAGCTGGTGGGTTACGTTCAGCTTCATTTTTGGAGACACAAGGTGCATGACCCGGCTTTGGACGAACCCGCCTCGCGCGCTAGACTGAGCCGCTCGATGCCGTTTCTATAAGGAGCGCCGGAATGCCCGAGTCCGCGTGGAAAGTGGTCTTCCTCGATGCGGCGACCTTCGACCGCGAGGACGTCTCGTTCGCAGCCTTTGAGCAACGCTATGCGTGCACGTTTCATCGGGTGACGAATTCGGCCGAGACGGCGGCGCGGCTCGCCGGGCATGAGGCGGTGATTTCGAACAAAGTCCTGATCGACGCGGCGGCGATGGACGCGGCGAAAGAGACGCTGAAAGTGATTGCCGTCGCGGCCACGGGCACGAACAACGTCGATCTGGCCGCCGCGAAGGCGCGCGGGATCCCCGTCTGCAACGTGGCCGGCTACAGCGGCTCCGGCGTCGCGCAGCACGCCTTCGCGCTCTTGCTGGAACTCTGCAACCACGCCGGACGCTACGCCGAAGACAACCGCCGCGAAGCCGCGTGGGCGGGGAGCCCCTTCTTCTGCCGGCTCACGTATCCGTGCGTCGAGCTGTCCGGCAAGACGCTGGGCCTGATCGGGTACGGCGATATCGCGCGAAACGTGGAGCAGATCGCGCGCGGCTTCGGGATGAACATCCTGATCGCCGGACGCAAAGGTTCCGCCGAAGCGCCCGCGGGGCGCACGCCCTTCGACGAGGTGCTGCGAAAGTCCGACGCGGTGAGCTTGCACTGTCCGCTCACACCCGAGACGAAGGATCTGATCGGCTCGCGCGAACTGGGCTTGATGAAGTC
This sequence comes from Planctomycetota bacterium, assembly GCA_045863855.1. Classification (GTDB taxonomy): domain Bacteria; phylum Planctomycetota; class SZUA-567; order H5-PLA8; family H5-PLA8; genus H5-PLA8. The sequence goes on along the minus strand of BTVV01000081.1, from coordinate 341 downwards.
GAGCGCGTTCTTGATCAACACCGCGCGCGGCGGGATCGTGCAAGAGACGGCGCTGATCGCGGCGCTGAAGTCGAAGCGCCTGGCCGGCGCGGGCTTCGACGTCTGCACCGTCGAGCCGCCGCCGCGCGAACACCCGCTTCTGCGCGCGGCCCAGGAGCTCGATAATCTGATCCTGACGCCGCACACCGCCTGGAGCACGCTCGAATCGCGGCAGCGATTGCTCGACGGCGTCTTCGAGAATCTGAAAGCCTTCGAAGCGGGGCGCGAACGAAATAAGGTGAACTGAAGGCTTACCAAGAATGCGAACACAACGTGCCTGCTTGTCAGCAGGACAAGCTGAC
>BTVV01000080.1:0-26999 GCA_045863855.1 Planctomycetota bacterium | reverse complement strand
GAAAGACATCGGCGGATTGGTGCAGCACGATCCGGTGCTGACGGCCAAGTTCCTGCGCATGGCGAATTCGTCGTACTACGGCGGCCGTGTGGAGATCACGACGGTCGTGCAGGCGTTAAACCGCTTGGGGCTGCGCGAGATCCGCAACCTGGTCATGTCGGTGGCGCTGCATTCGACGGTCTTTAAGGACAAGCGGCTGAACTCCTCCGCGCAGAGCATCTTCGATCACGCGCTGGGTTGCGCGATGGTTGCCCAATCCTTTGCCACGCGGCTGAACCTGCCGGCCGACCGAGCCTTTACAGCGGGGTTGCTGCACGACATCGGCAAAGTTCCGGCGCTGTTGCTCGTGCAGCAGGCGCTGGAACGCGACGCGACGGTGCGCAAAGAGTTCGTCGAAGGGCTGGTGGAGCGGCATCACGTGCGGACCGGCTTGGCGCTCTTGAACACATGGCAGTTGCCTCTGGAAGCGCACCTGACCATGAGCAGCCACCACTCCGTCAACGATTGGGAAGGCGTGAAGGCGCAGGTTCATCTGCGCATGCCGCAAGCGGCGCAAACGGACGATTACTGCAACAGCCTTGCGACGGTGGTCCTGGCCGACCGCGCGCTTTCGTCCCTGGGCTTTGCCGAAGAGCCCGGTGAGGTGGACGTGCTGGAGTACCCGCTGGCCCAGGATCTGGGTTTGGAGCCAACCGAAGTGACGGAGTTCCTGGGGCAGTTGCCTGCGTTGATGGAGAAGATGCCGAAGATATAGCAAGTCCTTGATATGTAGTAAGTTGTGTGGTTCTTGCGGAAATCTTCGCAAGCAGCCCTCAGGTGCGGCGCTTTGGTGCCGATGAGAGCTACGGAACGAGAAGCGAGGTGTCGCCTTGGCCACGAACGGAATTGGACCGCTCAGCAGTCAGCCCCACGGGCCGCAATCGGGCGTATCGATCGCGGACCGCGCCGAGCGCGCTGCCGCCGAGGGCGCGGGCGGCGCATTGGATGCGCGGAGTTCGGGCGACCGGGTCGAAGTCTCTTCGGAAGCCAAGGCGCTGGCACAAGCGACGACGGAAGCCGAGCAACTTGAAGAAGTGCGGCCCGAGGTGGTGGAAGCGGCCAAGCGGATGCTGGCGTCGGGCTTTTACAACGATCGCGGCGTCCTGGAGAGCACGGCCGGCGAGGTGGCACCTTTCGTCGACCTGGACGGTTAAGCCTCCGTCCGGACCTAGCCTTTCGTACCCCTATCCCATTCCTGGTTTTCCATCACTCCCGGTTTTACACCGGGCGCTTCCTGCATTCCTATTCTCCCTGTCTGCCCGCTCGGCGCCTGCTGGCGCGACACGAACGCTCAGGATGAACCGACCCTAGGTCATGTACTCTCGCCGCTGGGTAACGCGGCGGGGGTATCGAGAATTTTGCGCACTTTCTGAAGCAGCTCCATCAGCGAGTAGGGTTTCTGCAAGAAATCTTGGTGCTGCTGGGGCACGGGCTGGACGGCTTCGGAATCGGCGGTGTAGCCGGACGTGAAGAGGATGCGCATCTCGGGGAAGCGTTCGCGCAGTTTCTCGGCGAGCTCCAAACCTCCCAGATTCGGCATGACCACATCGGTGATCAGCAGTTGGATGGCGCCTGGGTGTTCGAGGGCTCGATTGAGCGCTTCAAGGCCGTCTTCGGCGTCGAGTACCGTATAGCCGTTGAGACTCAACACGGTCTTGGCCAGGTCGCGCACGCTGGGCTCGTCTTCAGCGAGGAGCACGGTTTCGTTGCCGCGAATGAACTCGATGGTCGTGGTGCGCCTCCCGTCGCGCATGGCCTGCCCTTCGACGCGGGGCAGATAGATCTCGAAGCGAGCGCCTTTGCCGGGTTCGCTGTCGGCAAAAATGTATCCGCCGCTTTGCTTCACGATGCCGTAGGCCGTGGAGAGCCCCAAGCCGGTGCCTTGCCCGACACTCTTGGTCGTGAAGAACGGCTCGAAGATACGATTCAGGACGGCCGGATCCATCCCGACACCGCTGTCCTCCATTTCCAGCACCGCGTAGCGACCCGGCTTAACCTGAACCTCGCGGCGCGTGAGCCCATCGTGGAGATCCGCGTTGCGCGTGCGCAGGATGATCCGCCCGCCCTGCGGCATGGCGTCGCGGGCGTTGACGGCCAAATTCATGACGACTTGCTGGATCTGGGCAGGGTCGGCCTTGATGAAGCCCAATTCCGGATGGGCTTTGAACTCGATCAAGATCGACTCGGGGATGAGGCGACGGAGCATCTTGAGCAGCTCCCCGATCAGCGCATTGAGGTCGAGCACGCGGGCCGAGAGAACCTGACGCCGGCCGAAGGCGAGCAGTTGGCGAGTCAGGTCGGTGGCGCGATGGGTGGCGAGGAGTATCTCGTCGAGATGCTCGCGAGCGGCGCCTTCGGCGGGCGTGATGCGCATAAGCAATTCGGCGTTGCCAGAAATAGTGAGCAGCAGGTTGTTGAAGTCGTGTGCGACGCCGCCGGCCAGCTGCCCAATGGCTTCCATTTTCTGAGAGAGGCGCAGACTTTCCTCGGCGCGCTTGCGCTCGGTCACATCGCGGTGGATGGCCAAGACGGCCGCCCGCCCCTGGTAGTTCGCGGGCGTGGCGTTGACTTCCACACAGATCGGGTGCCCGGACTTCTTGCGGTGCACGATTTCCTTGCCGTCGGCCTCGAGAATCTCGCGAACGGTCTCTTCTGCGGGCTTCACTGCGGTGCAGAAGACGGCCACGCTGCTCCCCACCAGCTCGTGTCGCTCGTACCCGTACATGTGGCACGTGCGTTCGTTGGCTTCCATGATCCGGCCGGACTTGGGTTCGAAAACCAGGATCGCGTCGTTGGCGGCCTCGAAGAGGCGGTGGTATTCCTCGGCGGATCGGCGCAACTCGGCTTCGGCCCGTTTGCGCTCGCTGATGTCGTGCGCACTGATGAGCACCAGCCGCGGCTCGACGCCCGGCAGGCGCGTGAGGGCGATCTCGCCGGTGATGCGGCGGCCGGACTTGGTGACGAGGTCCCACTCGTAGGTGGGACGTCGGCCGGCCAGGGCTTCGTCGAGCGGTGAGACGGCGTTGGTCCCCACCGGGTCACGGCGTAGGGTGCGCGAGCCCAGGGCCATGAGCTGCTCGAGGTCCAGGCCGAACCAGTCCAAGGCGCGGCTGTTGGATTCCACGATTTCGCCGGTGTCTGCGTCGAGGATCAGCATCGCGGAATCGATGCACTCCATGACCGCCTTTGCGTTCATGCCGGCGGCGCCGCCGGTTGCACGAGGTTCGTCCGCCGAGTGGCCTCGGCGGAGGTGCTCGGCCAGACGCAGGCGCAAGCGCCATTCTTCCCAGTCGTCGGGCTCGGCAACGAGTTCGAGGCCTTCGCGCAAGGCCATGGGCAGAGGATGGGTCAGGGTTCCTTTCCGCACGCCCAGCAAGACGAGCGGGCGGGCAGCGGCATCCAGAGCATGAACGACATTGAGCGTGTCCAGGATGTCGGCGGCCCCCAGCTTCCCGGCCAAGGCCAGGACATCGGGGCGCTCGACGGGAATCTGTTCGGCCAGCTTCCCGGGTTCAGGGCTTGCCGCCACCGTGTAGCCGAGTGCCCGGCCAAGCTTTTGCAGGGCTTCTGCGACGGCTTGGTCGGGCGTGAGCAGCAGAATCTTCACGGTCTTCGGTCTCATGCGCGGCGTTAGAAGGTCTTTGCAACCAATTCTAGGTCGGCGCAAGCGAGGCTGTCAAATCGAAGCCAGGACATGCGCGAGCCGGGCGTTGCGAAGCATGGAGCCCGGCAGCCGCGGCTGGCAGGAATTTCCGATTCGGGCGCTTTTTGCAGTCGGCTCCCGCGCCCGCTCAAAGATTCTTCTATTTTGTCTATAAAGCCTTACGGGAATCTGCCGAGATTGCCGGACCGTTCGGTCCGCCCCTTGCTTTTACGTCCGGCACGAAGGGGAGGACTCGGACATGACACCCGGCCTGTACACGCTCAGCAACGCATTAGGAGCGCGGTTCAACGCACAAGAAGTGTTGAGCCGCAACCTGGCGTCGTCGGAAATCCTGGGCTATCGCCGGCATGTGCCGATCTTCGCCGGCGAAGGCAGTACCTTTCAGGAAACGCTGAATACGCTGCAACCGAACACGCCCCGGCAGATGGGCATGAGCATGGTGGACGGCGTCTGGGATCCCAGTGCCGGCGAACTGACAGTCACGGCGCGGAATCTGGACCTGGCGATGCGCGGCGAGGGTTACTTTGCCGTCGAGACGCCCGGCGGTGTGCGCTACACGCGCAACGGGCACTTCGATCGAGGGGAAGACCGCATTCTGCGAACTTCCGACGGTTTCCCGGTGCTGGGTGAAGAAGGCACGCTGACGCTGCCGGAAGGCGAGATCACGGTTTCCGAGAACGGCACGCTTTTTGTCAACAACCAGAAGGTAGGGAAGCTGCGGATCGAGATTCCCAAGGAACTCGGCGTGCTGGTCCCGACCAGCGGAAGCGCGTTCGCGGCGACCGATCCCGACCGTATGACCGACGCCTCGAAGCCCGACGTGCTGACGGGCACGCTGGAGCGATCGAACGTCAATCTTCCGAACGAAATGGTCGCCATGCTGGAGAACTCGCGGCTGACCGAACTTGCCACGCGCGCCATGCAAATCGGTGACGGATTGTTCTCCACGGCCATCCAGAACCTCGCCCCGTAACCCGGGACGGGCACGTACAAGGAGAGTACAGATGCTTCGAGCGATGTGGGCTTCGGCCACGGGCATGCGCGCCCAGCAAATGAACATTGACGTGATTGCCAACAATCTGGCGAACGTCAATACGGCGGGCTTCAAGCGCAGCCAGGCGGCGTTCCAGGATCTGATCTACGACCGGCTGCGCTCGCCGGGCGCCAGTTCCGACGACGGCTCGGGTATCCCGGTGGGCATCCAGATCGGCCTCGGCACGCAGTTGTCCTCGGTGGGCAAGATCTTCACTGCGGGCAAGCCGCAACAGACCGGCCGCGAACTGGACGTGATGATCGAAGGGCGCGGCTTTTTCAAAGTCACGCTGGCCGACGGAACCGAAGCGTACACGCGGGACGGTTCGTTCCAGGTGAGTTCCGAAGGAGAGATCGTCACGTCCGACGGCTACAAGGTCGACGGCTTCGATGCGGTGGATCCGAACGCGACGGCGCTGGCGATCAGTCCCAACGGCACGATCAGCGAGATCGTGAACGGCTCGGCGACGCAAAAAGGCCAGATTGACCTGTACACCTTCGTCAACCCTTCCGGCCTTCTGGCGGTCGGGCACAACCTGTTCACGGCCTCGAGCGCGAGCGGCGACGCGGTCTCCGGCACGCCCGGCTCCAACGGCGTAGGCACGGTGCAGCAGGGCTTCCTCGAAATGTCGAACGTCGAAGTCGTGCAGGAGATGGTCAACATGATCATCGCCCAGCGCGCGTACGAAGTGAACACGAAGGCGATCCAGGCCAGCGACGAGATGCTGCAGGCCGCCAACAACATCCGGAGATAACGGCGATGCGCGCGATTTCGATCTGGCTGCTCGCCGGACTGTGCGCCGGTTGCTGGGCGGCCGAAGAGACTGCGGTGCTGCGGCTGGCTCAGAAAGCGGCGGGCGTTTCGGCGGGCGACGACGTGCGGCTCGACGAAGTCGCGGACCTCGATGGCGATGCGGAGCTGTTGAAGCGCATGCGCGGTTTGAGCGTCGGCCGCGCGCCGGCGCCGGGCCAGAAGCGGACCTTCGACCGCAACGACCTGTACGCGGCGCTGAACGGCGCAGGACTCGCGCGGGATGCGGTGGCGCTGACCGGCGAGGAGCGCACGGCGGTCCTGGCGCGCACCCAAGTCATCCCGGGCCCAGAACTGGCGGCCACGGCTGTCGAAGCGCTTCAGGCGTACTTCGCCGAACGCCCTGACTTGCAGGCCGAGATCGAAGTGACGACGAAGCCCGGCGACGTGACGGTGCGTCCGGGCGCGGTGGATTTGCAGGCGGAATTGCCCGGCGGGAGTTTCCCGCACGGGCGCAAAATCGTGCGGGTGCGCGTGCTGCGCGAAGGGCTACCGATCGAGGATGCGACGGTGGGCCTGCGCGTGCGCGTCTTCCAGCGCATGGCGCTGGCGGCTCGGGCGATCCCCGACGGCGCGCTGGTGACCGATGCCGACCTCGTCTACGAGATGCGCGAGCTGATCCGCAACGCGCCTTCCGCGGTACTGGAGAAAGAGCACTACGTCGGCAAGCAGGCGCAGTTCGCCCTCGCGGCGGGGCGCGTGCTGGAGCCGCGCTTTTTCGCGAGTCCGGCGGTGATTCGCCGGGGCGACCGGGTGATCGTGCTGGTCGAACGAGGTTCGATGACCATCAAGGCTTCCGCCGAGGCGCGCAGCGACGCGGCGTTGGGCGAGACCGTGCGGCTGCGCCTGCAGGACAGCATGAACGAAGTCCTGGCGCGGACGACCGGACCGGGCCAGGCCAGTCTGTAGTCCTTCGAGGAGAGTAAAGATGCTGCGCGCGGTTTCCATCGTCCTGCTGCTGATCGTTGTCTCGGGCTGCCGCCAGCCGGCGGCCGTAGTCGCGCCGGAACCGGTGCGGCTGGAAATCGCGCCGCCCCAAGTCGTCGACGGCAGCCTGTGGCAGCCCGACGGCGGCCGCCACGGGCTCGTGGCCGACACGACCGCGCACCGTAAAGGCGACGTGCTGACCGTCCTGATCGTCGAAGAAGTGGACGCTTCCCGCGACCGTTCGACCAAGACCGAACGGACGCAGTCCGTCGACGCGAGCGTCGACAAATTCGTCTATTCCGACTTGTTAAAGCGCAATGGGGAATTGCCCAGCATCAAGGCCGGCAGCGCGCGGAACTTCGAGGGCGGCGGGACAATCAAGGAGACGGGCTCGGTCCGCGCGACGCTTTCGGCGCAAGTGACCGAAACGCTGCCCAACGGGAATCTCGTGGTGCTGGGCCAGAAGAAGGTGCTGATTGCCGGTGACCAGCAGGTGATCACGCTGACGGGCATCGTGCGCCCCGAAGACGTGCAGGCGAACAACACCGTGCTTTCGTCGCAGATTGCCGAGGCGCGGATCAACGTTTCGGGAAGCGGTCCCTTAAGCGACGCACAGCGGCGCACGCTCGTCGGGCGGCTCTTCGACTGGATCAACCTTTTTTAAATCCCCCCGCCGTACGGAGGCTCGAATATGCGCGACAATGCCATTCTGCTGCTGGGCGTTCTATTCGTAAGCATGGCCGCGGCCGAACTTTGGGCCGGCGAAGCCGCGACGCCGGCGATCGTCCTCGCGCCGGCCCAGATCCGGATCAAGGATCTGGCCGATCTGCAAGGCGTGCGTGAGAACCAGCTCGTCGGCAACGGCTTGGTGGTGGGCCTGGACGGCACCGGCGATAAAAGCAGCGACCTGGCCAACCAGGAGCTGGCGAACTTCGCGACGCGCTTCGGCGTCAAGATTTCGGCCGACGACGTGAAGAGCAAAAACATCGCGGCGGTGATGGTGACGGCCAAGCTTCCTCCGTTCGTGAAGAAAGGCGCGCACATCGACGTGCAGGTCAGTTCGGTCGGCGACGCGCGCAGCCTGCAAGGCGGCATCCTGATCCAGACGCCGCTGGTGGGCGCGGACGGTCGGGTGTACGCGGTCGCGCAAGGCGCGCTTTCGATCGGTGGCTTCAGCGGCGGAAGCGGCGGCGGCGGCGGCGCTTCGGTGCAGAAAAACCATCCACTGGTGGGACGCATTCCCAACGGCGCGTTCGTCGAAAACGAAGTGCCTTCGTTCATCGCTCGGGAAGGCTTCGTGCGGCTGCGCTTGCGCCAGCCCGATTTCACGACCGTGCAACGAGCAGTGGATGCGATCAACGTCAAGTGGCCGGGTCTGGCGAGCGCCAACGATCTGAGCGGCCTGGAAGTGCGCGTCCCCAACGGCGTAACCAATCAGGGGCAGCTCGTCGCGTTCGTAGCCGAACTGGAGAACCTCCGCATTACGCCGGATACCTCGGCCAAGGTGGTGATCAACGAACGCACCGGGACCATCGTGGCGGGCGCGGATGTGCGCATCGCGCCGACGGCGGTCAGCCACGGGAGCCTTTTTATTACCGTCAAGAATACGCTGAATGTTTCGCAGCCCGAACCCTTTTCGAAAGGCGAGACGGTCGTGGTGCCGGACCAGAGCACGACGGTCACGGAGCAAGATGCACGAGTGTTGGTGCTGGAGCACGCTCCGACCCTGGGCGATCTGGCCCGGGCGCTGAATTCGTTAAAGGTCTCCCCGCGCGACATCATCGCGATTTTCCAGGCGCTTAAGGATGCCGGGGCCCTGCACGCCGAACTGGTGATCATGTAGCGGCATTGGTCGGACGTTTGCTTTCAAGTCATGGGTCAGGATGCCTGGGGCGGTTGAAACCATGAACGTAAACGCCACACCCAACGTCTCCGCGAAGCCTGCCGAAGCCGCGCCGCAAGCGCGCCTCCGGCAGGCCGCTCAGCACTTCGAAGCCTTTTGGGTGGCTCAAGTTCTGAAAGAAGGGCGCTCGAAAGAGGGCACCTTCATCGAAGGCTCCATGGCCTCCCGGATGTACCGCGACATGCTGGACGAAACGCTGGCCGACAAGCTCGCCGAACGGGGCGCGTTGGGTCTGGCCGAACTGATCGTCCGGCAATTGGACCCGGCAAAAACGTCCGCCTCTTCCGAGGCGCCCAGCAAGGAGTAGCTCATGCAGACGATTCCCTTGTGCCCCGTGCAGAACCTCTTGAACCGATTGCTTCAGGCGACGCGCGGATTGACGGAAGGCTTGAGCCGCGCCAACGCCGACCTGATCCTGACCCACGCGCAAAACCAGGCCCAGTTGATCGGCGAACTGGCCCACAACGAAGAAGCGCTGGCCCAGATGAGCGACCGCTCCGCGGTGCGTAACTTGGTGCTGGAGATCCTCGAGCAGAATAAGCGCAACCAAGTGCTCTCCCGGGGCGGATTGCGCGCCTTGCACGGCACGCTGGGGGCGCTGTTGCCCAAAAGCGAGTACGACGCCGAAGGGCGCCGCCAGGCGCTTCCGATGCACGCCCACGTGAGCACTTCCGCCTAAAGGGGCTTCGCACGTGCTAACCGCCAACGCGCTGCTCGAGGTCGGCACCCGCGGTTTGAAGACCTTTCAGATCGCCATGGGCGTCACTTCGCACAACATCACGAACTCGAACACCGAAGGCTATACGCGGCAGCGCGCGGAGCTTTCGTCGAGCTACCCGATCTTCCTCCAGCCGCACATTTTCGGGACAGGCGTGCAGGTCGATGCGATCGTGCGTCTGCGCGAGTCGGTACTCGACGCGACGATCCGCGGCGAGACGAGCGAGGTCGGGCGTTGGGAAGTAAACGCCCAGACCTTGGGCACGCTGGAGACGATGCTGGGCAATGCCACCAACGGCTCGCTGGGCGAGGCGCTCAATGCGTTCTGGAACGGCTGGCAGGATCTCACCAGCGGCCCCGAAGAGATGGGCGCGCGCCAGTCGCTGCTGGATCTGTCCCAGCGCATCGCCGATGTCTTTCACGGCGGCGTGCGGCGCCTGGACGACCTGAACACCGGCTTGAATACCACGGTCACGGCGGCGGTCGCCAAAGCCAACGGCTACACGCAGTCCATCGCCGAGTTGAACCGCGAGATCGCCCGCGCGGAACTAAACGGCGCGAACGCCAACGATCTGCGTGACCGGCGCGATCTGCTGGTCGAGAAGCTTTCCAGGCTTACCGACGTTCATGTCGTCGAACAACCCAACGGGATGCTGGACATCGACGTGAACGGCGACGTGCTGGTCTCGGGCGTCAACTCGTTCGCGCTGAGCGCCGTGCTGAACGGCGGGACAAACCATATGGAGGTGCAGCTGGGCGGGAACCCGCTGGCGTTCACCTCGGGTGCGTTTCAGGGCTTCACGGAGAGTTTCGGGGAAGTCGACGGCACGCGCGCGCAACTCGATCAACTGGCCGCGACGCTGATTTCCGAAGTCAACTCGCGGCACGCAGCGGGCTTCGACCTCCAGGGCAATCCGGCGGGCGCCTTCTTCGCCGGAACCGATGCGGCGACGATCGGACTCGACCCGGCGCTGGCGTCCAATCCGGCCCAGATCGCCGCCTCAACGACCGCCGCCCCCGGAGGCAACGATCTGGCGCTGGCGATCGCTCAGTTACGCGACCTCAAGGTGATTCCCGGCGGAACACCGACCATGACGCTAAACGAAGCCTTCAACTCGCTGGTGCTCGACCTCGGTTCGGGCAGCAAGCGCGCGACGGAGACGCTGGGGGATTTCGAGCGCATTCGCGCCTCGGTGGCCGAACGGCGCAGCGCCGTAAGCGGCGTGAACATGGACGAGGAACTTTCGAATCTGCTTACGTTCCAGCGCGCCTACGAAGCTTCGGCGCGGTTGATCACCACCGTGGACGAAATGATGGACATGATCATCAACCGCATGGGCATCGTGGGCCGCTAACATGAGAATCTCCGACTCCCAGCGCTACGGCGGCCTGGTACCGCGCTACCAGGACCTGCTGGCCCGCCAGATCAAGGTCCAGCAGCAGATCGCGTCGGGCCTTCGCATCCAAAATGCCAGCGACGCGCCCGGCGACGCCGCGCGCAGCCACTTGATGCATACCACCCGGTCGACGCTGGAACAGAATCTGCGCAACCTCGACGAAGGCCAGGCCTGGACCGAACAGACAAACAACGCGCTGAATCAGGCCGTCTCGATCGTGCAGCGTATGGACGAGCTTTCGGTGCGCGCCGGCGACGTCACGCTGGGCGCCGCCGAGCGCGCGAACATCGCGCAGGAAGTGGACCAGCTTTTGGAAGGGATGCTCGACGTCGGCGCGCAGACTTACCGCGGGCGGACGATCCTGAGCGGAACCCAGACGGGGCAGCCGGCTTTCACGGCCACGCGCGATGCCCAGGGGCGGATCACCGCCGTCACCTACCAAGGCAACGGGGAAGACCGTTCGCTGGAAGTCGAACCCGGCCGAGCGATGGCCTACAACCTGCTGGGCTCCAACGAGGCCGGCGGCGACTTCGGCGCGCTGCGCGATACCGCCGCGGGCGTCGACCTTTTCGATACGGCGATCCGGTTGCGCGATTTCCTTCTGGCCAACGACTCGGCGAGCGTGACGGGCATCTCCCTTCCGGAACTGAAAGACGCGCTGACGCACCTGACCACGGGGCTGGCCCGCGTGGGCGGGCTGCAGTCGCGGATGAATCAGTCGGAGCTGACCGACGAAGACCACCTCGAGTTGGTTCAGAAGCAGCTCTCGCAGTTGATCGAAACCGACCTGGCCGAAGCGGCGGTAGAAGCTTCGGAACTGGACGTGGCGTATCGCGCGGCGCTGCAAGTCGGCTCGCGCATCATGCAGACCAGTCTTCTCGATTACCTGAGGTAAACCATGCACGTGATCAGCCTGCAGACCTCCGAATCCCCCAGCCTCGCGATCGAGCTTCCGCTGAAGATCAAGCTGCTGGGGGGCCTGCACCCGTTTCTGTGCGAGCGCTTCACGCTTTCGGCCGAAACGGAGTGTCCGCCGTTTCTGCGCATGGACGCAGAAGGCGAGGATCTGGCCTTCCACCTGGTCGATCCGTTCCTGGTGCTGCCCGGGTACGAGCCCGAGTTGAGCACGGAAGACGACCGCGAACTGGATCTGCGCGGGCCGGGCGAAGCGATGCTGCTCTCGCTGGTGAATCTCAGCCGCGGGGCGCCGGCGGCGACCTTGAACCTCGCCGCGCCGATCGTGGTCAACATGCGCACCAAGACCGGCAAACAAGCCGTTCTGCACAACGCATCGGCCTACAGCGTCCGGCATCCGCTGCTCGCTCCGTGAACCTTGGCCTCTGATCTGAAAGGAGTTCCGGCATGCTGGTGCTCAGTCGGAAAGCCGGCCAAGGTCTGCAACTGGGACCGGATATCGAGATCACAGTCGTGCGCGTCGACGGCGACCAAGTACGGCTGGGCATTCGCGCGCCGCGCAGCGTGACGATCCTGCGCAGCGAGCTGATTGCCGAGATCCGCGACGAAACGAAATCGGCTCACGGAACGGCCGACCGCAAGGAAGAACGGGTTCAGGCGCTCAAGGCGCTTTCGGGCAAGCTGGGCCAGCCGGTGCAGGCCAAGGGACCGAAGGGAGATGGACATGCCGGAGTACCGTGAACTGTACAACACCGTTTGGAAGGATGTGCGTTACGCCGGGCACAGCCCCGAAGTGGCGGCGCTCGAGACACTGCTGAAATTAAGCAACGCGCACGGCGCGCGCAGCACGCTCGCGGTGGGCTGCGGGCAGGGGCACGGCGTCCGCGCGCTGCTCGACGCGGGCCTCGATGCGCACGGCGTCGATGTCTCCGACGTAGCGCTGACGGCGCACCCCGAACTCAAGGATCGCGTGCGGCGGCTCGACTTCACCCAAGTCCAAGAACCGGTTTTCGGACAAGTCGACTTGGTTTACTCCATCGACGTGCTGGAACACATCCACGGCAAAGACTTGCATGGCTTCTTCAGCGCCGTGCAGCGGCAGCGGCCGAAGGTCGTCTACTTCGAGATCGCGACGAACATCGATTGCTTCGGCCCGGAGTTGGCCGGCGAGTACCTGCACGTCTGCGTGCGCTCCCCCGAATGGTGGGCCCGCGTGGTGGGCGAGTATTTCGAAGTTGAACGCTTGGAAGACGGGCGGAACAGCCATGTGCGCGGCTGCGCGATCATGGGGCGTCCGCGCCCGGAAACCGCCACGCCCGGTACCCCGGAATCCGCGGACCGGCGCCTGCGCCGGAATGTGGAGGCGCTGGCTAACCGAAAATTCGTGGCCGACGCGCGGGAACTCCTCAAGAGTCCGGAATCCGACTACACCTCCGCGGGACTCGAGGTTCGTTCGGCGCCAACGGGAGAACCCTTCGGGGCGCTGCGCGTAGGCGACGGGTTTCTGGCGATCGACGATACCACGCGGCCGTCCGAAGAAGCGCGCGACTGGTCACGCGAACAGAAGCTGCATACCGAGAATGGGCTGGTCTTCCTGCTCGGCTTCGGTTTCGGCTACACCGCCGAAGCGCTGCTGAAGGTGCTGGGCCCGCAGGCGCGGCTGGTGGTGCTGGAGCCCTATCCGGCGATGCTGCGTGCGGCGCTGGAGGCGCGAGGTCTGGACCACGTGCTGAGCGATCCGCGCTTGCAGCTCCTCGTCGGTCCGGACGAAGCCGCGCTGACGGCCGGGATTCAGAATTTGCTCAAGAGCGCCACGGGGCTGCGGAATTTCGATCCGTTGCTGCGCACGGCTTACGCGGCCTTGCAGGGCGAAGATGCGCTGAACCTGACCAAGGCCGCGATGACGGCCTTCGATATGGTCACACGTGTACGCATGACGCTGCATAATGCCGGACTGGTGTGGGTCAAACAGACGCTCGAGAACTTGGCTTGGGCGGTCGATCACCCCGGCATGGAAGCGCTCGCCGGCCATGCGAACCTGGATGCGGCAGTGCTCGTGGGCGCCGGCCCGACGCTGCCCGACGCGCTCAATTTCCTGCGCTTCATGCAGGACCGCGTTCCGATTCTGGCCGCCGATTCGGCGGTGCCCAAGCTGCGCGCGGCGGGGATCGATCCGCACTTGGTGATCGCAGTCGATCCGAAAGAAGCGCCGATGCGTTCGGCCAGCCAGCTCGATCCCGAAAAGACCGGGCTGGTGCTGGGGCATCACGTACACCCCGAATACCGCGCGTTACACGCCCGCTTCAAAACCTTGTGCCTTTCGCCCTACTGGTGCGCGCGCCTGAGCCCCGACGGGAAGCGCAAGACCTGGGACAACATGATGTTCGTCGGCGGAACCGCGGCCGATGTGGCGCTGAAGATGGGCGCACGCACGCTGTACCTCGTGGGCATGGATTTCGCCTTCGCGCCCGACGGCGCGACGCACGTCGACGGCGCTTTGCCGCAGCAACTCATGGATCTGCATGTGAAAGACGAGTGGCTCCCGGTGGCGGGCTACGTGAATCCGCAATTGCGCACGTCGCACATGTTCAAGCACTACCTGGATCAATTCGAAAAGTTCGTCGTGGCGCATCCGGAACTGAAGATCGTGCCGGTAACCACGGGGGGCGCGCGGATCGGCGCTTTGGAACACGTGCATCCAGATCGCGCGCTCGAGATGCTGGCCGCGCTGCCGGTGCTCGATTGGCGCAAGACGCTGGCCGAGCGCGCGACGGCTTCGTTCGGGGCCAAGCAAGCCGAGCGGCAACGCGAGCGGCTGGCCGATTGGATGGGCCGGTTCCTCGACTTCGTACGCGAAGTCGAAGCGACTGAAGACCGGGTCCGGATCACCCAATTGTTGCAGAAGGCTTATCGCGAGAAGGTGCTGGGCGTGTGCAGCCAGGCGATTCAGGACCTCTACGACGAGCTGAACACCGGCGGCGGGATGAACGCTCGTATGGTGGGGACGCTGAAGGAGCGCCTGCGTGCATTGAAACCGTACGCGGAAGCGCTGTGTGCTTCGGAAGCTCGCACGGCCGTGTAGGTTGCGGGATTTCTTTGGGCCTATAGCCCCTAAAGGCAGCCGCCAGGCTGCCTTTTTTCATGCCCGAACTCGGCAATCGCTTCCGCATGCTCCGGCTGGGTTTACCGATATTCCAAAAATCTTACCTCGTGCCCTTAAGCGGCCGGTTCGGCTGCCGATGGGTCATCTGTCCGGCAGTCGGGTCCGCGCTTGAGAAAGGAGCGCTCCAGCGGCACCCAGGGATCGCGGTCGAAGGAAACGGGGCAGCGAACTGTCCCCGATCGTGGCCGTCAGTGCAGCGAAACTTAAGGCTCGGGCAAGGATGCCCGAGCACCGAACCCCAACCACGGAAGGAGTAGTACACATGTCTCGCATCGTAACGAACTCGTCCGCCGTCACGGTTTTCAAGAACTACAGCCGCGCTTCGGCCGGTTTGGCCTCCTCGGCGGAAAAGCTGGCGACGGGCCTGCGGATCAACCGGGCCAGCGACGACCCGGCGGGCCTGGCAATCAGCGAAACGCTGCGCGCGCAGGTGAAGGGCGCCAACATGGCGGCCGAGAACATCGCGAACGCCAACGCGTTCATCAACACGGCGGACGGCTACCTCCAGAACGCCTCGGACATCCTCGGGCGCATGGAAGAGCTGGCGGTGGAGTACGGCGATCCGACGAAGAGCGCGGACGACCTGCTCAACCTCTCGGCGGAATTCGCCGAACTGCAGGCGCAGGCGTCGGACATCTTCGCCAACGCCACGTACAACGGCGTGTCGATCTTCGCGGCCGACCTCAGCGGGTTGGTCATCGACGCCGACGGCAACACGCAGTCGATCAGCGGGTTGGACGGCAGTACGGCTTCCGGCGATATCGCCGCCGCGGCCATCGATGACGTCGCCTCCATCCAGGACGCCATCACCAGCCTGTCTTCGCAGCGCGGTACCTTGGGCGCGAGCCAGAGCCGCCTGAACTACACCCTGACCGGGCTGGAGAACTACGCCGAGAACGTCAGCGCGGCCGAGAGCCGGATCCGCAACGTGGACATCGCGAAGGAGACGACCAACTTCTCGCGCTTCCAGATTCAGCTCCAGGCTTCGACGGCGATGCTGGCGCAAGCCAACTCCTCGACCCAGAACGTACTGTCCCTGCTCGGGTAACCGAAGTTTCCGAGCACGTAACCAAAGGCCCCGGCTCACGCCGGGGCTTTTTTGTTTCCACACCTCCACTTGCATGATTCCACCCCACCCCGCCCGTGCATGCAGTTCTTTCCGGTAAGCGTTTCCATATCGGCAATTTTGTCAAAACGACACGATTTTCGCGATCCAGCCTTATGCACTCTAAGCGGCCGACGATGAGAGTATTGGTTACGAAGGACAGAGCGAGAGGGCAGGGAAGCCCGAAGCTCAAAACAAAACCCAGGGAAGGAGCCATACATGTCTCGCATCGTCACGAACTCCGCCGCGGTCACGGTCTTCAAGAACTACAGCCGGGCTACCGCCGGGCTGGCCAGTTCCGCCGAAAAGCTGGCCACGGGCCTGCGCATCAACCGCGCCAGCGACGACCCGGCCGGCTTGGCCATCAGCGAAGGGATGCGCGCGCAGGTCAAGGGCGCCAACATGGCGGCCGAAAACATCGGCAACGCCAACGCCTTCATCAACACGGCCGACGGCTACCTGCAAAACGTCTCGGACATCCTCGGCCGCCTCGAAGAGCTGGGCGTCGAGTACGGCGATCCGACGAAGAGCGCCGACGACCTGTTGAACCTCTCGGCGGAGTTCTCGGAGCTGGCCACGCAGGCGACCGAAATCCTGAACAACGCCCAGTACAACGGCCTCTCGATCTTCGCCGCGGACCTGTCGGGGCTGGTGGTCGACGCCGACGGGAACGTGCAGGACATCCTGGGCTTGGACGGTTCGAGCGTGCTGACCGACCTGGGCAACCTGGACATCGCGGACGTCAGCACGGTGCAGGACGCCGTGACGACGCTCTCTTCGCAGCGCGGCTTGCTGGGGGCCAGTCAGAGCCGCCTGAACTACACGCTCACCGGCCTGGAGAACTACTCGGAGAACATCTCGGCCGCGGAAAGCCGGATTCGCAACGTGGACATCGCGAAGGAGACGACGAACCTCTCGCGCTACCAGATCCAGGTGCAGGCTTCGACGGCGATGCTGGCGCAGGCCAACTCGTCCACGCAGAACGTGCTCTCGCTGCTCGGCAACTAAACCCGCCAAGCCGCGAACCGGCGCCGGAAAGGCGCGTGTAAGTCGAGTCGGGGAAAGAGCCTCCGGATTCCGGAGGCTTTTTCCGTTTTAGCCCTCATGCGCCCGGATCGCGCGCCGATGAGTGGTCCATAAAGGTTGGTCAGGAGATCCGCTCATGCTGGCTGTTCAATCCGTCACCCCGCCTCCCGCGATGCCCACTTGGGATCAGCTCACCTTGATTCCCGAAACCGTTCCCGCGCGAGGAAACGGTTCCGTCGGACCCGGCGACGCCTACGAGATGGAACGCCTCTTCCTGCTGGGCCGGATGGTCTCGGCCGTCAGCCACGAGCTGAACAGCCGGTTAACCAGCGTGATCGGCTACGCCGACCTGCTTCGCATGCACCGCCAAGGCGCGAACCGGGACATGCTCCTCGACCGCCTGCACGTGTACACGGAGAACCTGCGCGCGTTCGTGGAAAGCATCAGCGGGTTCTCGACGTCGCGCCAGTCGCTGCCCCAAACCTTCAGTCCCAACCGCTTGCTGCGGCAGCTGATGGATTTGGGCACCTGCGAAGCGAAGGCCGAAGGGCTGACCTTGGAGCTGGATATTCCCGAACACCTGCCGGACGTGGCGATCAAGGTGGCCGAGACGCGGCTGGCGTTGTTCATGTGCCTCGACGCGCTGATCCGGCACGGGAGCAAGCTGAAGGCCGGCGGGAAGCGCGTCGCGTTGCGCATCGATGCCTCGCCGCTAGGGTCCGAAGGCTTCCTCACCTCGTTCCGCATGACCTTCGAAGACGCGGCATGCGAGGGCGCTCCGGAAGCTCCGGAAAGCCTGGAATTCGAGCACGGAATGCGCTCGCTGCAGCGCCTGGGCATGGAATGCCGCTGGAAGCAGGATGCGAACGGCAGCGCCTGCATGCGCGTGGCTTGCCATTCCGCCGCTCCGAGGATGGCGGAGACGTAATCTCCGCCGGGGGTGCCGTATGCAATACGTAAGTCCACTTGATCTGGTATCCGCCTCCATCCGCGTACCCCCCCCTTCGGGACGCGCAAGCGCCGCCGAAGCATCCCCGTTTCTGGCGCCTGCGGATGCCGTGAGCATCAGCCGGCCCGTGACCGCCGCACCCGAATCCGACAACGTGCCGCTGGATGCGTTCGCCTACCCACGCGGCCAGCAGCATTCGGCGCCCTCGCTTTCGACCATGCTCGACGAAATCCGGCGGCATATCGAAGCCGCGTTGGAGCAGATGCGGGAAGAACGCCCGGACTTCTTCGAACGCCTGGACGCGATGCGCGAGCGCCTGGATGGAGTGATCGGCGCCGATCAACTGGCGGCGGCAGGCGAGTGGGTGGCGGCTACGGCCAGCGACCGTATGGACGATTTCCTGGATGCCGCCGAGACTCTGGCCGGCGAAATCGAAGGCCAAGCCGCGTACGCCGATACCGATACGCCCCCGCGCTTGGCGCTGGACGAGCTGGGCCTGAACCTCGAACCGGCCCCCGGCCAAGGCATGCACGTGCGCCTGGAACGGCTGGGGCTGCGCGTCGATCCGCCGCCCAGCCGGCCGGCCGAAGCGTCCGCGCCGCGCTCCCTGCGCGTCGATTCCGAGCGGGTTTGGACCGAACCTGCCGCCACCTGACCGCGCGTCCTTCTCGCTCACACACGCCTTCTGGCCCGCCGTCTGCATGGTTCCCTACCATGCGGCGCCGGAGCGGCTTTTCCGGCAGGACCATCCGGCAGGATGTTCCGACATAATCGGACAGGCGGAAATTTCGGCCTTCGGGAAGGCCCGCCCCTGTCGCCGCACGAGAACGCGCCGATAAGAAAAATGTAACGTGGACGCAAGCTAACCTCGGGAACTTCGGGCATGGCCGCCAACATCAATTTTTCCGGCATCAACAGCGGGCTCGATACCAACAGCATTGTCGAAGCACTGATGAATGTGGAGAGGCTGGGCCTGAACCGCCTGACCGCGCAGCGCGATTTGCTGCTGCGGCGGCAAACGGCCTACCGCGATCTGGATTCGCGCCTCGCGGCGCTGCGCACCGCGGCCAAACCGCTGGCGACGTTGAACCAAGCCGTCTCGCACAAAGCGGTGGCGGGCAATACGGCGCTGCTCTCGGCCACCGCGAGCGGCAATGCGCTGCCCGGCACGTACGACATTACGATCCTGCAGAAAGCCAGCGCGAGCGTCCTGAGCGGCGCGACGGACGTGGGCTTGGGCATCGATCCCGACGCCGCGCTGAACGACGCTTCCGCGTTCGGGAGCGCGTTCAAGGCGGGCACCTTTACTGTGAACGGTCAGCAGATCGCCGTCGCCGAAACCGATACCCTTAACGACGTGCTTGGACAGATCGAGACGGCGATGGGCGGCAGCGGCGTCTTTACCGCCGCGTACGCCTCGGGCTCCGATGCGGTGACTCTGGAATTCGTGGACTCCGGCGACGGGCCGCTGCTGCTGGGCTCCAGTGCCGATTCCAGCAACCTGCTGAGCTTGATGAAACTCACTTCCAGCGGATCTTCGCACACGGTGAGCAGTTCGTCCCAGTTGGGACGACTGAACATGTCGGCCAAACTCAACGACGGCGGCGCCAACGGAGCGCGCGCGCGGACGGCCATCGTGGACGGCGGTTCCGGTGAGTTCAAGATCAACGGCGTCTCCATCGCATTCGATCCGTCCGCCGACTCGATGAACGATGTGATCAAGCGCATCAACGACTCCTCAGCCGGCGTGAATGCCACCTACGACGGCTTTCAGGATCGCCTGGTGCTGACGAACAAAATCGACGGAGCGCTGGGCATCTTCGCCGAGGACGTCTCGGGAAACTTCGTCGCGTCCATGGGCTTGGGCGGTTCGACGACGCTGGGGCAGAACGCGTCCATCTCCATCGCCGGTGTAAACGGCGGGAATCCCATTACGAGCGTGGACAACCTGTTCACCGAAGCCGAAACGGGCCTCGCGGGCCTTTCGCTTACCCTCACCGCCTCAAGCGGGAACACGCAGGTAACGGTCAGTCCCGATAACGACGCCATGAGCGATAAAATCCAAGCCTTCGTCGATGCGTACAACACGCTGACCTCGTTCATTCAGGCCAAGTCGAAGATCACCGGCACCGGTTCGACCGCGAAGGTCGAAGCGCTGCACGGCGAGCAAGGCGTCCTGGCGCTGGCGCGCAATCTGCGCCGCACGGTCGCCGCCTCGGTCGCCGGCGTCACCAACGGTCCCAGCACTCTATCGGGCATCGGCATCGGCACCACGGGAACCGAAGCGACGCTGACCTTCGATAAGGACAAGTTCAATCAGGCGCTCGCGGACAATCCGGAAGGCGTGAAGTCCATCCTGGCCGACGCGCAGGCGGGCATCATGGGCAAAGTCGTCGCGTTCGTCGACGGCCAGACGCTCTTCGGGAACGGGCCGGTGGCCGAGCGTCCCGACCGCATGGAATCGAGCATCGCGACGGTGCGAAAATCGATCTCGGCATTCGAACGCAAGATGGAGATGACCGAGCAGCGCCTGCGGGCGCGCTTCAACGCGATGGAAAAGGCGATCGGCGACCTGCAAGGCGGGTTGTCCGGGATCCTCAGCAATTTGCAGAATCCGAGTAAATGACGCAAAGGATGCCCGTTTTCCGCCAGGGATGGCGAAAGGAGGAGGCCGTGTACGAGGGAGCACGCACCTATCTGGAGGACAAGGTCGCCAGCGCGACGCCGGGGCAACTCGTCGAACTGCTCTTCGACCGTGGTTGCCGCGACCTGGAACAGGCCGCGCTGCTGGCGGCCGAATCGAAAGATCCTCGCTGCCGGGCGGATGCGCTGCGCCTGGTGGTCCACGCGCAGCGGATCATTGCCGAGCTGAGCGCGAGCCTCAACCGGCGCGAGGGCGGCGAACTGGCTCAGAGCCTGGCGCGCGTCTACGAGTACATGCAGTACCGCCTGACCGAGACCGCCCAGGCACTCGACCCGGCCGTGCTGCGAGAGGTACACGATCTGCTCACTTCGCTGCACGAGGCCTGGTGCGGGATGCTCGACGGTGCGGCCGCGCCCACGGGCGCTGCGCCGGCCGGTCCGCGTGGAACGCGAACCGCCGGAACCTTGGTGGCCTGATGGAACGCGCCGCCGCACACGCGGAAACGTGCGTCCTGCTCGAAGCGCTCGGCGCGTTGAGCGCCGAGTTGCAGGACGCGGCGGCCGGCGAGGCTTGGGCGCGCATGGACGCCGGCGTGGCGCGCTACGTGGAGTTGCTGGGTGAACTCAAGCCGCGCCTGGCGACCGGCGATGTGCCGACGGCTCAATTGCAGGCCGCCATCCAAGCCGACGCCAGCCTCCAGGCCTTCTTCCTTCGCCAGCGTAACGAAGCCGCTCGCGAGTTGGAGGATATCCGTACCGCCACCGGCAACCTGGAGCGTATCAAGGCCGGCTACGCCGAAGCCGGCGCGTCTCATGCACCAGGGATCGGCACCGAGGCTTAAGCGTCTTCTCACTCTGCAATATCGGCCAGTACATTCCTCCCCACGAGCATGCTGTATATCGGAAAAAGCTGCCGAAGCGGCGTCTTTCGGTGCTCCCGTGCAATCGCACAACTAAAGGAGAATGCGCAAGATACAGAATTCAAGCCAATGCGATTCCTGAATCTTGGACGATTGGCCTTGGGTCTGCTTTAGAGGTCTTCGTGCAGGCGGTACACGACGGTAGCGCGGAGGTTGGTGGGCATGTCTTCAACGGTCATACTCGCCGTGGACGATCAGCCGGAAACGCTGGAGCTGATCCGGGATGCGTTGCAGCAGCCCGGCCGAACGATTCTCACGCATTCCGACCCGCGGCAGGCGCTTAAGAGCTTCGACGAATACAACATCGACCTCTTGCTGACTGACATGCGCATGCCGCACATGAACGGGCTGGAAGTGCTGGAGGAAGTAAAGTCGCGCGCGCCTTCGTGCGAAGTAATCGTGATGACGGCGCACGCGGATATCGAGTTGGCGGTTCAGGCGATGAAGCGCGGGGCGGCGGACTTTTTCCGCAAGCCCTTGTGCCTGCTGGAATTGACCTCTTCGGTAGACAAGCTGACCGAGCTTCAGTCGATGCGCCAGCGCGTGAAGGATTTGGCCGGGACGGAGACCGTTCCGGTCGGCTCGGGCGAGGCGATGCGGCGGATCTACCAGTCCGCGCAGGCCGTGGCCGAGACCGATTCGACGGTGCTGATCACCGGCGAGACGGGGGTGGGCAAGGAGATCCTGGCTAATTTTATCCAGCGCCGGAGCCGGCGCACCGAAGGTCCGTTTATCAAAGTGAATTGCGCGGCATTGCCGGAGACGTTGCTGGAATCCGAGCTTTTCGGGCACGAACGCGGCGCATTCACGGGGGCCGTTGAGCGGCGGCTGGGACGCTTCGAGCGCGCCGACGGCGGAACGCTTTTCCTCGATGAGATCGGCGAGCTTTCCAACTCGGTCCAGGCCAAGCTCTTGCGCGTCCTGCAGACGCAAGAGATCGAGCGCATCGGGTCCAGTTCGATCCGCAAAGTCGATTTCCGGCTGATCTGCGCCACGCACCGCAACCTGAACGAGATGGTGGAAGAAGGCACGTTCCGGCAAGACCTTTTCTACCGCATCGCGATCTTCCCGTTGCACTTGCCGCCGCTGCGCGAGCACCTCGAGGACATTCCGGTGCTGGCGTACCACTTCCTGCAGCGCGCGGTGAAGAAAGTCGGCCGCGGGCCGACGGAGATCGATACCGACGCGCTGGAGACGCTTTGCGCGCACGCCTGGCCGGGGAATATCCGCGAGCTGGAAAACGCGATCGAGCATGCGTGCATCGTGGCCAACGGCGGCGTACTGAAAAAGAGCATGCTGAATCTGCGTCCCGCGGGAGACCACGCGGCGCATCCGCGCGCGTCCGCGGTCACGGCGGCGCCCGTACCGGCTGCCGTCCTTTCGGAACAAGCTGGCTCGACGGGGAGCTCGGATTCCGAAACGCTCTGCGCCAAGCTGATCCGCGATTCGGAAAATCCACTCGAAGAATTCGAAAAGGTCGCCTTACGCACCGTGCTGCGACAGCACGACTGGAATTTCCGCGAAGCCGCCAAGGCGCTGAAGGTGGGGCGCTCGACGCTCTATGCCAAAGCCAGCCGCTACGGCCTGCAGCACCGCGAGTAACCGGGAGTCACACGATGTCCGTCATGCGTTCACGCTTTCGAAGGGTCCGGCTGGCGCCGCTGGGATGCTGCGCGCTCTTACTGAGCGGCTGCGCGCTGGAGCCGGTGGGGTTGCCGCCCGTCGAGGCGCCGGCGGCCCGCACGCTGCGCGATCCGGCCGCTGCCGTCGCCGAAACCGACGCGCGCCGCCAGCAAGTCAGCACCGTGACGGCGCGGCTGGACGTGCGCCTGCACAAGCTCAAGGAACAGCGCAGCTTCCCCCTCAACGGCGTGTACCTGGGCAACGCGGACGGCTCGTTCCGGCTGCGCTTGAAGCACGAAGAACTGGTGGTCCTGGACCTGGCCGCGGCCGAAGGCTCGATGGAACTCTGGCTGCCGCGCAAGAACCGCTTCTACCGGGGCACCACGTCGCAGGTTCAGTCGGTGGAGCGTTCGGAGCTGGCGCTGCTGGCACAGATCGGAAGCGTGCACGACCTCTTCTTTCCGCGGGCTTGGTCGGAACGGGCGGTGGAACGGCGCATGAACGGCAGCGGGGCGGACGACTGGGTCAGCGTGTATGGCCGAGCCGATGGCCGCCGCGCGCTGTTGCGCCGGCTGGTGCTGCTGCCGCAAATGGCAGCCTTCGCGCGCCAAGAGTTGTACGGCCCCAGCGGGGCGCTCCTGGGTCAGGTGCTTTATGACGGCTATGCTCCGCAACCGCTGGGCACGGGCGGCGCGCAGGTAACGGCGCCGGGGCGCGTGACGATCATGGGCGCCGACCGCCAGATCGCGCTGGAACTGATCGCGACCGAATACTCGTTCAACGCCGAACTTCCGACTTCCCGCTTCCGCCTCGCACCGCCCGAGGGCGTCCAGACCTCCGATTTGGGCGCCGCACTGGCGCAAGGCATCGTCCCCTGGCAGTAGGGAACCGCAGGTAGGAACGCATAGACGCCATGAGCGCACACCCGGGTTCGAATCCATCCGATTCAGGTTCCGCTCCCGCGGATCGCCTGATTGCCCGCTTGGTGGAAGGACTGCCCTCGCTGTTGCTGGGCCTGGATGTCCACGACCGGATCGTTTACCTGAACTCCTGCGCCGAACGCGTGCTGGGCCTTTCGCGCGAAACGGCGTTGGGGCGCGCGTTGCCGGAGTGCGGCTGGCCGGGGCGCGTGGAGCCGGTCTTGAAGGCCGCGCGGGATTGCCGCTATTCGGCGCACCCGGTGGCGCTGGAACAGCCGTTTCGCAATCCGCAAGGCGCGCCAAGCCTGCTGGGCTTGACCCTTAAATCGATTCCCGACGCTCTGGACGGCCAGCCGGTCATTCTGATCTACGGCGCGGACATCACGACGCGGATGGGCATCACCGATCTGGAGATGCAGACGCAAAAACTGGAGGCGCTGGGCCGGCTGTCGGCGGGCATCGCGCACGACTTCAATAACATGCTCACGGTGGTCATGGCCGCCTGCGAACTGATCCAGCGCGAGGAAATACGCCCCAAGATCCAGCAGCACGTGAAGGACATCCACGAAAGCGCCGAGCGCGCCGCGCAACTGGTGCGGCAGCTTCTGGCCTTCGGGCGTAACCAGCCCAGTTCTCCCGAGCAAGTGGACTTGCACGACGCCTTGAACACGGCGCAGACGATGCTGAACCGGCTGATCGGCGAAAACATCGAACTCAAGACGTGTTTCGACGCGGCGCTCTCTACCGTCAAAGTCGACCCCGCGCAGCTTACGCAGGTGGTGGTGAACCTGATCGTCAACGCGCGCGACGCGATGCCCGACGGCGGGACCATCCTGCTGCGCACTAGCCAACTGGAACTCGACAGCACGACGGCGGCCGGCTTTCCGGGTCTACGCCCGGGCCTGTACGTGGTGCTGGACG
This sequence comes from Planctomycetota bacterium, assembly GCA_045863855.1. GTDB lineage: Bacteria > Planctomycetota > SZUA-567 > H5-PLA8 > H5-PLA8 > H5-PLA8. Next base: position 2,324 of record BTVV01000080.1, on the reverse strand, counting down.
TCCAAGACAACGGCATCGGCATGGATCCCGAAACGCAGAGGCGCGCCTTCGAGCCGTTCTTCACGACCAAGCAGCGGCGTAAGGGAACCGGCCTGGGTCTCTCGATCATTCACGGGATCATGCTTCAGAACAGCGGCGACGTGCAGATGTACAGCCGCCCCGGCGAAGGCACCACCGTGCGCCTGTTTTTCCCGTACGCAGGCGAATGCATCCCGCATGCTCCGCAGCTCCAACCCTCCCCGGATGAAGAGATGACCGGCACCGAGAAAGTGTTGGTGGTGGAAGACGACGCGGGCATCCGGACGCTGCTGCAGGACGCGCTCGATGTCTGCGGCTACGACGTACGCTCGGCCAGCGACGGCGACGATATGTTCGCCTTGTTCGAGCGCCAGCCGGATTTCGAACCCGATCTGCTGGTCACGGACATGATGCTGCCTGGAATCAACGGGTACGAACTGGCCGGGCGCGTGCAGGCGCGCTTCCCGGATTGCCGCATCCTGTTCATGACGGGTTACAGCGAACCGCTGCGCAAGCAAGGGCTTTCGATACCGCCGCGCTATATTCTGGAGAAACCCTTCGCGCCGCCGGAACTTCTGCTGGCCATGCGTCGCATCCTGGGCGAGCCGGCGCTGAGCCTGACCTCGTTCGAGATTTGAAAGCAGACCCATTAAATAAAAGTTGCGGGTTTCAGGCTTTTCCGGAAGCGTCGCGCTCGGGCGGGTCCACGCCGCCCACCTGATGGTGTGCGCCCGCTGGGACGTTCCCTGCCCGCCGCATGGCGTCGAGCTTGTCCATCTCGGCCTGCGCTTCCTGCGTAAAGGCTGCCAGCACATCCTTTTCGATGCCCAAATCGCTCAACGCGCGAAGCAGATCGGGCGCCATAGGCAACGTCTGCCCCGCTTCGTCCAAATGCACGGCCAGTTTGTTGGCGGTATCGAAAAGTTGCCCTGCCTGACCGGAGTCCTCACGCGGCCGGTGATGGTGCGCCACCAGATCCACCAGCGTCTTCGGCAAACCCCAATACGAGAGCAGTTCTCCGCCCAACTGGGTGTGGGAGGTGCCGAAGTGTTCCTGTTCCCAAGCCAGCAGCGCTTCCCCGTGTCCGGCGACTGGGTCGTCCAAATCTGGGTAGTCGCCGGGCGCGACTTGCAAGAGGAGCGTCTTGGCGTAGTCGTGCAACATGCCCACGGTGAAAAACGTGTCGGACATGCGCGGGTTCCAACGGCCGGCCAGTTTGCGCGCGACGACGGCGGTCATACACGAGTGCTGCCACAACGCCTCGCACGCGGGGGTCCAGGCGCGCGTGCCCTGTTGAAAGAGCCGCTTGGTGAGCAGGAAAGAAGCAATCCGCGCAATCTCGTCAACGCCCAGCCGGATCACCGCTTGAGGAATGCTTAGGATGTTTCTTGCCGTGCCGAAGGCGGCCGAGTTCGCCACACGCAGAATCTGGCTGATCAGGGTCGGATCGACCTGGATCACGCCGACGATTTCGTCCACATGCGACCGGGAATTGCCCAAAACCTGGCTGAGCCGCACGAGCATGTCGGGACAGACGGGCAGATCGATTTTACGGTGGCGGATCTGTTCCAGGGTCAGTGGTGCGATATCGGTAGCCATGTTCACGACCTCAAAGCCGGTCTGCCTTGCCATATTCGCCCCGAACGTGCCCGTCCCAAGGGGCTCTTTGACTCATCGAGCGGACCCGGTTCGACAACAGGTCTCCAGTTTCAAAAATTCGCCTGGAGTACATTTGCACACCACTTGTGCACTCAACCCACTGGCTGGGCGGCTTGATCCAGCCAAGCCAGCGCCGCATCGGGACCGTTGTTTAACCCGTCTTCCCGAATTGAGATTGTAAAGCAGTCTGCGCCCCTGACTTGCGAACATCTCGGGGTATCCTTTCCCAATCTCTGATCGTATTTTCCGGCCCTTCCTTACCGAATTACCGTCGCAGATCGACTTTCCCCTTCCTGCCTTAGTTCGGTAATACGTAACCCAGAATCCGCAGACCTCGCCGCCATTGCCGCGCCGTCGCGCCCAGTCGATCTCTCCCCAAGACTCCAAAAGCGAAATGATTTCGTATTTGAATCCACCCACGTAACGCCCAATCAGCCTGAACCTTGGGGGTGATCATAATAATCACCCGAATCGCTCCCGTTGCCCCCACCTTGCGGGACTCGTGACGAGCCTGCTGGAGGAGCGGGAGACGGGCAAGCTAGAGCGGCTGCAGAAGCAGATCGAGCGCCATGACCTGCTGGTGCTCGACGAGCTGGGCTATGTGCCCTTTTCCAAGGCCGGCGCGGAATTGCTGTTCGAGGTCGTAA